>JADFHF010000023.1 GCA_022567305.1 Bacteroidota bacterium | reverse complement strand
TCGGTGCGGCGCGGGTCGACCAGAATTACCGAGCCTCCCCGCTCGCGGATGGCGTCGAGTCGGCCACAGAAGTCGGGTGCGGTGCAGAGTGACCCGTTCGAAGCTGCGGGGTTGGAGCCGAGCATAAGCAGATGGTCTGTGCGGTCAAGGTCCGGCACCGGCATCGCGAACGGATCGCCATAAAGATAACCCGACGAGGTGTGGCGCGGCATCTGATCCACGGTCGACGCGGTGTAGATGTTGCGGGTGCCCAGCGCTTTGAGCACGACCCGGTTGAACAACCCGGCCGCGAGGTTGTGCACATTGGGATTGCCGAGATAGACACCGATGGCGTTGCGGTCACCGTCGAGATGTGGTCCGAGCCCCGCCGCGACCGCCGCCCACGCCTCGTCCCACGTTGCGGGCTCGTGTACGCCGTCTCGCTTGATCAGCGGAGTGCGTAGTCGGTCGGGGTCCTCGTGAAGTTGCTTCAGAGTCGACCCCTTGGGGCAGATAAATCCGTGTGAGAACACGTCATCGCGATCGCCTCGGATGCGCTTGACCGCGTTGCCTTCGATCTCGATCTGAAGTCCACAGGTTGCCTCACACAGCGGGCAAGTTCGAAATTCGGTGCGCGTATTGTTCCCCATGAACGCACGCTAGTGCAGCCATTGGCTAACCCGAATTGAGAGTGTTCGGAATCAGGCCGCGGAGCGCAATTCTCGGCGGGCGTCGTCGAGTTGAAATCGGCTCTGGCCAAGAGTTTGAACGTCCGCGCCCAGACGGCGAAGTGCTTCGTGGCGGTTCCACTCGTTTAGAAGCCGGTCAAAGGAGATTTGGGTCTGTGCGGTCATGTCTCCATGATGGCGCCACCGGCCAGAAGATGCGACACCCTTATGCGGCATAATGTCTCGCAACACACCGTTTTACGATGTTATTTCTCTGTTATACTTTCTAAACCAATCTATTTCCGGATGAGAGGCGATGAGATGCCTAAACGTGCAAGCTCCGACGACATCGATGTGTTGATCCTCTCGCTTCTCCAGGACAACGCGAGAATGAGCTTCGCCGAACTCGCCGAATCGGTCGGCCTGACCGCTCCTGCAGTGGCAGAACGAGTACGGAGACTCGAACGAGTCGGCATAATCTCCGGCTACCGAGCCGTGATCGACCCAGGGGCCGTGTCACACCCAATCCACTGCATCATCCGTCTCAACAGCTCTTGCACTGCCGGAACCGCCACCCTGCTCGGCCAGCATCCCAATGGCTCCCAAATTGCTCGGATAAGACGAGCCGTATCCCGGATAAAAGAAATCGAATGACTCGCGCGTGAAATAGTTGATCTGCGCCTCGTCAAACGCGCGGGCGTTGGCCTGTCCAAACACCTCAGCCCATGGTTCATATTCGTCTGGTAGGTTCAGATTTCTGGGAGTCTGACCGGGCATGGTGAAGTAGTTGCTATTGGCACTCTGTTCATGGTAATCCACGTGAATCTGAGGCAACCAGTTGCCATAAGCCTCAAGACGTCCTCGCGACTCCGGATGGACCAACCAAACCCAATCCCGATTCAAATCGAACCAGTAGTGGTTGGTCCGGCCACCGGGCCAGGGTTCGGAGTGTTCGATGTCTGCTCGATTCTGATTGAGAACGTGACTCTGCATTGACCGGTACCAGTAAACATACCGATCCCTCCCGTCGGGATTAATGGTGGGGTCAATGATGACCACGGCTGCGTCCAATAATTCTAGTGTGGCAGCGTCCTGATTGGCCGCCAGTTGATAGATAACCTGCATGGCGGCTTCCGTGCTCGACGGCTCATTACCGTGCACGTTATAGCTTAGCCATGGAATCACGGGCTGCGACGAGATCAGATCGCTAGCCTCGGCAGCGGACAAGGACGGATCGGCGAGCTTCAAGTTGTTCTCGCGAATGGTCTCAATGCGGGCGTGGTTGTTGGGGGATGTAATAATCAGGTAGTGAAGGGGCCTGTCTTCATACGTCCGGGCATATTCGTGCATCGAGATTCGGTCTGAGGCCTCGGTAACGGCACGGATATACCCGACAACGTCTGCATAGAGCGTGTACTGGGTTCCCAGTTCATAGCCCAAATACGATTCAGGAGTCGGAATGTCGGGGCTCACCGATATTCCAGGAGCGAACGCAAATCGGTCCAGATCGAAGTCGTCCTGGGCAGTTTCCCGGCCAATATCCTGGGCATTTGTAGGAACCATCAAAGCCAAATGGCAAAAAGCAATAACCGACGTCAGTCGTCTGAAAAACATAAGCGTGTGGGTCTTTAGTCGAGCGCTTCGAATCGATTTTCAGCCCGGTTCTTTCGAACTTCGTCAGGCCGAAATATGCGCCCGTTCATCGTGATATAAATACCGGGGGAGAGCGCTTGAAGTGCTCCGAGGGCAAATCCAATATTAAATTCTGCATCCGAACCCTTGAAACGAGCCGGACTGAGCGATCCTACCAGGACGACCACTTTGTCGGTCACGGCTTCCAGGACCTGCGCCGTCTCTACCATCGTATCCGTACCGTGAGTAATGATAATGTGATCACACGGATCCTCGCTCACCTTTTTCAGGAGAAGAGCGCGGTCCTCTTCGGAAACATCAAGGCTGTCCTTCTGGAACAGCTCCTCCACTTCAAAGGGCAGTTGAACCATCGCCTGTTCGAGTATGGTCGTAATCTGTGGTCGTCCTACAGAAAACTCACTTTGAGCGTCAAAGTAAATCTTATCGATCGTTCCGCCGGTTGTAAAAATCTTAGTCTTCATCTGCCCATACTCAATCCTGTGGAATGCCGCCGATAAACGTCCGAGTGCATGCATTGGAACGAAAATGATACATCCAATGATTAACATCTGAAACGTCCAGGATTGCAAAATCGGCACGTTTCCCTTTTTCAATCGAACCCACCGAGCTCTCAAGACCCAGTGCGAGAGCGGCATGAATCGTTGCACCCTTCAGCGCCTCTGCCGGTGTAAATCGACTCATGGTGCAGGCAAGCATCATGGCGAGAGGAAGATGGTAGCTGGGCGCCGAACCCGGATTGAAATCGGTCGCAACAGCCAGGCGCACGCCCGCGCGCACGAACTTGCGCCCCTGCATCGGTTGCTGGTTCAGATAGAGCGAGGCAAACGGGAGGCACACACCGACGACCCCGGCATCGGCCATAGTGTCGATTCCCGCGGTCGAAGTGTATTCCAGGTGATCTGCCGAAATCGCTCCGAGGCGAGCGGCCAGCGCTCCTCCTCCGCCATCGGAAAGTTGATCTGCGTGGAGCTTCGATTGCATTCCTGCATCCTGCGCAGAACGAAGGATTTTTTCGGCTTCTTCTCCAGAAAAAGCCCCTTCTTCGACAAAGACGTCGCAGAAGGTGGCTAGATCATCCTCCTGGATCTGCGGAATTAGCGTATCACACAACAGGGACACATATCCGGCTCGATCATCGGAATACTCGGGTGGAATCACATGTGCTCCAAGAAACGTCGAAACCAGTCTCACCGGTTGCAGCTCTTTCAGCGACATATAAATTCTCAGCATTTGAAGCTCTGCTTCTTCCGAAAGTCCGTAGCCAGACTTGCATTCGACGGTTGTTACTCCGAGACGAACCATTTCCTCGAGCACCGCTAGACAGTGGGTCGTCAGATCTTCGTTGGTTGCTTCTCGTGTCTGACGCACAGTTTTTTGGATTCCTCCGCCGGCCTCGGCAATCTCAAGGTATCCCGCACCCTTTATCCGCTGCTCGAATTCGTCTTCTCGCCAGCCCCCAAACCCGATATGCGTGTGGCAGTCCACCAGGCCGGGCACGACCACCTGTCCATCGGCACTGTATTGCATAGCCGTATCCAGTCCAGCAGGAGCGTCTCTCGCGGACCCTACCCATTGAATCGTTTCATCTTCCCAGGCAATGGTTGCTCCGATGATCGGATGAACTTCGTCCTGTCCGCCGTCCAGCTTGCAAGTGTAAAGAGTGGATATGTCGGTAAGAATCGGCACTAACAACTATTTCAGAGCCCCGATAGCGGCAGATACCTCTTCATGTAGCGCCGCCGAGCGGACGATTTCAAGACACGGCTTCAGATCGTCCTGAAAGAGGTAGTCAGATTCCCGGTGAGGGATTCTTTCGCGAATGTAAACATGTGCGAGTTCGACTCCACGCCCCGGCTTCAGGGGCAAACGGTAGTCCAATGCCTGAGCCGCAGTCAGCATTTCGATCGCTAACACGTGTTCCAGATTTTTCATCACCTGCAACAGTTTGATGGCGCTGATGCTTCCCATGCTGACATGATCTTCCTGACCCAGGCTGGTCGGTATAGAGTCGACCGACGCGGGATGCGCCAATATTTTGTTCTCCGAGACCAGAGCCGCCGCCGTGTACTGCGGAATCATAAATCCCGAATTAAGGCCCGTCTCCTTCATCAGGAGCTCCGGCAACCCGTCGTGCCCCTCCAAGAGCAGATAAATTCGTCGTTCCGAAATACTAGCAAGCTCTGCCAGGGCGATCGCGGCATAGTCCAGAACTAATGCCACCGGTTGCCCATGAAAATTCCCAGCACTGATGATCTCTCCGGGTTCAAAGACCAACGGATTGTCGGTCACCGAATTGATTTCTATTTCAATTACGGATCGTCCATGCTCGAGCGCGTCTCGACTGGCTCCATGCACCTGAGGAATACATCTCAAACTGTACGGATCTTGAATTTTTCCACAGTCTCGGTGTGACTCAAGAATCTCACTATCGGCAAGCAGAAGCCGAATATTATCGGCCACCTTTATTTGGCCTGGATGCGGTCGGATCTCGTGCACGCGGCCATCGAATGGCTTCAGACTTCCCTGAAGGGCTTCGAGGCTCATTGCAGAAAGGATATCCGCCGTACGAATCAGTTGAAGAGACCGTGCGAAAATAAACGCGCCATACGCCGTCATCATTTGGGTTCCGTTGATGAGACTCAGTCCATCTTTGGGCTGGAGATCAATGGGCTCCAGACCCGTTTCTGCCAGCACTTCCGCTGCTGGTATCTGTCTGTCGTCCTCGCTCCAGATGAATCCGTGGCCAATGAGTGGAAGAGCGAGGTGCGCAAGGGGTGCCAGATCTCCAGACGCCCCGACACTCCCGCGAGCCGGGACTACTGGAATCCAACCGCGACGGTCCATTTCCAGGAGTCGCTCAAACGTCTTCTCAGAAACGCCTGAGTATCCAAGACCCAGAGCATGGATTTTCAAGCGCAGCATCAGTCGGGTGATGGGCTTCGGAATAGGGTCTCCCACTCCCACAGCATGACTCAAAAGCAAGTTTCGTTGCAGACGCTTCTGATCTCGCTCTTTGATTTTCTTGGAGGCGAGCTTCCCAAATCCTGTATTGACACCATAGGTGGGGGTCCCATCGGAAACGGCTGCTTCTAATCGATCCCTGGATTCGCGGACACGCGTAGGATCCTCGCGCAAATGGTCCAGGCTCTTCTGTAGATCGGTTTCGAGATTTAAGACAGTGACGAAATCTAACATGCAGGTTGGCTTTATCCGTTGATCATGGGAAGATCGACACCTCGCTCGTTGGCCGTTTCGACGGCGGTCTCATATCCCGCATCGGCATGTCGCATGACCCCCGTCCCGGGGTCTGCAGTTAAGACCCGGTTGAGCCTACGATCAGCCATCTCTGTTCCGTCCGCAACGCAGACCATGCCGGAGTGGATGGAATAACCTATCCCGACACCCCCACCGTGGTGCAACGATACCCAGCTGGCTCCACAGGCCGTATTGAGCATGGCATTGAGCAGCGGCCAGTCGGCGATGGCATCCGAGCCATCCTTCATCCCCTCCGTTTCGCGATTGGGTGAGGCTACGGAGCCGGTATCGAGGTGATCTCGACCGATAACGAGTGGCGCCTGAACACGACCGGTCTTTACGAGCCAATTGAATTTCTCTCCCATCTCGGCTCGTTCTCCGTACTCCAACCAGCAGATCCGAGCAGGCACTCCTTGAAATTGAACCTTTTCCCGAGCCTTCGAAATCCAGCGGGCAAGCACTTCATTGTCAGGAAACGTCTCTAAGATAGCATTGTCGGTTACCTCAATGTCCTCAGGCGCACCGGAGAGGGCCGCCCAACGAAACGGCCCAGACCCCTTGCAGAACAACGGCCGGATAAATTCGGGTACGAATCCCGGTATATCGAACGCTTTCGTCATCCCCCGACGATCCGAAACCTGTCCTCGCAGATTGTTGCCGTAATCAAAAGTGATGGCTCCCTGATTCTTCATCTCAAGCATGGCTTCGACGTGAACCTGCATGGAATCCAGGACGGCTTCTTCGTAGCTCGCAGGATCATTCTCGCGTAAGGCAGAGGCCTCTTCCAAAGAATATCCCGCCGGGATGTATCCTAGCAGAAGGTCATGCGCCGACGTCTGATCTGTGAGCACATCCGGTGTGATGTCCCGACGAACCATTTCCGGGAGTACTTCAGCAATATTCCCGAGTAGGCCAACAGACAGCGGTTCTGAACGCGCACGGGCATCGTCCAGCATTTCGAGCGCTTCATCCAGGCTCTCCGCGGCTGTGTCGCAGTAGCCGGTTTCCACTCGGCGCTGAATTCGAACAGAATCCACTTCCACCGCAAGACAATGGCCGTCATTCATCGTCGCGGCTAATGGTTGGGCACCTCCCATGCCTCCGAGTCCGGCGGTAACAACCAGCCGATTCTTGAGCGACCCGTCGAAGTATTTACGGGCGCATTCGGCAAAAGTCTCGTACGTGCCCTGCAAGATTCCCTGCGTTCCAATGTAGATCCATGACCCGGCCGTCATCTGACCGTACATCGTCAACCCCATAGCGTCGAGCCGCCGAAACTCGTCCCAATTAGCCCAGTTAGGCACGAGATGAGCGTTGGCGATCAGGACTCTTGGCGCCTCTTCGTGCGTCTTGAATACGCCGACAGGCTTCCCGCTCTGTACCAGAAGAGTTTCATCGTGTTCAAGACGCTTCAGAGTATCTATAATCCGGTGATAGCTCGCCCAGTCTCGCGCTGCTTTTCCACCCCCACCATATACAATGAGGTCCTCCGGTCGCTCGGCCACCGCCGGATCCAGATTGTTCATTAGCATCCGCATGGCAGCCTCCTGGTGCCATCCTTTGCAACTGAGGTCTGTGCCGGTGGCAGCCTTGACCGGCGCGTGGGTTTCTACATTCATGGGGGACTCAATAGATTCCGACTCAATGAATTCCGACTTGATTAAATACCGCTGGCAATCAACAGCTCTATATCTCGGTAGGGCATTCCAAACATCGTTGCCAGGCTCTTCTTCGTCAAGTGGCGGCGGTAAACATACGTGCCGTTGCGTAAACCGACGTCCGTCCAGAGCGCGTCGTTGACCGATCTCACCTCCCCGATTTTTATCAGATACGGTACCAGGACGTTGGTCAGCGCATACGTCGCCGTTCGAGCTGCGTTGGAGGGCATGTTCGGGATACAATAGTGGATCACACCGTTTTCCTTGAAAGCCGGCTCTGAATGCGTCGTTGGTTTGCTCGTTTCGATACATCCGCCCTGATCAATCACCGCATCTACGATGACCGAACCATCTCGCATGCTTGCTACCATATCCCTACTCACCATAATGGGCGATCGTTGGCCAGCTGTCATCATGGCGCCGATAAGTACATCAGCCGTCTGGACGGCGTGTCGAATGTATTGCTCGGTTGCCATGGCTGTAGTAATCCTTCGATCCAGGTAGTGCTCCAGGGAACGGAGCGCGCCAAGATCATTGTCGAGCACGATGACGTGAGCGCCAAATCCCAGCGCCGTTCGGGCAGCCCATTCGCCCACCACTCCAGCGCCAAGAATGACCACGTTGGATGGTGGCACACCGGAAATTCCGCCTAGCATCACGCCCTTGCCTCCTTCTGAACTCTCCAGATAGCGAGCTGCGATCTGAACGGCCATCGAACCCATGATTTCATGCATCATACGGACGATAGGGAGTGTGCCATCTGAGTCGCGGATAAATTCAAATCCGATCCCTGTGATGCCCAGGTCCATCAGTCTTTTTAGAAAATCGGGGGTCGTTTCACCCAGATGGAGAGCCGAAATCAGTATCTGCTTTTCTTGCAGCAGTTTCAACTCCTCTTCGGACGGAGGACCGACTTTGACGATGAGTTCACATGCGCCATAGAGTGTCGCGGTATCGGATTCGACTTGTGCGCCCGCATCCGCATATTCGATGTCCGGAAAGTGAGCGGCTTCCCCTGCATCCGCACCGATCATCACCTCGTGCCCATTGGATACGAGCGTGTGAACACCGGCTGGAGAGACTGCAACGCGACGTTCTTCGTTTGATATTTCCTTTGGAATCGCGATGCGAAGAACGCGGTGCTTCTCGCTGAGCTTGGCTCGCTTCTCCATCGTGAGAAGACCATACTCAATCCCAAGGCCCTGTAAGGAGGGTACCTCCATGCGGCGGCTCCGGTCCGAAATTGAAATGCGTTAAATCAAGGAAGTATACTGCTTTGACCCGAAACAAGCTGAGGAGAATCAACCTATTTGGCGGACCCAGGACGAGATAACCAGGGCTCCCGCGACCGCCGCATTTAGCGATTCTGTGGCCCGATTCCGTGGGTACTGCTCTTCTGATCGTGCCGGGGACGAAGGCACGTAGATCCGCTCTATGATGAAGGGTGCGAGGACCTCGGATATTCCACGGGCTTCGCTCCCAACAATGAGCGCCGATGGGAAAGTCGGTAGCCAGTCGTCGAGCGCCTGGCCATCGAGATCAGCTGCATAGAGATAGCGCTCCGCGCCTGTCCAGGCCGAACACCAAGCCGACAGATCATCCGTGTAAGCAAGCTGCACGTCCCAGATCCCTCCCATACTCGCTCGGACTACCTTCGCGTTAAAAAAATCTGCGGTTTCCGGGCCGGCCAGCACGGCATCCACGCCGAACCACGCCGCGGTTCTCAGAAGCGTACCTACATTGCCAGGATCCTGAACTCCATCCAGGATCAAAATGCTATTTTGGGAGAGCAGATCGTCAGGATCAGACCATGGCCGTGCAGCCACAAGCAGCAGCCCCTGAGAATTTCGAACGTCCGAGATCTTCGCCATCTCGCTCTCAGAAAGTGTGGCCGCTATACCCCCTAACGATTCTGCCCGACTGTCTCGCTCCGGTGAGTGCGTGGCTGAAGTCGAAATCAAAAATCTCACCTCTGCAACTGACTCGAGGGCGGTATCGACAGAACGAATACCCTCGACAAGAAAGACGTTCTGCTGCTCCCGATTCTTTCGTCTATTCAGGGAAGCAATTTCCTTTTTCTGCTTTTCAGTAAGCACGGTACTCCTTAAATAAGTAATTGGCGACCTGAAAATAGGGTTACGTCTTCAAAATGCTTCAGTAAAGTTGCGCCTCTAAAATTACTTTTCTAAAGTTGCACCTCTAAAATTGCGCGGGGAATTCCGTTGACCGGCAACGCCCCCCTTCGGATCTTGCGACGTGTGCCGGTCGGGCACCCACACTGGACTGATCATCGTGGGCACTTTCTTGAAGCATTTATTTTTCATAGCCATTTTTGCATCAATGAGTGCTCTTTCATCCGCCCAGCCGGTTCACCTCGAACGGCTGCAGGCGGCCGGGATCGAGTGCATTGCCGATGTGCTGATTGACGCGGACTCGTTCGAATTGGATGCCGATGAGCGTGCCCCGTACCTGCGCCCGGCCCTCGTATCTCACTGGATGAACGAAGGTCATACCGTTTACACGATTGACTCTTCCAATGTGGATTTGAAGTTACCCCGATTTCGGTACAGAATAGACCATGTCAGCATTCACATGCGCCGTCTTGGGTCTGGATTGGTCGAACGAACGGCATCGGTCGCTATGCGGTACATTTTCACGGGTCCGGATGCGCAGATACTGGCAGACAGTCTGTGTAGTCAAGAACTTGTAGATACGGTAGATGCGAGTCTCGCGGACCGTCTGACCGATCCTCGGTATGAGGAAACAAACGTTGAATTTGAAGACAAAGGGTGGTTGCACAGAGTACTTGAACCGACTGTCATCGTGGGTGCGGCCGTAATCGGCACGTATCTGTTCTTCAATCTCCGAAGTAAACGGTCAGACAACGGATGAGTGATTCTCGATTACCGTTCGGTGCGTTCCATTGTACTGCCGGGAGGGATGATGGTCAGCGCCGAGATATGTCGACTAGCTGGCCATGGATTATTGTTGCCATGATTGTGATGGCTGGGTGCGCAGTACCCGTTCCGCCAACCGGCGGTCCCCCCGATCGGGATCCACCGACTCTTGTTTTCTCCGTTCCGCCTGATGGATCGGTCAATCAGACGATCGATCGAATCAGTTTTCAGTTTGACGAACGGCTGGATGAACGTTCTGCAGCGCAGGCCATCTCGGTCGTCCCGGATTTTGACCAACCCTTTGACGTCCGAATTCGAAATGACCGAATTGAAGTCATATTCCCGGGTCCTCTCCGATCGAATACGACCTATATCATCACGATCGATTCTGGTCTGCGAGACGCCCACAACGTTTCGCTTACCGAGCCGATTACGGTCGCGTTCGGTACGGGTCCTTCGATCAACCGCGGTAAGTTAAAGGGTCGGGTATTGCATTTTTCCGATGGTACTCCGGCCGTTTCAACCGACGTATTTGCCTTTGTGGTCGATTCATTGGCAGTGGTTCAAGCCGGAACCACTCCCGACTACCGAACCCAGACCGATGTTGAGGGATATTTCTCGCTCTCGTATCTCCGCGAGGGTCCATATCGCGTGATCGCACTGCGGGATGCTAACAGGAATCGGATCCTCGATCGAGGTGAAAAAGCAGCTTTCCCCCCCGTAGACGTTCTCGTGGCCGACTCCATCGGACAAGCGGTCGATCGACCATGGGTGTTGGCTACGATCGATACTGAGCACCCTCGCATCCAAGAAGCCAGAGCTCTTTCGAACCAGGAGCTTCAACTTCGGTTTTCTGAAGCCGTTGTCCTGAGCGACACGTCCGTGGTGAATTGGCTCGTTGCCGACTCAATATCTTCCGAGCGTCAAACGGTGCGCGGAATGTACTCGGGAGACGACCCTCGGGAGATTATCCTCAGGCATGATCCACTCGCTAGCGCACCTCATCGATTATCTGGTCATGCGTCCATTTCCGATTCCACCGGAAACACGATGGTCTCTGACACGCTCTACTTCACCCCATCGAGCCAACCATTTTTTGGCACCAGTTCCTTTCTCGGGTTTCAACCCGACACGCTCTCCGCTGACGCTGCCGGCCATTTTAGGCTTTGGCCCGGTATCCGTCCCGCCCTTTCGTTTTCATCCCCGCCGGCGGAGAACTGGATCATTGAAGTGCGAGATACATCCGGTGTCCCGGTCCCCCATCATATCATAACGACGAATGGCGTTAAGCTGATGTTACGTGAGCCCGATTTTAGGTCGCCTCTGGAAGTATACCTGACCGGACCCGATACAACCTATTCTCGGATCTTTGTTCGAGTTAATAATGCGAGCATCGGAGAATTAAGCGGAGTCGTCAGAGCAAACGGAGCCTCGTCTCCGATAATCGTGCAGCTCATCCGCAATGACGCAGGATCATCCACGTACCTGACGTTAACGGATTCGGCTGGAAATTTTCGCTTTTCGGGATTACCGGGACAAACAAAGTATCTCGTTCGAGCATTCGTCGACAGAAATAATGACCGAAAATGGAACCCGGGAAGCCTGAAACCCTACGTTGAACCGGAGCCGATCGCCTGGAAAATCGTTGAAGAATCTGTACGACCCCGTTGGGATACCGTGATACCGGACACAGTGAGGATGATCGTTGATTAAACCAATTCAATTCCTAACTCCCGTATTGACTGCTGCAGCCATGCGCGAAGCGGATCGTCGCGCGATCGAAGAGCTCGGGATCCCTGGATTTACGCTCATGGAAGTTGCCGGTCGAGCGGTTGCCGAAGAGGCCATGTTCATGCTCGACGAGGAAGATCCAGGGATTACGATTTGCCTCTGCGGAAAGGGAAATAATGGCGGCGACGGATTCGTCGCAGCGCGTGTGCTTCATCAGGCTGGAATCGACGTGGATGTTTACCTGACGAGCGATCCCGAGAATCTGGTCGGAAACGCCAAAGCACACTTCGATCTGTTAGAGCAGATCGTGGCCAAAGAAGATGGCCTCCGAATCCTTCGGTCGGACGAATTAGACTCGTTGGACTCGCTCTCCGGTGGAGATCTCTACATCGATGCTCTTCTTGGAACGGGTATTTCCAATCAAATTCGCGAGCCCGTTGCAGGTGTCATTGATTGGCTCAATCAACAGACGGTCCCGGTCCTTGCCGTTGACCTGCCCAGTGGTCTTGACGCGGATACCGGTCGTGTGCTCGGCACTGCGGTCCGGGCCGATGTAACGATAACGATGGCCGCGATCAAGTCGGGTCTCCTCGTAGGAGACGGTCCGGATTATGCAGGAGCTGTCCTGGTCGCGGAAATCGGAATTCCCCATCATATTCTGGACGAGGTTTCCACGGACGACGGCCGTATGCGCCTATGTCAACGGGAATACGTGACGGCGCTTCTGCCCGCCAGAGCCAGAAAAGCACACAAATATGCCACCGGGCCGACGATCGTCATTGGTGGTTCTGAGAATTTTACGGGTGCTCCAGTGCTTGCAGCCACTGCTGCCGCTAGGATCGGGAGCGGCTACGTAGGGGTCGTTTGCCCGGATGAAATCGCCCCGATTCTCTCAGAAAAACTGACCGAAATCCCGGTAGCACCGCTTCGACGCAACGGTGCGAATTGGAATGTGGAGCAGATGATTTCCGATTTGGGTAATAGATGGGTAAAGGCCAAGTCACTCCTGATTGGACCTGGGCTTGGGCGGAATCCGGTAGCCAAAGAACTCGTAGTCGAGGTACTTAAACAGGCTTCCATGCCCGTGGTGATTGATGCGGATGGGTTGTTTGCGCTGATTGGTGAGAAAGAATTTGTCAGAAGCAACGCCCATGGAAAGTGGATCTTCACGCCGCATTCGGGTGAGTTCGAATTACTCTCTAAGAACGGAGACCGCTCGATAAATGAGTCGCCGATTCGAGCCGCGAGGGCGTTCGCTACAGAGTGGAACGTGATCGTACTGTTGAAGGGGATGCCTTCCGTAACGGCCGCTCCGAATGGAGATGTAATTATTAATGACACGGGGAATCCTGCGGCAGCGACGGCGGGATCTGGAGACGTTTTGTCGGGTATGGTGGCAGGGCTTCTGGCACAAGGCCTTTCACCCCTCGAAGCCGCAACGGCTGGCATCCACATCGGTGGCGCGCTAGCCGACAAGTACGCTCTGGAGCATTCCATGAGCTCAATGATGGCGGGCGACCTACTCGCCATGATACCTGATTTTCTCACCCATCCCGATTGATCCATGTCCAAATCTGAGTGGAAGCCTCTTGCGATGGCTTTGGCATGGACGGCATTCATTCTTCTCCTGCTTACAATCCCGTCCAATCGCCTTCCATCAAGTCCGGTTTGGAACTACGATAAGCTCGGCCACGCGGGACTCTTCTTTGGTTTGGCCCTGCTGTGGATGCGAGCTCTATCGGCCCACAGCACTCGTATGATCGTCCTCGTTTTGGTCTCAGGACTTGCTTTTGCTCCCCTAACCGAACTGTATCAGAGTATCCTTCCTTTTGGAAGACAAATGACGCTTTACGACGCCATTGCTGACGCTATAGGTTTTGGTCTGGGGACACTCGTTTGGATTTACTGGGATCAACGTAGGGGCCGAAACGATGAGCAACTTTGAGGTGGCTCGCCGGTCTATCTTGTAAGTGTACCGCGGGCCCGTCTAACTCACGCTACTTCATCAAAATTCAGATCGAGTCATGTCCGAGAATCCCCATCCGGAATCTCCTAGATTATCGCACCGGTTTTCACCGCGAACCCTCATGGCATTTGCTATTGGCACGCTCGTAGTTACCCTCTCACTCAGCTTCGGCTGGTTCGGAAATGCTTGGCATTTTATTCAGCATCGGGCGCCTCACCATTCCACGACCCAACTGGCCGTGGAAATTCATACCGAAGTTCGGGCCGATTCCAAGATTTACAGAATGGTCGACTCCCCTCCTCAACTGATCGGTGGACTGGAAGTCCTACAGAATCGCATACAATATCCGGAGATGGCTAAAATAGCCGGAATTGAGGGACGTGTATTTTTACAATTTGTCGTTGAGCCAGATGGCAGTGTCTCAAATATTGTTATCACGCGGGGCCTCGGAGGCGGTTGTGATGAAGAGGCTGTTCGCGCGCTCGGCGAGTCCAGGTTCGTGCCCGGTACCCTGAAAGGCGAATCGGTTCGAGTAAAAATGTCTATTCCCGTCTCCTTTCGCCTCAGTTAGAGCGATGGGCGATCATTGAGAAACTTTGACCTGGGAAAAGGGTCTTCAATACAAAGACACGATCCCGGATGCGAGAAATGGGCTGGTGTTTTCAACCAGATAGCCGTACTTTTCGGCCTTCCCGTTCACCTAGTCCCTGTTAGACCGTTATGGCACTACGCAAGACCGACGAGGCGGATTTACGGCAGCGTTATCCAATCTATGTCGAAATCGGCATGATCATTACGCTGTCGCTCCTCATTATCGCATTCAATCTGGATATGACGGTAAACGACTCTTTTGACGTTCAGCTTATGGATCAGGAAGTCGTACAAATGGAGGAAATCCAGCAAACAGAACAGATCGAGAAACCACCGCCACCACCGCGTCCGCCTGTTCCTGTCGAAGTGCCCAATGATGAGGTACTCGAAGACGATGAACTCGATCTGGACGCTTTTCTTGATATAGACGAAGTGGTGGACCTGCCTCCTCCGCCGCCGGCCGTGGAAGAGGAGCCGGAACCAGAAATTTTCGTCATTGTGGAAGAGCCTCCCCAGCTGATCGGTGGACTCTCAGGGCTTCAGGCCAGGATTAAATACCCGGAAATTGCGAAGAAAGCCGGCGTTGAAGGACGGGTTTTCGTTCAGTTCATCGTCGATGAAAACGGAAATGTCACCGATGCAGTCATTACCCGAGGTATTGGGGCTGGCTGCGACGAGGAAGCCATCAAAGGAATCCTTTCGGCAAAGTTTACGCCCGGCAGGCAGAGGGGAAAGGCAGTCAAAGTGAAAATGTCACTCCCTGTTACGTTCAAACTGAAGTAGTGTAGACGATTCCTTTCTTCGAAAAACCCCGAAAAGTCCGGTGCGCACACACGTTACGGGCTTTTTTTGGACGATCCTTTGGGGTTGGCGAGTTGCCTGGACAAGTGGCTTCGCCGGCGCCCAGGTAATTAGGAGTTGAACGGTGCCACGCAACTGGGGAAAAGAGCGAATTAGGTGTATTCTTGCGTTAATAGAAGAGAGTCGACTCATCATCCCAAACTGCCTTAAAGGAGTAGAAAGGCAAATATGGAGCAGGAATCGGGAATCGGGGACGTAGACAAGCTCGTCGATCAGTTGCTTCGCGACAAGGACTATCTCCTGGCGAAAGAACTAAGGCATAGAATCGATGAGCTGAACCATCTGTTCATTCAGGCTGAACGGCAAAAGCTCAACGTAGAGATTAAGACATCTCAGTTGGACGTCCCGAGCGCCGGCACCGTAAACTGGCTCGAGCTCCGAATTTTGAAGGAGCTGTAGTCGATCGTTTTTCTAGTGGGGTCGCTTCAGGATCCGACCGCTTTTCATCACCCACTCGATTTTTCTCGTCGCACTGATATCCGCAGTCGGGTCTCCTCGCATGGCTACCAGGTCGGCCAGCATTCTGAATCGAATCATTCCAAGGTCAGGAAGATGGAATACTTCCGCATTTACTGACGTCGCGGCACGCATTGCCTCCAGAGGAGTCATTCCGTATTCCACAAGAAGCTCTAACTCCCAGGCATTCTCTCCGTGAGTGAAAACACCTACGTCGCTTCCCAACCCGATCCTGATTCCCGAATCGAGCGCTCTCAGAAACAAGGCCTTCTTTTGCACGATGCGAGGCGGATCCGGATCAACACCTTTTCGCCATCCGGCATATGAGGAGATGGCTTCAACAGCGGCAAGTGTAGGATACCAGACGACTCCATGTTCTTTCATGAGAGCGAAAACCTCATCGGATGCCCCGTCGCCATGTTCTATGGTTTCCACTCCACCGAGAATCGCATTCGTCATTCCCTGTGCCGTCGCGGCATGAGCCACGACCGGGCGTCCGCTGGCTGTCGCGGTTTCCACGATGAGCTTGATCTCACTGACGGAATAAGTGGGCATGGCCTCGCCGTTCGGACCCCACCGATAATCCGCATAGATCTTAATCAGATCTGCCCCTTTGCCGATCTGATCTCGCGTAGCCCGAATCAGCGCATCTACTCCATCAGCCGGTTCGGCGCCGAGCGGGACTTCGAAATCTGGATGGAATCCCTTCGGTCCGTAGCTGCCCGTTGCAACCAGAGCCCGCCCGGCCACGAGCATCCTTGGACCCACGATAATTCCTTTCTCGATCGATCGTTTAATGCCTACGTCGGCATAGTCAGCACCCTCCGAGCCGAGATCTCGGATGGTTGTAAACCCTGCCAGAACCGTATTTCGCACATGGTTCGTCGCTCTTGCAACACGCTCCGTTCTGGATTCCTTGAGTACCTGATCATTCCAGGATGCCTCGTCGTACGGATGAAGTAAAACGTGGGAATGTCCTTCGATCAGCCCCGGCGACAACGTCATTCCGGTAAGCTCGATGATTTCAGGGGAGGCTCCGGCGTTTATCAAAGCTTCGGGGCCCACGTACGAAATGCGATCCCCGGTTACGGCAACCTGCCATCCTTCATGCATAGACTGTCCATCGAATACGCGATCCGGTTTCAAGATGTAGTCCTGACTCAGTGCGGGCCGGATGAGGATCAGCAGAAGAATGGCAGGCAGCAGTTTTTTCATTGGAGATATGGGTAAGACCCGGTGTGTAAAACTGAGAATAGCGGAATACGAAAAGGATTTCAACCGGTCGATGTCTCACCGTCATACAACGCCTCAGAGTGAAATAACCCCCTCGATCTTGCCGGCGTCCTTATATACGGCTATCACCTCGTCGGGAGAACTGGCAGGCAGCCTAGATGTCACGCTGATGTAATTCCCTCTTTTTGAGGCCCGAACGATGATTTTTGCGTCGCCAAATATCTTTTTCAAGGCTTCCAATCCGGCCTTCGGAACGATGAATTTGTACAGGTATTCGGTCGGCCAGTCAGACTGATCCTCAAGCAGTCGCCTAAAATTGGTCCACCATTCGTCTGAAGCACCATGGTTATCCGGGATTTTGGTTGCTTTGGTGCCCATTTCGTAGAATTAAGCCGCGTGACGGGTAAAGAGGCAGCATTACACCTTCGCCAAAAACAGAGTTCCATCGGGGCGTAACATCCCATGATTGAATTCGTTCATCACCATAATCGTTGGAATCAAACATTTCCTGCAAATGGATTTCTTTCTTCCTGAATGGGCTCCCAACATCCACCCCCTTCTCGTTCATTTCCCAATCGCACTTCTATTTGTAGCCGTGGCGTTGGATGGGACGGGACTCCTTTTACGCCGGCGACCGTTTTTTCGCCAAGCAGCGGTTCTGCTGTATGTCCTGGGTGGGATTGCCGTATTCGTAACATTTCTTGCCGGCAAACAGGCCGCTGATCTCGTTTTTCTCTCGACGGAAGGCAATGCTGTCCTGACCGAACACGCCGACTTGGCTTTGTGGACCGTATGGTTTTTCGGGGTTTTCGCAATTCTCAGGCCCGTGATCGACTTCACGCCTATTGGAAAGAAAACGGCCGTCTGGGTGGCCATGGTTGTTATTCCTGCCGCCGGACTCATTCTCCTTTATCAGACTGCCGAGCACGGAGCCCAGCTCGTGTTCAGGTACGGAGCCGGTGTAAAAACAGTAGATAATACAGTTCAGGGCGTCCCTGCGGCCCCGGGGGATTTATCTGCGGAAACCGTATCGGCACCTGTTCTCACGGAGAACGGTGGCTGGTCGTGGAAACCCACCCATTCGTCGGCCTGGAAGTCCTCAATGACCTTCCCGGCTGGCGCTGGAGACTTCTCCCAGACGTCCATCATGGATGGAGGAGAGCGAGGAGAAGTGCTGGCTCTCTCAACGGACGGACATGTTGCCATGTTCGTGTTCGATCAACCTGTGAATGACATCCAGGTTGATTTCGCGGCAAACGTCGATCAATTCGATGGTGTGCTCATGTTCGTCCATCACGTGGAAGACGCGCGGAATTACCATTTCACTTCGATAGGAAATGGAGAGATGCGTCAAGGTCGCAGCGAAAACGGGGATATTCACCTGTTGGATGCCAAACCGTACCATCCGTCCGGATGGGTCACCTTCCGGGTGGTTTCCGACGGTGCACACGCCCGGGCCTACGGCGATGAAGTGCTTGTGGCACACGGGCACGGCCCGACTCCGGATGCGGGTCCGTCAGGATTTCGTCTGAACGGTACGGGCACCGTTCTGCTTGACTTCGTGCGAGTTCAGGTCCTCCGATAGCTTAAATCCGGATCACATCCTTTCAGATTCTGCCATACTGACACCTTTTGCCGTGTTGGTATGCTTTTCGTACTCCAATTCGGCAAGAAGAAAACCGGAAACTCCTGTCATAACGGCGGGAACGGGGTTCATCTACCGGATTTCCCGGCTAAAACCATTGACGAAGCATGAATCTTCAGAAGTTTACTCTAAAAGCTCAGGAAGCAGTTCAGAACGCCACTGAATTTGCTGCCGCGCGTAATCACCAGCACCTGGAAGCTGCGCATCTTCTGAAAGCATTTCTGGACGACGAAGCGGGAGTCGTCCAGGCGATTCTATCAAAATTGGAAGCCAACTCGGCGATTTTCGAGACCCGCATCGAGCAAGCTCTTGAAAAATTCCCTGTAGTTACGGGATCAAGCGTTACAGGTCAGTACATCGGAGAGAGTGCTAAGAAAGTTTTCGATCGGGCTCTCGCTGAGGCCGAATTACTTCAGGACGAATTCGTAGCGTCCGAACACCTCCTGATTGCACTCGCCACTTCGAAAGAGTCGATCGGAGAAGCACTCCGTGAATACGGTGTAACGAAGGATACCATTCTATCTGTCTTGTCGAGCGTACGCGGCAGCGGAAGTGCAACGGACAAACATGCCGAATCGCGCTATCAGGCACTGGAGCGCTACACACGGGATCTGAATCAGCTCGCTGAGAAAGGAAAAATTGATCCGGTTATTGGGCGGGACGACGAGATCCGCCGCGTTCTACAGATCCTCTCTCGGCGCAAAAAAAACAATCCGGTGTTGATTGGAGAGCCGGGCGTCGGTAAAACGGCTATTGCAGAAGGATTGGCCATTCGGATCGTTCAGGGCGACGTCCCTGAAGGACTTAAGGACAAACAGATTTTGGCCCTGGATATGGGAGCCCTGATTGCGGGCGCCAAGTTTCGAGGCGAATTTGAGGATCGACTGAAAGCGGTTGTAAAAGAAATTGCTGAATCAGAGGGTCGCGTCATTCTCTTTATCGATGAGATTCACACCCTGGTCGGCGCCGGAAGTGCCGAAGGCGCCATGGATGCAGCAAATATCCTGAAGCCGGCTCTTGCGAACGGTGAACTCCGAGCGATCGGTGCCACTACGCTGGACGAATATCGAAAGTACCTCGAGAAGGACAAGGCTCTCGAGCGCCGATTTCAGACCGTTTTGGTCAGTGAACCATCGATCGAGGACACCATCTCGATTCTTCGGGGCATCAAGGAACGATATGAAGTCCATCATGGAGTTCGAATTACAGACGGGGCCCTTGTCTCGGCGGCTGAGCTCAGCACGCGATACATCGCGGATCGATTTCTTCCGGACAAGGCGATTGACCTGATCGATGAATCGGCGGCCAGGCTCCGAATTGAAATTGATTCCATGCCGGAGGAGCTGGATCAACTCGATCGACAAATCCGGCAACTTGAAATCGAGCGCGAGGCCATGAGGCGCGAGAAAGACAAGGCCAAACTCGGACAAATTGCTGAGCAGTTGGCCAATCTTGAAGAGCAGCAATTAGCCCTGAAGGCACGTTGGGATCTGGAAAAAGAGACCATTCAGACACTTCGGGATGCGAAGGAAGAGATCGAAAATCTTCGGCTTGATGCCGAGAAAATGGAACGAGAGGGAAATTATGGAGAAGTTGCCGAAATTCGTTATGGGAAGATCCCTCAGCTCGAACAGGCAGCCGAGGAGAGTAAAAAGCGCCTTCATAAAATTCAGAAGGCCGGTGCTCTTCTCAAAGAGGAAATCGACTCAGAAGACATTGCAGAGATCGTTTCCAAATGGACGGGAATTCCCGTGTCCCGTATGCTTGAGGGCGAGCGTGAAAAACTCATCCGGATGGACGAGGATCTTGCGAAGAGAATCGTGGGGCAACGAGAAGCGATTGACGCCGTCGCGAATGCTGTACGGCGAGGACGAGCCGGTTTGCAGGAGGAGAATCGACCGATCGGTTCTTTCATTTTCCTGGGATCGACCGGTGTCGGAAAAACCGAGCTGGCCAAGGCCCTGGCTGAGTTTCTCTTCAATGATGAAAACGCCATGGTCCGCATCGACATGAGTGAGTATCAGGAGAGGCACACGGTCAGTCGTCTGGTTGGAGCACCCCCCGGGTATGTCGGGTACGAAGAAGGCGGTCAACTCACCGAATTGGTTCGTCGGCGTCCGTACTGCGTCGTGTTACTGGATGAGATTGAAAAGGCCCATCCCGAAGTCTTCAATATTCTGCTTCAGGTATTGGACGACGGACGACTCACCGATAATCAGGGGCGAACGATAGATTTCAAAAACTCAATCATCATCATGACAAGCAACCTCGGTTCTGAGCTAATCCAGAGGCGGTTCGATGCGAGTGATGGTGAGATGGACGATGCCTCAAAGGAAAAACTTCGAGCGGATTTGTTAGCCCTTCTCAAGGAGCGCATGCGACCTGAATTTCTCAATCGTGTCGACGAGGTCGTCGTATTCCAGCAGTTGGGTCGGGACGAAATCAGAGAGATTGCCGAAATCCAGTTCGAGCGGATTCGACGGCTGGCTAAAAAAAGTAACGATATCGATCTGGAACTCACGGATCGCGCCAAGGACTTCTTAGCCAACAAAGGATTCGATCCGGCTTTTGGTGCGAGACCCCTTAAACGAGTGATTCAGCGTCAGATTACCAACAAGCTGGCAGAGGAATTGCTTTCCGGATGGATCCAGGCCGGACATCGATTGCGAATCGATGTGGCCGATGCGGGTGATGGATTGGTTTTTGAATCGCTCGCCACCGAGGAAGCGGAGAAAGAAATCGCCTCGTAAACGCGCCTGGCTCACGGATCCATCGGGCGGGACCGACCCGAAAATCGATACAGTTCGTCTAGTGCCTCTCGGGCCTCCATGAGTTTTTCTTCCGAAGAGCCGGGATTTAAGTCGTAGAAGGCAATACTCGCGGATATCAGGTCTTCAGCTTCGATGTAATCACCAGCTTGGGTCAGGCAAATTCCCAACAGGAGCTGCGTACCGGCAGCCTGTTCACTGTCCGCGCCGTAGAGTTCCGTGTATAAGCGTAAAGAACTTCGAAGATTTTCTTCCGCCTCAGTGAGCCGGTTCTGCTCAAGCCTGAGTTTGGCCAGATCAACCTGCGATTCTGCGAGGAGCCAGTGTCCGTTTGGAAAAAATTCGTCGAAGATGCGAATTGCGCTACCGAGTAGTTCTGCAGCTTCGGCCTGGTCACCGCGACCATTCCGCACGCGTGCTAATATCTGCAGATCACGTCCAACCCGGGCATGAACCAGGCCATAATCTGCCTGATGCAATATTGACGCCCGGCGCAAAAAAGTCTCGGCCTCAAGCAGATTGCCCGTCTTGTAGAGTATTTGTCCCAGCATATTCATACTGTTCGCCACCAATCGATGCTCCGAACCATACAGCGTTGTTCTCAGGTCCAGAGATTCTCGAACGTATTGCTCGGCCTCTCGGAACGAGCCCATGTCAAGAAGTAGCGAGCCCAGGTTGTAGAGCGCGGTCGCAACAAACGGATGATCATCACCCAAAAGCCTGCGCTGCATCGCCAGACCTTGACGGTAATACCGTTCGGCGCCTTCGAAATCGCGTTTGTCGTGCAACACCACTGCCAGATTCACCGTGGTTTCGGAAATATCCCGGCTTTCCGGACCCTCAAGTGTCAGACGCATATCCAGAGCGGCGCCCCAGAGCCTCTCGGCTTCATCGTTGTCGCCAGTGAGTTCATAGTAGACGACTCCCAGTTCATGCATACTCTGGGCTATGGCAGCATTCGGAGCTTCGTAAAGCCGCTCGCGCATCGCCAGAGCTTCGAGATGAAGCTCTACGGAGAGCTCGTCCTCACCCTGTTCTTCGTGCCACAGGGCAAGGTCAAAAATACTCTGTGCGAGCTCGTCAGAATCCGAGTCGCCATAGATCTCGCGCCGCATTTCCAGGGCTCGCTCCAACATGGGCTTCGATTCGTCTGCTAAGCCGATCTGCAGGTATACCGTACCGATGGCATGAAGCATCGCCGCCTGGACATCGGGTTGGTCGGCAAGTTCACGTTCAATTCGTTCGGCGCTTCGATCCAGAAGCTCCCGAGCCGTAATATCCTGACCGCGCGAGATTTCGGGGTCAGATACCTCAAAGATGCTAATCATCAAGTCGGTGACTTGATTTTTCTTCTCGAGGGCGATTTGAATTTCACGGTTTTGACGCGCGGTCGTGATGGCGGAGCGAAGAGCCAGAACCGAAATGGCCACGAGTAAGAGGGCGACTGCGGTCGATGCAGCGACGCCAATTTTGTGTCGGCGTATGAATTTTCCCGATCGATATACCCATGTGTCTCTCTGTGCCTGGACCGGCAATCCGGCCAGGTATCGCTGAATGTCTTCCAAAAACTGATCGGCGGACTGATACCGTCGGTCAGCTTCCTTTCGAAGGGCCATCAGAACGATTCGGTCGAGGTCACCCGCGAGTTGCTTCCGAAGTCGCTCGATCGGTGTTCCCCGCATTTTGCTGACATCCACCTCAATTTCACCGGCCGTAGTCACGCGTGAAATGGCGGTACTTGGCCGCTCAGGTTCCGTCTCGCATATAATTTTCTCGATTTCGGCCTTTCGCTCGCTAGAGAAATTGTATGGTCGCCCTCCCGTGAGCAGTTCGTAGAGAAGAATCCCCAGCTGGTACACGTCGCTCGCGGTGGTGATTATACCTCCCCGCGCCTGTTCGGGAGAAGCATATTCCGGCGTCATAATCCGCACTTCCGTGCGGGTAATTGGAACGGTAAAGTCTTCTTCTTCGGGTCTGAGAAATTTGGCGATTCCAAAGTCGAGGAGTTTTACCTCTCCGTCAGCGGTCACCAGAATATTGCTCGGTTTAAGATCCCTGTGGACGATCAGGTTTTGATGTGCGTAGTGGACAGCCGAACAGACTCTCTGAAACAAGTTCAACCGCTCCTTGACCGAAAGGCGGTGCTCGTCCGCAAACTCCGTAATAGATTTGCCATCCACGAAGTCCATCACGAAGTACGACAACCCATCTTCGGTTGCTCCACCGTCCAACAGACGGGCGATGTTCGGGTGAACGAGACTGGCAAGTATTCGGCGCTCCGTACGGAATCGTTGAAGGATTTCCTCCGTATCCATCCCTCGCCGAATGATTTTTACGGCAACGAACTTGTCGAAGGTGTCATCGGCTCGAACGCCGAGATAGACCTGGCCCATCCCTCCTCGACCAAGCCTCCGTATCAAGCGGTACGGACCCACCGTTCGATTCAGATTTGGATCGGCCTCCTCATCCTCGTCGGTTTCGCTGCGTGCGACCAACTCCAACAAAGCCTGCTCAAACTTTTTTCGCTCGGGCTCCTCCAGAAAATCCGAAACCTGCTCCCCTGCCTTGAGAAGAGACATCACACTGGCTCGAAGTTCCTCGTCGTCGCCACAGAGCTGATCAACAATGGAACTTTGCTCCTCTGGAGCCGCCTCCAGTGCTTCGTCGAGAACGTTCTCGATTTCGCTCCATCGTTGAGGACTAATGTCTTTCATGAGTCCCGAGATTGACCCGTGTTCGAAGAAAGAAGAATGGACGGAGGACTACAATCAGTCCTCGTCGCTGCTCAATGCAAGATACAGAAAGGATTTGGCCTTGTACCAATCGCGATCGACCGTTCGTGATGACAGGCCGAGGACTTCTGCAGTCTCTTCAATCGATAGCCCACCATAAAATCGACATTCTACGATCTGGGCGAGCCGGGGCTTTAGATCCTGAAGTTGTTTTAACGCCTCTTCCAAATCCAGAATGTCAACGGGCTCGTCTGTGTCCTTGATAAGCGATGCATGCAGATCGGTTCGATGCGCCTTCCCGCCTCTCTTCTCGGCGGATGTCCGCCTTGCATAGTCGACCAATATCTGTCTCATCGCACGAGCCGTGACCGCAAAGAAATGAGCTCGATCCTTCCAGTCGCCATCCGAGCGATCAAACATCTTCAGGTACGCCTCGTGGACCAACCCCGTCGTATTCAGCGTTTCGCCGGGTTTCCTGAAGCGAAGTTGCCGCTGTGCCATTTCTTTTAACTCGTCATAAACGATCTGATACAGTCGCTCGCTTGCGCTCTCATCACCGGTTCGATGATCAGCCAAGAGTTGTGTGACGATTCCTGTGTCCTGCATAGTGTGATACACTCCCGCGGAAAACAATACGCGACGGTCGATCTTGAAGAGTACGGAAAGGATCGATCAATCGAAACGCCGGGTGTGCGGATTCGATGGTCCCCGGATGGAATAGAATGATCGTGCAATAACGGACCATAAAACGTTGGCTCTAAAATAAATCTAGTTATAAATAACTAATTAACAACTAGTTAAATAACAATATAGGATGTTTTGTTTTTGTTGATAATTAGATTTGCAAAACGGTCTTAGACTGTCGTAATTACAGTCTGCCCGGTTCTTGCTGTCCAATCCGATCGGAGATGTATTTAAGCAGGTTAGAAATTCACGGTTTTAAGAGTTTTGCCGATCGAATGGTCGTGGATTTTTCACCCGGAGTCACGGTTATTGTAGGACCAAACGGCTGTGGGAAATCCAACATCGTGGACGCCGTCCGGTGGGTGATTGGAGAGCAACGCGCCCGAATTCTTCGCTCAGAGAAAATGGACAACATCATTTTCAATGGCACGTCGAACCGCCGCTCCCTGGGCATGTCGGAGGTTCTTCTCACGATCGAAAATACCCGTGGTGTGCTTCCCACAGAGTATGAAGAAGTAACCATCGGTCGGCGGCTCTTTCGATCCGGTGAATCCGAGTATCTGTTAAACGGCATTCAATGCCGACTCAAAGATATTACCGACCTTTTTATGGACACGGGAATGGGTGCCGGTGCATACTCGGTCATCGAACTCAAGATGATTGAGGACATCTTGTCTGACAGCACCCAGGATCGACGTCATATGTTTGAGGAGGCTGCCGGTATCACGAAGTATAAAATCCGCCGCGGTCAGACGTTAAGAAAACTGGGCAGTACACAGACTGATCTGAACCGCCTTCGAGATCTCGTGGAGGAATTGGATCAGCGGGTTTCGAGCTTGCAGCGCCAGGCAAAAAAGGCCTCCAGGTTCAAGACACACGACGACCGCCTCCATCATCTGATTCTGTCGCTCGCCGTTCATCAGTTTGAGAAACTCTCGACCGAAAATATTGGCCTCGAGCAATCGCTGAAGGCACTTGGCGACCAGGTTTCGGGTTTCACAGCAGCACTTTCAACGAAAGAAGCAGACCACGAGGCGCTGAGGAAAGATCATGTTGGTAAAGAGCAGGCTCTCATAGCCGCACAGTCCGAACTCAGCGATCATATCGAGATGCTTCGATCCGCTGAGAGCGACCTTCGCCTCAATTCGGAACGTCAGGAGGGAATCAAAAGAAATCTTGCTCAAGCCGACGAGGAAGAGACTAAGGCTGAGAAGCGATCTTCTTCATTGGCAGAACTGTTACGAAGCACCGTCGAGGACTTAACAACGGCGCGACCGGAGGCCAAAGAAACCAGTGCAATCCTGGAAGTGGTCGAGTCGGAACGCGATGCGGTCGAAAAACAAATTTCAGAACGGCGCGCCCTCCGTCAAAAGCTGGCGAATGATGAACGTGAACGACTGAACGACCTCTCCGAGAACCGGCGAAATATTGAACGCCTGACCAGTCGTCTTGAGATTCTGGACCAGGATATCGACGAGAGTCAGTCCCTTTTGGAGGATTCAGAGAAGACGTTGCTCAATCTGGATTCACAGATCGCTCTGGCCTCATCAGAAGTCGATGAGAGGACACAGAAGCAGAACAGGTTGTCTGTGGCGCTGGACACTAAACGGGCCACGAGAAAAGAGCAGCAAACCATTTTATCTGAAACTGAGAGCAACCTGCACCGCTGCGAGCGAAAATTCGACGCCGTGAATGCCGAGCGTGTCCTCTTAAAGAGTCTTCTCTCCTCCTACGATGATCTCTCGGGCTCGATTCAGTTTCTGGCTGATTCCACAGGATGGATGGACGGTGAGCCAAAAACCGTATCGGATCTCATTGCCTGCGAAGCCGAACACGTAACCGCAGTAACCCAGGCTCTTGGTGCTTTCGCTTCGTATTTGGTGGTCCCGGACGAGGAAACCGCCACCCGAGCCATTTCGAAACTCAAGGGCGAGGACAAAGGACGCGCTACTTTTCTGATCCTGAGCAGATTGTCGGATCTCACGGAACCCTTCCCCGAACCACCGATTCAGAACGCCGTGTCGTTGGCGTCCCTCGTTCACACATCGTCGGCCGAATACGATCACCTTTCGAACGTATTGCTCAGTTCCTGCTATTTAGTCGATGACATCGACACGGTGCAAGAGCAGGCACCTGGCACCGGACGCTTTTTCACGAACGCCGGCGAATGGTACGACGCCGTCGGACTCAGATATGGTGGCAGCGAAGCAGACAATACGTTGGCTTCGTCGAGTCGTCTGGGTCGACATGAGCAGTTGAAACGAGCCACCAACGAGTGTGAAGCGCTACGTTTTAGCCAAAGCGAGCTTCGGGAAGCCGTCGAGAACGCACAAAAAGTGGTGGATTCCCTTCACGTAGAATCGCTCGAATTTGAGCTGCAGAAGCAAAATGAAAACGTTTTCGAGGCGGAAAAGCGGCTCTCTCAGATTTCGTACGAGCGTGAAGTCCTGCTTCGGCGCCGGAACGAAATTATTGAGCGGAATAAGTTGCTGATAGAATCGACAGAACGTACTCAGAAAGCCGTATCTAAAATTACTGATGGATTGGAGGAGGACCTCGAACAGGTTTCCAATCTGCAACAGCAGGTCGTTCAGGCTGAAACTGAGCTAGCCGATGCTGAGACCGAGAGCGGCGAAACCTTTGCTCGTTTTAATGAAGTGAACATCATAGCCGTCCAGGCTACGAACCGCGTGGAGACGCTCGAGCGGGAAGAACGACGAACAGAAGAAGACCAGAATACGCTGGCTGAAGAGTCCGAGACCCGCGCTACCCGGATCCTGTCGCTACAGAGCGAATTGACCTTGGCCCTGGAAGCCGCCGCATCTCTTGACGCCGAAATAGGAAAGATGCGGAAGAGGAGAGGCGCTCTTGACCAGGTCGTCAGCGTCTCAAAAGATGCGCTCATGGAAGTCAAGGTTTCGATTTCCGATCTTGAATTGTATTTGAGAGAATTGAGGCGTGAACGTGAGCAGAGCACTGCAGAAGAAGCAAAACAGTCGATCCGAAAAGCGGAAATCAAAACGCGGCTCGACGACCTCGTTGGAACGATTCAGGAGGATTACGAAATCGTCCTGGCCACCCTTGATTTAGAGCTTGACGAAAACTTTTCGGCGAATGATTCCCGAATGGAGATATCGACCCTTCGTTCAAAGATTCGCAACCTGGGTCCGATCAATGCTCTTGCGTTGGAGTCTTTTGAGGACGAAAAAGAACGGCTGGAATTCCTTCGAAAGCAGCTCTCTGACTTGGAACATGCTGAATCCACATTGCTGGAAACGATCGACGAAATCAACCTGACGGCCTCCAAACGATTCGGTACGACGTTCGCAGCCATT
This sequence comes from Bacteroidota bacterium, assembly GCA_022567305.1. Classification (GTDB taxonomy): domain Bacteria; phylum Bacteroidota; class Rhodothermia; order Rhodothermales; family UBA10348; genus SMXL01. The sequence continues at coordinate 29,330 of JADFHF010000023.1, read as the reverse complement.
CAGAACAATTTCTCCAAACTCTTCGTCGAACTCTTCGGCGAGGGAGCCACTGCCGAAATCGTCCTCGAGGACCCCGATGATCTGCTCGAGTCTCCAATCGAAGTCCTGGCCAAACCATCCGGTAAGAAGCCTTGCATTTTGACTCAACTCTCCGGCGGAGAAAAAACGCTTACAGCCATCGCGCTCCTTTTCTCCATTTATCTGGTGAAACCGAGTCCGTTTTGCATCCTCGATGAAGTCGATGCGCCTCTGGACGACGCCAATATCGACCGGTTTATGAACCTCATTCGCTCGTTTTCAGATTCTACCCAGTTCGTATTGGTTACGCACAACAAACGAACCATGGAAGCAGCGGATCGAATGTATGGCATTACCATGCCGGAGCAAGGCGTTTCGCGATTGGTCGGAGTGAGTTTCGATCACGACCTTCAGCTGATCGCGTAGACCGCGCTGGAAGAATTCTGTCCGCCGCTTTCTGCAGCAACCAGTTCCGGCAATGAGCACACGGTTTGCCGCTACTCGTAGTCGTGTTCGAAGTATTCGATTCCCCTGGAAGGACCTGCCGAGTCCTTGTCTTTGATCTTGTCAGTCAGTCGGTCTGCAAAAACGGCCGCGGCGTCATATCCATAATTTCGCAATAGGTGATTCATCGCGATAACTTCGCACAGTACGGTAACATTCTTACCCGTCGTGATGGGCAGCTTCACCAGAGGAATCTTGACGCCCATGATTTCGTGAAAACTGTCGACCATTCCCAATCGCGTGTACTCCTCGTCGCTATCCCACGGATGAAGATGGACAACTACTTCCACGCGTTTCTGGAATCGGATCGCCCGAATCCCGAACATGGCACGGACGTCGATTAAACCCAGCCCACGGATCTCCATAAAATGTTGGGCAATGTCCGTACCCGCGCCCATGAGAACCGACTCTTCCTTTCGCGTGACCACCACGACGTCATCGGCGACCAGTCGGTGACCGCGTTCGACCAGGTCGAGCGCAACCTCACTTTTTCCAATGCCTGGCTTCCCCTTGATGAGCAAACCGATACCATAGACGTCAACAAGTGCCCCATGAACGGCCTGTTGAAAAGCAAACTGATCGTTCAAAAAGTCCTTGAGACGGGACATGAATTCGATCGTCGGAAGGGGCGTCTGAAAGACGGGTGTTTTGGCCTTCGTAGCCATTTTCACGAGCGTCGTACCCGGGTCATTGCTCTCGGTGAAAAAGATGCATGGAAGTTCGAAATTCAGAATCTTCTTAAAGGACGACTTTCGCTCCTTTTCAGAAAGATTTTTCAGGTAGCGGGTTTCCGTGTTGCCAATCACCTGGATCCGCTGATGGGTAAATAGATCCAGGTATCCGGCCAGTGCTAAACCCGGTCGATGTAGATTACTCTCTGTAATGCTGCGGTCTTCAAGCGGCACGTCGTTGAGCTTCGTGAGTTCGACACCGACCGTATCCCCAAGCTGCTGGATAAGAAAATCGATCGTGATCGATTCCTTCTTGAATGGTTTTGCTTCTCTAGCCATGGATCAGGAGCTCAATCAACTGGGACGGTTCCTATGGAACTTCGACGGTGTCCAATATCCGCTGAACGATTTCCTCGCTCGTGACTTCTTCGGCCTCGGCCTCATACGTAATGGCCACCCGGTGTCTCAGTACATCCATTGCGATCGAGCGAACGTCCTCCGGCGAAATGTACGCACGGTGCTGTAGGAATGCGTGAGCGCGAGCCGCCAGGTTCAAATTGATGGTCGCGCGCGGAGATGCTCCGTATTCGATGAGCGGCTTCATCGCGGCTAGTCGATAGTTTTCCGGATTCCGGGAAGCCATAACGAGATCGACAATGTATTTTTCGACACGTTCGTCAATGTAGAGCGCGTTCAATACGGCCCGTGCGGACAGAATCTGTTCGGGCTTGACGACCTCTCGTACGCCAACTCGTTCGCCCGTTCGGGCCATTCGCCGCATGATTTCCAGCTCTTCATCGCTGGTGGGATAGTCAATCTTTATCTTCATCATGAAACGATCCACCTGGGCCTCAGGAAGCGGATAGGTGCCTTCCTGCTCAATCGGATTTTGCGTGGCTAGAACCAGAAAAGGCTCATCAAGGGGAAATGTCGTCTCTCCAATTGTGACCTGGCGTTCCTGCATGGCTTCCAGAAGCGCACTCTGAACTTTTGCGGGAGACCGGTTGATTTCATCGGCGAGAATGATATTTGCGAATATCGGACCCTTTTTGATCGTGAAATTTCCTTCCTTCTGGTTGTAAACGAGTGTACCGAGAAGGTCGGCTGGCAGCAGGTCCGGCGTAAACTGTATCCTCTGAAATTTAGTACCTATGGCTTCGGCCAGAGAACTGACCATCAATGTCTTCGCCAATCCGGGGACACCCTCCAGGAGAACGTGACCATCTCCGAGAAGGCCGATCAGGAGGCGCTCAATCATATAGCGCTGCCCCACGATGACCCTACCAATCTCATTCAGTAGGTCGTCGATAAACGCACTTTCTTTTGCAATACGTTCGGTTACAGCCCCTATATCGAACTGTGCCGTTTCTCGAACTGTACTCGAATCTAACATTTGCTCCGATTTATAGAATAAGTGTCTCCGGTCGGCCAGACGCATGAGCCGGCCAGTTATTTCTTAGATGATCTAGAAATGCCGGGAGCCTAATCGGCTGCCCGGCAATTAAAACAAATGAGCCCTCGCCTATTTGAGTAGCCCCGTATACCCCTTCGATGCTGAATCGTTCAGCCTCCTCCACCACGAAATCCTGAATTGGTGAAGTAATTGCCCAATCGTCCCGCCGCGAAGCATGGGACATAAACAAGAGGGCACCCATCAGTTGCCAGTCCTCATTTCGAATCGCAGTAACCAATCTCTGAACACGTCGGTTTTCTGAAACAAGATATTTTAGACCGGGTCGCATTCGTCGAGGCAACAGCTGGCTCGCGTTCTCGAGATCCCGATGTTCCAGATCACGAAAGGAAGTCAGCGCTGAAAACTGTTTTTGTTGGAGCCGTGTCAGAATTTCTTGTGCCCGATCGCTGCGTGCCTTTCGATCTGACATTTTCGCCCCTGGTTCCGTATCAACCAACGCCCAGCCCGGCTCGGTACTACTGCTGCTATCCAAGCTCAGAGATTCCATGGTTTCCGTATCGACCAGTAAAAAAGGATCTGGTTTTACATTCGCGGCTGCTATCACATATGCAATACTGAAGGGATAGGGTAGAACACGTTCAAGGCTCCCTTTGATGGCCTGAATCCGGTCCTTTTTGCCACGATGGCTGCCAATTAAATCGTCCGCAGCCCGAGCAAGAGATACACAGACTGAAGAGAGATAGGCCGATTCCAGACCCAATGGAACAGCCGAAACAACGGCAACATCCAAACCCCTGTCGAACGGCTTCGGCATTCCAGCCAGAATCTCTCGAACAGTCCGAACAATCAACGCCTCTGTATCGTCCCCTTCGGTGTTCAATCCAAACTTCGAGATCTCGGGAAAGCCTTCCACGACTAGCCTGATACCGGTCGAATCGGAGAATCTAACTGCGACGGCGGTTCCATTGCGCATGGGTTTCAGAAGAGCAAACCCATTGAAGTAGTGCGAGTGGTCTGCCTGGACTCCGGCTGAGCCAAACGCAAAATTCACACAGACGGGTTCCGAGGCCGTTCCAAGCCGACTCGACAATAGCGATACCGACCGGGACTCAAACTCACTTGGCGAACCCGCTTGGTCGGCCCGCATCCGGATCAGGGCGTCTTTTAGTGGATCCACGAACGAGGGTGGTGGAGCGTCTCCGGGTACGTTGCTGGATAAGTTGCTGAGCGCCTTTCCGGGCACGGTGTCGTCCAGATCGCCGCTCTCACGATCGGGCCCATTCTCCGAGTCATTCCGATCTTCAGTCATCCCAATACGTCACCTGGTTGAATAGAAGATCCTCTGACGAAATCCGCCGCGGGTAGCCTCCGTTTCCCCTCCAGCTGGATTTCCGTAATCAGAAGCGGGCCGTCACCGCAGGCGATACACAAGTCACGGTCACTCCTTAGAACGGTGCCAGGTGCCGTTTCCTGATTCATGTCAGCCGAACTCCCTTCGCCCGATTGCGTGACAGCCGACTCTGGGACACCCGACTGCTCACCCCCCAACGCCGTGCTCCCCGGCTCCGACAGCAGGCTCCCAAATACTTTCAGCTCCATTTCCTGATGATGTGTCCAAGCACCCGGATGAGGAGACAGACCTCGGATAAAATTGTGGACTGCTGTCCTTTCCGATTCCCAACGGATCCGACAGTCTTCGTGGTGAATCTTTGGCGCCGGCGTTGCCAGTGATTCGTCTTGCGAACTTGACTCAGCTGTTCCATCAAAAATGCGCTTCACGGTTTCCAGGACGGCATCAGCACCCAACGTCATCATTCGATCGTGGACTTCGCCGGTCGTTTCATTCGGATCAATAGACATGCATCGCTGGAGGATCACATTCCCGGTGTCTACTTTCTCTTTCAGGAAAAACGTGGTCACACCGGTTTCAGATTCTCCGGCCATAACGGCACGATGAATCGGTGCAGCCCCTCGGTACTTGGGAAGTAAAGACCCGTGAAGGTTGAATGCGCCCAAATGAGCCAGCGTAAACACCGACGGCGGGAGGATTCGGAACGCGACGACAATAATCAGGTCTGGTTCAAGACTTTCAACCTGCTTGGCAAAGTCCGGATCTTTGACCGATTCCGGTTGGAGAATCGTAGAGATGCCATGCGCGACCGCCGCCCTTTTTACAGGCGTTTCCGAGATCTTGCGCCCCCGCCCCTTCTCTCGATCGGGGCCGGTTACGACAGCGATAGGCCGGTACTCGGAAGCGACCAACCGGTCGAGGGATGATACGGCAAACACAGGGGTCCCCATGAAAACAATGTTGGCCATTTTCAACTACAGGACCGGTGATTCGGACACATTCTGGGAATTTTCAGAGTCGTGTACGATACGAACTGGATCACCCCATTGCCAGCAGGATAAAGGAATCTCGTTTGGATCCTATGGGCTCTGGCGACAACAACAAAGGCACCACGGACGTGATGCCTTTTGAGAATTGTACATCTGAACAGACGACTAGTACAAACGTGTCCGCTCGTCCCAAACTGGAATTAAAAGTTCGAAGTCTCCAAATCCAGTTTTGTCAATGAAAATGAACTGGCGCCCTATTCGTTCATAGATCCAAACCTCATAGGGCTCGTAATTAAAACTGTGGGGCTTACGCTCGATGAAGTCTGGCTCACCGTACCGAACGAAAACAAATCCTCGGTCCGTACGCCAGCCATCTTGAACAGCGCCATAGTGCCTATTCGCCGCCGCAACCCGGTAATAGTACTCCTCCATGCTCTCGTTGCGCTTGGTATTCGGCGTAGGATCTCGCTTGTCCCAGAAATTCTGGAAGCGCTTGATCCGCTGAACCTGGTTCGGAGCTTCCAGAATGAATTTTAAATCTTTGCGCTTCGCGATGTACTCAAGCTGCTGAATGGCATTATCGATGTCTTTGATGTGCGCTGCCAACCCTGTCCAGTGCGCGAGGAACGACTTCTCAGCGGCATCCAGGACTTCCCCATCTGAACCAAGAAGACTGATCCGAACGATATAAACGCCCGCTTTAAGATCGTCGACAGGAATCGATACGAGATGCTGACTCTTTCCTACCGGAACGGGTGTAAGTTCATCTTCCTGAAAAACAGACTTATCTGCTTCATCAACTCCACTTCCCGTCCAGTTCGCAGGGAGAGTAACGCCGTGATTCTTCATGGTCCGGAACACTTCTCTGCGAACGGTGACATCGTGAGCCGTCTCCGAATACACTTCATAAAATACTTGAAACCCTCCGTCAGACGTAGAGATATTCTGGTCGACCAGCGGAATGATCGCAAATGTTTCGGCGTCATAAGACTCGAGCAATGTGAGATCGCTGATCGAAGTTGGAGCATCGAAACCGCGTACGGTGGTATAAACTTCGCGAACGTACGTTTGATTTGAATTTTTGTCGACGAGCTCGAATTCAAAAATATATCGACCCGGGCTCAGGTCAAACGATTGCGTTGTGAAGTCCGAATGATCGTCGGACTGCGTACGCGCGTACGTATCGACAATAATATTACCGTCCCACGTCCGGTTCAATACCACATTGCGAAGGCGGTCATTGTCACTCAGTTGGATCGCATCAAAAGACATCTCGTAGCTCGACGAGAAGCCATTGGCTGTGCTAATGAAGCTCAGACTGGTATAACCAATCTGTGCGTACACATCCACTCGCGAGAGATCTTGAGAACCATCATTTCGGGCACTTACAATGTCGACAAAAAATTCAGGGACGATATCCTGCGACCTCGCATCGGGAATCATAAACAGAATGAAGAGAAATAGGCCCACTACTCTCCGGACTCCTCTAGTTCGATCCTGTCTGTAGGCAGTACGTAATTTATTTCTGAGTACAGATGCAGACTCGTGTACAAAGCTAAATGTATGACATTTTGTCATGAGTTCGTCTTGATCTGCGATTTCCTTCTACGTGTTTACAATTGATCTAGCAAATGAAGCACGTCGAACGTATTACAATACAAAATATCGCTATTAGAAGCCGTTCGTTTTTGTACTTACAAGTAGACCGTCAAAATATTGCGATGAATGGTTTGGGAGGTGTATCGAACAGAAAACGATGGGGCGTAAGCTCATGCAAAAAGAGCATCTACAAAGCGTTGCCTATCAAACACCTGTAAGTCTTCAACTGCCTCTCCGACGCCGATGTATTGTACGGGTATTTGGAACTCATTTGAAATGCCAATTACAATGCCCCCTTTGGCTGTTCCATCCAACTTCGTAAGTACAAGACCGGTTACATCCACGCTTCGAGTAAACTCTTCAGCCTGACGAATCGCGTTCTGTCCCGTCGAGGCGTCGAGCACGAGCAACACTTCATGAGGTGCCCCAGAGATCTGTCGGTCCATAATGCGACGAATTTTCGCGAGTTCATCCATCAACCCACCTTTCGTGTGAAGTCTTCCTGCCGTGTCGATGAGTACAACGTCTACATCTCCACTTTTCGCTGAAGCGAGCGTGTCGAAAGCTACAGCGGCCGGGTCGGATCCGTGACCTTGTTTAACGATGGGCACTCCGGCACGGTCCGCCCAGATGTCCAGTTGCTCAGTCGCTGCCGCGCGAAACGTATCCGCGGCGCCGAGCAAGACACTTTTTCCAGCCATTCTGTACTGATATGCAATCTTTCCGATCGACGTCGTCTTGCCTACTCCGTTGACTCCCACAACCATGATCACGTGCGGCCTATTTGGAAGCGCGTCTTCGAATCCCAGCACCTGATTATTCGAGTCTCGAAGAAGGAGTTCAGATATTTCACCACGAATCAGATCATTCAATTCTTTTGTCGATACGTATTTATCTCGCGCGACCTTCGCTTCGACATTCCGAATGATGTCTACTGTCGTCTGAACACCGACATCGCTTGTAACCAGAATTTCCTCAAGCTCGTCGAGCACATCGGCATCAACCTGATCTTTCCCGCGCATCAGCCGGTTGAGTTTCCCGAACATGGACATTCGAGTTTTTTCAAGACCTGATTCTAGAGCACCCTGCTCCGACCCGGATCCAGAATCGTTTGGTCGAATACGCGCCATGCTACCCGTCTCCTTCGTTTTGTAGCTCGAATTTATTTGGCACCTTCATCAGTTTCACAAATCGTGCAAAATATCGGAGAAACGAATAGGCTAGAATGACCGTCGAAGCCACCAGGCAAAACTGCATGACAGGCGGATCGGCGAGTAAGAGAGCAGCCAGAACCGTGATTGAAATCGATGCGACCGCGATTTTTCCTGAAAAGAGACTCATCACAACAATTCCAGACCGACGAATGATCAGTTCGCCGCCGAGCATAATCAGCAGATCTCGAGCCAGGATCACGATGAGGTACCAAACGGGCAAACTCCCTTTGATCATCAGCGCAGCAACCACCAGACCGCCTCCGATTTTATCCGAAAACGGATCAAGAACTTTTCCCCACTCGGATACCGAATGGGACCATCTCGCCAGTCGCCCGTCGAAATAATCTGAGGCAATGGCCAGGGCCACCAGGCTCAAGATCCACAGCAGCGATCCATCTACAAGAATCAGGTAGGCAACCGGAACCAGAATAATAATTCGCGTAAGGCTGAGGACATTCGGAATAGTCCAGAATTTTCCTAAGTCGGACCAGCCTTTTATCGCCGGCTTGGAATCCATAAAGGGTTCTTAATCTTACAGGTGGGACGCGAAAATACGAACGAAGTAAGCAGACGTTCTTGCGTATTGGTGCGATACCTGCGCATTCTTCACTATTTCGAATGCGCCATTTGCGGGAACAGACTCGCCCCGAGATCATCCTTCTGGTTCTGTAGATAGTTACCCGTCGCACCATCGAACGTCCAACGAACCTCATGCGGAATCCCGACATCGTTTTTGCAATGACGGGGGATTGGTATCGAAATGGCCGTGCGATCAAACAAGTTCGGGCGTTGACATCCCAAGGATGGTCCATTCACGTGATACATCTCGGCGGCAGCGCCCCGAATTTTCCGATGCCGTCGGGCGTCACAACCGAGTCATTAGCGTTGAAAACTCAAAGGGGTGTTCGGTTTTTTCGAGAGGTGCATCAACAATTTTTCGAAGCCGCAGGCAGGACTAAGGCCCTTTGTTATCACGCAAGTGATCTCTACGTCCTGGCTGCCCTTGCTCGAGCCGCCAGAGGATTCGACGCGGTGTACACATTTGATTCTCGGGAATTGTACGCGCACGTCGATGCGGTAAAGCATCGACCGTGGGTTGGATGGTTCTGGTCCCTCGTCGAAAGCCAGTACCTTCCCCGCGCTGCGGCTGTATTTGCCGTGAGTAAACGTATCGCAGAGCATCTCGAAAAGGAATATCGCATTCGCCAGCCGGTGTTGTTGCGTAATGTGCCTCCAAGAACTGAGATAGTCCGGTCAACGAAACTGGCGGACCTTGCAGGATTAGACGCCTCCACACCCATTGTATTGCACATGGGAATGATGCGGAAAGCCCGGGGATGCGAGGTGCTTGTCGAGGCGATGACTCATGTAAAAGATGCCCACCTGGTCTTTATGGGAAGCGGTCCGGAAAGGGAGAATCTGAAAGAACAGTCGCGGACGTTGGATCTCGAGAATAAGGTAACTTTTCTGGATCCCGTACCGCCTGACTCGATCATTGACTACGCTGCGGGCGCACGTGTAGGGGTATCTCTTCTACAGGACACCTGCTTGAATCATCGATATGCCCTACCCAACAAGTTGTTCGACTATCTGGCTGCAGGGGTCCCGGTACTGGCTCCAAATCTCCCGGAGATCCGCTCGATCGTCCAGGGATACAATGTTGGAAAAACAGTTGATCAGAGAAATCCGGATCAGATTGCCGAATCACTGAACCAGATGATCGTGGCCACTTCCGAGCGGGAGACCTGGATTCACAATGCCGAACGATTTTGTGAAACATTTAACTGGGAGAGTGCATCTCAGCGCTTTATTGCGGCATTTCGGCACATACTTCCACGGCACGTTTCCGACCAAAATCAGTTTCCGAATCCAGCAAACGCACCCTCAGCATGGAGATTGATTGACAGAATCCATTAGAATGTTGACTACGAACCATCAGATATTTCGACGTTCCGTCACTATTTCACTGGTGGCCCTTGTTGTCATAGGAGCGGCTTTCGGACAAGATCAGAACGTAGCGGATGGCTCTCCTGTACGGTGGCCCTCGTTCGAAACCGCGCTGAAATCGGCCAAAGACAGCGGAAAAATAGTACTGATTGATGTGTTCGCTCCTACCTGTCCATGGTGTCGGAAGATGCAGGCGGAAGTCTATACCGACGAAAAACTTCAGGCATACCTGTATTCGACGTTTGAAATCGGCCGGATCGATATCTCGATTGAGGCCGACACGGTGATTTTCAAAGGGTACGAACTATCCTCAGCCCAACTCGGTGCAGGGTTTGGTGCATCCGGGACGCCGACGACGATTTTCATGGAGCCCAGCGGCGAGTATATCACGCGATTGCCCGGATATCATGGGTTGGAAGACTTTCGTGACGTCCTGAAATACGTCGGCAGTGAATCCTATAGAGACATGTCCTTCGCGGACTATCTCGAAATTAAGGAATAGAGCCCGTTCCGGATTATTCGTCTTATGCCGGATTAATCATCTGACTTTGGACTACGCCTTCAACGCCGGACTACGCCTGAATGGTGACGGCCCGAACTCCCCCTTCCACATAGAGCTCTGGCCTCCGGTGCTTTAAGAAAAGCCGTCTAGCCGGCGAATCATGTACCTCCGACAGATCCAGATCGGCAACCAGGATCGAATCCGTCCCTGACGCAGCTTGGGCAACGATTTGGCCGTTCGGGTCCACAATAATCGATTCTCCGGAAAACATGAGCATGTCTTCCTGGCCGACGCGATTCGCAAGCGCTAAAAAAAATCCGTTCTGGAAAGCACTGGCCTGCAGTTCGGCTTCATACACACCCTCCGGCCATTCGTCCACCGTTCCTGCCTGCGGAATAACGACTAAGTCCGCTCCTCCCAAGGCGAGAGCCCGAAGGTATTCGGGGTAGTGACGATCATAACAGATGGCCACGCCGAGTCGACCGATTGCCGTTTCGTAAACCGGAGCTCCCGTATCTCCAGCATCGTAGTAGTCCTGCTCGTAGAACCCCTCGTACTGTGTGATGTGACACATCCTTGTGGTTCCAAGCAGCGTGCCATCGGCATCAATCACAGGAGATGAATTATAGGCGCAATTTCCCGCCCGCTCGTAGAGATTTAACACAATGACGACGCCGTGTTTTGCGGCCTCGTCCGAGAAAGCTTCCGTGATCGGGCCCGGTATCAGCTGGGTCAGCTCCATTCGATCACCGTCCAGGCGATGCTGCGGAAAGAACTGGGTGAATGCGAGCTCCGGGAAAACGGCTAGTTGTGCCCCCGCGTCTGCGGCTTCCCGCACAGCCTGAATTCCTCGCTCCACATTTTGTCCGATGTCTGTGCTTGCACTTTTCTGAATGAGAGCTATTTTCATGATTTCGATGGGCTTTTCGAAATGGAAGCTTGGAAAAAGGTGGGGTGATGGAAACGCGAAGTGCTACACGCGGATCCGAGCCGAAACGAATCGATCCTTCCCGCTCAAATCGCGATGCCGTTCGATTCCAATGTATCCCGCTTCGGCGAATACGGCTTCAACCTTTCGGCCCGCATCATTGTGATTTTCGACCATGAGCATACCCGTGTCTGATAACGTTTCCAATCCAAGTTGCGCGAGAGCCTGGTAGGGCTTTAGTCCACTCGCATCAGCAAAAAGGGCCTCGGACGGCTCGTGCATAAAGACTTCCGGCTCTATCGATCCTTTCTCATTCGGAGTCACATACGGTGGATTGGACACCAGAAGTTTGGCTCTTCCGCCACCGATCGCCTTACGCAAACGATCAATAATTGTGTCGCTGTAAAGATCGTCTTCGAGCCAGGTGATCGATGTGTTCAGTGCGATAGCATTTTCCCTCGCAACGTTGAGCGCGTCGGCGCTGATATCGATCCCAATAACGTGGGCGTCCGGTCGAGCGTTCTTGATAGAAATAGCGACACAGCCCGAACCCGTCCCGACGTCTACGACCACGGGACTTTGCGTCGGGGCCATCCAATCCAACGCATGTTCTACTAAAAGCTCCGTTTCGGGTCTGGGAATCAAGACCGATGGATTCACGCTGAATCGGAGTCCGAAAAATTCGGAGTACCCGAGTATGTACTGAACCGGCTCACGGGCAAGACGTCGCTGAACGAAGGCTTTGAATGTCTGTGCCACGGGCTCCGAAACTTCGGCGTTCGGTTTCGAGAAGAGCTCAACAGACGAAATGGAATCCGCTTCGAGCAACAACCATTCAATTTCCTTGGCGGTCGACGGTACGGATTCCTGAGTTAGTTTGTCTTGTGCCTGCTTGATGAGTTCTCTTCTTGTTGTCACGTTTTCAATGCCGTATGTATTTCTGAAACTCTGCTGCTGAGTTTCAAAGAGCATTCGCCTGCGCCGCGCAGGGAAACCGCTTCATTCAAAAGGAATCCAATTCATTCAATCTGTAAGAAGGACACCGTATCTTCCGCCCGTTTTATGATACGAAGGATGAATCTGGAATCGACCGATTCGATCTCGGGCGTCCAAATATTGCGTTTCCACTCGTATAGATAAACTCGAGGATATCTCCTCTAAGACTGCATCCATACATGGACACACAACAGAAACTTGAACACCTGGCCGATAATCTCTGGTGGAGCTGGAACCCGGAAGCACTCGATCTTTTTCGTCGGTTGAACCCGAACGCCTTCGAGGTTTCGGAGAGCAACCCGCGCATTGCACTCCGTCGAGCCGATTCGTCTGTAATGGGTGGTTCTCAGTTCCAGGCCGACGTCGACAAGGTTTATTCTACGTTCATCTCATATCTGGAAGCCGGATCGATCTCCAAACCTGAGTTTACAACGGCCTATTTCTGCATGGAATTTGGTCTGCACGAGAGTCTGCCACTTTACTCAGGTGGATTAGGAATTCTGGCAGGTGACCACTTGAAAGCCGCCTCCGACGCGGGACTGGATCTTACAGGGATCGGGCTGCTGCTTAGACACGGCTATTTCAAACAGTATTTCGACGAGAAACTGTTGCAGCAGGCCGAATATCCGTCTATAGACGTTACCAAACACCCACTCGAACCCGTTCTCGATGAAGCCGGCGAGCCTCTACTCGTTTCTGTCTTTTGTGGCAATGACGAAGTATTTCTCAAAAGCTGGAGACTGAAGATCGGACGAATTGATCTCTATTTATTGGATTCGGACATCAGCAATAATCGACATGAGAACCGATTCCTGACGAGCCGCCTGTACCAGGGCCGAACCCATATTCGGCTCAAACAAGAAATCGTCCTGGGTATTGGTGGCCTTCGTCTACTCAAAGCCATCGGCAAAGACATCGATGTATATCATATGAACGAAGGTCATTGTGCTTTCCTGACGCTCGAACTGCTCTCGGACGCCGGCTGGGCCCATGGAATGGAATCCGTTCGATCTCAATGTGTTTTCACTACACACACCCCGGTGCTTGCCGGCCATGATCGATTTGAGCCCAATCTCGTCCTTTCTGAGTTAAACGCGATCCGAAAAAAATTAGGCTGCACAGAGCAAGAGCTCTTGTCGCTCGGGCGAGTCAATCCGGATAGTGAGGACGAACCCTTTACAATGACGATCCTCGCCTTAAAACTGTCTAGATGTGCGAACGGGGTTTCAAAGCTCAATGGCCACGTGGCCCGCGAACAATGGCATCCCCTGTACCCGGACAAGTCACTGAACGATGTGCCTATCGGGCATGTCACCAATGGAATTCATTTAGGCACGTGGACCTCCAAACACGCGCGGCCGTTTCTCAAGTCTCGATTCGGGTTATGGGAAAATCCGGATCTATCTACGAATGGTCGGTGGAAAACCTCAGATGTACCTGATTCGGACCTGTGGGCGTATCGTAGGACCCTGAGAACCAAACTGATCGAATTTGTAGAGGAGCGTGTGGGTCGTCAGTCGTTTGATCAGGCTTTCGATCTGTCCCCCGATGTATTGACCATCGGGTTTGCACGGCGCTTCGCGAGCTACAAACGGGCTCCCCTCCTCTTTTCGGACCTTGAACGTGCTGCGCGTTTGTTTTCAAACCCCGATCAACCGGTGCAAATCATCTTCGCGGGAAAGGCACATCCTGATAACGACGAAGGACGGCACTACATCAAACAAATTCTGGAAGTAACCAGATTACCGGAGTTTTCAGGCAAAGTAATTTTTCTTGAAAATTATCACATGGGTATCGGACGCATGCTCGTGTCCGGTTCCGATCTCTGGCTCAACAATCCTCGACGCCCTCATGAGGCTTGCGGAACGAGTGGACAAAAAGTGACTATTCACGGCGGACTCAATCTTTCGGTATTGGATGGATGGTGGGCAGAGGCTTACAACGACTCAAACGGATTCGCGATTGGAACTGAGGAGCAGCCAGAGGACCTCGATACGTCGGCAGAAGATCTACGCGATGCAGACCTCCTCTATTCAACACTTGAAGAGCAGATTCTTCCGATGTTTTACCGTCGCAACGAGGACGGAATCCCCGTGGAATGGCTGGAACGAATCAAGAATGCGATGCGTGAACTTACCTTTGAGTACAGTGCACGACGAATGATTCGCGACTATATCGAGAAGGTTTATAAAGTCACGGATGTGACAGAGATCGTCTGATACACCGTTTCGGAGTTACCAGAGCTTTACACGAAAGCCTTCAAAATCCCCGAACGCAGATGTCCAGGAAACTTCGACTTCGTCGACCTCAGCCTCTGCTGGACCTTCACTTACCGCGTCGAGCAGTTTATTCAGGTCTTCGACCGGCCCTTCTGCCACAATCGAGACCGTTCCATCGTCTTCATTTCTAACCCACCCATCTATGGGCAGTCCGGCCACAGCCTTTCGGATGAAAAACCGAAAGCCAACGCCCTGAACGCGTCCTAGTAGGCGAAGGGTCATTCTGGCCCTGTCAAGTTTCACTTCCACATCTTCGAAAGAATTACTCATGTTCCCATTAATTAATCAAAGCAATCCTTGGTTCGTTGTCCAGTTTCGAAACTCAGACACCAATTGATCGAATGATTCCAACGCAAAAAGTCTGGGTTGAAGGTTCCAAACTTCGTACTCCTGTTCTACAACACGGTCCGCACTGAATGGAATGACCTTGGCCTCTCCGTTCACAGCATGCGTGACCTCTCCCTTGGACGATAAGATTCCTGCACCAAAAATGCGAAGACCATTTTCCTGTCTGACTAAACCAAATTCAACAGTGAACCAGTGCAAACGCTCGAGCTGCACTCGTTGGTGACCTTCGGCGTTCATTGCAGCTTGACCAAAAAGTTGGTAATAATCGGCGAATGCTGGCTCTGAAAGCATGGGCATATGTCCAAACATGTCGTGAAAGCAGTCGGGCGCCGGTGTGTAATCCAGTTCATCCGCACCACGTAGATAATCCGTCGAAGGAAAAACGCGGTTAGATATTAGATTAAAAAAATCTTTCTCGTGTAGCAATCCTGGAATCCGAGCTATTCGCCAGTTGGTTACGGCCTCCATCCGCTCGCTCATTTTGGCAAGTGAAGGAATCCCTTCGGATGTTATACCCAGTTCCTCAACCCCATTCATAAATGCATCACCGGCGCGACCGGGCAACAAGTCCATTTGCCGATTAAACAGAAACTTCCAGTTGTTCTGATCCTCTTCTGAATAATCCGGAGTCACAATTTCATCGCCGACAGGAACTGGACCGTTGAGGTGTATCGGAACGCATCGAGGATCAATCCCTTCTTCGACTGCGCTTTCATACGCAGTCTTGCCACGATCGGTCAAGAAAGCATCAGATTCAGATGCACTTTTCATTATCAGTAAACGAAAAGATTTAATAAGATAAATTAATCGTTTGAGTACGATCAGAACAGTCGTCTGTTTCTAAATCTATTTTCGACCACACCAGGAACTAGTTAAGTAGACCAGCGACCAAAAATGCTATAAAGCTGAGCCCTCCCATGACGAGGGCGTACGACATCTGGGTATTGATATGGTCAACGTGGTCGCAGGCTGCCGACATGGAAGAAATGAGTGACGTGTCCGAAAGAGGCGATGCATGATCGCCAAAAACACCTCCGGAAAGCACAGCACCCAACATCAGGGCCGGGACGATTCCGAGTCCCTCCGCTAAAGGAAGAGCAATCGGAATCAAGACCGCGTACGCCGTCCATGAGGACCCCAGCGTAAATGACACGAAACACCCGATCAAGAATACGAGAGCTGGAATCCACCACGTGGGCCAACCGGTTCCGAGCAGGTTTACGACATATGGACCCATCTCCAGGGCTCTGGACACCTGCCCCAGAGCAAACGCCAGAACCACCAGAATAACCATTCCTACCAAACCGGCTGATCCTTTTAAAACAAGTCCAACGGATTCGACGGGCTTCATCAGCGCCTTTCCGTTGGCTCCTGATCCGGGTAGTGCATACATAATCATCGCCGAACCAACAGCGGCACAAACGGCCCAGAGTACAGACGTTGATCCACTCCCCTGCATGAGCTGTCCGTCTCCTGTAATGTAAAGTCCGACGAAAATCATCGCGACCATCACCGCGATGGGCAGCAGTAGGTGAATCGCCTTTTCACCGGAACCAGGAACCGGCTCCAATTCTGCAATTTCTTTAGCAATCAGGGGTGTCGAACCCGGTCGAATGACTTGACCGGTTGCCAGGGCGCGTTCTTCTGCCTTTTTCATGGATCCGAACTGCCAACCCGTAATGGCCAACACGAGCGTTCCCACGATGGCGACTATGGAGTAAAAATTGAAAAGCAGAGAGTTCGCCAACAGACCCACTGCGCCCACGGTGATCCCCTGTGCCGCTAAAAGTCCCAGCACGTATGCGCCCCAACCGTTCAGTGGGATACTCATGCAGACGGGAGCACTCGTTGCGTCACAATAAAAGGCGAGTTTCTCTCGGGGCATTTTGAGTCGTTCGAAGAGCGGCCGGTTGACGGCGCCCACGATCAAACACGTGATACTCGACTCGACGAATATGATCATTCCAATCGCCCAAGCGAGAATCTCGGCGCCCCTTCGGGTAGTACCCCATCCTTTCTTCTGAGCCCAGGCAATGAATCCGGCCACACCTCCAGACGCCTGGACGAGAGCAATGAGGCCTCCAACCAACAAGCTGAAAATGAGGATTCTTGTATTTCCGGCATCCCCGAATACCGCTACCAACTGATCGATCAGTTCACGAAGCCCCGTGATCGGATTCCCGCCAACCATGATGGTCGTTCCCAACCACAGACCGGTCAGCAAAGACATATAGACTTCCTTCGTCCACAGCGCCAGCACGATGGCGACGACCGGGGGAAGAAGAACAATCCAGTCCATAGTTGACGAAAGTTGCGATGAGCGTAGAAGGTCGTGAATCTACGTGAATCAATCTTCTAATGGAACCTGTGGAAATCTGCTTCCGGGCTGTCGCCAAAACTGCACCCCATTGGCTTATCTTTCGTACAAGACTTGAATCAGGCGCAACGCCAGGCGCACTGATCTACTGAAAATGCCTGAGACTCAGCCACAAAAACCTCCTCTAGAACGCGCGACGCACTTTACGAAACGCGTCATGGACGACTTCCGTGACGTCCAACTTTCGCAAACGATTCGGCGTGACCTGAAGGATACGTATGAATTTTACGTGGACGACGAGACCCAGCGCCGGCTCGAGACCATGGGTACCTTCAAACGGACCATTTATCTTTCAGGGTATCTGATCCGAAGCTTGTTTTTGAAGCTGGCACCGACTCGAAGGTTGTTGTTGCTCGTCGGCGTCGTACTGACGTTCATTGGAATGCCCGATAAGGAGTTTCAGATCATTTTTGGATTGCTGAGTGTGCTCTTCGTGCTCGGACTGGAGCTCAAGGACAAGTTGCTGGCAAAGGATGAATTGGCCGAAGGCCGGTCCGTCCAGATCAGTCTGATGCCCTCGGAGAATCCCAAGCTTCCCGGTTGGGAGACGTGGCTGTATACGGCTCCAGCCAACGACGTGGGTGGAGATCTCGTAGACCATCTGCGCATCGACGAAGACCGGATCGCTCTCACGCTTGGCGATGTCGCTGGCAAGGGCTTGCCGGCGGCTCTCATGATGGCCAAGCTTCAGGCCACCTTGAGGGCGCTCGCACCCATCACTGGCTCGCTTTCTGATTTGGGAAGGCAACTCAATGAGATCGTTGTCAGAGATGGACTACCGAGCAAATTTGCCTCGCTGGTGTTTCTGGAGCTGACTTCACATTCCGGGATGATTCGCCTCTTGAATGCGGGACACCTGCCGCCCCTCATATTGCGGGATAACCGGATCGAAGAACTGGATCGTGGGGATCCGGCGATAGGACTGACTACCGAGGCCCGATTCAAAGAGCGAATCGTGCATTTGGATCCAGGAGACATGATGCTGGTCTATTCAGATGGTCTTACGGAGGCTAGAAATGAGATTGGGCGTTTTTTCGGAGAAGAACGACTCAAGGAGTTATTGGAACGATTAAGAGATCACAGTACCGAAATGGCCGGCGACACACTTTTGAAAGCGGTCGAACGGTTTGAACAAGGGGCTCGTCGCCATGACGATTTGTCCATGATTCTCATTCGCCGTCTTAAGGAAAAGGAGGACATTTCCGATCTTTGATGAGCGAGTTTTCTCGTTCCGGCGCCACGAGTTTCGTCCAAATCAGGACTCCAGGATCACTTCATGAAAAAACTCCGGTATGATAGCGGTTCAAAGTGGGAACCCGTAGTGGGTTACTCACGCGCCGTACGGGTCGGAAACCACATTTACGTTTCGGGCACAACGGCGACCAATGACGAGGGTGAGATTGTTGGAAAGGGAAATGTGTATGAACAAGCGCAACAGGTACTGAGAAACATCGAAACCGGACTAAAAAACGTTGATGCTTCGCTTTCGGATGTCGTTCGCACGCGAATCTATTTGACGAATATTGAGGATTGGAAAGAAGTGGGAAAGGCTCACGGACAGGTATTCAGCGAAATACGGCCTGCAACGACCATCGTAGAGGTGAGTCGGCTCATCGATCCCGAAATTCTAGTAGAAATTGAAGCCGTTGCGTACGCATTATGATCATAGAGTTGACTCGTGTCATAAAGAAATCTATTTTTTAGTGATCTCGGTCCAACCCAACACACCCACCGTGACCGTGATTCCTTGAACTCCCCATGGCTAAGAACAGCTACTATTACTACGACAACGACGCTTGCTGCTTCGTTGAAGTCAAGGAAAAACGCTCGAAGATCTACTCCAAAACGTTGTTGATCATTGTCGGGTCGTTGGCTCTATCGGTCGTACTCACGCTCGGTATGGACCGGTTTGTCCAAACACCACAGGAGCTGGCACTGATCGAAGAGAACGACGCGCTTCAGCAGCAACTTGCGAACGTCAGCGATCGAATATCTGCCGTATCGGACGAGTTGTCGAGGCTTAGTGATCTGGATCAGAATCTGTATCGGACACTGCTGCAGGCCGACCCAATATCGGAGGATGTTCGCCAGGTGGGTGTCGGAGGAACGGATCCGTTTCCTGAATTCAGAGGGTTCAGTCCGTCGACGAGTGCGCTCCTTGAACAGACATCCTTGCAACTCGGTCAATTGGAACGCCAGGTCGGCTTGCAGAACGCCAGTTTTAGGGAGCTCGTGGATCTGGCTGGAGAGCGGGAGATTGTCTTGGCTGAAATGCCGGCGATCATTCCAACCGAAGGACCGATTATTTCTGGCTTCGGCGTTCGATTTCATCCGGTGCTAAAAGTGTACCGAATGCATTACGGCCTCGACGTGCACGTGCAGCCGGGTACGCCCGTCGTCTCTGCCGCAAACGGTGTTATCCGTCAAGTCGGACGCGATGCCGGCCTTGGAAACCTGATCAAGGTTCAGCATCCGACCGCTGGATACGTGACCGTTTACGGCCACCTTTCCAAAGTCGCCGCAGGAATTCGACGTGGAAAAAAAGTGTCCAGAGGAGAGATTATCGGATATAGCGGCAATACGGGGCTGACGTCTGGACCGCACCTTCACTACGAAGTACGCGACGTAAACGGAAAATCGCTGAACCCGGTTTTCTTCCTTGCACCCAGCATGACCCCGGCCGCCTATCAAAAACTGGTCGACGAAACCGCGCGCACGACGATTTCGCTGGACTAGTCTATTTCATGGCCTTGGGTCACCTGAGGGTCGATCTAGTCGTAAAAATGGCGTTCGAAACGAATCGGAACGGCCTTGACTTTGTCTGAGTAGGACAGTATCGTCCCTGCCGATACGGTCACCGTGAGTTTTGAATGAGATAGATGTACTGGACACTAGATTTGGCGACGCATTTGGAGGATGCTCCGTGGCCCGCGACCAAGGATGAATTGATCGATTATGCCAATCGAACAGGCGCCCCTGCAGAGGTAATGGACAACCTTCGACTCACGGAGGACGACGGAGAACCCTACGAAAGCATTGAGGAGTTATGGCCGGATTATCCAACGGCCGACGACGATTTCTTTTTCGAAGACGAATAGCGCCTCCCATTCCGGAACGCGCTGTTCCCAGGCACGTCATTAGTTCGCCCCGACACGTCTTAACTGACCCGATCACTTGTAATCTAGCAAAATTTTCAGGTTTCGCCTCCACACGTATAGCGACGACTCCCGGTCTGTTGGCACTCGTCTTTTTTCTTCTGGTCTGCTTAGCGAATCCACGTTCCGCATATGCGCAGTCAGTTGAACCGGAAATCGAGTCGAAAAGAGTAGCTAAAGTCACTTTCGTAGGCGATCTGTTTTTTGGCAATGATCAGCTTCGATTGCACGTTCGGACCCGACCGAATCGCAATCTTCTGGGCGTCCCGGGATTTACGTGGTGGCTCTGGCTTTATCAGCTCGGCGCGAAAACCTTTGGCGGGAAGATCGGACGAGCCTTTCAGGCGATCGGCGAGCCTCCGGCTCATCTCGATTCATCTCTGGTAGCAGCCGACATTGAACGACTCCGTCTATTTTATGAACGCGAGGGTTTTCGTTCGGCAGCCGTGACTGCCCATTTGATACCCATCGGAGAAACCGACCGGGTCCGAGTGGAATTCCAGATTAACGCCGGCAAACCGACCTACATCCGCACCATGAAATACAACGGTCTGGATCACATCGGTCTGGATGAACAGGTAGCCATTGTTCGTCAGTCCCTCATACCGGCCAACGATTTTGACCCGTTGAATCCGCTGGAGTACCCACCAAGAAATCTGAGATACTCAGAACCCTTGCTGCAATTGGAACGGGGGCGCCTGATGACCGCCCTCAGAAATTCCGGTTACGCAGCTGTGATTCGCGACTCGATCCACGCTGTCATTTGGCAGGCTAAACCAGATTCATTTGATGTCACGATCGATATTCGTCTCGGCCCTCGTTATCGATTCGGAAACGTAGACTTTGTCGTCGCAGGACCTGTATCGGCAGCCACCGCTCGGACTCAATCGGAACCACTCGAGTCGTCCGAGGACGGGATCGAAGGAGGTGTGGCTACTGCCGGTTTCAGTGGCGAAAACAAGCTTGATTTCGACGTATTAACACGCGCCCTGCGTTTTCGACCGGGGGATACATACGATGCGAGCCAACTTCTGGCAACCAAGCGCCGACTCGACGCGACCGGCGTTTTCTCATTTACTGAAATCGTACCTACCGGAGAAGATTCGACAAGATCTAGTGGGACCCGGATTAACCACAGATTCAATCTTCAAACCCGACTCCGGCATCAAATCCGGTTTGAAACGTTTATGCTTCAACGAACCGGGGATCTGGAAGGCGCAGACAACGAATTCGGGGCCGGTATAGGAATCACATATAGTAACCTGAATCTGTTTGGGGGTAGCGAACGATTCCAGCTGTCCACGAACGGATCCCTGGCCGCCGATCTTGGAGGACCCGGTGGATTCACGTCGGCACAATGGGAAGTGACGACCAGCCTCTCATACCCGTATCTGACATTCCCGCTGGGCGCCCTGGACCGACTCCTCAATTTGTATGAGGCTAGAACCCAGTTTTCGATCACTCTGTTGGCGGCCCGGCGAGATGCGCTTCGCCTTGTGCTGAGAGGAAAAGGACGGGCTCAGTATCGCTTCGAGCTCCGTCACTCGCGAACACTGACGTCGTTTCTGGACCTGGTGGACATCACGGTGAGCAATCCAGACACACTCGATGGGTTTCAGAAATTCTTTCTGGATGATATTCTTCGCTTGATCGAAGACCCGGTACAGGCTGCCCAGATTATAGAGGATTACACCGTCCCTCAGTTCAACAATGCCTTTCGTTACTCCTTTCGATCGGCCAATGTAGATCTGTTTCGCCGGTCTGATGGCTACGCCTACGAAACATCGTTTGAGATCGGAGGAAATTTGGGATATCTGCTTGATCGCTACATCTACTCTCCGGGTGAGATTGAGGGAAGTCTTCCGGGCCTCCCCTTCTTCAAGGGACGGGGTTCTTCCGGCCGGATGATCTATCGACAGTATGTTCGGTTCGTTGCTGATTTGAGGCGATATTACCGAATCAATTCTCGATCTGTTCTCGCATGGAAGTTTATATTCGGCGTAGGCCACCCAACCGGAGATGCCGACGTTATCCCGTTTGACCGGCGGTTTTACAGTGGTGGGGCTTCCAGCGTAAGGGCATGGAGCCTTCGAGAACTTGGGCCGGGCTCGGCCTCATTCATTTCTGAAGCCGATACGATTAGCACAGAGACCACCAATATTATCGGAGGTGAAATCAAGTTGGAGACCAGTGTTGAACTCCGGCACACGTTTGGTCGCAACATCCTGGCAGCTGATTGGATCATCGCTTTATTTTTGGACGCTGGAAATGTCTGGTTCGGATCTAGAAATCCGGGGACGGAACAGGGCCATTTCCGCGCGACCGAGTTTATCAATGATTTCGGCGTCGGCGCAGGACTTGGAGTCCGCCTCGCCTGGGACTATCTGATTCTCAGGCTCGATATGGCATTCAAAGTTCAGGATCCACTCCGAAAGGGAGATTTCTTCCCCGACAAGCTCAAAGACCCCCTCTTCCAATTCGGAATTGGTCATGCATTTTAAGCGGGTCCTATACCCCACTGATTAAGAACGATGTTGAAAAGAGGCTCCGAAATCACGGTCGAGGTTGAAAAATTTGCCGACCGAGGCAAATCGATCGCTCGCGTCGACGGGTATGTTGTGTTCGTACCCGGTGGGGTGCCTGGGGACCGTATTCGAGTGCGGGTTACCAAGGCAAAGCGCAAATATGCAGAAGCCATACCCATAGAAGTACTGGAAGCCTCGAGTGACCGAATACTTCCTGAGTGTCCGTACTTCGGAACGTGTGGCGGCTGCAAATGGCAACACGTGAACTATCAGGCCCAACTGGAGGCCAAACGACTATCCGTGCAGGAAGCACTCGAGCATCATGGCGGATTCGAGGGTATTGACGTGCTTCCGACCATCGGTTCGGAACAAATTTTCGGCTACCGAAACAAGATGGAGTTCTCTTTCAGCGCCGAGCGCTGGCTCACAACCGAAGAAATCGCTACGGACGAGGTGTTCGACACGTCCTTTGCCCTAGGACTCCACGCCCCGGGTAGTTTCAACAAGGTACTCGATATTGAGGAATGCCATCTTCATCCCAAAGTGGGCAATCGACTATTGAACGGCATTCGCTCGTTTGTCCTCGAGAACGGATGGTTGCCGTGGCATATTCGAAACCACACGGGTTATTTGCGCCATCTGGTATTCAGATTTGCAAGCGCGACGAACGATTTGATGGTTAACCTCGTAACGAGTCGATTTGATGCGGATCGAATGGAACAGTTCAGCGCCTACCTTCAGTCTTCGTTTCCGGAAGTCACAACGTTCGTCAATACGATCAATTCCACGGTTGCACAAACAGCCTTCGGCGAAGAAACGAAGACCATTTTCGGACCCGGTACGATTGTAGAAAAGATCGGTGATCAACAGTTTGAAATTGCCTCCAATGCGTTCTTTCAAACCAATACAAATCAGGCAAAGAAACTTTACGAGATCAGTGCCGACTATGCCGACCTGAAGTCCGACGATCTGGTCTACGATCTATACTCCGGCGCCGGAACGATTTCGCTGTTCGTCGCGGATAGAGTCCGCCAGGTCGTGGGAATCGAACTGATCGAAGAGGCCGTAGAAAATGCCCGTCAGAATGCGAAATCGAACGGAGTCGAAAATGTGACATTCGTAACCGGCGACATGATGCGCATCTTCAAAGATGACTTGATTGACGAATACGGCCGACCCGATGTGCTCATCGTTGATCCGCCAAGAGCGGGTATGCATCCCAAAGTCGTCAAACAGATTGGCCGTCTGCGACCCGAGCGGTTTGTCTACATCAGCTGCAACCCTTTAACGCAGGCGAAAGACCTGGCCCTGTTGAATGAGGATTATTCCATTGAAATGGTTCAGCCCGTAGACCTCTTTCCGCATACCTATCATGTCGAGAATGTGGTGAAACTCCGTGCCCGCTGATAATCGCCATATTGCTTTTGTAACGGGTGGAACCGGCTTTGTCGGAAGCCATTTGGTCGAATATCTTTTAGGGAATAGCTTTCAGGAAGTCCGTTGTCTGGTTCGAACAGACCCCAAATACCTGACGGGACTACCCATCACTACGGTTCGTGGAAGCATGTCAGACAAAGCGGCCTTGGCGAAGGGAGTCGAGGGTGCAGACTACGTCTTCCATGTTGCTGCGTTAACCAGAGCCCAGACCTGGCAGGATTTCCAGGAAGCAAATATCGAAGGTAGCGGGTATCTCTTAGAAACCGTTCGTTCGCTGAATCCGGATTTAAAAAAGGTAGTCGTCACCAGCAGCCTGGCAACCATCGGGTGGTCGAAAGTGAACGTAGCCACCGAGACAACACCTCTTCAGCCGATCAGCCAGTACGGACGGAGTAAAGCCATGATGGAAGAGCTCGTTCACTCGTTCACGTCTGATTTACCCATTGTCATCGTCCGTCCACCCGCTGTTTATGGCCCCCGCGAGTCCGACCTATTCACATATTTCCGGTCTCTCAATCGTGGATTCTGTCCGATCGTAGGATCCGGAAAAAAGAAAGCGCTGAGCCTCGTGCACGTCAGCGACCTGGTACGGGGAATGGTCCAGGCCGGCTATTCCGACAATACGAATGGTGAGACGTATTTCCTGGGTGGCGCCTCGCAGTACAGTTGGAATGAAATCCGAGATGCGAGTGCGACGGCGCTTGGCCGGCGGGTTTTAACGATTCCCATACCACGATTCCTGGTCAGCACGATTGGAGCCGTATCCGAACTGGCTGGAAAGCTGACAGGGACATACCCCCCTTTGAATCGCGAGAAAGCCGCTGAAATCCGGTACGCTTGTCTCATGTGCGATCATTCAAAAGCTACCGCCGACTTCGATTACGTGCCCGACAAAGATCTCTGGTCCGGGATCGACGAGACGATTCAGTGGTATCGTAAGGAGAGATGGCTCTAAATCCACGCTTGAGGAAAACGCTCAATAACCACGCCCTAGAACAACCCTGTTGCGTCCATCTCGCCCTGCGAGAATCCTTCCCTCGCCGGAATCGTTAGTGGACGTCGCTCTCAAAACCTACCCGAAGTAAGAAGTGAGCACGCTGGGATTCAACACCGGATACGTAGAAGAACTCTATCGCCAGTTTCTGGAAGATCCAGATAGCGTTAGTGAAAGCTGGCACGAGTTTTTTGCAGACTTCATCCCATCCGAGTCGTTTGTTGTGGCTCAGGAGCACAGACAGGTTGTCGGCGCCGTTAAACCAGAACAATCGAATGCGCTCGCGACACTCCGACCAGGATTGGAGGCACCCGAGCCTTCGGCCCCCGCAGCACCCGAACCCGCGGCCCCCGTAGCACCTGAACCCGCGACCCCCGCGCCCCCGACAAAACCTATTCGCGGTGCGGCTGCCAAGGTGGTCGAAAACATGGAGGCCAGTCTGGCTATCCCCACTGCCACATCCGTCCGACACATTCCCGTCAAACTCATGGCGGAGAATCGGCGGCTGCTTAACGAATATCAACGTCAAATCGGGGGCGAAAAGGTTTCATTCACGCACATTATCGCCTTCGCCATCGTCAAGGGACTGATTGAAAAACCGAATCTAAATACGACCTACACCGAAGTCGATGGGAAGCCGGTCCACGTGCTCCCTGAGTCGATCAATCTGGGTCTGGCCATTGATGTCGAGCGGCGAGGAAAGCGAACCCTCATGGTGCCGAATATTCCCAATACCGGCAACCTCAACTTCGGACAGCTTCTCGGTGCCTACAATGATATTGTTCGACGGGCTAGAAGCAATCAGCTACAAATCTCTGATTTTGAGGGTACGACGGTTACGATCACGAATCCGGGAGTGATTGGAACGGATCTGAGCGTACCCCGGCTCATGCCCAAACAAGGCACCATCATCGGCATCGGTTCGATAGACTATCCCGCGCAGTACTATGCCTTCCCGCCGGATGTCATGAGTAAGACCGGTATTTCCCAGGTCATGACCATAACGTCGACGTACGATCACCGGGTCATCCAGGGAGCCGAAAGCGGTGCTTTTCTCGCGCATATCGAGCAGCTCCTCAGGGGCGAACATGGATTCTACGAAGCCATTTTCTCGGACCTGAAAGTTCCGTATCAGCCGTTTACGCTGGCGGCCGATACCACGCCCCAGATGGGCTCCACCGATGGCACGTCCGAGCTGGACATGATCCACAAGCAGGCACGCGTCCTTCAGCTCATTCGAGCCTTTCGGGTTCGCGGACACCTCCAGGCTGACGTGAATCCGCTTGGATACGATTGGACCTATCATGATGAACTTGATCCCATGAACTATGGCCTGACAATTTGGGATCTCGATCGGGAATTTGTGACGGGTGGACTGGGAAGTAAGGACGTCATGCCGCTTCGTGACATCCTGGATATCATCAGGACCTCCTACACTCGTCAGATCGGAACCGAGTTCATGCATATTTCGGATCCGGGAGAGAAAGAGTGGATTCAGAATCGGGTTGAAGCGACGATTGACGAACGGTCACTGACGGACGATGAGAAGCGACGGATGCTGGAGAAGCTCAATGCGGCAGAGGCCTTCGAGACGTTTCTACACACCAAGTACGTTGGCCACAAACGATTCTCTCTTGAAGGGTCAGAGACCATCATTCCCCTACTTGATCGAATTCTGTCCGATGCAGCCGAGACGAGTGTAAGCGAAGTCGTCATCGGAATGGCCCATCGGGGACGGCTGAACGTGCTTGCCAATATCCTGAACAAGCCATACGAGGTGATTTTCTCGGAATTTGAAGGGAGCCTGGATCCAAATACAATCCAGGGGTCTGGCGACGTCAAATACCATTTGGGGGCTTTCGGAGAGCATACCTCTCCCGGGGGCGATACGATTCAGTTGGTTCTCGCCTCCAATCCCAGTCACTTGGAGGCTGTAAATCCAGTAGTCGAGGGCATGGTGCGGGCAAAACAAGAGGCACTCCGGGGCACGGACCTTTCGAGCTCAGAAACGGAATACGAAGATTCGGTCATTCCAATTCTCATCCACGGAGACGCGGCGTTCGCGGGACAAGGTGTCGTAGCAGAGACACTCAATATGAGTCAGCTTCAAGGTTATCATACGGGTGGGACCATTCATCTGGTCATAAACAATCAGATCGGTTTTACGACGGGACCGTCGGAGGCCCGAAGTTCAACGTACGCCACCGATATCGCTCGAATGATCCAGGCACCGATCTTTCATGTAAACGGCGACGATCCCGAGTCATGTGTTCGTGTCGCTCGAATCGCACTGGACTATAGACAGGCGTTCAACAAGGATGTTGTTGTTGATATGCTCTGTTACCGAGTCCGAGGTCACAACGAAGGGGATGAGCCATCATATACGCAGCCACTCCTCTACCAAAAGATTGAGACTAAACGCCCCGTAAGGAAAATTTATACTGAACTGCTGCTGCGCCGGGGGGACATGTCCCCCGAGGCCGCCGAAAAGATGCTCGATGACTACCGGGGAAAGCTACAGGATGCTTTTGAGAGCACCAAAGAACTCGATGAACGTGTAGCACCCATCATTCTGGAGACAGACGAGCAGCCTCAGGACGAATTCACGCTTCCGGACATCCCGACGGCCTGTCCCAGAGAAAGTTTGGTCGCTGTGGTCACGGCCTTGAACAAATTCCCCGAAGCATTCAACGTCCACAAGAAGTTGGATCGGCAATTTCAACGCCGTCAGAAACAGTTCTTCGAGGACCAGAAGGTCGATTGGGGTCTAGCCGAAGCCCTCGCGTTCGGAACCTTGCTGCTGGACGGGACACGCATTCGGATGAGCGGCCAGGATACTCGACGAGGCACATTCAGCCATCGGCACGCCGTGGTCTATGACCAGAAAACCAACGAAGAATATGTTCCTCTCAATCACGTTGCCGATGAACAGGGAATTCTTCACATCTATGACAGTCTCCTTTCCGAATATGCAGCCTGCGGTTTCGAGTACGGATATTCTGTCGCGGAACCCGATGCACTCGTGATATGGGAAGCTCAGTTCGGTGACTTTGGCAACGGGGCACAGATCATCTTCGATCAGTTTTTGTCATGCGCCGAAGAAAAATGGGGGCAGACCAGTAGCCTCGTACTCCTTCTGCCGCACGGCTATGAAGGCCAGGGGCCAGAACATTCCTCCGCTCGTCTGGAGCGGTTCTTACAAATGTGTGCCGAAGGCAACATGATCGTCTGCAACTTCACCACTCCAGCCAACTATTTTCATGCTTTGAGAAGGCAAGCCAGCGACCAGATCACGTCTCCGCTCGTCGTCATGGCACCGAAAAGTCTGCTCCGACACCCGCTCGTGATCTCGCATCCGGACGAGCTGAGTGAAGGCCGTTTTCTTCCCCTGATCGGTTCGGATCTTGACACCGACTCGGTTGAGAAAGTCATTTTGTGCAGCGGAAAGGTCTACTACGACTTGATGAACGAACTCAAAAAGGACGACGACACGGCCCACCGAATTGCTGTATGTCGGCTCGAGCAGATCTATCCGTTCCCATTTAAAGAGCTTCAGGACGAATTGAGCCGCTATCCTCAACTGAAGAACGTCGTCTGGCTTCAGGAAGAGCCGGAAAACATGGGAGCCTGGTCGTTTGTGCGCCATCGGATTGATCATTTGCTCGAATCAGTCGGTAAGCGCGTTGAATATGCCGGGCGCGTCGCATCTGCTTCAACCGCAACCGGGAGCGCACTCGTCCACCACGCTGAACAAGCTGCCATCCTGGCGAAGGCTCGTTCCGGGTAGGTCCACTTCGGATACGAAAAAAGGGCGCCACCTCATGGGGAGCACCCTTGTTCAACTCTTTAGGGTTACTTTGAACCCAAAGAAGAGAAATCTAGATGGGTCTCTTAGTAACGACGACGTCTCGAGTTTCGCCGTGCTTTCTCCTTCGCGATGCGACGTTCCTCCGATGGCTTGGTGAACGCCATATTTGCACGAAATATGCGAAGAACGCGACTTCTATTTACAGCGCGTTTGAATCGACGCAATGCGCGATCGATCGACTCGTTATCTCTAACTTTAATTCCTACGGGCACTA
>JADFHF010000022.1 GCA_022567305.1 Bacteroidota bacterium | reverse complement strand
GGCTCCAGATCCATAAGGGACTGGATTGCGGAGCGTGCCTCATCCTCCATGTGTTTCGCGACGTATGCTCGACCCAGATACTGATAACTGGTCAGACGATGATCTCGCGATGCTCTCGTATTCTCAGCGATAGACGTGAAGATCTCGATGGCCCCATCGAAATCTGCGGACTGATAGGCATTGATTGCATCCGTAAGCGCGGCATCCTGAGCCGATGCGCCGGTTACAGGCAGAACGAGGCACAGAGACAACGAAAGGTACAGCATCCTCTGAGGCGCAAATGTCTCAAAGCGAAAAGGATTCCTGGTCATGACCGCCACCTCATACTATTGAGTTAATTTGAACACGAACTCGAACTGCTCTTGTTCGCTGCAAGACGAGTTTATTTGGATCGGTCCCGTTGGACCTTCCACCAATTCCGTATTGTAACCGAATTTCTTGACGGTAATGTCATATGAACCGGGTCCGAGGTGAATCTGTCTGTCGGTGGTGAATTCGGTCGCTTCACCATTGACCCAGACAGTGCCCCAAACTGGTGCCGCCCGAATATTTATCCGGCCTTCGAAAAAACAGGTCAGGTCCGTCTGGCGGTCAGCCACGACTTCGATCTGTCTTTTGATTTCATCATACACTGGATGTCTGAATAGTACGGAGTGCGTACCAGTTTGCACATTTAGTACGGTTCCCGTACTAGTTGGTCTTTCATCCAGGAATGCGACTCCGTTCGGTTCAATATTCAGGCGAACTGTTCCGCTTTGACGCGTGACAGGCGCCACCCCTGTATCCTGAATCCCTTCTTTGTCCTGAATCCCTGCGTCTTCCGACGAGTCCACGCCTTCGGTGGCTGTGAGAACCAAATGGTGTGCCAGTGACAGACTCAGAGTGGTGTCGATTGGGAAAAATCCGGCTTTTTGAATGCGAACGGTAATATTTCCGTCATTCTCTGGCACTTCGACTCCGTTCAGAGGCGTCTCGCCCAGGCTTCGATCGTTCAGAAAAACGACAGCCTCATCGGGAATAGTGGACAGGGAGAGTGCTCCGAGAGCAGAAATTCCGTTTTCCGGACTTGTCGATAGGAAGTCAGGTAAAAACACAATTCCAATAATCGCTGCGAGAGCTGCCGCACTTCCTATCAACCTGCGACGACTAAAGACGGATGTCCGAACGGGTGAATCGGCGTCCGGGATGTCTGGCGGCTCTTGCGCGTCGGGCGATCCCGTCTGTTTTGCCGGCTTGGGAACGATTTTTTCTTCAGGTACGGAATCGTACGCGTCAATCGCGGCGAGCATCTCGTCAGCACTCTGATACCGATCATCGGCCTTTTTGGCGATCACCCGCATCACAATATCCGAGAGCGCGGCGGGACAGTCAGGATTGTAGTCTTTCGGACTGGGAAACTCCTTGTCCACAATGCTTCGCATGATGTCGAACTCTCCGTCGCCTTTTTCAAAGGGTAGCCGACCGGCCAGCATTTCATAGATGGTCATTCCGAGCGAATAGAGATCGCTCCGATGATCGACATCTCCCATCCCTCGAACCTGTTCCGGAGACATGTAATACAGCGTACCCATGACTCCCTGGGTCACGGTACTCATCATGTCGGGCTGACTCTGCTTGGCTAGGCCGAAATCGGTGACTTTTACGACGCCACCAGGCGTAAGCATGATGTTGGCCGGCTTGATGTCCCGGTGAATGACGCCCGCCTTGTGGGCGTGCTCGAACGCGAGCAACATCTGCCGGATGATCTTCAGCGCCTCCGGTAGCGGTATGAGTCCTTCGACCAGGCGATCTGCAAGTGTACCGCCCTCCACGAATTCCATAACAATGAAGAGCCCCAGATCGGTCTTCCTCAGGGCGTGCACCCCAACGATGTAGGGGCTATTGACCTTCGCGAGAACCCGGGCTTCAGTCTGAAATCGTCGAATGAATTGCTCATCCTGAGTCAATTCCGGATTGATTGCCTTAAGCGCCACGGCTCTCGACAGGGCTACATCCTCGGCTTCGTAGACGACGCCCATCCCTCCGCGGCCCAAGATGCCTCGGATTTTATATCCATCTATCTCTTGACCAATCTCCAAATCCATGGTCTGGGCGGTTTAGTATTGTCTCCCGGAGCGGCAGCTTTAATCCTGTTCAACAATTTCGATAACAACTGGCCCCGATACCCTCGTCATGCATGCTAAACGACATTTTCCAGAATCGTTGCCGGCTTCCAGGTCACATATATCGTCCAGGGTGTCGGCCTCTTCATCTCCTAATGAATTTAGAAATTCGGCCCCTGAAATGATCCGAATCGGATCGCTACCGCATATCCCGACATGACATTCGGCATTCAGCGTTATTCCCTTGCTCTCCGCCAGATCACAAATGGTCTGGGAGGTACCGATTTCCTCGAGTTGGCCGAGGGCTTTAAATGTAACGCTGGCAGCAGCAGCGGCCACATCGGGTTTCTCGACAGAAGTTTCGGGTTCCGCAATCGAGTCCGGAATCGAGTCCGGAATGGTTTCTGGAATAGCATCAGGGACGGCTGCAGGAATGGCATCAGGGAGCGAATCCAGAACCGGAGGTTTGAGGATAAACGTCGTCGTCTTACGTGGTTGCTCGGCCGAAAGGCTGAGTCGGAATAGCTGCTGACCAACTCGGAAGACGTCGTCCTGGCCCAGCTCTCGCTCGCCCGTGACCCTCAGATACGAATGATTCAGGCTTTTCAGGTCCTTAGCGAATAACCCCGAATCGCGGACGGTCAACGAGAGATGTCTTCTAGAGAGTACGAGATCGTCTGGATCCAGCGTAATGTCCGGAGCCTGGCGGCCGAGTACAACCGTGGAGTCCGCCGCCAACTCGTGTTTCGAGACCGTTTTCCCGTGCGCGTCATAGTGTGTAAAAAACACTTTTTCATCAGAAATGGAGAAAACCACGAACTGCTGTCCGAGCCGAATCAGGTCTCCGTCGCTCAGTTGCATCGATGAACCTGGAACAAGCTGAAGAAAAGTCCCGGTCGTGCTGCCTTCATCCCGCAGATAAATCCTGTCGCTTCGCGACTCAATCGATGCGTGATGGTCTTCGAGGCCGTCGTCGTTTATGAAGACCAGGTCTGTGTCCTTTTTCCCGATCGTCAGGGTCTTTCCGTAGTAGAGTTTGAATTCATCCTCATCAATTCCGGCGGGAGTCATTTTCACGAGAACAGCCGCCTGTTCGTCTTCTTTTCGCTCTTCAGGTATGCTCTCCTTCGGAGGTCCTCCAGATTCCACGACCGTAGCCACTTGCGCTGGCGCATCGGTCACCTCGGGCATTTCGCCTACTTCAAATTCAAGCTCGACGTAGATCTTCGTTTTTCCGTCCAATTTTTGACGGATCACCTCAGCGACAAATACGCCATCTCGGAGGGCGGACTTCACAA
The DNA here is from genome assembly GCA_022567305.1 of Bacteroidota bacterium. Lineage (GTDB taxonomy): Bacteria > Bacteroidota > Rhodothermia > Rhodothermales > UBA10348 > SMXL01. The sequence goes on along the minus strand of JADFHF010000022.1, from coordinate 54,421 downwards.
TTCCGCGGTGCTTGATCTCTCGAAATGTGGCAGGATCTGCTGAGAAATCGTCCGCTTCGAGATAAACCTGACTCAGGATATCCCCGATCAGATAGACATTCTCCTGCTGGCTTTCGAGCAATGGTGAAACGGTGACCCGTTTCTTGGCTTTCGGTCCACCTGTGAATAATGATATCCCCATGGATTGGAGGAGGGCTTCGGGCAGATCTTCGCCAATGCACGCAATACAGAATGTCTTCTTGAACTCCAAATGCAATGTCTCGTGTGGACGACCATCGAGGGATCTTCTGTCAACCCGAACCGACAGGTATTCATTCTTGTCCGGCGCAGTGACTATGGCAACGGGTTCGCTTCCCGGGTGATAACGGATGTTTCCATTTCCTACATAGGCGTCAAAAAATACCTCGGAGAGCGCCTTTGATACCCGCGGCATCTTGTCACCTCGATAAGACCAGTACACCGAACTTTCGTCTTGAGCCGCGATTTTTGCATTGGAGATGGCAATAACTGCTTCGGCGGCCGACGTGCCACCACCGATGACGCAGGCCGGTGAACCTAGATAATTTTCTGCATCGTCGAGCCGATATCCGATGCCATCCAAATTACCCGGGATGTCGAACCGTCGAGGAACCCCGCGTCCGATACTGACCACGACGTGCTGGGCCGAAATGATCTGCTCCTGTTTAAGCCGGTGGTTCCAGGTTTTCACGGTCCAGGTTCCGTCACTTCCTTTCTCAAGCCCGGTCAGCTCAACACCGATCTGTACCGGGATGCTTTCCTCGTAGTAAAACTTTTTCCATTGGACGCACATTTCGTCCTTGTCAATAGGACCGAAGTGTAGCCGCCGAATCAAGTCGCCGCCCTTCGGGAATTGCATGGAGTCGCCGCCGCCAAATGAGGGTAAAATCGGCTTATTTTTGGCGTAATCGCGTATACGCTTCAAAATGTCGTCAAAGTCCACCACCAGGGCTGATAACCCGAGTTCTTTGGCTCGAAATGCAGCAGCAGTGCCTGCTGGGCCTCCACCAACGATGAGCATGTCCAATACGTCCGGCAACACGACCGACTTTTTCAATTCGTGCATTCCGTCTGGTAGTATCGAATTCTGCATTTTCTTCTATTTTCGACTGAGCGTTGCATGGACCCGATAACCGAATTTCAATAGGTTTCCCGGGTTCACGGTCGTGGGTTTTGTTACGGCTTCGTCATCCACATACGTTCCGTTCTTACTTCCGAGATCGCGAATCGTAGCGGTATCGTTCGAGATTTCAATGATGGCATGTTTTCGCGACAGTGAGCGATCCTCAATCTGCACTTCGCACTCTTCCGATCTGCCAACGACATTCTCTCCTTCCGAGAGTGTGTACTCCAGATGATCGTCGGTGAGACCGCGCACCGTCAGCACATATGGCTTCGATAAAGTTGGGCTAGTCTGCGCGAACGCATCCTCGTCCGTATTAAGGTCAGCTTCGTCCTCGTTGAGAGCGGGAAGCGGCAAGGCTCGATCGTCCATTATTCGCGTCTCTTGCAATTCGCCCGTAGCTTCGTCCTCGCTGAGATTGGGGAGTGGCAGAGCTCGATCACCCATTCGGGTCTCTTGCAATTCGCCCGTAGTATCGTCAGCTTCGTCCTCGTTGAGAGCGGGGAGCGGCAAGGCTCGATCGCCCATTCGGGTCTCTTGCAATTCACCAGGAGTATCGTCAGCTTCGTCCTCGTTGAGAGCGGGAAGCGGCAAGGCTCGATCGCCCATTCGCGTCTTCTCTATATCAGGGACTTCGTCAGCTCCGTCGGCCGGCTCTTCTTTCCTGAGAGAAGCAGGGAGGGAAGGCGCTTTTTGCTCAACAATCGTTTTTGGACGCTCCGCGGTGGCGGATTTTCTCGGACTAGATACCGGCCCAGCCAAAACCTGAAATATGAAATCGTGCTGACCTGCGAACGTGATCACGTTCAGATGGTCGAGACGAATCGATGTATTCACCTCGACGCCATCGACATGCGTCCCATTGCGGCTGTTCAAGTCTTCGAGGAAAAAGCTGCCCTTCCCATCGTCGAAATGGATGCGTGCGTGTCTGCTCGATACGCCCTCTGAGGATAGCTGGATGTCGCACTCGCTCGATCTGCCAATCGTAGCCTCGCGATCCAACTCAAAGCTGGACCCATCCAATGCGCCCGTTTTACAAAAGAGTCTTGCAGGCATCGTGGCAATTTTTATTCGAAATATCTCAACAAATTAGTGTGTTGAGACTTGTCCGGATGGAAGAGATGACATGAAACACAGGTATTGACTGCCTTCGCTGGTGCATGGCACGACTGACACGTTTCGATGGTTGGCAAATTTTGGATCCCGGCGTGATCAATCGCGGCCGTGGCAACGCTGTCTCGTGCGACATGCTCCCGAATGGGAATGGAAGAATGGCACTCCAGGCACCCACGTTGAATAATGTGCACTCGATGATCGAATTCTGATCGGATCAGCACCCTCTGGTCTTTCTGCACTCGCAGAATGGCTGACTGCTGAACGGTATGACACGTTTGACAGGTCTCGGTCAACCCGTCTACGACGGACTCAAGCTCGGCGATATCTGCGGCATCCAGATCAGGATTGATGTCGTCGGGTCCCAACAGAAATTTGGTTTCATCCATCGGGCTGAACGGATCACGTATCCGAGCCTTTACCACTCGGATCAATTCATCGAGTTCGTTGAGGGCTTTCTGCACGTCGCGTCCGGGTGCCGATCTGAGTTCCTCAGCGTAGTCTTCCAATGTGGCCAACGCCTCCGTGTACAAGGCGCGAGCCCCGCGGGGGTCCTCACCGGCCGATGCCTGCAATAGCTCCGCCAGGTCGTTGCGGTCCCGGTACAACTCATCCTGAAGGCGTTTCAGGTTTTCCAGTATCCACGGATCTCTGTGATAGACGGGCCTTTTTCGGACTTCATCCCGCCGCTGCTGGAACTCGGCTGACGTCATATAATCGGCCCATCTCGTGCCGGGGGCTTGCCGGGTTTGAATGGATCCAATCGTCTGAACCCCGGCTCTTCGCGATGATGACGCAATGGGTAACCATGCAGTGCTAACCGACGTGCTGATGTGGCATGCCGAACACGCGGTTTCGAAACTGATCGGCTTAAACGATTTTCCCTCGTCTCTGGCGTGGTGGCAATACAAACAGGACTGTTCGATGTCGACGAGTCCTTCTTGATTGATGACTTCCGTCACGTGTTGTGTATGAGAAAATTTTAGATTGGCCGGATCCTCAATTTTCTCTGAGGCAAAGGCAAACTCAGGATGCCTGGAATTGAATGATCCATACTCGTGACACGTTGTGCACGTCGCGTCCGGTACCTGAGTGATCGAAGATGAAGTACCCTGGTGTTCCGGATGACAACTAAAACAAGCGACCTCATCGGGAGATGGCACTAACCTTGTGAAATCTCCGGATCGGTAAAGGTAGTGGGACGAATACGTGAAGGCACCCAACTCATCTCCAAATTTTTCATGACACACAGAGCATTTGGCATCGGAAACTCTGTCAAACGCCGTATGACAGGACGCGCACTCGCCTCCGAACGAGGCATGATTTGACGAAAGGGGTCCGTTCGAAACCAGCGATCCCGACTGCACCGTGAGATTGAAAACAAAGACGACCGCGACCAGAAATGCTCCGATCCCACCGATCATCAACAACGATGATCTCGCCGACGGATAAATGTATTCTTTGACCACCGGTAATCGGAGGTCACTGAAGTAACCTTTTCGCTTTTGTTTTCCCTTTGCCATCAATAATAGAGGACGGAAAAGATGTGAATAAAGAGCAGCACGACGAGTACCATAGAAATCGGAACATGAAGGATTAACCAGGTACGAAGTACGCGCTGAAGCGTATAATGCGCATCGATTTCTAGTTTCGTATTAAACAATTCCTTTAACTCATCCAGAGACTCCTGATCACTAGCCGGTAGAAGTGCTCTTAAGTATTCGAACGGCTTGATACGAGCGTGTATGCCTCCTGTAATATCTATGAAATACATAAGACGCGGCTCTGGAGCGACGAGTGACGGCGCCACTCTGCTTTCATAGAACTCTCTCAGGCGTTCGTCCGCGGACGCGACAATTTTTTCGGAACGTGTACGTATGTGCTCGATCAACTCGGGGACGCGATCATAATGAACCTCAACAGCCAACCCGGCACTGAGCACAGTGGGTATCCACTTCTGAATCACAATACCCAGCACGCCGCTTCCTACAACCCAGAGACTGATCAGCCAGAGCCACCACGTGTGTATGCCAGAAGGAATACGAAATCCCGTGTGCATCAACATGAGGAGCAGAAAAATTCCACCGCCATAGACGTGCACCTGCAGATAGGTCCATGCTCGACCCGGAGGTCGAAGCTTCATCGTACGTCTTCTCACGGTATAGAGAAGGACCGCCACGAGGGCCACGGTCGCTCCGATACCATACCCCAGTCCCCACGCGTTCCCCGGATGAATCCGACCGGTCGTTGCATTCACGACAAAGATGACCAGGCAACCGAACACAGCCAGTACAAAGCCGAAGAACCAGGGCAGCGATTGGATCCACTTGTTCAGCCACCTCGGTGAATCGGGGCGTTTCCTCTGGTATATGGCCGTTTTCTTCACGCTTCGGCTTTCTCGGTTGAGAGGAGGGACTGAAAATCCTGAATACTTCCGATTCGAAACGCGCACGAGTGGGGACAATTGTTCACGCACGCGGGGCCGTCGTCGGACGTATAACATAGATCGCACTTGCTGGCGACTTTTTGTGGCCGACCGCGGAGCCTTTCCGGTAAAGCGTCATCACCCCATGTGTCTCCCGTATCATGCATCACAATCGCATCGTAAGGACACTTTGTGGCACAAGTACCGCACCCAATGCATAGTCCGTCATCGATCGCCACGACCTCGCCGACGCCCGCCCGTCCAATCGCACCTGTTGGACATCCGACCAGACAGACGGGATCGTCGCAGTGGTAACAGGAACGAGCGATCAGGAAATGGTCGAACGTATCGCCTTCGCGAACAAATCGGGGTCGGCCGCCGTGGGTGTCAGCGCAACCGCGCACGCAGTCGTCGCACCGCGTGCAGACGTCCAGATCGATGACCAATATGCTGTTCCCCTGAACGAGTCCCTTCTGTAAAGAAAATTCGATCAGTTCAGATTTGTCGAGATTTTTTCGTGTAAATCCCGACTCTTTCATCTGGGCGACGGCAGAATCCCAAAGTCTTTTCTCGACCAATGGATGCTCACGAATTATGTCGTGAAACGTGTCGCGCTCGATTCTAACGAGCTCTGAATAGCCCACTGAGGTTGTCGAACTGAGCCAGGTGTCGATATCGGGAAGAAGAAGCTCGACTTCTCCGATCGTCATTCCCTTGCTCAGGTAATTCACAGCAACATCTGCTTCTCCAAGGCGCTCGAAGATCTTTAAGAATCCCGATCGGACCATGTATAGGGCATCTACTCGGTCGCCTTGTTTCGTGATGACGTCCCCAGGCGAGAAAGAGAGTAGCTCGACCTTTTCCGTCAGAGACTCAAGAAAGGCATCTCCAGAACCACGAAAAACGGGGGAGGTCTTCAGTTGTTCAAAAAGGGTCCGTTCGCGATAGATTTGGTCGATTTTTTCCTTAAAAGCTCCTGACGCTTTCTTCATTTCCCGAAGGGCAGGCACTCGAATCTGGACCAGTTTGCAGGCCGAAGTAGTATGGGCGGTGGCAGACTGAGGCCAGCCGTTTAGAGCTCCGATTTCTCCAAAAAGATCTCCCTTTTTCAACACAATCGTGCTGCCGAGGGGGAGATTAAAATCCATGGATGCAAGAAACGTGATCTGCGGATCTTTACTCGTTTCGCGCGCAGTCATTCGTGTCTGGAGTATGGTCGCTGCAACGCCCTCCTGAGGGACTTGAAATGAGCGTGGATCCGACGCGTAAACGGTACGCTGCGCGTCAAATGTCGGGATCGCGTTTAAAGATTCTTCGTGCATCTTGATAGCTACACCGACTTCTCCATCGAGCACGTAAAACGCTAGATCCAAAAAGCTTCCTTCTTCGAACAGAACGACGTCCGCTTTCCACTGGGCGATAGAAACATCGGGAGAAATGGTTTGAAGAAAGGAGTCATCGTACTCTTTAAAAATATCGATCTCCCGCAGCTCAGCAGGAGAGAGCATTTCCGACAGCCCAGTCAATCCCGCATGAGAGCCAAACGAAGACCAACGGTCTTCAAACAACTTCTTCCGCTTGATCATCGTCACAGAATGATCTGTTGTCGAACCTGATTCCATGTTCAATTTCCTCTACCAAGGGCTTTATAAATTCGTTCAAGTTGCCGTTTTACAATCAACAACAACTCCTCTGTCGAAGTTGAATCGTCGACTTCCGGAAGGGGTGGCAGCTGCAGGGAACCCGAACTGGAGCGGCGAGATGTGCGAAGGGTCTGAGGACGTTGAAAATCACCACTGGTGGGTCGGGGCGCCGTTGTTTGGGTCGACTGTGTAACCGACGGGGTGGTCGGTGCAGGTTGTACCTGGACAACGTTTACAAACGGGACGGGGCGCGACGTCTTGACCGAAGCCATGGCGGACGTAAGCGAGGATGCAGATAACTCGGGGTAGGGAGAATCGCGTTTTACATTTTTTGTATCCGGCCAGTGCTTGATTGTTTGGCTCTTCTCACTCAAATCGAAATTTTCTTCGGTCGGGTGCCCTGCAGCGAGTAGCCGCTCGTCGGTGATATAGTGACAGCGACTGCAATTAACGGCTCGATCTTCTGCGTTCTTGAGTCGTCGCTGCCCGAGAGAAAAACCAGCACCACTCCCTCTTTCGTGTGGGTCGAGGTACCCTGAACTGGGCCCATGGCAGCTCTCGCATGTCACCGGATCGAAGACTTCCTCCAGTTCGTCTCCAGAAACGACCGTTCCATGACAACTCATACAAATTCGATTTCCCAGATGCCGTTCTGCTGGATTGATTCCATATACCTGGGCGATCTGAATGGCGCGCGGAGAACTCATCAAGTCGAAAGACTGGGAGTGCGTGTCGTCAAGTAGCCACTCTTCGGCGTTTGTATGGCAGGAACAACCCGGGACCGTGGTTTGGTATTGCTCGGTTTGAAACCAGGCCGGCCGTGAGAGTATTCGACCTTCGATGGCCGCGCCACCGGAGACGGGATCCGATTCAGTCTGATCAGGGACCCTTGTGTCGTCCTCGTCATCACCACCTGGTTCAGGGGCAGGGGTTTCTGAATCCGAGTCCGAATCTGAGCCCGAATCGTCAGATTCGTCGACGATTCCAGCCGTCGATGTTGAAGATGGTCCGCTTACGAGCGGATCAAGTTCAGTCAGGGACTCCCAATCGTGATTTTGTGATAGTCTTTCAACGATTGGTGCGATCCGGTCAGCCACAGATACGAGTTCGGCCTCGTTGTTCGGACTAATAGTTATTGAGCGGCCTAAATTCAGAATCTCATTCAGTTCAGAGAGAGGAACGACACGGTAAATGTCCTTCAGGTCTCGATACGCGACTTTGGTTCTCCGCTCCATGGCCTTCGAGTACGGGCTTCTCTTGGTAGCATTAGCAAGACCGCGGAGGCTGTATTCATAATCGAGGATCTGACCTACGACGTAGAGAAGCCGGTTTCGAGCCATTGTAGGGACTCGATTGGAGCGGTCACTGCTCCACTGAGCGGCCAAAAAATTATGTCGAATGGAATCGGACCACGCTACCAGTTCGATTTTACTCCCGCTGGGATGGCCACCCTCGTTGATCAGTCGTTCATCGGGGACGGTATGGCACTCAAAGCAGTTCGCAGCCACGGCATAGATATCCCCACTCGGGCGGAGCATGCCCCCTTCGATACTGCCTTGAATGCGCTGTAGGCGGTGGGCTTCGGTCTCCGTGTCGTGTGTAGCTCCTCCGTAATCATTGTGGATATCGATATAGTCCCGACCGGCCCCATGGCACGATTCGCACGAAACACCCGTCACGGCTCTTGCCTGGTCGCGACGAACGGTGGCCGTGTAGTGGCATCGAAGGCACAGACTTTCACGCTTGGCGAGTCGAAAACCCATGTTGTCCAGAATATTCTGGGCTTTCTCCGACTGGTGTAGTGTAGCAAATTGAGTCTGATGCTTGGTCTCCATCCAGAGCTCAGCCTCCTCGGCATGGCACTCACCGCAAACTTCAGCACCACGAATTTTTTCAGGATCGATCCTCAAATACGGAGAATCTGGAAAGGATCTCGATGGAGCTTCCTGTGCCAATACCCACGCCGTTCCCAGGCAAAGACTCACGCCCATCACCAGAACCAGAAAAGACTGGTTACGACGGTAGAACGACTTTTGACTCATCACAGTTTGATCAGGAGTTCCAAACGGCCGCCAAAGACGGCCTTGCTGACTTCAAAATTATAACTGCCGAAACCGTCTAGTACGATAACTCCGCGTCGGCCGAATGCAATCTGATACCGGGCTCCTCCGGCGGTGGCGTTTACGGGCGCCATTACATCTCTATCGTAGACATACCGGGCGCCCGCTTCGAGGACCAATTGTCTACGGGTATGCGCGAAAAACATCTGGTAACCAATCGCACCACCCACTGAATTGTCCGCAAAATTTCCGAGTGCTGCACCGTAGCGTCCCAGGCCGACCGCAGCGAATAGGATTCCGGTCTGGCCAAGCGGTCCTCCCGTAGAAGGACCACGCGCTGCAGAACGAAACTCATCAATGCCCAGAAAGGTGTTAATGTATACATAGTTAATTGAATGATGGGGCGTCCATCCAAGTTGATTATGGAAAAGCACACCCTGGGAGTTGGATAATCCCTCGTCACCTACGGGGAATGATGCCACCACGCGAAACGTGTTGTTCATCCCTCCAAAACGACGGATCGAACTGAATCCTCCGTAGAGGCCGTCACCACTCAGGCTGTCCCCGGAAACGTAAATCAGATCCAGTTCGAGGGTTTGTGTCGGTGTATCCGTTTCCGTGAATAGTCCAAATAATTTAGCATTTGAATCTGCTCTGTTAAAACCACCCATCGGTCGATCGATCTCACCCCATCCAAACAGGGCTGTGATTCGCATATTAACCGCTCCAAACCACTTTAGGTTTGCCCGAGTTAAGCCTACAGCATCGATGGCAGATTCATTCATGAGAAGACCGTCCTGAAAACTGAGCGGTTGCCTTCCTACCGAAAAGCCGATGTCGAACCCATGTTTGTCTGTCCAATCCAGTTTTGGAAAGATTTCTCCGATATCCCCCTCAAAAAAAAGTGTCCGGACCTTGAAGTTCAGTTCGTCTTGAAAATCGGTACTGTCGGCCGGATCGGCGCTCAACGTGTACCGCGTGAATCGTCCATCTTGATCGAGCGGCCTGAATCCGATGACGATGCGTTCGGTCTGAGTGAGGTAGAGATTTCCGAATAGATCGAACCGGGCGACGCCTTCCGAAATCTGTGTATCCGTGACGTCATTATTGATTGCCTGTGCTGCCGTACGAATGCTTCCGAAAGCCATAAAGGCGGGCTGCCAGACCGCGCCCGTCGGTAGTTTGATGCCCTGGCCCAGTGTCCCTGTTCCCAGAAACGGTTCCCCCAGTTCAAAGATGGGACGGGGTCTCGGCGGAACAGTTACCAGCGGAATGGGCTCATCTGAGAACCGACTTGTCTCGTGGCTTTCTTCCTCCTGTTGTTCTTCCTGTTCTTGGGAAAACGCGACCTCTGGACTCGCGAAAAACAACGCGACAAAGAGCAGGCAGACGGGCAGAACCCTACCAAACCGAAAAAACGAAGTTTCGATGTTCAAGCGTGTTTTCATGCTATCTGATTTCAAATTCTCGCTCCCAAAGTACCTGGGCGCCTTGTACAATTCGGTCTGCGACTTGCCGCGAAGACATGAAATAATCGAAGCCGACTCCCTGTATTTCGGCTACCAGATTTACAGGAAGCATTTGCGCAATCAGCTTAACGGTGGCTTTGTAGGGTCCTCGAGACTCGCTAAGCGCGCTCCGCTCGACTTCATACTTCGCCCACCGACTCGCCAGTGGTGGAAGCGTTACGCGGTGTTTTCGAGCACCTAGAGGTCGTCCCAGCAGAACAGTCGATCGGGTGGAAGGACGAAGAAAGGGGAGTGGATCCGGCGAGAAGTTGACGGCAAGAACCTGTTCACGTTCCCCGCCCCTCACCATCCGGGTAAGAAATCTCGACTGGAGGCTGAATAGATACTTGTCCCGCGGAAGTTCTCCATTGTGAACGTACAGCGAGTGCGAGTCCTTGATATCGCCGTTCGGATCTCTATCGCCTGACATAAAAACAACATGGTCGTCCGCATCCGTAACCGTGACTTCTAAAAAGACGAGACGTTCGGCGTCAAATCCTGTGGGGACGTTATGTCCGTCCGTTCCACTCTTGACTTCGACGCGAAATTTGATGCCGGTACGACTAGCTTCTTCGATTTCGATTTCTCCTAATAGATACCCTGCGCGCAAGATGGCCAGTCGCTTTTCTTCGATCTCTTTCAGAAGAACCTGATTGTCGGTGAGAATATCTCTCGCGTCGTAGCGGTCATCCGGGAATTTCCATCGCTCAGGGAAAGCGTAATCTGAAGGCACTGCGTCTTCGAAATCGTCGGTGCCCCACCCGGCCTCAACATCAAAGGTGAGCCATTCACGAATGCTGGCCATTTCAGCGGCTTTCACGTTGTGCGGGAAGATTCCGGGGTGGATGATCGAATAATCAGGTCCGGCGAACATGTGGTCCGTACGCTTTCTGGCTCGGGTATATCGCTCACCTACTTTGGCAGCTGGAGCAACGGCGTATCCCGATTCCACTCCCTGCTCCTTTCCCATATGACAATCCTGACAAGAGACGCCTCTGCCGGACGCCGGTGTAGATTTGAATTCACTGAATGCCTCTTCCAGGCGAAACCCGTTCACCAGATTCACGTCGTGGCACGTTCCGCATGACGCCGAAGTGTCGATCTGATCAAATTTTCGGGCTTCTGCATGCATGGCTCGGCCGGCCTTGCCACGTATCGTGTTCACCCGAAACGAATCGCTCTCGATCACCCGCGCGACCTCCTCATTTCCCGTGGGGCCGAAAACCGGATCGAAAATATCGCCCTCCACAATTGCCAATCTTCCACTCACTTTACCATATGCATTCTTGAGTCGATGGCAAACGATGCACGTGATCCCCTCCCGCGACGTAGCGAATCGATCCATGTTGGACATGAATTCCGGCTCGCCAAGGTTCATTCCAACGGGACTGTGGCAACGGATGCAGAAATCGCCATTCGTACCGTTGGTCAGCACCAGGATCGCACCGTGAAATGCATTAAAAACCGGACTCATCTGCGCGTATGCATGCTGTGAGACTGACCATTCCCTGAAGTGATCGGGATGGCACGTTGCACAGGTATTCGCAGAAGGAAAACGATCCTCTGAAAAAACTTTTACGTGGGCAGCACTTGCATATTTGTCAAGGGTATCGGTCGGGGCGATGAGCGCTGGAGAATCGATATGAGTGGAGATGAACTGAAAGTTCGAAGCGGGTGAACTTTGATTTATAATCTGGCTGCTGGCTTCGGACGCGGAGAACGGGTAGAGACCCGAGACGAAAACAGTAATGGCGACCGCCAAGAGTTGACTAACGGATCGAAGCTGACGCGTATGCCGAACGATGAGAGAGTTGAAATGCATTTCGCGTCCTCTTTTCAATTTCAATAGGAAGATCCAGAGAGCTCTTCCTGATGACCGGAATTCATGATGCCCCGGCTTCCCTATGCCCCCGGTGTCCCGATATTTGGAATCCGACGACCGGACAAGTGTGTAATTATTAAATCGTACGGGAATACGCAAATGAAAAGCGGAATTGAGCTTTGCGAAACCGCTCGTTCCGGATAAATGGGGAGCACAATACAATCCATTATATTTGCGATCGTCTGACGGGACTTCTCGCTTAGGCACGGTCTCAGGCGAATCGCGACTTGGAGAACGAAAAAATGCCACAATTCACAAGGGGTCGAAAAATTTATTGGTGGAAAGGTACTCTGACGTCTGTTGCTGTGGTTGTCTTCCTCGCAGCCACACGGGGTCTTTATTTTTTTCCAACCTCTATCGCGCTGGGTCCTTGCCTTCCCGACTGGACGAGCCCTTCTACCTACTTCGCCGTTTTTGAAGAACCTGCCAGCCCCATGAAAAAGACGCGATTCGAACTTGGGACGGGAGACGTTCAGATTTGCTACGGGAGCCCGTCGGCCAGAGGTCGTTCAATTTTCAATACAGAAACTAAGTCGGATCGTCTGGAAATCGACTCTCCCCGCCAGTTTTTAGTCCCGAACGGGCGGATATGGAGATTGGGAGCGAATGAACCCACCCGGATCTTTATCAACCGACCCATCTTGTTCGGAGATTTACGACTTGCCCCGGGACGGTACTCGATGTATACGATTCCTGGTTCAAAAGAATGGGAGATATTTATTACGCGTTCAACGTTTCACTGGGGAAATCAAATCTCGAGCAAAGTCCGCAGGCGAGAGGTTGGATCGACGACCGTACCGGTTAGCGTTGTGAATCAGCGCACTGAAGCGCTCACTTTTCAGGCAACGGATATTCAAATCGACTCCGCGACGCTTCGTATAAAGTGGTCGAATGTGATGGTCGACATACCGATCGTCAGCTCTGAATAAAAAAACGGACGAGAATAAAAAGAGCCGCCGATCCCGAGACGATTAGAATCGCTCGCTTGAGATACCCCGCATCTAGGAAATCCGCACTGTACTTGGAGGCGAGAAATCCGATGAAGATAGCGGGCATCAAGCTGACCGCAACGAACAATTCATCCGTTCCAAATCGGTCTACCAGGGCAAGAGATGTCACCGCAGCGACTGTCCCCACGATAAAAATGCCAGAAAGGGTTCCACGCAGGCGGGCGCCCTCTTGATCATAATAGAGAAGGGCCAACGGCGGGCCTCCGATTGCGCCGATCGTCCCCATAAATCCAGAAAGTGATGCGATACCAATGATGTTGGGTGAGGTCAGGGGCAGGCGAAAGCCGCCAACGATAAACAGGAGTGCGATCAGCACCAATACAGCAATCAGAGGACCCGTATACGCCCGCGGAATGTAGGCCAGCAGGGAGGCGCCGATCACTGTGCCGATGAGCCGACCTACAATTCCCCATTTGATGTCTGAGAAGATCACCGCGTTTCGATCGCGGCGATAGACCATGACGGTGAGAAAGAAAGCGAGGCATAAAAGGGGTCCGGGAACGAAAATGGGATCGACCAGCACGAGTAGCGGGACTGCGAAGCTACCCAGTCCAAAGCCGACGGATCCTTGAATCGCCGCGCCGATGATGACGATGACGTAGGCAATGAGGAGAGCCGCAAGGGAGATCGGGAGATTGATCATGTAGAGGTCGAAAAAAGATTCCCGAAGCTACGGCCTGGCTCAATCAGAAATCGATCGCCGACAAGCGAACTCAGACCCGCCAATCGTCACTCTGACTTCCCTACATCGTTCAGAGACATCTCAAAGAACGGATACCACGTTTCTCCACCGCTACGCACATTTTTCCACCCTCCGACCACGATTCCTTCGGTACGATGGTTCATTCATATTTCAGTATTTCGGAGTATCGCAATGAATCACCTGATCCATCATTCAGCCCAGTAGGGAGTTTACTTGAGAATGACCGATGTGGCGGTTCCGTCTCTATACGGACCGACAACAGACGAAAACTAGGATCGTCAGGCCTCACTAATTGGAGACTACTCGCCGTTTGATATATTAGCGCTGATCAGCGTCATCCCCAGACCACTCCCTTTCAAACAACGCATGCCAATTTACATGGATCGGCACGACATTCCGGGCGTGACCGCCCTGGATGTAGCCGAGGCTCACGTCAAGGACCTTGAGATTCAGGATCAGTACGGTGTCAACCTCATGACGTACTGGTTCGACCAAGCCAGAGGGACTGTGTTTTGCCTGATGGAAGCACCATCTGAAGACCATGTCAGGGAACTGCATCGAAACGCGCATGGCCTTGTACCGCACGAAGTGATCGAAGTGGACCCTGCGATCGTGGGTGCCTTTCTCGGCCGCATTGAAGATCCTCCGAAGGAGGCTGACGAGCCGGATGATGGGTCCAAGATTGACTCGGCCTTCAGAGCCATCATGTTTACTGACATCGTGGGGTCGACAGACATGACGGTGAGGCTTGGTGACGAAGAAGCGGTACGTCTGATATCTGATCACAACTCGATCGTGAGAAAAACGCTTCGGAGCAATAATGGAAGCGAAATAAAATTTACCGGAGATGGTTTTCATGCCTCCTTTTCACTCGTGTCCGAAGCCGTCAGATGCGCCATTTGTATTCAACAGGAATTTGTTGCCTACAACGAGGATCACCCCGATCGAGAGATACGCGTCAAAATTGGTCTAAGTGCTGGAGAACCCATTATGGCAGACCAGGATCTTTTCGGCTCTACGGTAAATCTTGCAGCGAGAATCTGTGAGCATGCCGCCGCCGAACAAATTCTTGTTGCTCAAGTGGTCTGCGATCTGTGCCTCGGAAAGAAGTTTGACTTCAATCAGCAGAGCGGTACCCTGTTGAAGGGCTTTGATGAGCCCACCCAGTTGAGTGAAGTCGCTTGGAGTGCCTAGACGATGCGCTTGTTCGGACTCAAGCCAAGCCGACTTGTTTGAGCAGCGTAGTAAACCGTGGATCTGACCGAAGCGGATCCAGCCGGGGTTCGATGTTTAGAAAACACATCCAACCATTTCTTTCTTCGTAGGCTCGATGTAGCAACTCGAGCGCTCGATCTGATTCTTCGAGCCCGATGTAAATGAGTGCCAGATCGAAAGATGAGATGTATTGGCTCTTGTTTCTGGTCATCAGTTCTTTCAGAATATTTCGACTTTCTGCCGTCTTTCCAGCGACAGCATACGCGTGAGAGAGTGCGGCCAGGCTTAACGTTCTCCGTCGAGATTGCTCCACTGCATGCTCTAATTCCTTGATTCCTTCCGAAGTCTTGCCCTGTTCTAAATAGGCCTGTCCAAGCAAGTCGCGCGCCATTACGAAGTTTTCATCTAGTTCCAAGGTATGGTGCGATTGCTCAACCGCAAGCTCGTAGCTGCGTGCTAGATAGTTCAGCCAGCCGATGCCTGCTTCGATCACAAGTGAGAGCGGGTCTAGTTCTCTCGCCGTGTTCAAATGATGCAAAGCCTCATCGAATCGGCCCTGCGGTGTCAGGACCCAAACGGCATACCAATGATGTGCAGTCGAACTATTCGGGCTAAGCTCGATTGCCCGCTTGAAATGAGACTCAGAATTCGGCCAATTCCATTCGTAAGCTGCGGCAGCACATCCCCTGGAAACGTGCGCATCGGCCAATCTTGGATCAAGAGACAATGCGGTTTCTGCGGCGGCGATCGCACGAGGCATAGCTGTATTCGGAGCTTCGAGGCCTTGAAATGCAAGAAGGATATTTGCGTCTGCCAGTCCGGCGTGAGGATGAACATAATTAGCATCCATCTCTAGAGCTTTATTCCACAATTCAATGCTTTTGTGCAGCCCGACCGGTGTCCGTTTGTTCAACTGAAAACGAGCTTTTAAATTTAGGTTAAACGCCTCGAGATTGACCGTACGATGCTGCACGATCGGTGTTTGTGGTGCATGGTCCAATTTCGTAACCAGTCCGTTGACGATCGATCGCGCGATATCATCCTGAATCTCAAATACATCGCTCAATTCGCGATCATATTTCTCAGACCATATCTGATATCCATTTGACACGTGGACCAACTGAGCAGTGATACGGAGGCGTTCTCCAGCTTTCCGGAGACTGCCTTCCACGACGTGGCTGGCCTGCAGCTTGTTGCCGATCTCTCGTATGTCCGCACTACTCGTTTTGAAAGCGAAGCTGCTTGTGCGAGAGACAACGCGCCAGCCTTTTACCTTCGACAAGCCCGTGATCAGTTCCTCGGTAATGCCGTCGCAAAAATATTCCTGATCCTTTGCTGGACTCATATCCAGGAAAGGGAGGACCGCTATCGTGACTTGATCTGTATCGCTCGGTGTGGCGAAACGAACCTGTTTACTTCGAGAAGGGTCTGAAATTATATACCTGCTTTTACGATCGCCTCCATCGGCTTTTACGAGCGCGTCCAGAAAAGAATCGCAATCGGGAAATCTCGTCGCCGTGTTTTTGTCAAGGGCCTTTTCGAGTGCGGCTTGGATCGTCGAACTCCACTCGTGATGGATAGAGAATGGCTCCGGATTCTCATTCAAGATCTGGTAGATGACGGCTTGTTCATAGGCTGCAGGAAACGGACGATGGCCCGAAAGCATTTCATACGCCAATACACCCAAAGCCCAAACATCCGTACGTAGATCGACCTCATCGCCGCGTACTTGCTCAGGAGACATGTAGGCTGCGGTACCCAGCGAGTCACCCTCACCCGTAATTGCGGCAGATCCCATCAACTTTGCAAGACCGAAATCGAGGATAACCGCAATCCCGTCTTCCGTTACGATGATATTTGCAGGTTTAACGTCCCGGTGAATGATGTCTTTTCCGTGGGCTTTGGACAGACCTGCACCCACTTGAAGCGTGTATTCAAGAGCCATTTCAACAGGGAGGGGTCCTCGCGCAATCTTGTGTTCGAGTGTTTCTCCGTCGTAGAGAGCCATCGCGATGAAGAGCTGTTTGTCCGCCGTTTGACCGATCTCATAAATCGTGCATATGTGTGGACTGTTGAGAGCGGATGCGGCTTTAGCTTCGATGACAAATCGCTGCCTGTTTCCTTCGACGGAGCTCATGTGCGGCGGAAGAAACTTCATGGCGACCGGACGATCAAGATCGAGATCTCTCCCCACATAGACCACGCCCATGCCACCGCCACCAAGCTTTTCGATGACCTCGAAATGTGAAATGGTTTTGCCAATCATTACGGTTGATTCAGTCTGTCACGTAGAGCCCGAGGGAATCGTACTAAATAGTGTAGCTCAAACAGATGCGCAAGAAGGGCACTTGACAGGCATGGGCAGTCTTCATACGCTTGTGTTGTCGACCCTCCATCATCAAGCTCACCGAATAATGACTATCGATCGCCGCATTTCAAAGTACATCGTTTGGCTTGCCCTTCTGCTCGCCGGCACAATTCCAATTTCAACAGGATGGGCTCAGACATTGCCACGCGCACTCCCCGAAGACGTTGGCATGTCGTCCGAGCGTCTTGAACGCTTGACGGAAGCCATGCAGGCGTATGTCGACCAGGATCGATTGGCTGGAATTGTCATCCAGGTTATTCGCCACGGCAAAACAGCCTACCTGGAATCGTTCGGAGAGATGGATCGTGAACTTGGAGTGCCCATGGCGGAGAATGTGATCTTCAGAATTGCTTCTCAATCAAAGGCCATTGTCAGCATTGGTTCGCTGATTCTTCAGGAAGAGGGGAAATTGCTCATCAGTGATCCAGTCGGAAAATTTATCCCCGAATTCATGTCGACGACCGTCGCTGTCCCGGACGAAGATGGGGGCTATACGGTGGTCGATGTAGAACGCCCGATTACGATTCGGGATCTGCTGACGCATACGTCTGGAGTCAGCTATGGCTATGGTCCGGCATCCGATCGTTGGGAAGAAGCAGATATCCAGAATTACTATTTCTCCCACCGCGACGAACCGATCCTTGAAACCGTCAAACGAATGGCGGGGCTACCCTTCGACCTTCAGCCCGGAACAGAATTCCTTTATGGCTACTCGACGGATATCCTGGGCGCGGTTCTTGAAGTCGCTTCTGACATGGCACTGGATGAGTTTTTAGAGGATCGCATTTTTGAACCCCTTCAGATGACAGACACGCATTTTTATCTGCCAGAGGAAAAACGCGGTCGACTTTCCACGGTATATGCCGGAGTAGAAGGAGGGGGAATCGAACCTGCAGAAGATCCTGGTCTAGCTACAGGCCAGGGAGCGTTTGTTGACGGCCCCAGGAAGAGTTTTTCAGGAGGTGCGGGTCTTCTTTCAACCGCAAACGACTATGCTCGTTTTCTGCAGATGTTGCTCAATGGGGGAGAACTAGAAGGTGTGCGAGTATTGTCACCCACGACGGTGCGACTGATCCTTTCCGATCATCTGACCGACGTTGAATCTCCCTGGAATCAGGCTGCGGGTTTTGGTCTGGGTTTTTATGTCGTAAAAGACGTTGGAGCCTGGGCCCGACCAAGTTCTGTGGGTGAGTTTGGGTGGGGTGGGGCCTATCATTCAACTTACTGGGCCGATCCTTCGGAGAACCTGGTCGTGGTCTACTTCACCCAGCTCGTTTCTACTCAAGGTATTGACGATCATCGTAAGCTCCGTGCGCTGATCTATCAGGCAATTGTAGAATAATGATGTTGAATCCACCGACTCAATCACACACGGCGATCATCGCACTGGTGCTGTTTTCACTGTCTTGTTCCCATGCCGGTGAATACTTCACCATCATCGTGCTACCCGATACACAGTTCTACTCTGCAAGCATGCACGGAGGCACGCCAGAGATCTTCGAAGCCCAAACCCGGTGGATTGTCGAAAATCGGGAGAATCTCAATATCGTCTTCGTTACGCACGTGGGCGATCTGGTTGAGCATGGCGATGAAGCCCCGGACGAATGGCGTGCTGCCAATGCCGCCATGTCGCTGCTCGATGATTCGGAAGCGACGGGACTATCGGAAGGTATTCCTTACGGGATCGCCGTTGGAAACCATGATCAGTCGCCAGCTAGCGATGCAGACGGGTCAACCTCGTACTTCAACCATTATTTCGGATTTTCCCGATTTATGGGAAAGGAGTACTACGGTGGTCATTATGGAGAGAATAACGACAACCACTACGAACTCTTCAGTGCGAGCGGTCTAGATTTTCTTGTGATTCATATAGAATACGACCTCTCGCCAGACGATGATGTTCATTCTTGGGCTGACTCTGTGCTCAAAGAATACCCGGATCGCCGAGCGATTTTGGTTACGCATTACCTGATTGGTTCTGGCAATCCTGCCGAGTTCAGCCCGCAGGGCCAGTCGATATATGATGCGTTAAAGGGTAATCCCAATCTCTTCCTTATGATCGGAGGACATATCGGGAGCAACGGTGGGGAAGGTCAACGAGTCGATACTTACGACGGATCGACGGTCATTTCACTTCTGGTCGACTACCAGAACCGCGAAAATGGAGGGAATGGGATGCTTCGGATTCTGCGCTTCAATCCGGTACAGAATGAAATACTTGCTCGTACGTTTTCACCCTACGCGAACAGCGGACGGGGCTCTTTCGAAACCGATGAAAACAGCGAATTTGTCCTTCATTATGAAATGAATTAGAAAAAATGAACTACTCGAAGATTAGAATTGAAGAGATTTCAAACGAGCTTGTTTCGATTGTCGATGCAGCTTATAACCAGCTCATGGCGGTGGATGACTCCGAGGCGTCGGTCAAACCTGCACCGGGGAAATGGTCTAAAAAAGAAATAATCGGTCACTTGCTTGATTCGGCTTCGAATAACCATCAAAGATTCGTTCGCGCGCTTCAAACGGACGTCCTCGATTTTCCAGGGTATGCGCAGGATAACTGGGTCGATCTGCAGAATTATAATGCTCGGGAGTGGACCGAATTACTTGATTTTTGGCGGTCATACAACCACCACATCGCGCATGTCTCCTGTCAGATTCCAGAAAGTCAGCTTGAAACTGAATGTCGCGTCGGATCATATGACCCGTCATCCTTGGGCTATCTTGTTGACGATTATCTCGTCCATATGAAGCATCATTTGAAGACGCTTCTCTAGTTCGCCTCGCTACTGCCGCCCCCTATCTACGTGAAACATCTCTCTCGCGCTGACGAAATTCTCATGCTTTCGATCGCCTGTTTGGGAAAAAAGGCATATAGCACCTCCATTCTCAAAGAGATGGCTGGTCGAGGTGGCAAGAAGGTGACCGTCGGTAGTCTCTGGGTATCACTCGATCAACTGTCTGAAAAGGGTTATGTGCGAAAACGTCAAGCGGAGGGAGAAAGTCGGCACGGAGGACGCCCCCGCATCTATTATCGTTTGACCCCAAAGGGAACGCGGATGCTCTCCAGGATGCGTGATTTTCAAAAAGATCTCTGGAAAGGAGTCCCTAATCTGAATACATACGATTTCGGGTGAGCACCCGTCGAGGTATTCCCGAAACGGAAGAAGGCGCCGGGGAAAGATCCCAGACGCCCCCGTTTCGAAAATTCATGTCAGCCGACAGCCTTCTTTATCGCCTGAACATGTATTGGGCCTTGAAGAATATCTGGCGACTTGATTGCGTAAAAATGCTTGGGTCTCCTGAATTCTGGCCGTTAAACGTATCGTATCGATGGGTCGAACCCACATGAAACACGGTGAAAGAGCTTACACGGTAGGTCACGAGCGGATCGATTTCGAGGCTCTCCGTAAAATCGTTGTACTGAACGATCAAGCGAGCCAACAGCTTGCCAGTGAACTGGTAGTTAAAGCGCGAGCGAAGAATATATCCCCTGAACACTTCATCTCCAGTATCCGGGTTCTTGAGGTCAGAGTAGTCGATCTGAGGTTGGATAACGAAGCGCTGTGTGGGCCTGAACGTCGCGTTCGCTCCGAAGCTGCGGCTGTCACCCAAGAATGGATCCTCTACATTTCTCGCGATCGATTGTCCCAAGTTCACGTTAAATCCAATTTGGACTCTCTCGCTAAAGTTGCTGCGGACATTACCGAAGAATGACCGAATTCCTTTGAATTCCTTCTCTGCGAAAATCTCTCGCGAAAATCGCATCTGCAAATTGATGTTCGTCTGGCGTTTCAGCTGAAGGTTAATTCCAGGAGCGAACCAGTCCGACTTGGAAAGGCCCTCGAAATTCCATGACTTCATTCCCATGATCCGGGGAGAAATCCGGTCGATAAAACTGGATTTAGGGTAAAACGTCACGTTCTGATAGCTCATGATTCGGCGGAGGGCATTCTGACTAATGAAGCCGTTGTCGGCCCTGAAAGTCGGGCTGAACTCGCGGTACGTCACGTCAAAATTCCAATGACGGGCGCCCCGTCGGACGCTTCCGTGAAGCGCATGACCCCAGAAAGACTCTCCATCAAAAGCAGCTGTATAGTTTCCATTGTCGAACGTCAGGTCACCCAATCCTTCTGACATTCCTTCATCTGTCGCCTCTACCGTCCGACTGGCTACGGCCTGAAATGAAAAGGTGTATTTGGTCAGGAATCTGAACGATCCGTCTAGACTGAAGGTCGATCCGGATCCTCCGACATCCAGTCGGCGGTCCGTGACCAGTGCTCCGATGAATGATGAATTTGAAAAACTCTGGCGGGCCCTAATAATGTTCGAAAAGGATTTCCCACCCGAGATTAAGCGGCTGCTCTCTTCGAAGGGCAACAGAACGGGCGACTCAGTATCGCGAGCGCCGATGTAACCCACGCTGAGGTTACCGAACCGCCCCGTCAGCTTGTCGGCTACGATCGGATTGTTGATCGATCGTGTGTAAACGGTCCGAAGTGACGTCTGGAATAAATCGCTTCCTTCCTGAAAAAACGTTCTTCTTTCCGGGAAGAAAAGGGCGAAGGTAGAGTTGACGTCGATCTGAGCCGCGTCGGACTCAATCTGGCTGAAGTCCGGATTAATCGTAAGATCCACTGTGAGATCAGAGGTGATGCCGTATTTCAAGTTCAGGGAAGGTTCTGCGGTCAACCGATCATTATCAAAAAGTCCCTCGGGCTGACTAAAATCTGCCAGCGCACCGGATTGACTTCCGGTAAGAGTTGGAAGTATTTCAAGGTTTTTGCCTGCACGTATCCCTTGCATTCCTTCCAGGAATCCCAATTGACACGAAAAGCATGGATCATCTCTATTGATGCCTGCCCACGAATACTGGTTCCGGCTATCGCGTGGATGGGTGATCCAGAAAGTGGCTCTCCAGCTTTGGACATCTGATTCTGGGAAACGCAGGCTCCGAAATGGGATGGCCATCTCCACCTGGTAGCCGGTATCAGTCACTTTGCCGGCTGACTCATAAATCATATTGAAGGAGACATCTTCTCCGTTGGCAGACATGAACGTGTCGCCCTGAATTCCTTTTGGATTTGCAGCAATGAAGTAGGTCTGCTGGCCGTCCCCGTTGATATCGAGGAGCATGCCCACGTAATCGTCTGAGAAGATGGCATCTCGATCACTGAAGTTCGACCGAATCTCTTCGGGATCATCCTCTATCAAATAGGCCAGATACAGATTGTTCGTGTCGTATGATACAAGGACCTTTATACCGATTGGTGGTTCAGCGAGTTCATCCGGATAGTTCTCAGAGAAATTGACGGCTCTTGCAGCGGTGGCCCAAAAAGCCTCATCAATTTCGCCATCTATCCGGATGTCTCCGGTGGCGCGTGTAATCTGTAGCGATGGCAGAATATTCGGCTGGAATGATCCTTCGTTGGACGATGGTCCGTCATTGGGAGCAGTTGGTTGGCTAAGTGACACCGTGGGTGTAACGGCCAAAAGACATACAAGTGCAGCTAGCGCGTACGCTGGATTTTTAGCAATGCTCATTGGACAACGACCTGTGAAAGTTAAGTGCAGTGCGGCAGGTCGAAGAAGAAGTGCGTCATCAATCTCCCTCTAATTGCGCCCGCTACGGCAGATCTTACAGGATGTTACACGATGTCCGCTGCTGGGTGCTAAAAAAGTGCCGCCCAGACTTCTTTTTTATGGTTGCCTGCAAGACCATTGGAACTGTTCATTACCCCTTAACAAAGCGGGTTGTCGTGTCGATATTCTTCTGTGTGGGAAACATCTAAAACTGTGTAATACCGGTACATTCGCCGGATATTTAGTATGGAAGATCGTAGAACAATAACGAAGAAAGAAAAATTGACGGCTGAGCTCGAATCCCTTCGTGCATGGCAAAAAGAACTGGTGGGTTTCATTTCGGATGGTCTGGAAGATCCAGAAGTATCACGCGAGGATTTTGCCTCTGGTTTGGCTCAATTGACGCGGGTTCTTCTACAGCTCAAGACCATATTCGACGATGCGCACGAACCGGTCGAGGAAGAAGTCAGCGAAGCCTAATCTGTTCATTTCGATTTGGACTTGCTAATTAGATCAGATTTCGTTCCATTTATACAGACACAGTCGTTGTAAGAACGATTCGAGTCTGTTTTATCTCACCAGGAACGAAATTCATGAATCAGCGCTTGAAAAGGCAGCTCTTGTTGACAGCCGCTGTCTTCATTGGAATTTTTATTGTGATGGCGCTTCTGAGCCGAATTGGATAGTCGACAGTTAAATTCAAGAGCGCAGAACTCGCATTCTCCATTTCTTGTCCGGGGTGGTTTGGGGCTTGCCAAGGCAGCGATTAACTTCGCACTGCCACGTCACGGTAGTCATCTATTCTTGCCATGAAGTTTTTTGTCGATACTGCTGATCTCGGTGAAATCAAGGAAGCGAACGAGATGGGGGTGCTGGACGGTGTAACCACCAACCCCTCTCTCATGAGAAAAGCAGGAGGGTCCGATTTTCACGAGCACATCCTTAAGATTTGTAGGATGGTAGATGGTGATGTGTCGGCAGAAGTGATTGCTACAGACTACGATGGAATGATCTCTGAGGCGCACACTCTCGCGAATATTCACGAGAACGTGGTCGTCAAAATCCCTCTCATTCTCGACGGGATAAAGGCCATCCGAACGCTTTCCTCTGAAGGAATCAAAACAAATTGCACGCTGTGCTTCTCACCCAATCAGGCTTTGATTGCAGCGAAAGCGGGCGCGACGTATATCAGTCCATTTATTGGTCGTGTGGATGATATTTCGACTTCGGGCATGGATCTCCTTGAGCAAATCGTAACTATTTATTCAAATTATGACTTTCAGACTCAGATCCTGGTCGCATCGATCCGTCATCCTTTGCACGTCGTTGAGTCGGCGCTAATGGGAGCGGACGTGGCAACAATGCCGCTGACAGTGATCAAACAACTGATCAAACACCCCCTGACTGACATCGGCTTAGAACGCTTTATCAATGACTGGAAAGCGTATCAGGCGGCTACGGAAGCCGGATCGAATGGTGTCGATGTATAAACCCATGTCGCACTTAAATCCAGTATCGGTGTGACCAGGGTACGGACGCCATGATCTACATCGCGCTTGGTGCGTCTGATGAAATCGGTGGAAGCTGTCACTATCTGGATATTCAAGGGACCGGTCTGCTTCTGGATACGGGTATCGACCCAGAAGCGGATGGAATTGACGGACTGCCCCGCCTGGACATCATTGAAGAAAACCCTGATTATTGGGTAGACCATGCGTTCATTACCCATGCACACCATGACCATATCGGGGCGATGCCGGTTGTCCTGCAAAAATTTCCGCACGTCATAGCTCACATGTCCCGGGCAACGGAGCAGTTAGCTGAAATCCTTCTTCCGGCGTCCGCGCGTCTTCAACTTCGTAAACAGCGGGAGGGGACCTCTTCAGCGGATCCACTTTTTTATGAGGAGGAACTTGACGTCTACAGCTATCTCTACCGGCCACACGAGCTGAATACGCCGTTCGAAGTGACCGGAGTTCGGGCTTCCGTGCCCATCAGGGCATCGTTTTATGATGCAGGTCACATACTGGGGGCCGTCGGGATCCTGATTGAATTTGAAAGCGACGGGGAGGAGAGGCGGTATTTCTATACGGGTGATACGGGAATGAGAGCACAAACCATCATTCCCGGGGCGGTCTACCCAGAGCCTCCAATCGATGTCCTGTTTTTGGAATCCACGCTCGGTGCGGATCCGGAATCGGAGAAGACGACAAGACGAACCGAAGAAAACGGTCTGGGTGAGGCTGTGGCAACCGTTTTACGGAGGGGAGGAACCGTGCTGTTGCCAGTGTTTGCTTTGGGTCGAGGACAGGAAATTATCGCCCTCATCGATAGATATAAGAATCGCGGGTTGATCCCCGAGGATACGCCCATCTATACGGCGGGTTTGATGCGGGCAATATCAGATGTATATGACAAGACGCGATTTTCAACGCCCCGCCTGAATCAAGATTTCCAGGTATATGGTGTCCCTCAAGGCAGACTTCCACGAGGCCAAACGGCTACAAAGCTGGCCTTATCTGAACCGTCAATCCATGTAGTGGGAAGCGGCATGATGTTCGAGCGAACCATTTCCAATCGATTGGCCCAACAACTGGTGGAATCAGAAAAGAATGGAATTTTCATGGTGGGCTATACGAGACCCGACTCTCCCGGACACCGGATACTGGAAGCGAGACGCATCGGAAAGGGAACTAAGGCTGTGATCGACGAAAATAAAGGACCTCAACCCGTTCGATGTGATGTAGAACGGTTCCGTTTTAGTGGACACAGCCATCGACGAGACCTGATGGAGCTGGTAGAGAGGTTAAATCCGGAGCGGATCATCCTGGTTCACGGCGAGACCGAAGCGCGTACGTGGATGAAAAACAATATTGAATATTTCTACCCCGAAATCGACGTGCTCTCGCCACAGACGGGTCAAGTGGTCGAATTATAGCCTGCCGTCTTTTGGGCTCAGTCGAGGTGAAAATTAACGAATGGAAGCCACCGAAGGCCTTTTCGTTGGTTGCCGGCATAATTCAGCAGTCCGATCTGGACACCATTCAGGTGTCTGGTCCAATTGAAGATCCCGATCGTCAGGCCGTTCTGTTCGCCTTTGATGTGGTTATACGCGGCAATGGAAACGCCTCGAAAATACCCGCCTTCGTCGATCTTGAAGTAGAGCGGTGAAACGACCACGGCTCTGACATCTTGCCCACCGGCGGCTATACCCGAAACGACGAGACCGCGAACGATCGGGGCGCCCACCGCTATCCCGGCAACGTGAATCCCTTTGAGCAAATTCCCTGCTCCAACGGCTATGCCGCCGATCGAAATTCCTACAAGATCGTGACCGGCACCGGCACCAATTCCTCCAATCATGATCCCTCGAACGTCATGTCCCGCTCCCACACCGAGGCCTCCTATGAACAGTCCCGAGGCGTCGTGGCCTGCACCAGCCCCGAGACCACCAATGAATATTCCTAGGACATCATTTCCCGCTCCGATCCCGAGCCCTCCGATACCAATTCCTTTCATATTACGTCCGGCACCCGCCCCGAGCCCTCCAATTATGATACCGGTCGCATCTCTGCCCGAGCCTCCTCCGAGGCCACCGATCGCCACGCCGATAATATCGCGTCCGGCGCCCGCACCGAGTCCACCAACCATGATTCCAGTCAGGGATTCTTCAGCGCCGACGCCCAATATCCCCAAGCCCAGTCCTTCAATATTCCTCGCACCGGTGGTTGGTAGGCCGAGAGCGATGCCTGTCATCTGAGCATGTGCGGGTTCAAAGGGCGTCCAGATCGTGGCATTGATGCCCGTCATCTTCCGAAGCCGGCGGTCTCTATAATTGAATCTCAATCCGGTGAATTCTTCCGAATCCCCAAACGAGATTCCCACATGGTCGACAGCCAGATCGAGGCTTTGGCCATAAACCGGAACGGAAAGAGCCCCTACGATGAGTATGAAGAGGGTTCGCATATCGGTAAGTGGCGTTGGATGAATCTGTGTCTCGGTGTCCTAAACGGGTATAAGATCGAGAAGGTTACACCCGTTGGACGGAATCCCAGAGGTCTCTCCCTATGAGTCTCTTGCCACGAGTCCTTTAGTGAAGCCCATCCAGAATACACCGGTAGTCTGAAGCCGCCATGTTTCGCGGATCGGATGCGTTCGAATTATTACGCTCTGCAAGAGAGGCGATTTCGCCAAACGATTCAACCGGAATCGCGAGAGATTGAAGAGGAGGTACATTGAGCCGCGAAATAAGCTGCTCTATCTGATCAAGCATTTTGTCCGACGACGCCCACTCTGAAATGCCATCCAATTTCTTGCGGACCATATCGTGTTGGTATCGCATCACGGGCACAAGCAACTGCGCGTTGAGCAGGCCGTGTGGATGGTCGAAGAGGCCCCCGATACTTTCCGACAGGCAATGGACGGCTCCGACATCAGCATTTCCGAACGCAATTCCAGCGAGGGTTGAGGCTTTCATCATTTCTGATCGATGTGAAGCATCATTCGGATCGTTTACGCACGGTTCCAGGTGGTTCATGATGAGCGTTATAGCCCGCGTGGCGAGAGCGTCGGATATTGGATTTGAACGTCGACTCACGAAGGCCTCGATTGCATGCGTAAGTGCATCCAGACCGGTATACGAAATTAATGACCTTGGAAGTGTCTGAATCAAGTCTGCATCGACGAGGGCAAGCGATGGATACATTCCGTCTCCCTTGATACTGATCTTTCTTCTAGACTCCGAATCGGAAACAACTGCGACCCATGTTACCTCAGAACCAGTACCACAGGTTGTGGGGATGGCAATGAACGGAATGGGTTTATTCGCGAATAGATTTTTCCCTTCGTAGTCTTTGCACGAACCTGGATTCCGAGCCAGCATAGACACTATTTTCGCCGTATCCAGTACACTGCCTCCTCCAATTCCGACGACACCATCCGCGTCGAACTGCCGTGCTAATTCGCCAGCCCGGTCCACTTTACGAACTCTGGGATTCGGATCAACGTCTGAAAATTCCTGGATTTCGTCGCATGATTCAGAAAGTGCATCACGCACGATCGGAGGCCATCTCGTTTCACTCAGGCCCTGATCGAAGACCAAAAACGGTCTCTCAACGCCGAGCTCCCGTATTTCTGTAACGAGCTTGGACAACGCTCCTGGCGTGATCGTCGTTCGAGTCGGAAGTCGGAATGCCGATAGCACGGATATTATTGCACGGGCGGGTTAAAGGCTAGCCGAAGCTACCGGTCGCCGCGGACAGCAGATCGCCGGGCACCCAGATCATGGTAGGCAGAAAGGGTTTCTGCGTTCGTCCACTGTTTCAGCGCGGCCTGCACGATCGGATCGATTTGATTGAACACGGGATACCAAGCTTCACTCCTAAAGAGTCGCTGGGCAATCCTGGCCTTCAATATGATTGCGAGAATCGACCGCGATTCCAAGAACTCGTCGCTACTGAATATTCCGTTTCTGGGATCAGATTCTTCTGACGAAATCGTGTACCCATTCTCCAATGCAAACGCCAAAAAACGATCCCAGGTGTGCTGCGGTACGACGTACTGTTCAATGAAGTCCTCTTTTCGATCATTCCACGTACTTCTAAGGTTTGAATCTTGATCTACGATTTCTCGAACAAAAAGAAACGGTACACCGGTCCTGAGCATGGACTGAACAAGCGGGCTGGAAAGCGTCGACAACGTATCCGGAGCGACAACTACATCGGGCATTACACCGCCGCCGCCAAATACAGTACGCCCGTGATTCGTAGTGTATTTCAGTGAGTCGGGGATGTCCGCCAGATAGGCCTGAGGGTCAAGAACCGTCTGCTCGTAGTTAGAGAATTTCTCTTCATAGTAAGCCTGCATTTCTCCATTGGTATACGGAGTCTGAATCAGGCGGCCGGACGGCATGTAATATCGAGCGACCGTCATCTGAATAATACTCTTGTCACTGAGCTGGAATGGGCGCTGAACGAGTCCTTTGCCAAATGTGCGACGTCCCACGATTAGGGCGCGATCGTGATCTTGCAGCGCACCGGCGACAATTTCGCTACCGGAGGCAGAGCTCTCGTCCACCAGGATGATCACCGGCTTGTGACTGAACGTACCCCCTTTCGTAATCCTGTCTATTTCATTTTCTCTCGGATTACGTCCTCGGGTTGAGAGAATAATACCACTTCCATCGAGCATCTCGTCCGCCACGTTCACGGCGGCTTCCTTCACACCCCCGGGATTACCTCGGAGGTCGACAATCAGTCGCTCGAGCCCCTCGGACTTGAGTCGGCCCACGTGGTCCCGGAACTCCTGCGCGGTCGTTAAAGCAAATCGACCGATTCGAAGATAGCCTGTCTGCTCATCAATCATATAACTCGCATCCACACTAAACAGGGGGATTTTGGCACGGGTGATGTTGAATTCCAGAGGTTGCGCAACGCCCGGGCGAGTAATCGTCAGCTTCACGACCGAATCGACGGGTCCCTTAATCTTGTTTTGAATTTTAAGCGAGGCGACTCCGATAATGTTGTCGTCGTCAACGGCGATCATTCGATCTCCCGCCATAATTCCAATTTGCTCGCTCGGTCCGTCGGGAAACGTGGATGTTACTCGAGCGGTATCATTGGCCGGAACTTCAAACCATATACCGATTCCTCCGAAAGAGCCCACGTACTGGTCCTGAACAGTAGGGACGTTTTCCGCATCGATATAAATCGTGTGCGGGTCCAAATCCTGAATCATCGCCTGGATGGCTCCTTCGGCGAGTTGTTCAGGGTCCACGTCTTCCACATATTGCTGAGTAATCAGCATAAACGTCTCCTGAATTTTCTTGAGCTGCCTTTTCGGATCATCGCCAGTTCGTCCGCTGAGACTCATACCAAGTACGCCCCCTAAAACAAAGACGAGGAGTGCCGGAATCGTATATCGCTTAAGAGATCGTTTCATGCTTCGGGATCGAATGCTAGGTTTACAGTTGCCGGTCGACGGCTGTCGCTTGACAAATATGCTCATGGTATAGCGTACCGAACACCTGATTCGACATGTGATGCGAATTTGTTTCAGGAAAGAGCCCGTGTTTATCGTCTTTTCTACGAATATGGGCAGGACGATTCTCTCCTGTTCTTAGTCAAACGCTTCAAATCTAGTTTCTATTGCTTGTAACCTTTGTCCGGTGAAGGACGTTTTTGACGATACGTCATATGAACGAAAGGAGTTCGCTCGGCAGCTGAGAGCATTGACCATTATCAGGTTCGACATTCTTGTAAAGCGGTATCGCCACCGTGTTTACGGATTCGCCTACCATTATCTGGTTGATGAAGACGCGGCAGCGGATGTGACACAAGAGGTATTTCTACGAATGTGGCAAAACAGGACCAAAATAGATGAGGAACGAGTGTTGGGTTGGCTTCTGCGCGTTACTCGAAACGCCTGTGTTGATGCCGTACGAAAGAGAAATGCATACATACGACGAATTGAGACGAACTCGGACACCATTGACGCGCAGGCCGATCGGGCGCCTTTGCCTGATCAACAAACCTCAGCGAGCTTGTTCAATGATAGGCTGAACGCGGCTCTGAATCAGCTGGATGAACCCTATAAAAGCATCATCATTTTGAGAGAGATTCAAGAATACAAATACGACGAGATCAGCGAGACGCTTGATCTGCCACTAAACACGATCAAGGTGTATTTGCATCGTGCTCGGAAAATGTTGAGAAAAGAGCTTAGTGAGGACCTGAGATATGAGTATATCTGAACACCTTGATATATGGGCGTGGGACGACTCGGTAGAGGCTTTTGTCGATGGAGACCTTTCTGCGGAAGAGGCCTCCCGCTTTGCATCCTTGATGGAACTCGAGGTTGCCGTCGCTACCGAAGTCAAGATGGCTAAAGCGATTCAGAATTCGTTCCGGAGCCTCGCGCCAGTTGAATGTCCCGAGTCTATAACCACTGCGATACTGAAAAAGGCGCGCACAGATTTGATGGCTGCTATGAGAATAAATGGGTGGCATGCCGTGCGGAAGTACTTCAGACCGCTCTTCCGACCCGTATTGGCGATGACGATTCTTCTCGCGATGGTCCTATCGTCGGTCTGGTTAGGTAAATCAACGACCCGTATCGAACCTGCCGTCGCAGAGGCTCTGAATGATGTCAAATGGACGTTGGCGTACCTGGCTGAAGTGACCAGACAGACGGGATCCACCGTGCGAGCCGAGGCGCTCGAGCCGCTAGTACTTGAGCGAATTCAAGAGGCCGTAGAAACATTTATCGACAATTAGGTTGCGTACCTCGAGGTAGATTGCCATGAAGAGCACCTTACTCCTTTTAATATTCCTTGTGGGTTCTTGGACGGATCCTGTCGCTGCTCAGAGCAGCATCGAGACTGATCCCGGCTACGTAAGTTTTGCAGATCTTAATGATATATTTGGCGTAGCCCCCAAAATAGAGGCCAACATCCATGGCGCCATATTGCGGCTCGTCGCTGAAGCTGCCGAACTGGAAGACCCTGAGCTCGCAGATCTCCTGAGGCGGGTGAGAGGGGTCTACGTGCGGGTTTTCGACTTGAACCGTTTGAATCTTGACACCGTTAAGAGTTACAAGGACAGGGTGAGTCGCCTTCTGGTCGAGGGAGGTTGGGATACCGTAATTGCGGTGAGAAAACGCAACGAGGATGTGAATATGTATGTTAGACTGGTCGACGAGGAGATTGCTGGGATGGTCGTCATGTCAATCAACCATTTCGATGATGAAACCGCGTTCCTGAATATTGTCGGTGATATCGATCCCGAACAAATCGGCCGAATCGGCAGGAAATTTGGTGCCAGCCGAGTCTCTGATTTCTGATCGGGCTGAATGGAATCGAGGGTGAAAAAACGATCATGGAACCGAGTTGGATGAACAACCACCTGTCGAAACGACTGCTAATATTGCTGGCTGGTCTGATGCTGTCTGGATGCATGGTTAGTCGAGAGATTTCGGATGTTCGACGAGACATCGAAAAAGAATTTCCGGGAGCGGAGTTTGACAAGGAATTCGTGATATCTGTTGGACCTGGATTTTTCAATACGGTCGGTTGGCTGGCGGAACGCGTAGACGATTACGATGCCCGTAGAATTGCCGATTACCTGAACGAAATACGGCGCGTCAAGGTCGGTGTCTATCGAACGGAGCAGCTGCCTTACGAGGGAGACCTCGAACTTGAGTCACTGCGGCGATTCAATGAGAACGGATGGGAACTGGCCGTCAAAGTGCGGGATGACGACGAAATGGTTTGGGTACTGTATAGGGAATGGTATGATGAAGTGAGGGATATGTTTATTCTCGTTCTCGACGACGAGAATCTCGTAATCGTTCGGGTAGAAGGGTATCTGAACCGGTTGCTTGAAAAAATAGTTGAGGACGAGACCTACGCGACCCGGCTATTTGATTAGTTTTTCAACCCCCTCGGGGAGATTTCCTCCCTGTTATTTCCCGTTTCGCAGAATCTTGTTCTGCTGATGCCCCCATTCCCGAGAAAGCGAGAAACTGACTGTCCCGCATTCCGTAAAGCAGGTCTGGAGAAAGGAAACGGATCGACCCATCTCCTTGACCCTTTTCCGCAACCCTAGCAACGAATTTTGGAAGCATGAAAGTAGCATTATATACCCTGGGAGCGATCCTCTTGGTCGTAGGCATATTCGCCTTCACCGGCGTTGGGACCTACAATGAGTTGGTAAATCAGGAAGAGGCAATGACGCAAAGTTGGGCCGATGTAGAGACTCAGTATCAGAGACGAGCAGATTTAATTCCCAATCTGGTCAATACAGTTCGGGGAGCAGCCGATTTTGAAAGCGAGACGCTGATAGCCGTGACCGAAGCTCGCGCACGCGCAACGTCGATTAATCTCTCGGCAGATGATCTTTCTAATCCGAGTCGTATGCGGGAGTTCATGGCCGCCCAGGCATCCCTGGGAGGAGCGCTCGGCCGACTCCTGGTCGTCTCCGAGAATTATCCTCAACTCCGGGCCACTGAGGCATTCCAAACTTTGCAGACGCAGTTGGAAGGAACGGAAAACCGTATTACGGTCGCGCGGAGAGACTACAACAACTCTGTCGCCATGTATAATACGAAGGTCAGGCGGTTTCCGGGATCCATTATCGCCGGGATAACAGGATTTGATCGCCGAACTCCGTTCGAGGCGCAAGGCGGCGCAGAGAAAGCACCCCAGGTTGATTTCAATTAACGTCGATCGCAGCTAAGAAGGCATGATTCGTCTACTTCGAATGTCGACCGTATTCGTCGGCTTCCTACTTGTTTCGTCGTCGGCCCTCGCACAACGAATTCAGGTCATTGAACCCACGGGACAATGGGTAACCGACCGTGGGGACTTCTTTTCCAGTACGGAAGAGAGGACGCTGACACATAAACTCTCCACATACGCCGACACCACATCGACTCAGATCATCGTCGTGACGCTCCCGGATCTAGGCGGTTACGAGGCGGCCGAGTACGCAGTTCAGTTGGGAAGAGATTGGGGCGTGGGACAGCAAGGACAGGACAATGGGTTGGTGATTCTTCTTTCGAAGCGGGATCGACAAGTTTTTATTGCGACCGGTTATGGATTGGAAGGAGCTGTTACAGACGCACTCGCGGGAGATATTGTCCGCAACGTCATGCTCCCGCATTTTCGACAAGGAGCGTTTTTCGAAGGAGTTTCCACGGCGATCGATTTGCTGATTATGGGGGCGGCCGGAGAGTTTGATAGACTGGCTGAATCGGACAAAGAGAGGATCCCTGCAACGGTTCTGTTCAACCTCTTCCTGGTGATGGTGTTTGTCCTTTACTCCATCGTTGCAAACAAACGCCGAGGAGGCGGAAAAGGAGGCAAAAAATACATGCATGGGAATAGTATTCTACCGATCCTGTTCTGGTCAAGTCTGGCAGGTGGGCATCGACATGGTTCGGGTGGAGGGTTTGGTGGTGGTTTCGGCGGCGGTTTTGGTGGAGGATTCGGAGGCGGTGGTGGCGGTTTCGGCGGTGGTGGCGCCGGAGGCGGTTGGTAGCTATTGAACTTTCGAGGGGAGCATGGATCGCCTTAGTCAGCTGTTGGAGTACCACCATGAGGATCCGGATGACTCATTCATTCGATTCGCATTGGCAACCGAGTACCTAAAACTCGGGCATGAAGAGAAAGCGCGAGCTACCTTTGAGGAACTCGTTTCGCATGATCCGGATTACGTGGGTACCTATTACCATCTTGGCAAGTTGTACGAGCGACTCGATCAAAATGAACGAGCGATTAAGATATTTACAGATGGAATCCGAGTCGCCGGTACCCAAGCTGATCTGCACGCTCGGGCAGAATTACAATCGGCTCTTCTCGAAGCCAAAGGCGTAGGCGATGATTGAACGACTGAGGCGTTTCTGCGTAGTGTTCCGATTCACTACTCCGGTCTTTGCGGCCTTCTTCTTTCTTGGTGGGTCGTTTGTTTATGCACAGCGAACCCATACTACCGATACGGCCACATACGTTATTCAAGAAGGAGATACGCTTTACGAGTTAGCCATGCGCTTGGATACTTCGGTCGAATTACTCGAAGAGATGAACGAAAGAATTGGAGGGGTTTTTCGTCCCGGAGAGGAAATACTGATTCCCGCCAGTAAGACGTCTACGTCGTACGTCGTTCGACGAGGAGATACGCTTTTGGGAATATCACGCAGTTTTGGGGTTTCGGTTGCAGAAATACAAGGCGCGAATAATATGAGCGGGACGGGCCTACGGGCTGGCACGAGTCTCGTGATACCGGGTCAGGGGGTCCGTATGGAAGTATCCCTAGACAAGATCGGGATCGAAACGATTATGGAAGGCTTCGCCGTCGTTTATCCTGAGATCTTCGAGAATCGACTCATGTCAAGCGGAGATGTATACAATCCATTCCGGTACACGATAAGCCATCCCAACTTTCCAATCGGAAGTATCGTATGGATCCGGGAAATGGACTCGGGACGGGAGACCTTCGCAGAGGTCGCCGATCGTGGGTTCAGCGAACAGCCCCTGCTGATCGATGTATCGCTTGCGGTCGCACGACATTTGTCAATAGAGGCTTCACAAGAGACTCGGGTTCAGATCAGACTGATCTATGGAGCTGACTGACGGAACGTATTCGATGGGACAGAACGGCCCGGGTGGTCGTGGCCCAGGCAGTCTTGGTTCTGGCAATCTTGACTCAGGCAGTCTTGGTTCGGGCCATCTTGGCTCCGGCAGTAACGAATCCACCAGTGACCGATCGACGAGCTATTTCATTCTGTCTCGTACCGCAACGTACGGTTTTCTGGCTGCGTTACCGCTTTTTCTTCTATACGAAGGACTGATTCTGGCTGTCAACGAGGGGGCTGTATCCCAGATTCGAGTCGGGGCAGATGTCTGGATCAAACAGGCACTTTCAGCACTGGGTGGAACGGGCGTGTTTTCTCTCGGCATTCTGGTGCTATGCATCGGAGTCTTCGTTTTTCTGGCAGAGCGGAAAAAGCGTATACCCATCTATCCAGAATATTTTGTCGGGATGATCGCCGAGAGCCTCCTCTACGCTGTCATAGTAGCTGTGGTGGTCTCAAATGTCGTAGGATTTATCTTCTCCGCCGCCGTTACGACGACGTTACCGCTGACCGGTGATGCAGACATTGGAACGGCTAAAATGCTCGTGCTCTCCATCGGAGCCGGGCTTTACGAGGAGCTCGTATTTCGAGTGGTGCTTGTTGGTGGTCTATTCTGGGTATTTAGATACTTTACTTCGGGCAAGGTCGGGCCGTATATACTTGCGGCCATAGTGGGCGCCCTAATTTTTAGCGCCGTTCACTATATCGGTGCGCTCGGAGATCCGTTCGAGATGACGTCGTTCATGTTCCGATTTTTCTTCGGGCTTGCTCTGAATGTGATCTTTCTAATTCGAGGATTTGGAGTGGCTGCCTGGACGCACGCGATCTACGATGTTCTTGTCGTGACACAATTGCTCGGTTAATCTCGTATGGCACTCCAGTGAGTGGTCATCGGAAGCGAATCCGTACAATTAGAACTAGAGATGGGGGCTGTGAAGTGAAATCTTCCTTGAGACTCGGAACGGTTAGTGGAATTGGGATATTCGCTCACTGGACCTTTCTGTTGATGTTGGTTGGACTCTTCGGATTTTATCTCTACCAAGGTCTCTCAATTCTCGCCGCTCTTTCAGGGGTCGCGTTAATCGTTTCCGTATTCGGGTGCGTTGTCGCACACGAACTTGGGCACGCCTTTATGGCCCGGCATTACGGGATACCGACGTTGGATATCACCATGTATCCGATTGGAGGTGTTGCCCGGCTCAAGACCATGCCGCGTGAGCCCAAGCAGGAATTTTTTATTGCAATCGCTGGCCCGGCCGTTAATTTGGGTATTGCAGGTGTGCTCTGGATCGTAAACAGCATTTTCAGCTCATCGGTGACGCTTTCGGAGGCGATGACGACCCAAGCCAGCGTTTTAGGGCTGCTCATGTGGATTAATCTCGGATTGGTCGTTTTCAATATGCTTCCGGCGTTTCCCATGGACGGAGGAAGAGTGCTTCGCGCGGGCTTAGCAACACAAATGGATTACAGGAACGCCACTCATTTTGCTTCTCTGATTGGGCAGTTCCTGGCCGTTGGATTCGGGATCTACGGGATTTTTAACGGCCTTTGGACACTACCATTCGTCGCCATGTTCATTTTCATGGCTGCTCGGCAGGAAGTCCAGTACGTCATGGAGAAATCCTAACCGGAACGATCCGGAGTGATGACGGTAATTCGCTTCCATCGTCACCGTCATTCGGATGGATAGCTACTATTTCGTGATCGGAGTTACCGTGATCGGCTTTTTTGCCCTCGCCGCTGCGCTACTGGTTCCGGTATATTTTTTCTTGAAGAAGGAAGAACGTGTGGCAGAAAACTGGACCGATGAAACCATCGCGGACGCCAATTCGACCGTATCAGAAGAGTCGGTTCCAGATGCAACTCTGCCTTCTAGATCACAGGGATCGTAGTTACTCATCCGGACTGATCACTTCGACATACACGGAGTCCCGGATGAGCTCCAGGGTTTTCTCCCCGATACCCTGTACCATCAATAAATCCGAAACGTCGAGAAAAGAACCAAGTCTCTCTCGAAGGGCGAGAATACGGGCGGAAAGTGCCGGGCCGACTCTCGGAAGGGATTGAAGTTCTTCACGCGAAGCTGTGTTCAGATCGATAAAGGCTCGCGCGTGTCGCTCCGGGTTCATGTTCCGGATCTTGAGTTTCTCGGCTCTATCGAAACTATCTGCCCGGGCGGATAAGCGTTCGAACTCTTCGAATAGCGGAGCATAATATTCCTCGTCAAAAACCACCGATGATTTGGGGAGATATCGGGCGAATGCTCCTATAAGAAGTAGCGCACATACTAGAAAATAGGCGCGACATTCCTTTTCGGTGAGGCCTACCACTTCTTGAAATTGGTATAACCACTTGCGCCACAATTTCGTATAAGATGTATAAATGAACTCGAATACTCCCTTGACACCTTCTAACCCTCAGCGTAACCTCGGTCGGCGCCAAAACTTTCCAATGCCTGCACGGGAATTGACTGACACGAATGCCAATGAAGCCAACGATTTTAAAGACGGAAGCGATCGTACTTCGCGCTCTGGATTATGGCGAGACGAGCCGGATTGTGACCCTGTACACGGCTGAATTGGGCAAGCTCTCCGTAATGGCCAAAGGTGCCCGTTCCAGTAAAAGTCGATTTGGATCTACACTCGATCCGTTGTCTCACATTCAGGCGATTGTGTACCTGAAACCGTCCCGTGAACTTCAATCGATCACGGAAGCTAGCCACTCACAGACGTTTCAGACCATTCGCGAAGAGCTTGGAAGGATTGAGATCGGCCTGAAGGTTATCGAACTCACGAACGCAGTCATGCACGACAGTGAGCAAAATCGGGAGGTGTTTCTGCTTTTGGTGAGTGTGCTGACATGTTTGAACCATGTCGATGGACGGTATCGAAACCTGTTTCCATACTATCAACTAAACCTTGCATCCGCATTCGGATTCGCACCCGTATTTGATAGAAACAACGTGGTCGATCTCGCGGATAAGGGAGGGACGCTGGACCTGGAAACCGGAAAAATTCTTTCGGACGCAGCATCAAGCGAGGTAGTGAGGAGGGCTTCGCGATCGGCTCTGCGAGCATTCGCAATCTTCGCGCGTGCTCCCATGGCTAAGGTGATGCAAATGTCATTGAGGTCCGAAACGAGACAGGAGGTGAGCATCCTGGTAGGCGATTACATGAAGACCCATTTCGGCGACGTGATTCCCGATCGAACGTCTCGAGTGTTTGCGCAGTTAGAGGTCGGATAAATCAATGACCGAAGTTGCTCTTGGTTGCCTGAATTCGTACGTTCGTCATATATGTAACATATGAGTATTTCTGACTCGACCAATTCATCTTAAGCCATGTCTCGTCGACATTTAACGTCCAAACAGCAAGCCTTTCTGACGTACATCCGCGACTATGTCTCGGACCAGGGTGTCTGGCCTACGTACAGGGAGATGAGCGAACATTTCGACTTTCGTTCTCCGAATAGCGTTACGCAAAATCTTCAAGCGCTCAACAGGAAAGGATTCCTACTGCATGATGAAGAGGGTTATCGATTCCGAGAGGAGGAGATTCAAGCCGTTTCGGGGATTCCAATCCGCGGTGTGATCACTGCGGGTCGGCTGCAGGAGGCCATCGAAGAGGACCTGGGAATGATTTCGCTCTCGATGCTCTTTCCTCAACTCGACCGCATTTTTGCCCTCCGTGTATCAGGAATGTCCATGCAGGAAATAGAAATTGCGGATGGGGATTATGTCCTTCTAATGGATGATGATATTCCGAATGGCGAAATCGGAGCCATCCTTTACAATGGTGAGACGTCGCTCAAACGAATCTTCTATGATGAATATGGACTACGCCTTGAACCAGCCAACAGTGATTTTTCAGACATCCAGATCCGGCCGGATGTCTTCGAAGAGGTTCGAGTGCTCGGTCGTTACGTTGGCCACGTAAACTCTTCGGGCATTTTCAGCCAGGTGGGGCGCGCCGTTGCTACTTGATTCAGGGGTGTGCCGGTAGATCCACCGGAGAACGCTTTTCTGATTCGCACCTCTTCATTGAATCGCGTTGGTTTCCCGCAGAACCTACAAGACCACAAATAGTTGTTACATACTCTTTGAAACGTGTAGAAATAGTGAGTACGAATTTGCAGACGCGATGCGAAACGGATCGAC
The DNA here is from genome assembly GCA_022567305.1 of Bacteroidota bacterium. Classification (GTDB taxonomy): domain Bacteria; phylum Bacteroidota; class Rhodothermia; order Rhodothermales; family UBA10348; genus SMXL01. The sequence continues at coordinate 15,485 of JADFHF010000022.1, read as the reverse complement.
ACCTACCTTTTTAGTCGCTCTTTTCATTTCTCTGCTCTGTTCTGACCTGGCTCTGGGACAGTCGTATGAGTTCTCCTGGGATCGGGCCACCCTGTATTCGATCGCTACTGATCAGTTTCAGAATGGCGACCCTTCAAATGATCCCACGGACCGTCGATCGGACGCAGAGTCTTTGACCACAGAGTCAGCACGCCCGGTCGGCGGAGATTTTGCTGGAATAGTAGCCAAAATCGAGGAGGGCTATTTCAGTAATCTCGGGGTACAGGCTATCTGTATTTCCATGATTCATCCTCGTGTTTCGACCGGAGACCGTTATTCGTCGGTCTGGTCGCTCGACTATACAGAAATTGCAGCCGCATACGGGACGGTGGATGAATTTAAGCGTCTCATCGAATCGGCGCATGAACAAAACCTGCGCGTCATCATGGAAGTCGCGCTGCCTGAACGGGGGATTGATCTGGCAATCGATTCGCTGTCGGTTGATCGCGGACCGATGATCAGCGAGATTTTCCATGAGAAATGGGGAGAATCCGGGTCGGCAGTGACGACTTCGCTCGTCGAGTTTTTCATGCGTTCTGGTCATCCGATCAGGTCGGAGTATGCCGCCATCCATTGGCTGACCCACTGGGTTCGGACATTCGGTGTTGATGCGTTTCACGTCGGCGGCGCAGAAATGATCGAGACGGACGTGCTTTCTGCGTTAAAGGCGGAAGGAATCGCGGCGCTCAGAAAATGGAAATCAGAACACCCCGCCAAATCTAAAGATGAACTTGATTTCTGGCTCATGGCGGATGTTTTGGATCATGGTCCGGTAAAATCCGCGTATCACGACGCTGGAGTCGATGCTACCACGAATTTTGGTTTTGCGAGTGGTGAAGACGATCTGGAGTCCATTTACGCAGATTACAGCGCGACTATAGCAGCAGACCCCACATACAACATCGTTTCGTTCGTTTCCTCAGGTGAGACCACACTTGGTGAGCGACGCGACCTCTTCCGCGCCGGGACGGAGCTTTTTCTCCTCCCCGGGATCATCCAGATTCATTCTGGCAACGACACCGCTGCGGCCTTCAGTGTGGGTAGTCGTGTGGCTGGGGATTCGCTTTCACCCATGAACTGGGACGGCGTGGACGAAGAAGTGCGTATTCACTGGACCAAACTGGCTCAATTTCGAGCCCGACATCCGTCGATCGCTCAAGGTGTGCATGAAAAGATCAGCGACGAACCGTACGCGTTTTATCGCGGCGTGCGGATCGGTTTAGACGTAGATGAAGTCATCGTGGTAATTGGGGCGGCTGGTCGAGTTCGACTAAACGTTAGTAGATATTTTCCGGACGACACGATTCTCCGCGATGCGTATACCGGTAAAATCACTATGATTTCTTATGGTGAAGCCACCTTTGAGACCGGTGATCACGGCGTTCTGTTGCTAGAACTTGTTCAATAAGCAGGCTAAGCCCCAACCGTCGCCGTGCTGAGAAAATCTCTTAATACGAATTGGAGGATGCCGCCGTGTCGATAGTATTCTACTTCAACGGGCGTGTCGATGCGGCATCGAGTTTGGAAGGAAATTTCTGCCCCACCTGATTTTTCAGCTGTCACCAGAATGACCTGACCCGCCTCCAGGTCGTCGGATACTGGAATGGAAAACGTCTCAGTTCCGTCGAGTCCAATGGATTCAGCCGTCTCGTCAATGGCGTACTCGAGGGGGAGAACCCCCATTCCAATTAGGTTGGATCGGTGAATACGCTCGAAACTTTCCGCGATCACTGCCTTAACGCCGAGGAGAAGCGTGCCTTTTGCTGCCCAGTCGCGACTCGACCCCATTCCATAGTCCTTTCCTGCAAGCACGATGAGGGACGTGCCATTGTCCTGGTATCGCATCGAAGCATCGTAGATCGGCATCGTATCTCCAGACGGATAATGAACCGTAATTCCACCTTCCGTGCCAGGAAGGAGCTGATTCTTGATCCGGATATTTGCAAACGTACCGCGCAGCATCACTTCATGATTTCCGCGTCTTGAACCATACGAATTGAAGTCTAAATAGGCGACTTCGTTAGCCAGCAAATAGTCGGCAGCAGGGCTGTCCGGAGCGATGGCTCCGGCCGGAGAAATATGATCCGTAGTCGTTGAATGGCCCAATTTTACAAGCACCCGTGCTTCTTCGATCGATTGGATCGAGGGGGTTTCTGAAGTCAGGTCGTTAAAGAAAGGAGGTTCCTGGATATATGTAGATTCGGTGTTCCATTCGAATATGGATCCCTCCGGAATCTGAATGGCGTTCCAGGTCTCATTCGAGTCCTCGATGCCGGCATATTCTTGAATGAACATTTCCGGTTTCACGCTTTGATTGACGAGATCACGAATTTCATCCGCAGTCGGCCAGATGTCTTTCAAATAAACATCAGATCCGTCCGATCCGGTACCGAGAGGATCTCTAGTGAGATCCAGATTTACCGTTCCAGCGAGCGCGTATGCGACCACCAGCGGGGGCGACGCCAAATAATTGGCCTGCACCAGTTGATGAATGCGACCTTCAAAATTCCGATTTCCCGAAAGAACACCGGCGACAATTAAATCCGCTTCTTTTACAGCATTTGCCGTCGCCTCCGGGAGCGGGCCGGAGTTCCCAATACAAGTGGTGCATCCGTATCCGACGACACTGAATCCAAGCATATTCAGATAAGACGTCAGTCCGGCTTCATCCAGATACTTGGTGACCACCTTCGATCCAGGAGCGAGGCTGGTTTTGACATGGGGTTTGACTTTGAGACCCCTCTCAACGGCCTTTTTGGCCACCAAACCCGCTCCGATCATCACCGTAGGATTACTCGTATTCGTGCAGCTCGTGATGGCCGCAATGGCGACATCGCCATGATGCAATTCTGTCGTCGCGCCATCTTCGAGAACAAACTCACCGGTCTCGTTCAGTCGGCTTTCCGGTAACCCGAACCCTTGCGGTCCGGCTGGATCCGACAAGGATTTAGCAAAGCGACTCTTCACGTGGGGAAGGGCGACTCGATCCTGCGGACGCTTCGGTCCCGACAGGCTGGGTACGACTGAGGTCATGTCCAACTCGAGTATGTCAATGAACTCCGGATCTTCCGATTCGTCCGTCCTAAATAGTCCCTGTTTCCTGGTGTACCTCTCAACCATTTTCACCAAATCAGGATTTCGTCCCGTTCGCAGCAGATAGTCGAGGGTTTCTCGATCGATAGGGAAGAAGCCCATGGTCGCACCGTATTCGGGTGACATGTTCGCGACCGTTGCCCGGTCCGGAACGGTCATGTGGCCTATGCCCGGTCCAAAAAATTCTACAAATTTGCCGACGACGCCGTACTGCCGGAGTATCTGTGTAATGGTCAATACGAGGTCAGTGGCCGTGGCACCGTCAGGAAGATCACCCGTGAGTTTGAATCCGACTACCTCTGGCATGAGCATATAGACGGGCTGTCCGAGCATGACGGCCTCGGCCTCAATGCCTCCCACACCCCAACCGACAACCCCAAGGGCATCAATCATGGTCGTATGACTATCCGTTCCGATGAGCGAGTCCGGGTAATAAACGGTGGAACCATCATTTTCTTTCTTGCTCCAAACACAGCGACCCAGATACTCGAGATTCACCTGGTGACAAATTCCACTGGCAGGTGGAACCACGGAAAAGTTATCGAACGCTTGTTTTCCCCAGCGTAAAAACTCGTACCGTTCGCGATTGCGATGGAATTCTTTATCTGCGTTGATTTGAAGGGCGTCTGAAGAACCGAAGGCATCAACCTGCACAGAGTGATCAATGATCAGGTCCACCGGAACCCGTGGATTGATCTTGTTAGGATCACCGCCAAGTCGTGCTATGACAGATCGCATAGCGGCGAGGTCGACGACCGCGGGCACACCCGTGAAATCCTGCAGAAGTACTCGAGCGGGAAGGAATGGAATTTCGACGCGAGCCGGAGAACTCGGATCGTAGGTCGCCAATTTTTCAACGTCTTCCTTCGTGACTAGAAAACCGTCGCAATTTCTGAGCGCACATTCGAGAAGGACTTTTATTGAGAACGGAAGCCGGTCGATACGATCGAATCCCAATTCCTTAAGCCGATCCAACCGATACATGACGCCGGTGCCGCTACCTGTTTCAAACGAATGCCGTGCACCGAAAAGGTCTCGGTTGGTTGGTGGCTTTGCTTCGCTCATAGCGGTACGACTATAATGATCCGAGATGATAGCGAACGAGGTATTACTCGCAGGGTCGTATCAGTACCCTCATGTATTCGAGATTGTTCGATAAGAACGAATGGAATGACGCCGGATTTGCCCATAATGGAGTGAAAAACGAACGAAAATAACCTCGGACGAGCGCCTCTTTTCGGAATGAATTCGATCCGATGAACAAGAAATGTACTACGATTGGAACGACGTACGTACGATCTGAATGTATATTGAGTGACTGGAACAGCGTGATTTACCCTTCGTTCACGCCACTTTTTGGGGGCTATAGCTCAGCTGGTAGAGTGCCTGGATCGCACCCAGGAGGTCAGGGGTTCGACTCCCCTTAGCTCCACATAATAATAGCTATAAGTCTTTTACTTTATTGACTTTGAATCTCTAGTTATAAGAAAAGATGACACTAAAGGTGTGCTTTTTCGGACATGCGATTTTGTAGCATCGGCAGATCCTATTGAAAGAAGGAGATCTATCCGTTCAAACCGAAGGGCACCAAAAATACGTAGAACTGCTACTATTCTTTACGTCGTCTACTATGGATAATATGATCGAAATACGAAGCTTCGTCAGGGGCTACCGGAATGGCGACCGTCGTTGTCGTAGAGGATCATCCTATTGTTCGAGAAGGTATTCGAGCGCTTCTCACCGAGACAACCGAATACGAAGTTGTAGCCGAATGCGGTGACGGCGTAGCTGCTCTGAAGCTCGTAAAAGAACATCTCCCCGACATACTCATCATTGATCTTCGAATGCCTGGTCTCGACGGGTTGGACGTGATTCGGCGGGTTCATGAGGACTTCCCAAACACGGCCATCGTGGTTCTCTCGGCGTATTCGAGTGATTCTTATGTGTCCCGTGCATTTCGAAACGGCGCCTTGGGATACGTGCTCAAGGATTCAGACATCAAGGAGCTGAATGAAGCCATCGTTAGTGCACTGAACGGAAAGCTCTTCATTAGCAAAAGCTTGGAAAGTCGCACCCAACGCGAGTCGGTTCGAGCGGATCGCTATGAATTACTCACAGCTCGACAACGAGAGATACTTCAATTGATTGGTGAAGGATTAACCATGGCAGAGATCTCGGAACGGCTATCGATCAGCGTTTGGACCGTCGTAAAGCACCGATCCAATTTAATGCACGTTCTTAAAGTGAAGAATCACGCTGGTATGATTCGATTTGCACTTCAACAAGGCCTCATTCCATTTGACATAGACGGCGACCGAGCCGCTGACTAATCGGGACAACGGTCTCCGATGTTCTCTTGTCGCTCTCGCCGACGGGCATCCGCAGAGCGAATCCGACTATACCAAAAATACGTTGAACTACCCATATTCTTGCGCCCCCGAGAGCCGATTACACGAAGTAGAAATCTCCAGATGAAATCTGGTGTGGGAGTAACCCCATGGCCTCCCCGGCATGGTTGATATGAGATGATGAGATAATGCGTGGCTCCTGGGGCGAGTCAGCCCCGGAGCTGCGTGTTATTTCACCTCAATCGCTTTTAAACCATACAGCTAATGGCTACGGTCGTTATCGCAGAGGATCATCCTATTGTTCGAAAAGGTATTCGAGCGTTTCTAACCCAGACGACCGAACACGAAATTGTAGCCGAATGCGGTGACGGCATAGCTGCCCTGGAGCTCGTAAAAGAACATCGCCCCGACGTACTCATCACCGATCTTCGTATGCCCGGTCTCGACGGGTTGGAAGTGACTCGGCGGGTTCATCAGGATTATCCCAACACGGCCGTCGTGGTTCTCTCAGCGTATTCGAGTGATTCTTATGTATCCCGTGCATTTCGAAACGGCGCCTTGGCATATTTGCTCAAGGATTCGGACATCATGGAGCTGAATGATGCCATCACCAGTGCATTGAGCGGAAAGCGCTTCATTAGCAAAAGCTTGGCAAGTCGCACCCAACGCGAGCCGACTTTAACGGATCGCTACGAATTACTTACAGCTCGGCAACGAGAGGTACTCCATTTGATTGGTGAAGGATTAACAACGCCAGAGATTTCGGAAAAGTTGTCGATTAGCGGTAGGACCGTCGAAAAACACCGGTCCAACCTAATGCAAAAGCTTGAGGTGAAGAATTATGCTGATCTGATTCGGTTTGCACTTCAACGAGGCCTCAGTCCACTTGACTAGGTATAAACGCCTTGAGCCTCAAAGCAAGTGAGATTGGTCATGTCTAGTGTGTACAGAGTCAGCTTGAGACATCCAGAAAAGAAAGAAAGGGTAATGACATCATGCCGACAGACAACCAGCGATCCTTAATAGCAGAACCCCAATCAAACCAGGTCAAGCGCCTAGACGCATGAGCCGTTCTCGGTGAGGGTGATCTTCGCGACACCTCGTATCATGACATCCAGAAGGATGACGTACGGCTGCTCACGGGCTGCAACCGCGATCGATGAGCGGACGATCAATGTCCTCCCCAGTTATTTCTGCAGGCATGTTCGGATGAGTAAGAGCAATTTGTCGACATCTATGGGCTTCGAGATGTAGTCGGTGGCGCCCGCATCGATGCATTTCTGCCGATCCTCCGCCATAGCCTTTGCAGTAACTACAATTATTGGTACGTCCGCCCATCGATCGAGCCTACGGATCTCTCGCATCGCCTCGTATCCATCCATGACCGGCATCATGATATCCATCAAAACGAGGTCGAAATCATCCTCCGAAGCGAGCGCCTCTATGGCGACGACCCCGTTCTCCGCTACGACGACCTCCGCCCCCTTCTGCTTCAGTGTCATCGAAAGCCCGAACGTAATTCTCGAGTCATCGTCGGCCAGGAGGATCTTTATCCCATTCAGGTTTTCGTCGCGAATCTTAGACGCTCTTTCGGCGGCCGCGCGGTCGTCCGGGATAAACTCGGCAGAAGGATCCGTTGGTGCCGGTTTCAAGCTCAGTTCTCCGTCCGAGGAAGATCGGGGCTGCGAGGCTGAGTCTAAAGCCTCCACCCGAACCATGTCGTCCGACGTCGCGGTCTCGATTTCGTAAGGCAAGTACAGTGTGAACGTGCTCCCTTTTCCCTCTTCACTCTCGACCTGTAGCTCACCGCCTAGGAGCTGCGCCAGTCTGGCAGAGATCGAGAGCCCAAGCCCGGTACCGCCATACTTTCTGGTCGTCGATCCATCGACCTGTCGAAACGCTTCGAAGATGAGCTGCTGTTTCTTCTCCGGAATTCCGATGCCGGTATCCATGACAGACAAGGCGACCGTCCGCTGGCGACTCAAGGAGGTTTGCGAGAACTCAACGCCGGCTCCAGGTTTGCCAACGGTGATGGTCACGCTTCCGCTCTCCGTGAATTTGAAAGCGTTTGATAGCAGGTTACGAAGTATCTGTTCTACCCGAAGCACATCCGTCGTGATGTACTGCGGAATCCGTCCTTTCTTTTCGAACCGGAACTCGATGCTTTTCTTTTCGGCGACCGGCTCGAACTGCCGCTTATTGTTCTCGATGAGACTCAGAAGCGACACGTTCTCCGGCTGGAGGGTGATCTTGCCCGCTTCTACTTTCGAGAGATCTAGAATGTCGTCGATGATGGAGGCCAGATTCCTGCCTCCAGAGGATATTAGATTGGCAAAATTAACCTGTTCGTCTGTAAGTGTCTTTTCTTTATTGTCAGCCAGTATGTCTGATAGAAGCAGCATGCCGACGAGCGGCGTGCGGAGTTCGTGCGACATATTGGCCAGAAACTCTGACTTGTACTCGCTCAACTGAGCGAGTTGAACGTTGGTGGCTTCGAGTTCTTCGTTGGCGGTCTCGAGGGCGATGGCGCGTTGGTGGAGATCTTTGCTGAGCTCCTGAATCTGCGCCTCGGCCCGCTTTCGCTCGGTGATATCTCGAGCGACGGCCTCGAAGCCGAGGACCTGGTCGCCGTCGAGAATCAACTGGACGTTCTGCCCGAGCCAGAAAGTGGAGCCATCTCTAATAACGGCCGGGAACTCGAGATAAGTGCTCGAAATTCGTTCTTGCAGTTGACGAACGTAAAAGACCAGCGAGCGGCGCCGGCGGTCTTCTCGTATGGCTTCGGTAAAGTGTTTCCCAATGGCTTCTTCTTCGGTGTAGCCGAATATGCGAAGGGCTTCGGGATTGATATAGGTGAAGCGCCCCTGGCTGTCTACCCGATAGATGACATCGTGGGCGTGATCTACGAGGTGTCGGTACCGCGCTTCGCTCTCCCGGAGCATCGCCTCGATCTCTCTGCGTTCGGAGACCTCGTTGCTGAGGAGTTCGTTCCTTGTGATGAGTGCTGCTTGGGCTTCTAGTCTGGCACGGAGCACGAAAAGGACTATGACCCCAATGATAACGACGGTGCGTACAAAGAACGACGGTGTTACTTCGGGGACGGTCGCTAGAGAGGCAGAGAACGAGGCGCCGACAATCATACTCACAACATATACGGCCAGCGCCCGTGTTGACTGAAAGCCCGCGCTGCACCCGAAAATGATCATTACGAGCCCAAAGACGGTAATAAAGGAGAGATGGTTGAGATAGGTAAGATGGAGATACCAAAGGCTTGCCAGATATATCAAACCATAAAACCAGAACAGCGCCTGTTTTCGAACCTGCGTACTGAAGAAAGTAAGCGTGGCGAAAACGAGGAAAGCAAGACCGATGAAAACCCGCTCGGGCAGCGGATCGACAAACGTTGGTATGAGAAGGCGGTTTAGGAGCCCAAGCGCAAGGATCAGGAAGCCCCCAAAAAACTAAACGTGCGAAAGAGGTTCAGTTTTTTTTGATCTACCGGGCTGATAACCTGCATTTCTTGAGAGATGTCACGTTTCGAGAGCATCTTCACGAGGGTGCCAACAGAAATAGCAATATATGCAGAGAGAGCGAAACTCAACGGGGTAAAGCGTCGTTTTTTGTATGCAGAAGGCTGCAGAACGGACATTATTTCGCATTCGGGCAGAAACTACAATGCTCGATTCGTGCGCAATCCGTTTAACGGAAGCCCGCCGTATCACCCGATCACGATTGTCGTAGACGCGGGTTGTTCTCATGTCCGCGTGGTTGGCAAGGTTGGCCGCTTCTTCCAGCGTGGCTCCGGCCTCGAGGAACCTCGTAATGCCGGTTGCTCTGCAGACATGATTTCCAATCCAGTCGGGGAGTCCTGCCTCTTTCGCTCGGCGCTTAATCATGGCGAGCGCGTCCCTCTCTAATCGCCGAATTGAGGACATCTGTTTGTGGGGCATGAACCGGAATAGGGGGAAGGCCTTCTCCCCCCCCCCAGATTTCGGAGGTGTCCAGATACTCGGGCATGTATCCCTCGAGAACATGATTCGCCGGCACCTGGTGAAACTTGCCGGCTTTCTCGTGGAGACGACAAATCCAGAAGCCCGACTCCTCATAGTAATCTCGGACGAGCATTCGGGCCGCTGATCCTATGCGGGCAACGGTATAGAGCATGAGTCCGATGAGCGCCCGGTCGCGCACACGGATAAGCGTGCTCGTGTCAATGGATTCAAGAAGTGTTCGCACCTGGGACGGGGAGAGAACTCTCGTCGTTCCTTTCCGTGGGCTGAACGGGGCGGCTTCACATTAAACGCCGGATTGCCGGGGAGAATTCCTTTCTCTACGAAAAATCCGAAGAGCATCCGGAGCGCGCTGATGTATTGCTGTTTGCTACGAGCCGAAGAGAAGAGCTGCTTGATGAATGCCGCAATCATGAACGGCTCCATCTCATGGAGCGTTGTTCCGGACCGTCGCTCCTCGATGTACGCGAAGAAATCTCGAACCGCCCGGGCATAAGCTCGCCGTGTGTTCGAGTTCTTGATCGATGCCGTGAAGAAGTGGATGAATGCGCCCCTCGCTTTCCGTCTGTCCTCGGAGATGATTCGGGGCAGTACGAACCCTTCACGAATCGCGAGAGATGTGTTCTTTTTTGGCTCCATTTCGCCTTTCAAAAATAAAAAATGATAGATGCTTTATAATCTCTGATAATTTCCTTTATCAGTGACTGATATACAATTTGTATCATATCCAATGAAGGGGTGTCTGTGGACAGATTTATATGGCTCTGGTCAGCCCTACGCGCCCAAGAGTGAATAACTTGATTTTGTTGAGTATCTATACAGTGAGATGGCTTTCGGCCATCGCATATTTGGATCGATCTCCTAATTTTCCTACCCAGAACCAAGAAGAACGTATTTCTAAATTTCGTCCTCGTTGCCCTCGCAGACCTACAAACGATAAACACCTTTGGGTAAAAAAATGAAGCTCCTCACGACAACCCTGGCTCTAGTCTCATTTTGCTTGATGGGTGTGATCTTTCGAAGCGACGCTCCCGGCACGGCAGCCGACAGGAACGTCCAGGAATTCTATAATAAGCTAAAAGGCGAATGGAGCGGACCCTATTCCGTCTGGCTCAATCCTATGGAACCACCTCTCAACTCAGAGATAGCGGCCCAAGGACGGTTCGTTGCCCAAGGCTCTTACTTCTTGCTTACTTACTCCTGGAAGGCGGAAGATGAAGAACAGGAAGGGGTATTTCTTCTGGGCGGCGAGGGCGAAACGGCATCGTCGACCTGGGGGGACAGCTGGCATATGCAACCCGAGCCCTTGGTATGCGAGGGCGAATTGACTGAAGAGGGCCAGAAACTCGTGTTCCTCGGGAGTTACGAAGCTGGTCCTGGAATGCCTGAATGGGGATGGCGCACCGAGTTTACGCTGCAAGGCGAGGATGCCTTCTTGATGGAAGCGTATATCATCACGCCTGAAGGATTCGAGGGCCTCGCAGTGAGGGCGGAACTGACACGCAATTAGGTCTGCGCGACCCTTAGCCACCATATTTTCCAGTCCGCTCGTCGTTGGGAAAACCAGAGAGGTTTTCGGCTTCATCTCTCGCGCTTCAAATCTTTATTGGAGCTGGGCTAGACGCCCAGTCTTTTGTACGAGAGACGATGTGTCGCGTCTGTAGCAACCGGAATTGGTGCGCATGTCGGGCTATCTCGAGGTCGCGGTAGTTGACAACCACCGGTCGCGTCGAGACGCGGCTGAATCGTGGACTTCGTTTCACGCCTTCCATTATTCCGAATTATATCAGACTGCGGAGCAGGCAGCCGACGAGATGGCTCGTCACTCCGCAGGTTGATATAAACCAGAGAGAAATGCGACAAGTGTTAGCTGATCTAACGGAAGTAGGCGCCTCTCCGCATGGTGCTCACGGTGTACCAAGACCTTGCCATGGATCGTCGCTTCTCAATCTTTCCTGCACCCGCGCGTAGATGCTTCCGCACCCAGCCAGAAGTATGGATTTTGCGCAGTCAATGCTGCGCTGGTTGTGGCTATGTACGCCTGTTTCGCAGGAGCATTCTGGGTAGCAGGAGCGATTGGCGCGGTTGGATTAGCTCCACCCCGGGAAATGAATGTCAGTCATCGGTGTTCGGCTTTCCCCATCCGCCACCGCCTGGAGTTTCAACTCTCAGTCGCTCTCGCGCACGAAATATTTTGGAGAATTGGGCCGGTAGGAGCTTCTTTTCTCCTTTCGTTGAAATGAAGATATTTTTTCCGGGTGCACCATCGCGTCCCCCGTTCAGTCCCCAAGGAGCGGAATCTCGCCGAGTACTCTGCATGGTTACACGTGTCGCTTCGAGAAATTCATATTCCCGAATCACGCCATCGCCTCCCTTTTTGAGTCCGTCGCCGCCTGTTCCTGATCGCCTGGCATATTCCACGATTCGGACTGGAAAAGCCTGTTCGAATGCCTCAATCGGCGTATTCATGGTATTTGTCATGTGTACCTGAACGCAGCTGAGTCCGTCAGTATCCGGAGAGGCTCCTAGACCACCGGCTATCGTTTCGTAGTAGACAAAGGAATCAGGACGATCTGGCGCTGCGGGACCCATGGTCACATTGTTCATTGTGCCCTGGGAGGCTGCGGGCACCTGGTCCGGAAGAATGAAAGCCATTGCCCCTAGAACAGCATCCACGATTCGCTGGGAAGTCTCTACATTTCCAGCCGCCACGGCCGAAGGAGTCGTCGCATTTACGATCGAACTCTCAGGAGCACGGACAGAAATCGGGCGAAAACAGCCGTCATTGACCGGTATATCGTCGGTTGAGAGACATCGCACGACGTAGTAACACGCCGACTGCGTGATCGCAAGGACCGCATTATAGGCGTGCGGACCTGATGGGGAAGATCCCTCAAAGTCGAATTCTACCGTTTCTTCTCTGACCGTCGCCTTAACCCGAATCAGCTGAGGAGCAGCTAAACCGCCAACGATCAGATCGAGACTGTCGTCAAATAAGCCCTCTCCGTCCGGCCATCCGCCGATCATCAGGCGCATTCGTTTTTCGGAATATTCCTGAAGGAGTACAGCATATTTTACCACCTCTGGCGTACCAAAGCTCCGAAACAGTTCTGACAATCTATTCACGCCGATCTCATTGGCGCCCATCTGCGCCGTGAGATCTCCTCTTCTCTCGTCCGGTGTACGGACGTTTCTAAGTATCACCTCAAGAAGATCGCGGTTGATGTTTCCGTTCGATACCAAACGAACGGGAGGGAGAATGAGGCCCTCCTGGAAGATTTCAGTTGAGAGGGGTAAGGAGCCGGGAGACATCCCCCCGACGTCAGCATGATGGGCTCGACTCGCGACGAAAAAGAGAGGCACCTTTCTGTCGTCCTGGAAAACCGGGGAGATCATCGTAAGGTCGGGCAAATGGGTGCCACCCATATATGGATCATTGAGAATAATAACATCTCCTGGCGACCAGGCGTCTATTCGTTCGAGCGACGCCTGAACGGATTCAGACATCGCTCCTAGGTGGACCGGGATGTGCGCCGCCTGAGAAACCAATTTCCCTTCAGCATCAAAAAGAGCGCACGAGAAATCAAGTCGTTCCTTGATATTCGGAGAAAATGACGTGCGCTTTAGCGCCGACCCCATTTCTTCCGCAATTCCCTCGAATCGGTGTCGGTAGACCTCAAGTGATATTGGATCGAATTTGCTCATGCGTTCCTACTGACTTGATCGCTCTTGTATAAACGGAGCACTCCTGTCTTTCGAACCTCCATATTCCATCCCGGCTCGACCAGAATGGTCGTGTCAGCCTGTAGGATGAGGGCCGGCCCGTTCATTTTGCAACCCGTTTTAAGTTCGAATCGGTTCCAAACAGGGATTTCTGTCTCTGCAGACCGTTCAAACCAAACGGATCTCGATGGATAGGACGTTCGATCATCAGATGTCGGATCGGAGATTAGATCAACGGGTTTCTGGATTTCGAAGGTCTCGGTGGGGACGCGCCCGGTCGCGCGAAGAGTGACCAATTCTATGTGAACGTCTGTAAGACAGTATCCGAATTCCTTCTCGTGAGCATGATGAAAGTCACTGGTTAGTCGAGAGAGTGCATCGGCTTCAGATGGGTCTTTCATGCCCAGGGTGAGTTCGTGACTCTGGCCCCGGTAGCGAACATCTGCAGACCAAGTTTGGGTGGCACTCTTTTCCGAGTTTCGAAAATAAGCGGCGATCTCTGACGATAGTTTATTAGTCTTTTCAAGAAGGGGCAACCGTTTCTTCTCCAGGTCAGCAATTCTCAATAGAACGGATGCAGATCGCGTATGAACGGTGTCTGCTAAGCAGAGGCCCCAGGCACTCAGGACACCCGGGAAAACCGGGAGAAGGATCTCTGTCATACTCAACGCCGAAGCAAGTGCACAAGCATGCAGCGGCCCTGCACCCCCGAATGGAATCAGCGTAAGACTCCTTGGATCGTAGCCACGAGCGACGGATACTTTTCTCAATGCCCGTTCCATCGTTGAATTAGCGATCTGTACAATACCAAGCGCAGTATCCATTACACTCAGTGCCAGTGTCTGGCTGATCCCACGAATCGCAGATTCAGCAAGCCCGGAGTTAAGCTGCAGAGACTGGTTTCCACCAAGATTTAGCTCCGGAAGCAGTCGTCCGAGAACGAGATTGGCGTCAGTGACCGTGGGTCGTGTTGCTCCCAGATTGTAGCAAGCAGGACCTGGCCGCGCACCAGCACTCTCCGGGCCCACTCTCAGGACACCTCCGTCATCCACCCAGGCAATGCTACCGCCGCCGGCTCCGACGGTGTGAACGTCAACGGCTGGAAATCGAAGCGGTATATCTCCGACCACTGTGTTGGGTGAAACGGGTATGCTCCCATCACAAAGGCAGACGTCCGTACTGGTGCCTCCCATATCAAGCGACAAAATACGAATGGGGTCCGCGAGTCCGGATCGACGCGCCAGGTCAAAAGCTCCGATTACACCCGCAGCCGGCCCACTCAGTACGAGCCGGGCGGCTTCATTCGCGGCCGTATCCAGGTCACTAAGACCCGCCCCAGAATGCATGATCGAAATAGGTCGGTCACCGACCGAGTCGAAAATGTCTTCCAGGTAACGGCGAACGACCGGACTTAGATAGGCATTGGCAACCGTCGTTGTCGTCCTCTCATATTCTCGATACTCAGGAAGAAGTTGACTGCTCACGGAAATGTCCAAATCCGGAAAAGCTGAGCGGAGTCGAGTCTCAATCTCCAGCTCGTGCTGATCGTTGGCGAAAGAGAACAGGAGAGAAATTGCGAGACTCTCGACGTCAGAATCCATTAAACGCGCAACCAGCTCATCTAGGGTATTTTTGTTTAAAGGAAGAAGCACCTCACCGGCTGCGTCTATTCGCTCTCGAACGCCGAAACTCAGACGATTCGGCACCATGGGCGCGGGTCGACGTTGACTAAATTGATAGAGTTCAGGTCGTTGTTGGCGGGCGAGCTCAAGTACATCTTCGAACCCGGCTGTTGAGACCAATGCCGTAACCGCTCCACGCCGTTCCAGGATTGCATTCGTTGCGATCGTTGTTCCGTGAACGATCGGGGCCTGTGATTCGGACTGGATCTGGTCCAGTCCAGTACGGATACTAAGGCCTGGTTTTTCCCGATCAGTGGGGAGTTTGAGTATTCGGAGCTGTCCGTCGACGAGATACACGAAATCCGTAAACGTACCGCCAACATCGATCCCGATCAATTTGGACATCTCGACAAACTCCTTCAGTTCGATCTGCGAATATATTGCACAGATTTCTTGAAGAACCTCCAGAATCAACTCGAGCCCAGTTCACTTCACTCCTGAACGCAGAGAAACAGTTGGTAACTCGTTCGGGAAAAGACGCTCGGGCTCAGCTAGCTCAACTTCCCGACGCTTAATAGTGTTTTCTTCGATTGAAGGGTGAGAAGGTCGCTTTTGTTGTTTTGTGTTGCAAGTAATAGTTATCCACACTC
>JADFHF010000102.1 GCA_022567305.1 Bacteroidota bacterium | reverse complement strand
CTTCCATGGCTTCACCGTCGCTTAATTCGGATTGGGTTGTCGCCACAATCGTGACTGGAAAGAATATCGATGTCTCACGATTCCGTACCCTAGTTGACGGGGCGTAAACATTCTGGCGACGTGGCATTCACTATTTTTCTGTGGGATACGATTATGGCGTTTCTGCCATGGATTGAGGCAGACCTGTAACTATCGCCTGAGATCGATCGAGTCCAATCGTGAGCCGTGTTTTCGATTCCATATTGATTCGCTATTCATCCAATTTATAAACACGTCCGTCCTTCATCACGAATCGAACATCTGAGAGCTGTGTAATATCCTCCAGCGGATTCCCTGAAACAGCGATGATATCAGCAATTTTGCCTTGCTCCAGCGCTCCAAGATCATCATCGAGTCCCATTAACTCTGCCCCATTGATCGTCGCCGACTGAATAGCGCTCAGCGGCGACATACCGTAAGAGACCATCACTTGGAAATCAATAGCGTTGTCACCGTGCGGCAAGGCACCGGCATCCGTGCCGTATGCGATTTTCACTCCCTTCTCGACGGCGCGGGCAAACACTCGTTTGTGTGAGTTCGTGATCGCAAGAGCACGCTCGCTCCACTCAGAGCGGGGACCATCCTGGTAGTACACGGAAAGGGTAGGCACCCAAAACGTACCGCGTTCTACCATCAGGTCGAGCGTTTCATCATTCAACATCATTCCGTGTTCGATCGAACGAACACCAGCATCGACAGCAACATAGGCGGCTTGTCCTCCATAAGCGTGAGCCGCAACCGGTGTGCGAAATCGAGCTGCTTCACGCATGACCAACCGAATGTCATCGTCGCTGAACTGCGCGAGCGGCTCCATGTTGTCAATGTCAATATGACGAGTGGTTCCCGTGGCATACAGCTTGATCCAGTCGGCACCATACTTAATCTGGTTTCGAAGTGTGCGGACGATTTCGGCCGGCGAATCAGCGAGTGACCCGAACTGCGGAACATCAATCTGAGGGGCCAGGCCGTCGTTATTCATATAGCCCCCGGTAATGCTAATGGCCAGGGTTGCCACCTGCATACGAGGACCGGGTATTAGGCCATCGTTTATCGCATCACGTAACGCAACGTCAGCCCAATCAGCGCCCTCCGAATCCACATCCCTAACGGTCGTAAAACCAGCAAGAAGTGTAGATCTGGCACCAGCAACTCCCTCAATAGTCCGATACGGGATCGACTTGTAGAGAATGGGGTTGTTTCGTGAGTAATCCGGCTGAATCGTTAGATGGGTATGGGCATCAATAAGTCCCGGCAGAATCACATATTCGGATAGATCAATCACTCTCGCCTCCGAAGGGATGGATACGTTGGGGCCAATCGACTCAATTCGACCGTTACGAACAACGACGACCACATTGGGAGTCAACTCACCTGAGACGACGTCCAACATGGCTCCGGCTTGGATGGCTGTGGCTTGCTGAGCCACTACTGCAGATGAGATAAAAACCGTAAAAAGAAGCGCCGAAAAGACTGCGCACACTCGAGGTCGAAAATAAGTAGACATGGCAAATCGATTGGATAATGACGTCCCGAATCAAAGACTAAACCATTTACGGACACAGGCCGACTTCCGCAAGGAACTGAAGTTTAAATTTATTTCTCAAGCAACAGAAAACCCGTTTGAGCCATAGAGAATGTCCCATATTGCGGCCCCAACCATCATAAAAAGGAGTCCTAAGTCAGAATACACCCACCCTGGGGTATCCGTATCCACTGAACCGGGTCAATTTCAACTTCAAATGAACGATTCGAAATTTCGAATCTTGAATCAGAGTAAGGAGCATCCGTGAAACACGTTATGCTGGAGCTTTGGAAATTTGATGACCTGGTTAGGATTTTCAAGAAGAACCGGAAAGGAATTTTAGAATCGATTCACACGCTTGTGAAACGCGGTGTTCAGCGACTAGAACAATCAGGTGATCATTCCGATCATATCGATCAAACCGATCATTTGCGCTTATCTGCAAACAAGGATATGCCCCCACGTCCCTAGATTGTTCACCCGCCGATTAACTTTCTTGGAACATCAGTAAACGCATAAATCGCCTTGCATCGGATAGAATGCGTTATGGGCCTTGGAGCCTATCTGTTTTATTGTTCGTTATCACACGTTGAAGCCACTATATGTGTAGCTAATTGGCTGGAATCGGGGATTTCACACTTCAGTCGCCTGAAGATAATTCGCTCAATTAGTGATCAAGCCGAATCATGTTCAAATCAGAGAGGTGCACATATAATCAGATAACGGTTTTAGTTGGTTTACGATAAATCAATATTACCGATTACTCCGTGCTGTGATTTCATCCATAACCACAACGAGATTTTGCGAGTTGCTCATCCGTCATAAGCCTTCGACTGTCAAATACGCCGGGTTGAGATAGAGGACGGCCAGCAGCAGCCCGCTTGCCTTCAAGGTCACGACCAGGGTATACCTCTCGCATTGGCGCAGCAGCTGCGACCAGACACTGCCTCGCTTCTGGTCTACGACCTCGGTCATACGGGGTTGGCTATAGTTCGGTCAGCCTTATACTCTAAGGGAGAGGTATTCAGGAGGTTGGCAGATCATAAAACGCGACATGATCGAAGCGACTGATGAGCGCAGCGAATAAACGACTGACGAAGTAATCGTAAGGGTGCCCCTGGAGACGTTTCTACAAAGCTCCCTTACGTTTTACGTTTTATGTTTCACACAAATCTTCATAAAAAGCGAGCAGTTTGGGCGCTTCCTGCTCCCAACTATACCGGTCGCGGACAGCTTCTCGGCCCCGCGCGCCCATGGCCGCCGCCTCGTCTGGATGTTCCAACATCCACTGCATGGCCTCGGCGATAGCCTCCGGGTCCAGCGGATCGACCAACACGCCGCATTGGGCTTCCTCGACAAGGCGCCGCCACTGGGGAAAGTCAGACGCGATGACCGGAAGGCCCGCCGACACGTATTCGAAGAGTTTAGTCGGATAGCTGTCGAGGTACTTCGGCGTTGGGTGCAGCGTCACAATCCCTACCCGCGTCTCGGCTAACACCTCGACGACCTGCTCGCGTTGGAGCCAACCCCGGATGTCCGTACGTTCGGACCCCGGCATTTGCCGGACCTCGTCCTCGAGTGCTGCCGGATGAAACAACCCGCCCAGCACGAGTTCTGCCCGAAGCGTCGCCGGCAACCGGTCGATGGCGGCCAGCATCTCCTCGACCCCACGCTTTCGGGTGATGCCGCCCACGTACGTGATGCGCAGC
>JADFHF010000055.1 GCA_022567305.1 Bacteroidota bacterium | reverse complement strand
GAATCTTGCCCTTCCCGATTACCTTGCGCCATTCGCCCACCTCGGCGTGATTGACGACCTGACGAGCCCGTCACGCCTCGACGAAAACGCTGTAAAGTACATCCGGCAGCCGTCGCTGGATCTGCCCTATTTCTCGTTGGCCACGGCTCGCGATTCCAGGCCGATCCTCGTCCATGAGGGTATTCCAGGACATTATTTTCAGCTCGCTTTGTCGTGGGCGCAGCCGGATACGCTCCGCAGATATTACTATGACTCGGGCGCGAACGAGGGTATCGGATTCTATGCAGAGGAAATGATGCTCCAGGCGGGATACTTTGACGACAGCCCCAAGACGCGCGAGATCATCTACAATTTCATGCGCCTTCGAGCGCTCCGCGTAGAGGTAGACGTCAAACTGGCGACCGGCGAATTCACGATCGAAGAAGCTGGCGAATACCTGACCGAAACCGTCCCCATGGACCGCCCCACGGCCGAGCAAGAGGCCGCCTTCTTCGCATCAACTCCCGGACAGGCCATCACGTATCAGATCGGAAAATCCCAGATCATCAAATTCATGAGCGACGCCCGCGCAGCGCTGGGCACGGCCTTCAGTCTCCGGGATTTCCACGACTTCGTCTGGGTGAATGGGAACGTGCCTATTGCGCTCCAGCGGTGGGAATACCTGGGCCTCCGCGATGAGATCGACCGGCTGGATGGGCGGTAGGCTAGTGAAACCTAGAATATGCCAACACAATCGAGCTTTTTGAAAAACATGTCTACGTTTTCGCAATCGTCCACAAAATGTCAGGCTGGTGTTCGTCGAGAAATCGGTCTTGCAGAGCGATTTCCGAATTCCGGATGAACTCTGCCGCATGATCTCGTTACGCTTCAGATCCAAAGCACTCTAAGTGATAAAGAAACAAGTTTCGCTTACTACGGTTGTATTACGGTGTAATACAACTTGAGGCGAAAAATGTATTCGAAGAAAAGAGGGAAGAACAATTCCGTGATCACCGTGAGATTAGATGCAGATCTCGAGCGTCAATTAGACGAGGTATCAAGGCAACTTGGGCGTTCTCGATCCGATATCATCCGCGATGCGCTCCGAAGACAGCTCGCACTAGAATCGTTTGAGGGCCTCCGACAGATGCTGATTCCGTTTGCCGAAGCCCGTGGTTATCTGACGGACGAGGACGTGATCAGGGAGATCTCGTGAGAGTTGCGCTCGATACGAACATCCTTGTCAGTGCTCTTGTTACCCGCGGTCTTTCTACGGATGTTATTCGTCTCGTTCTCGCAAAACACGACCTGATTCTCACTGAAACTATTTTGAATGAACTTGGGCAGGTCCTTCGAAAAAAGTTTGGAGTACCAGACTCACGCGTGGAGTTCGTAATTAACAAATTTCAAAAATATATCCAGACTCAAAAATCGAAATTTACTGGCTCTCTCGAACTGATTCGAGACCCCGACGACCGTCTTGTCCTCGCGTCTGTAATCGAAGCACGAGCTGACATACTCATAACTGGAGACAAGGATTTTCTCGACGTCCGGGATCGTATCCCCGAGATTTTGATAAAAACACCACGCGAGTTTTGGGAACTAGTACGGCAACCATACTAAATACGCGAATTAGTACGGAGACCAAACTAATTGCACAACCACAATTATCACGCGAAGATCTGGACGCTGCTTATGCCGAAATGGTTAGCAACGAAGATCCTGAAGCCGAGGCTCTGGAGTGGGCAGAAGCACTGACCGAAGACCTCGCCAGTAATGCGTGCACAAGTTAGTCGCGATTTGTGACCACCTCAGTTTTCTAGCGTCGCATCTAACGTAATTTCAGTGTCCAAGACACGTGATATCGGGCAGCCTTCCTTGGCTCCGTTTGCCACCTCCTGAAACGCCTCGTCGTCGGCTCCCGGAACGTTCGCCACGGCCACCAGATGTACGTTTGTGATGGTCGGGCCGCCGTCGAGCATTTCCAGCGTAACGGTCGCGGAAGTTCGTACGCTCTGTGGGTCGAATCCGGCTTTCCCCAGTTCTGCCGAAAGTGCCATTGAGTAGCACCCAGCATGGGCAGCGGCGATCAGTTCTTCTGGATTCGTGCCGATACCGTCTTCAAATCTCGTGCTGAAGGAATACTGTGTGTCTTTGAGGACGCCGCTGTCGGCTGACATCGTCCCCCTTCCCTCTTTCAGACTTCCGGTCCATTCTGCGGATGCATTGCGTTTCATAGCTCAGTGGTTGTTTCTAAGGTGATTTCTTGAATGATTCCTTGGGTGATTCGCCTTCGAAGATCGAAAACATCATGCAAAGAAGGAACGCGGACGGGCAAAGAAACAGGGAATTTAATCGGCGCACGATTGGAGCGTTTTGGAGCCGTTTCTGGCTGGTGTATTGTGGGCGCGGCCGTTGCGGCCGTCGATACAGCCGACATCTGCTGAACACTCGACACCGCAGGCGCAATCCGACTGGCTATCGACGCTGTTCCAGCCTGGACGGCTTTTAGATCTGCCGGAATTTCGTCCACATGCTGGTACCGCATGTCCGGATCTTTGGCCAGTGCTTTGGCAATCACGCCATCGAGTGCAATCGGAATGCCGGATCGAAGCGCGGTCAGCGGCTCGGGCTCGGCGTTCAGGATCGAATACACGAGCGCCTGCTCGTACTCGCCGCCAAATGGCAGGCGGCCGATAATCATTTCATAGAGAACTACGCCAAGCCCCCAGACATCACTACCAAGCCCCCAGACATCACTACCAAGCCCCCAGACATCACTGCGGCGATCGACTTCGTCTCCGCGGGCCTGCTTCGGAGACATGTAGCCGGCCGTACCAAGGGTGGAGCCGGTCTGAGTAAGCAATTAGGCGGCGCTGATCCTGGCTAGGCCGAAGTCCATGATCTTCACATGGCCCCGACTCGTAAACATGATGTTCGACGGCTTGATGTCGCAGTGGACCACACCCTGCTCGTGCGCTGCCTGTAGTCCGTGAGCAATCTGCGTCGCCACCTCGATCGCCCGATCAATCTTCATTGGGCTCTCGGCAATGATCTCTTGAAGCGTCTGCCCGTCTACATATTCCATCGCAATGAAGGACTGGTCGAGGTTCTCTTCAATGGCATAAACAGTGGCGATATTAGGATGCGAGAGAGCCGCTGCCGCCTGAGCTTCCCTCCGGAAACGCTCGCGGTCTCTATCTGACGAGATCACATGCGTCGGAAGGAATTTGAGTGCGACCGTTCGATTCAGCTCTGTGTCCTTGCTTTATAGACGACTCCCATACCACCGCGCCCCAGCTCTTTCGTGATTTCGTGATGGGAAATCGTCTGGCCAATCGTGGGCGATTAATTGGTTGTAGCAGGGGCCTTTGTTCGTAATTCGTCGAACCAGTTTATAGTAACAAATATCGAACTAGCGGAGACGTCGTCAGATGCCGTACGATCTCCAAGATCTGTCAAATATATGGCGTTTCGTTCTGGCTGGGGGGAGAATCCAGTGATTACGGCCGAGCGAGTGAATAAAACGGAGGGTGAATCAAGGGTACGAAATCCACCTACCGTCGTCACCGATGCCTGGTATAATGAACGCCCGCTTGCGTAATAGATTCTCCCCGCATCTTCACTCCAATTTATGGCCTCTACTTCGGTATCCGAGATGACCCATGGTCCCGCACCATCAGCGGTCATAACGAATGTCTGATACCGATTCACAACCGGAGCGTTGATTACAACGAAACTCGCGGAGGGGTCAAGCGCCAGCCGTATCGAAGTACGAGCGACAAAGCCTGACCAAACCTCCGATTCCGAGCTACTGCGCAAGTCGAGTATTGTGGCGGCAACGGGCACTGATTCATCACTGCCCCGCTTCACATATAGGAGCGACGATTCGTCAATGGCGACATCAAATGAAGCCTGACAATACGCGGAGTCTGCTATAACAACTGGTTCGAACGGCCCATTGCGCGGGACGCTTACAATTGAGCATTCATCCGCAATGGTCGGGGAAATAAAAAAGCCGGCAGGTAGACCGGTCTCAGAAGAACGTAAATAATAGACATTTCTGTTTCGCACAATCGGCATGACAGCTGAATGGTCAGCGGCCGATACAGGTATAGAATTCCACGTATTTACGTCATACAACCAGATTCGCGAGTTGGACGTAACGGTGGTCGGGCCGCCACCCTCAATTTCTGAAATCGCGAGTTTAGCCCTATCAGGGGACAGCGAGGGATGCTCCCTGTTCACCGATCGAATGGGGAGATCCTGAAGCTCCGCGCCGGATTGGTCGACCACGGTAAACCCGCCGCGCTGAGTCAATATTTCAGTGCTTCCCCGCACCATTATTCCATCGTCCGAAAAATCGTATAGACCATTAAGACTCGCATCCACTACCGGAACCTCTGGTCCAAGTGAGGCCCGATTTTTAAGATCAAATGGCCGAGCCATCAACTGCTCAGTCGCAAAGAGCCTGTTGTAAATCAGATGTCCGCTATGTGTATACCTCGGTTGACTGGCGTTCTCAAGAATGTATTCCTTATCGCCCGTAATCAGGTCCATCACTCCGATACTGGATGTTGCTCGCCGGACGGATGTAAACATTAACGTTGTGCCATACAAGAAAGGATGATCTAGCAACCTCTCATTCAATGATGTGTCCGGAGCTACCAGGATTGACGGTGATACGGCACCCTCTTCCAGGATTCGAATCGGCCCGTCGCTCTCATAAATAATACTTCCATTCAGTCCCCACGTCGCCATCGCGAACGAAGCGTTTACCAGAATAGACGGCGTCCCTCCCGGGAGCAACACTTTCCGAATGTCTGCATCAGTACCGAACAACAACCAACGTCCGTCGGGTGAGAATGATAATCGTCTTGCTCCCACAGAATTTGGAATGCTGACGATCTCTCCTGATGTCATATCCCGCACCCGGATCATACGAGGGCCACCCGATGAATCGGAAGCAACAAATGCCATATATCGACCGTCACCAGAAATAGCAGGGAACTGCATGTTGGAATACGGTGAGATGTCGATAGATAGCTGAAGAGGTATACTTTCCTGCGCGGCCATACCAGATCCTCTCCCTAGCCACATTCCGCCAATACCCAGAAGCAGACCCACAACCACCCCAATGGCTGTAAATTTCCATGGTGATGACCCTGTCGATGATTCTGCGGCAGTCGTCGGAGTAGCTTCAGCCACAGCTTGATTGGCAGCGGATTTTCGACTCGATTTCTTTACATCTACACGTGCTAAATCAACAGCAATGTCGTCAGCAGAACGGTAGCGCAGCTCTTTGTCTCTCGTCAGGCACTTTTCGACGATTTGCTCGATCTCCATCGGGACACCCGTCCGCACCGCGGTAAGAGGCTCGGGGTCTTCGTTCAGAATGGAGTAAACGATAGCTTGCTCGTAGTCGCCGCCAAACGGTAATCGACCCGCGATCATCTCATAAATAAGCACGCCGAGTGCCCACAGGTCGGTCCGGTGATCGACCTCTTCGCTACGCGCCTGTTCGGGGCTCATGTACGCGATCGTGCCCAATGTCGAGCCCATCTGCGTAAGTAAGGTCGACTGAGCCGTTTTGGCGAGTCCAAAGTCTAGAACAATAGCCTTACCCTTTTCGGCGAGCATCACGTTGCCACTTTTTACGTCGCGGTGGACGATATTTTTGTCGTGCGCTGCCTGAAGTGCACCAGCAACTTCCTTGGCAATCCGAATGGCCGTATCCAGTTTGACCGGTCCTTTAGCAATGAACTGAGTCAACGTTTCCCCGTCGATGTACTCCATCGCGATGAAGGGGCGTACGTCGTCGTCCTTCGAGCCCTCCGGAATGGCTTCGTCGATTTCGTAAACGGTCGCGATGTGCGCGTGGTTGAGCTGCGCCGCTGCCTGTGCTTCCCTGAGAAATCGTGCTCGGTCATCTTCGTTCGAAAGCGTCGCGGCTGGAAGCACTTTTAGCGCGACCGTTCGGTTGAGCTTCGTGTCCTCGGCCTTATAGACAATGCCCATGCCGCCGCGGCCAAGCTCGGAAACGATCTTGTAGTGGGATAGGGTGGTGCCAATCATGACGATTCTTGTTGGGTCTTGCAATTAACGGGGTTTCGGGGAGAATCACAACGACATACACCTGACAGCTTCGTTTGGGGACTCTGGCAACCATTTGGTGGCTCGAATGATCAAATGTAGAACGAACGGAATAATACTCGTGCTGTATTTGTTGTAACTTTGTATAAGTTATACCGTACGTCCGCATTCAACTGCCTCTATCCCCATGCCTGTCCCGTCCCTTGGTTCGTTCGAAGAGCTCGTTCTTCTGGCCGTCTGTGTGCTTCATGAAGAGGCCTACGGCGTCCGCGTTCTCTTTGAAATCCAGGATCAAACCGGCCGAACGGTTACGTTGGGTGCTGTGCATGCCACGCTTTATCGGCTCCAGGAGAAAGGCTTACTGAAATCGGAAATGGGCGGTGCAACGGACACGCGTGGAGGACGACGAAAGCGCATGTTCAATGCAACGAGTGCTGGATTTGAAGCGGTCCGATCCAGCCGGGATGTGCGTGAGCGAATGTGGTCTCTGATGCCGCAATTGAAGACAAGCTCATGAGTCAGCAGAGCCCCGAAATACCTCGTTTTGCTATTTGGCTTTTGGAATCCGTATGCAACGACGACTTTCTCGAAGAATTTCAAGGTGATCTTGAAGAGCTATATGCAGAGCGAAGGAATCACCGCTCGGCGCTCATGGCTCAAGTGCTCCTTTGGAGAGACGTCGTCTCTCTCCTTCGCAATAGATTTAGAAAACACCGATCAACGCAGCCGATGTCGTTCCAACCCGTACTTCTCACGAGCTATTTCACCGTCGCCTGGCGAGGTATTCTTCGCAACAAAGGATTCTCCTTCATCAATATTGCGGGCCTCGGAGCCGGTCTGGCTTGCTGTCTGTTGATCGGACTCTACATCCAGGATGAGCTCTCTTATGACGCATTCCACGAAAACGGTGACCGGATCTTCCGTGTCACGACGACAGAAACAGAAGGTGGTCGCACGGCCGAACGAGCCAGCACGTATTTCCCGCTTGCGCCCACACTCCAAAGCGAATACGCCTTCGTTGATAAAGCAACGCGCATTTTCCCCTACTCCGCTCTTATGATCCTGGAAGATCAGAGACAATTCCAGGAAGACCAGATGGTTTTTGTCGATTCCTCGTTCCTGGAGATGTTCTCATTTGAAATGCGGATCGGAGAATCAGATTCAGCCCTGGACCAACCGTTTTCTCTTGTTTTAACCGAGTCCGCTGCGAATCGTTACTTCGGGAATCAGAATCCCTTCGGTGAAGTTGTGTCGATGCGCACCGGTCGCGATGTATTCGATTTTACCATAACGGGAGTGCTCGTGGATATGCCAGCGAACAGTCACATTTCGTTCGAGATAGCTGCCTCCTTTTCTTCCCTTCGCACAATAGCGCCGCACATGTTTCACTGGTTTTGGCCTCCGGTTTATTCATATGTCATGCTTCAGGACGTCTCCGCGGAGCAGACCCTTCTCGCCTCGTTTCCGGACTTTCAATCCAAGTATCACACCAGTCTGGGTATCGAGCGTGACTACGGTCTACAACCACTGGCAGATGTCCATCTACGATCCGGACTCGAAAACGAGATGGGGCCGGTTGGCAGCATTCGCCATGTCTACTTGTTCGCCTTGGTCGCCTTTCTGATTCTTCTTATCGGGTGTATCAACTTCACCAACCTATCCACGGCGAGATCTGCGGGGCGGGCTCGAGAAGTAGGGATGCGAAAGACACTGGGAGCGAAACGGCTCCAACTCGCGGGTCAATTCTTGAGTGAGTCGTTTGTGACTGCATTCGTCAGTCTAGGCCTGGGTCTTATTCTCACCTGGCTGCTGTTGCCGTTGTTCGGATCCGTGACCGGCAAGTCCTTCTCGTTCGCAGTACTGGGTGGCGGGTGGAATCCTGTTATACTTGTATTGTTGATAGCGATGGTTGGACTCCTGACCGGTTCGTATCCCGCATTTTTCCTCTCCTCCTTCCGTCCGATCCTGGTGCTGAAGGGCCTCGTCACTCACCGAGGGAGTGCAGTGACGCTGATCCGGCGTGGACTCGTCGTATTCCAGTTTGCGATCACCAGCTCGCTGATCGTCGGGACGGTTGTCATCCAAAGGCAGCTCGATTTTCTCCAGAATGATCGACTTGGTTTTGACAAAGAACATGTTCTGGTCGTCCCACTCCGAGACATGGACAATCAGATCAATCACGAGTCGCTCAAAGAAGCGTGGACGTCAGATCCCCGAATAGTTTCCGTATCTGCTTCTTCAGGTTATCCTGGATATCTAGAAGGGCTGCATGATTTTATAGTTGTGCCCGAAGACGCCAAGGATGATTCTTTGTCGATGCTCATCCTGACCGCCGATCACGACTTTGCCGAGACATTTGGATTGGAAATAGTGGCTGGCAGAGACTTGTCCGAAGAATTCGAGACAGACGCGTCGGAAGGATTTCTCATTAATGAAAGCGCCGCCAAAAAAATTGGTTGGACCGATCCGGTTGGAAAAAAACTTACACTCAGCTATTACATCCGAGATCATGAATTAAAAGAAGGACATGTCGTGGGTGTCGTGCGTGATTTTCAGTATATGTCCTTTCACCGCGCTCTGGATCCCATTGTATTCCATGTTCAGGAGAATTCATTCTATAACGACTTCATCTCCGTGCGGCTTTCGGGTACCGATGTTCGCGGAGCCATTGCACACCTTGAAGAAGCGTGGGCGAGCTTTAATCCGGATCGACCCTTCGAATACCAGTTCGTGGATGAGGTATTCGATCAGATGTATCGGGCGGACAACCGACTGGGGAAAATTTTAGGTTCGTTTGCGCTTCTTGCCGTATTGATCGCGTGTCTCGGTTTATTTTCGTTGGCGGCTTATACCACTGAGCAGCGAACCCGCGAAATCGGAATTCGAAAAGCCATGGGCGCCTCCATTTCCAATGTTGTCGTTCTGCTCTCGCGGCAGTTTATGACGCTGGTCTTTGTCGCGTTTATGCTCGCCATTCCCATATCGTTCTTCGTGATGCGAACCTGGCTCGACGGATTTGCAGCTCGCATCAATATGGGGGCCGGTATTTTTCTCCTTTCAGGAGCGATAGCGCTACTGATCGGAGTCCTTTCTGTGGGCTATCAATCGATGAGAGCGGCCACCGCCAATCCGGCCACGAGTCTGAGGCACGAATGAGCTAATCTCGGGCCGAAGCGTCAGTAAGGGTCTCACCGGCGAACTCGGCCCACGACTTGGGGCGGTAGTCGATCATAATGTGGGCACTGAACTCGCCTTCGCCCATCATCCACGGATCTGCACCTGCATTCTCGGTGGTCACACCCAGGTCGGCAGACGTTGCATATGGAACACGAATTTCCATCCAGTGACGGAGCGTTTCGGGCCGGCCAAGTTCTTCGTTGAGGGCGCCACTTGCGTAGAAAGAAAACGATCCGCTAGGTAGTTCGACCTCACCCGATTTATAGGCGCTTTCAATGAGTTCTCTTCGATTTTCGCTCTCTTCCGCTCTAAGCATCATCTCATACTCTACCAGGTCGAAGGTTGTATTGGCATGGCATGAAACGAAAATAGATTGTCTCCCGGAGTGTCCGAAATGCAAAACATGGTTCCGACTCCACGTCGGGTTTGAGTGAGCGTACCATCACTTTCCAGCTTATAGATGGCTGTGATTGCCCGCTGAACGGCCGGTACGGTCAAGAGAGTTGTTTCAGGATCGGAGAGGTCTTGTGCATCCGCCTGAGCCGGGACACTCAAAAGCAGCAGGGCAATAACGAGAGAGAAGATGGATTTCATGGTCAATTCAGAGTCATATTGAATATTCACTAACAGGTTAATTATACGGACTCTTACGGGCGTCGACACTCCGGTTGGGGTGGGTTGCCCTCACTCGGGGATAGAGCGCATTGCTCGGGGATGAATATCAGCCGGGTTCCCGTGCCTGCAAGAGAACGAGTCGGTCGATCGCTCACGAGCATCCTCTACAGTCGGCTGTATTTCAGGGTCGGCTGTCTCTAAGGTTTTGATGAATCGGGTGTAGAAATGGATGGCCTTTTCGATGTTTCTTTTCTCCTCGTGAATCTCTCCTTACAAAACATATGACGGAGCGATGTCCTGATATAGGAAGCCGAGACTGACCTTCGTGCTAGATAATCCATCACCTATCGCCTCCAACCACGTCTGCGCTTCTTCCGTTCGGCCGAGTGCATACAGCGCTTCGACGCGCATCGCGTTGTCCGGAACTTGACTTAGAAACGGTCTTCCCGACCACAGCCACTGGAACCCCAGCCTGGATTCATTAAGACGCTCAAGCGCTTGCTCATACTCTCCATCGCGTAATGCTATTTGCGCCTCGAGGCGTCGTGCATAACTATTTACAAGCCTGTCCTGACGAAACGTGACCACACGCCTGTCGAAGTATTTAACCGCCTCGTGCACAAACTCATCGTCCCTTTGCTGCACGACCACCGACGCGTCTAAAGAGCGTATGTATGGCTTGAACTGCCCCGAAAACGGCCCTGTGAACAGACTCGAATCGGAAAACGAACGAGTTTCCTCACTGATTCGATCCATTCCGTCTGCGGGAATCGGCACACGCGTCGTGTAGGCAAAGAGTAGAATGACACTAGATTAGTGAGCTCCACTGTAAAAAAATCGTTAAGCTCAAAATTTCTCGCGAGTGGGATTGTGTGTCGTCTCTACGAATTCCGATCAAATACACCCCGAAAAGTCGAATGCGAACTCATCCAGTCGCAGAACTCGCTTCTCGCACAGAGTCAACATGACGAAAGAGGACAAGCCAATCCTCTCGGTCGGGGCGTGCCCACATATGTTGGCACCCTACCAAGCGCTTCACGTCAATCTGAGGCCGCGTCCGAGTCTCCCGGTTTAGGTTCCTCGCCCCAAAGGAGTGGGGCTGATCGTACTCGCAGATGGGAGTAGAGTCTTCTATCATAGCGAATCGTCCAGCGAGTGGCACGGGGCGAGCGGTGGTGGCGTCTCGTTCGCGTCGCTCGATCACAACTACACATTCAGTGTCACGTTCGCGCGAAGCGTCGAACAATCAAAAATAGACCTCGGAGCCGGATTCATGTTTTAGGGCCAGCACGACCCGTTAGACAAAATGACATGAAACAGCGCCTTATCGAAATCACTTATGCATCTAATGATTCGAAATGATTATGATGCGTATCAATGAACCGGTTCCGCGGCTGACTCCTTTTTCCTGACGAATGCTTGCTCCCAAGAGGCCATATTCTTTCGCGAATCCTGAACGAATCCCGAGTGTCTCACGGTAGAGATAAGGGCGCGGTTGACCATAGCGGCCGGAAAGCGAAGCGGTCTCATAAAATCCACAAACAGAACAACGCGAAAGTCATCGGAGTCATTCCAGACTTCGTGCTCGAACGTATCGTCGAAAAACATGCTCTTTCCTTCTTCCCACTGACCATAGTCCTGGCCAACACGGATCCGACACTGATTGGGTGGATCGGGAATCTTGAGGCCAAGATGATAGCGGACAAATCCCTTAAAGACGCCCCGATGAGGTGGAATGTGTTTATGGGGCGAAAGGATGGAGAAGAACGCGGTTGTCATACCTGGGATTCGTTCAACCAGCTTCGCCGTTTCAGGGCAGCGCGCGCAATTCGGCTCCGATTGGTATCCCATACCGTACAGGAAAAAAGTTTTCCAGTGTTCGTCATTGGTTATGACTACCTGGTCCTTTGAGATGTCCTGAAAACTGGGGAGTTTCTCCCGATAGGTCAGCACCTCATCCAGTTCGCGTCGGATGGTTTTCCAATTCGCCTCCAACTCGCTCGACCAGGGGAATTCACGAGCATCGAAAAACGTGGAGTCGCCGATAAGAGAGTTCTTTGCAATGTATTGTTCGAACTTCCACAACACTTTCCCCCCCAGGTTTTTGACAAGCATTCGGCGGCGTTTTTGAAACGACATGATTCGGGCCAATTTTGACACATGACACTGCGTTGCGCGTCCATGACACCGTTTACGGGGAGAATCGAGCGACGCTAGGGTACTTTATGATTCGTAGTGATCCGAATACCCAATAGTTACTCAATTCCGACAGCGTACGGTCGGCGACGTAGCGCGACACGCCTTCGAAGAACGGTATTGCGGTTTAACGTTCTACCGGCGTGTTCCATATATCGATACCAGATTAGTGCATGAACCAGGAATTATATTCTCGACTTCACGGATACGGCTCACTTAATCCGGGCAGTAAAGGAGTAGACAATCCGGAATATTCGGCGGAATAGCAATAGCCCTATCTGTTCTAAGTCGTGTTATCACAACTAGAAGTAAATATTTGCGAAATTGAGAATTGCTTTTGGGGAGGAGGCGTTATGAATTCCTTTCCCTTAATGGCCTATATAGTCAATATTTCTCAAGGTTCAAATTCACCATCTTTTGTGTAAAAGTAGAATGACACTAGATTAGGGAGCTGCAGTGCAAAAAATCGTTAAGCTCTAAATTTCTCGTGCGTGGGATTATGTGTCGTCTATACGAATTCCGGTCAAATACACTCCGAAAAGTCGAATGCGAACTCATCCAGTCGCAGAACTCGCTTCTTGCACAGAGCCAACACGACGAAAGAGGACAAGCCAATCCTCATGGTTGGGGCATGGCCGCATATGATGGCGCCCTACCAAGCGTTTCACGTCAAGCTGAGGCCGCGTCCGAGAGTTCGGATTTCCGCTGGGCAGCGGCGCAGATTTATTCGTGTAATGTGATGGCGCATGTCCGTCGGGCGACCGTTGGAAAAGTTGAGACCGTTAATACCCACCCTTTCACGCACGAGGAATGGACCTTCGCTCACAACGGCAATTTAGGTGCATTCGAGAGCCTCCAGCCAAGGCTTTTAAGCCTTATGGGTGAAGCCCATCGTAATGCGATACAAGGTGACACGGATAGCGAACATGTGTTTCACTGGCTTCTCTCCCGCATTGAACGAGAGCCCGCTGCATCGTTGATTTCGACCATTCGAAGCAGCGTTCAAGAGTTGTTGGGATGGTCACAAATAGAAGATGCGAATGCGGAGTTTGCGCTCAACATCATCTTGACTAAGGCAGATCGCAGTGTTGGATGTCGATTAGGTCGCTCTCTCTGGTACGTCGAACGCGACTTGGTTCATCCATGTGAAGTATGCGACGGTGTTGATCATGTCAAGCCCGGCACGATGTCCAAACGGTACCGTGCCATCGTCGTAGCTTCAGAAAGGATTACTCAGAACGAAGAATGGACATCGGTTCCAGAACGTACCCTATTCGAGATTAGTGATAACATAAGCTTGAACTTGGAGTCTCTCTGAGCGCCCCTTGACGGCTGCCCCTACTCCAGGGGTACGAGCTCTCCCAGCATGGTCGGGATCAACTCAGCCACGGTAGGATGAATGTGCACGGCCCGCTGTATCACCGTGTAAGGAGCCTTGGCGTACATCACATCGAGGATACAATGGATGATCTCATCGCCGCCTACACCCAGAATCGTGGCGCCCAGGATCTCTTTCGTGTCCGCGTCCACGATGATTTTCATGAAGCCCTGTGTCTCGCTTTTTTCTTTCGCTCGGCTGACGCGCGTCATCGTCCGTCTACCAATCAGCGCGTTCCGGCCTGACTCCCGCGCCTGGGTTTCCGTCATGCCGACACGAGCCAGGGGCGGATCGATGAAGAGGGCATACGTCAGAATGCGGTCACTAACACGGCGCGAATCGTCGTCGAGCAAATTGGCCGCCACAATCTCATAGTCATTGTAGGACGTGTGGGTGAATGCTCCCTTTCCGTTGCAATCGCCCAGGGCCCAAACACCAGGCACGTTGGTCCGCAACTGGTCGTCCACCTGGATGTAGCCACGCTCATCGACCGCCAGGCCGGCTTCGTCCACGCCCAGATCGTCGGTGTTAGGACGACGCCCGACGGCCAGGAGTAAGTGCGAACCAACCGCCTCCCGGTCGCCGGTTTCGCAATCGAGGCCGACTGCGACCTGATCGCCGCGTTTTTCAGCCGTGATACAGTCAGATTCCACGCGGACGTTGACGCCCTCGTTCTCGACAATCTCCTGAACCGCTGCGGAGACGTCTTCATCATCGCGACTTATCAAACGTGAAAGCCTTTCGACGATGGTGACCTCGCTTCCGAAGCGCCGATACATCTGGCCGAACTCCAGCCCGATGTAGCTTCCGCCAATGATAATCAGGTGCTCCGGGAGGAAGTCGACCTCCATCATGCCAGCGTTGGTGAGGTAGTCCACGCTTTGAAGGCCGGGGAAGGGTGGCACGAAGGCCCGGGTGCCGACGTTGATGAAAATCTTGTCGGCCTCCAGCCGTTCCTCGCCAACGCGCACGGTGTGGGAGCTCTCGAAGCGCGCGTGGCCCTCGTAAACAGTGACGTTTTCCGTAGTCTTGAGCCAGTTTTCCACACCTTCGGTTGAGCCCCGTACGATCGCGTCTTTGCGCGCCTTGACCTTTTTCATCTCCACGGTGATCGGGCCCTCGATCCGCACGCCGAAGTCGGCACCGCGGCGAGCCACGTGCGCAGCGCGGGCACTGGCTACCAGCGTCTTGGTCGGAGTACATCCAACATTGACGCAGGTACCGCCGAATCGATCGCGCTCCACGATGGCTACCTGCATACCTGCTTTGGCCAATCGTCCGGCCAGAGAAGGTCCGGCCTGTCCCGTGCCGATGATGACGGCATCGAAGGTATTTGTCACCACATCTACCCTTTGTTACTTTTCAATGAGGTACGAACCGTGCTTCTTATGTCTAGCCTCTTCGAAAGGTACGTACTTGAAGTTTCTGTAGAAATATTGATGGAACCAATGTTGCATTCGGACCACCAAAAACCGTAAATATCCTTAGCGTCGCTCGTACTCTTCCAAGTGGAGCTTACATCTACCGCCTTGAAACCCCCGACGACACCTTCACCAAGACCATGCTTTTGCTGAAATAATCAGAAGCTATTTCTAACAAGAGGTCCTCGCTGCATAGCGCCGCTAACGCAGTGTCATGCGTCAAAATTGGCCCCAATCATGTCGTTTCAAAAACGCCGTCGAATGCTTGTCAAAAACCTGGGGGGGAAGTTGTTGTGGAAGTTCGAACACTACATTGCAAAGAACTCTCTTATTGGCGACTCCACGTTTTTCGACGCTCGTGAATTCCCCTGGTCGAGCGAGTTGGAGACGAATTGGAAAACCATCCGACGCGAACTGGATGAGGTGCTGACCTATCGGGAGAAACTCCCTAGTTTTCAGGACATCTCAAAGGACCAAGTAGTCATTACCAATGACGAACACTGGAAAACTTTTTTCCTGTACGGTATGGGGTACAAATCGGAGACCAATTGCGCACGCTGCCCTGAAACGGCGAAGCTGGTTGAACGCATTCCGGGTATGACAACCGCGTTCTTCTCCATCCTTTCGCCCCATAAACACATTCCACCTCACCGGGGAGTCTTTAAGGGATTCGTCCGCTATCATCTTGGCCTGAAGATTCCCGGTCCATCCGCTCAGTGTCGAATCCGTGTTGACCAG
>JADFHF010000002.1 GCA_022567305.1 Bacteroidota bacterium | reverse complement strand
CTTCACGTAGGAATCGGACATCCGAGCCGGAATGTTGAGATTAGTTAGCGCTCGTTGTCTGATAAAGGCGAAAGTTTTTACATTCCCGAGCCAATATTATTCCGAACTCATAAGTTAGGGCCGCTCTTCGGCTAAAAAAAGATGTATAAACTGGTCGGTCGAACGGTTTTTGTTACCGGTGCCAGCTCTGGAATCGGTGCAGCGTGTGTGGAAGCATTCGCAAGCGCCGGAGCACGATTACTCGTCTGCGCCAGGCGCATCGAACGATTGCAGAAGATGGTCGAAAAGTGGGAAAAGACGTTTGAAACGTCATTTCTCGCTTTCAAACTGGATGTCTCCGACCATGATGCGGTTCAACAGGCGATCCGTGAAATACCCGCAGAATGGCAGGAAATCGATATTCTGGTCAACAACGCAGGCAAAGCACTCGGGCTCGAGAATTCCTTCCAGACGCGTCTGGACCATCTGGACGGCATGATGGACACGAACGTAAAGGGTGTTTTATATGTGAACAAAGCCGTTATTCCAGGGATGATTGAGCGAAATCGTGGCCATATTATCCATATTGGTTCCGTCGCAGGGCGTTGGGTATATCCGGGAGGCACCATTTATTGCGCAACCAAACACGCCATTCGAGCAATCAATGAAGGACTGAAAATGGACCTTCACGGTACCGAAATACGGGTTTCATCCGTGGATCCAGGACTCGTGGAGACGGAATTCAGCCTGGTTCGATTTGAGGGCGATGCTGAACGTGCAAACCAAATCTACGCGGGCGTCGTGCCGCTCACGGCCTTCGATGTTGCCGATGCGGTGATGTACTGCGCCACAAGGCCTCCACACGTCAACATCAACGAAATTTCGCTTATGTGCGTTGATCAGTCGGCAGCAACGATGGTGAATCGACGGATGTGATCGCTGGGATTCACTTGCATCCGCAGGATGAATTACCGATATTAATAACTGAAAATAGCTGACCCTCCCTCTCAGCATTTTCTTCCGGGTCCACCTCGTTTTTCGGGGTGGGCCTTCTTTATGGCGGCTTTCTTTTGTCCCTTTCTTTTGGCCTGTTCTTTCCGCGATGTGAGATAGCGCTATACTCCGCTGCTGACCAGCATTGACTACAGCCCCCCAACTGACCTGACTTTCTCATGCTACGGCTCTGTGTTCGCTTTCCTATTCTCGTAGTTGCGGTCGCTTTTTTCGTTTCCTGCTCTGCGCCTGCCGACTTCGAAACACTATTGACTGGCGGTACCATTTACGACGGCTCAGGGGAAACTCCCTACGTCGCTGACGTCGGAATCCGGGCCGATACGATTGCGGCCATTGGCGACCTATCTGAATTTTCGGCTGCACAGGTGAAAGACGTCTCCGGGCTGGCGGTCTCCCCCGGTTTTATCAACATGTTAAGCTGGGCTACAACGTCGCTGATTGAAGACGGTCGCTCGATGAGCGACATCCTTCAGGGCGTCACACTGGAGATTTTTGGAGAGGGTTGGTCTCTGGGACCTCAGAATGACGCGATGAAGGAAGAGTCTATCAACGCCCAGTCCGACATCAAGTACGACATCGATTGGACCACGCTTGGGGAATACCTTTCATCGCTTGAGCGGCGAGGTATTTCGCCGAACGTGGCTTCGTTCATTGGAGCAACCACCGTGCGCATTCACGAACTCAAGGAGGAGGACCGTCCACCGACAGCCGATGAACTCGAACGCATGAAGCAACTGGTTCGAGAGGCCATGGAAGAAGGGGCACTGGGACTCGGATCGTCGCTCATCTACACGCCGGCGTTCTACGCAGATACCGAAGAGCTCATCGAGTTGGCCCGCGTAGCAGCCGAATATGGCGGTATGTACATCAGCCACATTCGGAGCGAGGGCAATCGGTTGCTAGAAGCTGTCGATGAGCTGATTGAAATTGCCCGGGAGGCCAACATT
The DNA here is from genome assembly GCA_022567305.1 of Bacteroidota bacterium. Classification (GTDB taxonomy): domain Bacteria; phylum Bacteroidota; class Rhodothermia; order Rhodothermales; family UBA10348; genus SMXL01. Next base: position 177,466 of record JADFHF010000002.1, on the reverse strand, counting down.
CGTGCAGAAATTTACCACCTCAAGGCGGCAGGTCAGCAGAATTGGGATAAGCTCGAGGACGTCATTCGCCGAGTTGAAACGGCCCGTGCCGAGGGTCTCGCCATAACGGCCGATATGTATACATATACGGCCGGATCCACCGGGCTCGACGCTGCCATGCCGCCATGGGTTCAAGAAGGTGGTTACGGAGCCTGGCGGAGCCGTCTTCAGGATCCTTCGATCAGATCGCGACTGATTGAAGAAATGAGTACGCCCACGGACGAGTGGGAAAACCTGTATCTGGCCGCGGGAGCCGAAGGAATGCTTCTCGTGGGATTCAGGCAAGACTCACTCCGTTACCTGATAGGAAAAACGCTTTCAGAGGCGGCCAGATTGCGTGGGGCCTCTCCGGAGGAAACGGCCATCGATCTCGTCGTTGCGGACAGCTCAAGAGTCGATGTCGTGTACTTCCTGATGTCTGAAGAAAATGTGCGGCGTCAGATCCGGATTCCCTGGATCAGTTTTGGGTCCGACGCGGGATCACTCAATCCAGAGGGAGTCTTTCTCAATTCGCAGCCCCATCCAAGAGCCTACGGAAATTTCGCTCGTCTACTTGGGAAGTATTCTCGAGACGAAGGGCTCATTCCACTCGAAGAGGCGATTCGAAGACTGACATCGCAGCCAGCAGAAAACCTTCGTCTCGATCGAAGGGGTCGATTGGCGGAGGGATATTTTGCTGATATCGCCATCTTCGATCCGGACACGATTATCGATCATGCTACGTTTGACGATCCCCACCAACTCGCTACCGGCATGATCCACGTTTGGGTCAACGGCCAAATCGTACTTGAAAACGGTGTGCACACCGGTGCCACACCTGGAAGATTTGTAAAGCGTGCCGGGACAGGCAAATGAAGAACAATCTGATCCGAACGCGCCGTCTCCGAGCGTGCCTGGTCCTCCTTCTGGTCGTCACCAGCGGGTCCATGGCCACTGCACAGGCCACCACCGTTCAGGCCGCCGCTGTTCGGGCCGCCACTACACAGGAAACCATTTATTCGGTCATTATCTCCGGCGGCACGGTCTATGACGGCCTGGGCTCTGAAGGTATCCGCGCCGACGTTGGCATCCGCGGAGATCGCATTGGCGACATCGGTGACCTCTCGGAGGCTCGCGCCGCCAGACGCATCGATGCGACGGGGCTGGCCGTCGTACCCGGGTTCATCGACATCCACAGCCACGCCACTTCCGGGTCGCCAGCAGCCAGCGGGATCGTGCTAAGACCACTGGCTGAAAACTACATTCGTCAAGGTGTGACAACCGCCATGGGAGGCCAGGATGGCGGTTCACCCATTCAGATCGGAGAATTCCTGGCCTATCTGGATAGCGCACCAAGCGCCATAAACATTGGCCTGTTTATCGGACATGGGAGTGTGCGGGAACATGTTATGGGGCAGGACGCCCGTATCCCGTCGACCGCGGAGCTCGCTGAAATGGTCAGCCTGGTAGAGACGGCCATAAGCGAGGGGGCATTCGGTCTGTCGTCCGGGCTCGAATATACTCCCGGTTCGTACGCCCATGTCAACGAACTCATTGCACTTGCCCGGCCACTCGCCATCCGAAACGGTCTTTATATCAGCCACATCCGAGACGAAGGCGCTCGTGTTCAGGAGAGCATCGCGGAACTGATTCAGGTCGGAGAAGAAGCCGGTGTTGCTGCCCAGGTGACGCACCACAAAGTGATCGGTCAGGGAAGATGGGGCGGCACGGTCGCCACGTTGGAACTGATCGAAAGCGCCCGAGCGAGAGGCGTGGATGTCATGAGCGACCAGTACCCGTATACGGCATCGAGTACGGGAATGACGATACTTTTCCCCGGATGGGCAAAAGTGGGTGGCACCAGTCAGCTTCTCGAGCGACTGAAGGATCCGGACACGAGAAACAGGATCCGCTCCGACGTGATCGATCACATAAACGAGGAGCGGGGCGCCGACCCTTCGACGATTGTTGCTGCGCGTTGCCCCGAAAATTCGATTATGGACGGGCTCAGTCTTGCCGATATTCTGGCGCGCGATGGAAAACCAATTACGATCGAAGGGGCCGCCGACGTGGCCATTCACCTCGTTGAGACAGGCGGGTGCTCGGGCGTCTTTCACTCGATGTCTGAGGACGACGTGCGCCGCGTGATGAGCCATCCGACGACTATGATCGCATCTGACGGCGGCGTACCGGCGCTGGACCAAGGCGTCCCTCATCCGCGGAATTACGGTGCTTTTTCTAAGGTCCTAGGGTATTACGTCCGGGAAGAGCACGTTCTCTCGTTCCCGCAGGCGATTCAAAAAATGACGAGTTTGCCAGCCAGTCGCCTGGGGCTTATGGAACGCGGCCAAATCTCAAAGGGGAGCATCGCAGATTTGGTCATATTGGATCCCATTTTAATATCTGACCATGCGATCTTCGGAGACCCCCACCACTACGCAACTGGGGTTGAATACGTCTTTGTATCCGGTCAGGCGGTGTTATGGGAGAGTGAATTGACTGGTGTCCGTCCTGGCAAGGCCCTCAGGTCAGGAAGGGATTGATTCGGCCCGGAGTAAGTTGAGTTTTGTTCAATTTGGACTAAATACCTTACTTTGACGGAGGTATCCTTCTAAAATGGAGGATTCTGGCGCCGAGGCCTGTGTTTATGCCAAGTCGATTGCTTTTCAACATATCGATCATCCTGTCGGCGCAGCAAAGTTTGCACACAACCTGGTAGAGTGTCATGAATAGACTTTTCGCCCGAATCACCTCTAAGTATTTAGGACTCGGAGTTCTGATTGTTCTTCCTTGCATCTTAGTTCCTTCAGTCTCTGCTCAATCTGTCTCCGGTACGGTCTCGGATGCGGCAGGAGGATATACGCTCCCTGGCGCGACCGTGGTAGTCATCAATGTGTCTCGCGAATACATTGCGGGTGTTGCAACGGACGCGGATGGCGCGTACACCCTCGAGGTGGGCGCATCCGGTAGTTTCTCTGTAATTGTGCGTTTTGTCGGCTATCAGGAAGCGGAGCAGTCGATAACACTTTCTTCCGGACAGTCTCTGACACTCGACTTCGCCCTCACTCAAAGGGGTTTTGAGCTAAATACCGTCGTGGTTGCAGCTTCCCGGCGTCAGGAAAAGGCTCTGGATGCACCAGCATCTATATCCGTACTCAATGCGGATGACGTCGCCGGAAACGTCGGTACGTCATCTATTGAGGCGTTACGGACAATAACGGGTGTCGACATGGCCCAGACGGGCATCGATCGTAGGGAAGTCGTCCTCCGCGGATTTAATAATGCCTTCTCGGGTGCAGCCTACGTGCTCACCGATTACCGGCAGGCAGCCGCCCCATCCCTGAACGTCAATCTCTATTCGATCATGCCGAATATGAACATCGACGTAGACCGGATCGAAGTGGTTCGGGGCCCAGGATCGGCACTTTACGGAGCCGGTGTTGACGCCGGTGTCATTCATTTCATCTCAAAAGATCCCTTCAGGCACCCCGGAACAACGATCTCAGTCAGTGGAGGGGAGCGTTCACTATTCGGTGTACAATTCCGGCACGCGGGCGTAACCGGTGCCAACAAAAACGTTGGGTACAAGATTACGGGAATGTATGGTCAGGCCAACGAATGGGAACTGGATCCGGAAAACGCGGAAGATGCTATCCAGATCCAGCAGGATCGCTTGACAGTTGGAACGGAGAGTGTGCGCGACACTGATTACGAGAAACTGAACGTGAATGGAACGCTGGAGTATCGGTTCGGGCCTAATCGAGCGCTGATTGTCAATGCCGGTCACTCCGAATTCACTTCGTCCGTGCTGTCGGGAATCGGTACGCTTCAGGCGAACGGTTTCGGCTATTCATACGGCCAACTTCGGCTTAAGATGGACAATTTCTTTGCGCAGGTCTACATCAATAAGAATTCAGCGGGCAACTCATTCGTTTACGGTCTCGATATCAGCCCGGTCGGTGGAGACCTCGAACATGACATTGTCACAGACAAAGGCATTCTCTACAACGCACAAGCCCAATACGACGCAACGTTTGCCAACGGACGTCAATCGTTCATATTTGGTGTTGACCTGGAATTTACGAGACCGGATACGGAAGGCACCATCAATGGTCGAAACGAAGACCATGATGACATCTCCGAATACGGGGCGTACATCCAGTCTACTTCCCAACTCACGCAGCAACTGAGTCTGACGCTTGCAGCCCGTGGCGATTACAACAATGTCCAGGAGGACCTTACGATCTCGCCAAGAGTCGCGCTCGTTTTCTCGCCCAGCTCAGGACATTCACTTCGCGTTACGTACAACCGCGCGTTCAGCTCGCCCACATCCAACTCGAATTTCCTGGATATCGTCGCGGGCGTTGTCCCCGGATCGGATATTCTCATCCGTGGGCGGGGCTCGGGGAGTGGATTTTCGTGGGACCGAAATCCGGCATTCGGTGCAATAACCAACACGGACCTCGTTGCCACGAGCCTGAACCCTGCCGCCCTCGGAGTGCCGACTCCCGCGGGTCTTCCGCTGGATGCCACGTATGCTTCCTTATATGCAGGCCTGGCCGCGATCCCGACGGCGCAACTGACGGCGATTCTGAACGCGAACGGAATCCCCGTCAATGACGGACAGACGGCTGCGCTCGTTGCGTTGTTGTCTCCAGCCGGCGGAACGACCGTGACCGGCTTCTCGGATGGACTCCTGGGTGTGCTCAACCTGACGACGCTGCAGCCAGATTTCGTAAATGATCTTGAAGACATCGCTCCGCTTGCATTGGCCATCTCAACCACCTTTGAAGTGGGTTACAAAGGTCTGCTCAACGATCAGGTCTTAGTCGCGATCGACGCGTATTACACCCGAAAGAAAAATTTCGTCGGTCCTCTGATCATGGAGACCCCTTTCGTTTTCGTGCCCACGCTTGCCAGTGACCTGACTGCGGCACTTGCGTCGGGAATCGAAGGAAATGCACCGTTGGCCGGCACGCTGGCTCTATTTGGTGTTTCTCCCCAAGCGGCAGCCGGTTTGATTGTTGGCTTGGCCGGCGATGCGTTACCCGACGCTTCAACCCCGGTGGCCATCGTGCAGCCCATAGAAAACAATCCGGGCGTTGGTCAGACGCCTGAACTCATGCTTTCATACCGGAATTTCGGTGAGGTCGACTTTTTCGGAGTAGACGCTTCGGTTCAGGTCATCGTTTCAGACGAACTGAGCCTATTTGGCAATTTCTCAGTCGTTTCAGACGATTTCTTCGACGCCGAAGAATTGAATGAGGAGGGCACGGATCTAGAACTGGCATTGAATGCCCCGGCGACGAAATTCCGTGCTGGATTCAAATACACGATGCCGTCCGGTTTGTCGTTCAATGCGGCAGGTCGTTATACCGACGAGTTCCCTATTCTTTCCGGACCGTATGTTGGAACACTCGAAAGTTACTTTCTGGTCGACGTGGGTGTCGGATATGACCTCAATCAGTATGCACCCGGCTTGCGTATTGACATCGGCGTCTCCAACGTAACGGACGACTTGCATCGTGAGTTTATTGGCGCGCCTCAACTCGGACGCATGGCGATTGCACGTGTCACATATAACGTGCGATAGGGATCTATATTATTGGTTTTGGATTAGAGGGCGGGCGTGCGGAGCGTGCCCGCCCTCTCTATTTGACCAATCTTCAACCCCGATTGCTTTGACTTGAGTATCTAGTGTGGCTAGCTTCCTTACCACCAGGCTCAGTCACGGCAAACAGGCGACTGAAGTCGCGTAGAAAAGACGGTCGCGGTCGAGCTGGAAATCCGGGTTTTATAATCATGTTGGCAGAATACGGTCCCTTCTTTATTCAACTAGGCCTGGCGATTGTCCTCGCATTCGCGTTCTTGAAAGGGGCTGCGCTTCTCGGACCGAGTCGTCCAAATCGGATCAAACAGATGCCGTACGAAAGTGGTATGGATCCGATTGGAACGGCCAGGACCCGGTACTCGGTCAAGTTCTATCTGGTCGCGATGATCTTTATCGTTTTCGACGTAGAAGTTGTCTTCTTGTACCCCTGGGCAGCGAGTTTTGAACGTTTTTTGGATGCCGGTGTTGGACTTGAAGTACTGGGCGTGGTAACCATCTTCGTGATTATTCTTGCCGTCGGGCTGGTGTATGATATTAAGAAGGGAGGTCTCGAATTCGATTGAGATTCGTTTATACGAATCGTTATTGACCTCTGCTAAGAAGCCGAACCATCCTATCATTTGAGTTATGGAACCAGACGCATTTAACGAGGGCTATTTGACGACGCGCGTCGACGTCGTCGTAAACTGGGCCCGTTCAAATTCGCTGATGCCGATGCCAATGGGCCTTGCGTGTTGCGCCATCGAAATGATGGCCTTTGCAGCACCCAAGTACGATGTCGCAAGATTTGGAAGCGAGGCGATGCGTTTTTCACCCAGACAGGCCGACCTGATGATTGTCGCGGGCTGGGTCAGTTACAAAATGGCTCACGCTATTCGACGGGTCTGGGATCAGATGGCCGATCCCAAGTGGGTGATTGCGATGGGAGCTTGTGCGTCAAGCGGCGGAATGCATCGCTGTTATGGCGTGGTTCAGGGTTGTGACAATTTTCTTCCCGTGGATGTATATATCCCCGGGTGCCCACCTCGTCCAGAAGCCGTTATTCATGCACTCATGGATATCCAGGAGAAAATCCGGAATGAATACTCAATAGCACGGGACGGAGCCGTGGGCGAAAAGCATGATCCCGTCGAAGCACGACGACCAAAAATCATCACGCCAGATGGCGATGCTGTTATCTCACCGGACCGACTATACGGTCAGGAATAGTCCTGTAATCCATCCTGTTCATGGCGTCCAAACAGCAACCCACGCATCCTAAAACACTTCCATTCCTCTTCACCCCGGTGGACTCCTCGGACGAGTCTGCCGAGCGGACGAATCCACACATAAAGTCGTCTACCGACGTGCCAGATGTCGTCTCAAGTCTCAAGGAGAGATTCGGCGAGGCGGTCTTAGACTCGAGGGTGTATGCCGGCGAACACACGGTCCTCGTCGCCCGCGACCACTTGGTAGATATTTGCCGATACCTGAAGGAAGAACTTGGATTCAATTTCCTTTCCGATCTGGGCGGTATTGACCGGTTTACAGATGAAGATCGCTATGAGATCTTCTACAATTTGGTTTCCATTGAAAAGGAGCAGCGCCTTCGTCTCAAGATTCGGATCGGCGAGTCTGACCTGGAAGCCCCAACTCTGACCGATGTATTCCACGGCGCAGACTGGAACGAGCGCGAGTGCTATGACATGTTTGGAATCCGGTTTGTTGGCCATCCAGATCTTCGCCGAATGTATATGCCGGAGGATTTCGAATACTATCCGCTTCGAAAGGAATTTCCGCTACTGGGCATTCCCGGATCACTGCCCCTGCCACCCCAAACGCCAGAAGCTGGATTGACGATGGACCCGTTCCCAGCCGCCCACGGGTCGAAGCCGGTAAAGAGTTATGACGAAGAACTCTCCAAAGATCTTTCTCCGGAACGTTCTGAGAACCGATCCGGAGGGCCAGGCACTGACGTAGCATGAGCATTATCGAACAACTCGACTTCAGCAAAACGCTTTCGTACTGGCCTCGGCACAACGAAGCTATTTATCGAAGACTGGAGAGCAAGCACGCGTGGCTCGAAGAACGCCATCATCCGGACGACGATGAAGCCGTCGATCCTCTGGACAATGAGATGATCCTCAATATTGGTCCCCAGCATCCAGCCACCCACGGTGTAATCCGATGCGTCGTGAAGCTCGACGGCGAAACGATCAAAAAATGCGTCCTCGATATCGGATACTTGCATCGTGGACTCGAAAAACTTGCCGAATCCAAGACGTACCAGGAGTTCATGCCGTATACGGACCGAATGGATTACCTGTCTCCGTATAGTAACAACGTGGCGTGGTGCCTTGCCGTCGAAAAACTCGCTGCAATCGAGGTCCCGGAGCGCGCTCAGTGGATCCGAATGATCATGAGTGAGCTTGCCCGGATCTCTTCGCACCTGTTATGGATGGGTGTCTCGCTTATGGACGCGGGTGCGGTCTCCGTCTTTCTGTGGACCTTTCAGTTCCGCGAAGACCTCTACAATATTTTTGATGAGGTCACCGGGGCCCGCCTGACCGTGTCTCACAGCCGGATTGGAGGCCTGGTCACGGACCTCGGCGAGAAAGGCATTGAGATGATCGAAGACTTTATCGAGCGGTTTCCCGTCGCCGTGGGCGAATGGGAAAAACTACTTAACCGCAATCGAATTTGGATCGATCGTGTGGACGGAGTCGGCGTTCTAACGGCCGAAGAGGCGGTTGAACTCGGAATGACCGGTGCCAATTTGCGGGGCTCTGGAGTCGGGCACGACATTCGACGATTTGAGCCTTACCTGAAGTACGACGAGGTTGATTTCACGATTCCGATCCGCACGGAGGGAGATGCTCTGGCCCGCTACTTCGTACGGATGGAAGAAATGAAGGAAGCGATCATCATCATCCGCCAGTGCCTGGATCGCCTTCCCGAGGGCGAGATTCGGTCGGACGACGCAAAACGCTCCTACCCCGGCAAGGACGAAGTGTATTACTCGATGGAGGGCCTGATCCATGACTTCATGGTTACCGATACTGGAGTCTGTCCTCCGAACGGCGCCGAAGCCTATCACGCCATTGAAGCACCGAAGGGAGAACTCGGTTTCTTTCTGCAGTCGGACGGCACAGGTAGGCCTTGCCGCGTTCGTATTAATTCACCCAGCTTCTCGAACCTGCAGGGCCTGGAGAGCATGCTCGAGGGCGGGATGATGGGTGACATGGTCGTTATGATCGCTACCGTAGACCCTGTTCTGGGCGAAGCGGACAAATAGCATTCAGCGTAAAGCATGGAAAAATCGGAATGACCAATTTCATCAAAGATCCTGTTGTGATGATGGCGGAGCGAAATCCTGATCCGGTTTTTTCGAACGACGAACTGGTTTTCTCTGACCAGGAGAAACGGCTGATCGAGCGGTGGAAAAGTCAGTATCCGACTGTCGACGGCGCCATCATGCGAGTGCTATGGCTTGCCCAGGAGAAGTTCGGCTTTCTCCCGCCTGAAGTCATCCGGCTGACTGCAGATGAGGTTGGTATTCCGTATGCGAACGCGTATGGGGTTGCCACGTTTTACACCCAGTATTATAAGAAGAAGAGAGGCAAGCACGTTCTTGACGTCTGCACCTGCTTTTCCTGTCAGGTATGTGGCGGCTACGATATCCTGCATTACCTCGAATCCAAACTGGGAATTCATGTCGGAGAGACTACCGATGACGGCCTATTCACGCTTCAGGAAGTCGAATGCCTGGGCGCTTGCGGTTCTGCACCCATGCTTCAGGTTACCAACGGACGGTATGTGATGGATCTGACCCATGAGAGGGTGGACGCACTCATCGACACGCTACGCAAGGGAAAAACGCCTGAATTCACATCCGTAACGCTGCCTCAGGACGAAGATGAATTGGGTGGCAATCGGCGTTCAGACGTGAAAGAGTTTCAAGCGTCGAGTCCTCGTCCGGTATCGGAGACCGTCAGGTAACGTATTCACGAATGAGAAACATGGAAGTAAAGCCTACAGGACAATCCAAAGCTGGCGATTGGAAGAATTTCCAGCGCGTTCTGCTCCCTCCGGTTAAAGACCTCCACAAATTGGAGGTGTATGAAGCCGAGGGTGGGTACCAGACATTCCGAGATGCCTTGTCGACGGCCAAGTGGACCCCTCCAGCGGTCACGGAGGAGGTCCAGCAGAGTGTGTTACGAGGGCGCGGCGGTGCAGGCTTCCCCTGCGGATTGAAATGGACTTTTATGCCGCCGGTTGACGAGAATGTGCCGAGGTTTCTTTGTTGCAACGCCGATGAGTCGGAGCCGGGAACGTTCAAGGATCGGCAACTCATGGAATACAATCCGCACCTCGTCTTCGAGGGAATTCTTCTGGCTTGCTACGCAATGTCAATCAAGACAGCGTATATATACGTGCGCGGCGAATTCGCCGACTGGATCACGCATATGGAGGCTGAGCTGGAGAAGGTGTACGCCAAAGGATATGTGGGCCAGAATATTTTGGGTTCGGAATTCTCTACCGAAATCGTAATTCACAAGGGTGCTGGCGCTTACATCTGTGGAGAAGAATCAAGCTTGATGGACTCGCTCGAAGGAAAGCGAGCTTACCCGAGGGTGAAACCTCCCTTCCCCGCCCAAAAAGGAATTTGGGGATATCCGACGACCATCAACAATGTCGAAACGCTGGCTTGTGTCCCACTCATCCTTCGCTACGGCGGAGAATGGTTTTCCCAGATCGGAGCCGAACGACATCCGGGACCCGTGCTCTACGGGATCTCCGGTCATGTCAACCGGCCCGGCGTCTACGAATATCCAACCGGAATGCTGATCACCGATCTCATCGAACAGGTGGCAGGTGGAATGCGAAACGGAAAAAAACTAAAAGCCGTCGTGCCGGGCGGCAGCTCTACTCCGATACTAACCGCAGCCATGATCGATGGAGTCACGATGGACGCCGAAACACTGCGCGATGCAGGCTCGATGATGGGAACTGGCGGTATGCTCATCATGGATGAGGATACGGACATAGTGGCCTGGCTTCGCCGGGTGACGCATTTCTACCACCACGAAAGTTGTGGTCAGTGTACGCCGTGTAGAGAGGGAACAGGGTGGCTCGAGAACATAGTAAGTCGCATCGAGGAGGGAGAAGGAAATATCCGCGACCTGGATCTGCTCGTCGATCTCTGTTCTCAGATGGAGGGAAGGACTGTTTGCGCCCTCGCAGACGCTGCTGCCTGGCCGGTAAGATATACGATCGAGCGATTTCGGGAAGAATTTGAAGCTCGATGTCGGCCGTCATTGGTCCCCGGGGCCGAGGTTATGGAAACGGTAGAATAAATCAGGAGTCGATGTGTTTTAGATGGCCAAGATCACGATAGATAAAACGATTTTTGAATTCGAGGGCGATCAGCCGTCGCTCCTCCAGTTTTGTTTGGATCGCGAAATTGAACTACCGCATTTCTGCTATCACCCGGCCATGTCTGCGCCAGCAAATTGTAGACAGTGCCTGGTCGAGATTGGCAACCCTGAGCGCGATCGAGAAACGGGTCAGATCATGGTCGATGAGGAGGGCAACGAGGTCATTCGATTTTTCCCCAAGTTGATGACCAGCTGTTCCGAGAATATTTCTGATGGCCTCGTCGTGAGAACTCAGCGTTCGAGCGATCTGGTGCGCCGCGCCCAAAAGGACAATCTGGAGTTTCTGCTCATCAACCATCCACTCGACTGTCCGATCTGCGACCAAGCCGGACACTGCCCCCTCCAGAATCAGGCCTACAAGTACGGTCCGGAAGGATCTCGATTCGAGTTCAGGAAAGTGTCGAAACCGAAGCATATTCGCCTGGGTCCTCGGGTTGTTTTGGATGCCGAACGTTGCATCAATTGCACAAGGTGCACGCGGTTCACTTCTGAAATTTCAAAGAGCCACCAGCTCACGATCGTCGAGAGAAGCGTCAAGAATTATCCCATGACACCGCCGGGCATTGAATTCGACGAACCCTATTCGATGAACGTTATTGACATTTGTCCCGTCGGTGCCCTTACGTCAGAGGATTTTCGATTCAAGGCCCGGGTTTGGGAAATGAGTAGCACCCCGTCGATCACGACGACGAACGCGAAGGGATCCAACTGCTACTACTGGGTGAAGGACAACCGTGTATTGAAAATTACACCTCGCACGAATATGAACGTAAACGAGTTCTGGTTGGCAGATGACGACCGCCTCGACTACGAAAGATTCAATGACGATAGACCACCAGGACCCACTGTTGACGGAGAGGCCTCATCGTGGGAGGATGGATATGCCCGAGCAGCCCATATTCTCGGGAACGTAGATGGAAACCGGATCGCATTCCTGGGATCTGCCCATGCAAGCGTCGAGGACAACTACCTTCTGGCCAGGCTTGCCGAAAAGCTTGGAACCGCCGCGCCCATGTATATCGAACATGTGGAGGTCGGTTCGGGCGACGATTGGCTGCGCACGGATGATCGCGCTCCCAATGCCAGCGGCTGTGCCCGTCTCGGATTCACAGTGGCCGATGCAGACCTGTTCGGTCCCAGGCTGAAGGGTGGCGAAATCGACGTCCTTTACGTGCTCGAGGATGATCCCGTTTCGACCGGTCTTTGCACGAGTGACGACCTTCACGGTGTGTCGGTCATTCTGCATCACTATAATGAATCCAACCAAACGCTCCCGCTGGCAACGGTTTCGCTACCGGCGGCAACGGTTGTAGAAACCGTCGGGACGTTCGTAAATATAGACGGACATGCTCAGCGGGTCAGACCCGCAAAAGCCATTCGCGGAGTGAATCGGACACTGGCCATGGAAATTGGAAGGAGTCGCGCGGACCAACACGGAACACCCTTTGACCGGTGGTACAACGAGGAAAATCTGATAAACTGCCAACCTGGTTGGGTTTCCGTCCCGGGCGTAGCGAATGCACTGGGTTTGGACATGCCGACGACGAATCCGAAAGCGATCATGGCAGAACTCGCTTCTACGAATTCTGCATTTGAAGGGGCTACGTATTCAGCAATGGGTGAATATGGGATTCGGTTATCTGAAATCGGAGAGACGGTATAATGGCAGTTCCCTGGTATTGGTCGGCTCTGCTGGCATTCGTCGTCGTTAACTTTCTTTTGATCTCCGCATCCGTTCTCGTGTACGCCGAGCGAAAGATCTCGGCCGCAATGCAGAATCGACCCGGTCCCAATCGAGTTGGACCCGTCGGGTTTCTGCAGCCGTTCGCCGATGTCGCCAAGCTTTTGTTGAAAGAGAACATTGTGCCTTACCTCGCCAATCCGTTCGTCCACTCGCTGGCTCCCTTTCTGATGGTCGTAATCGCCATGACAACCGGGGCGCTGATTCCTTTCGCAAAGGGAGTGGTCGTAGCGGACCTGGGGGTTGGCGTCTTGGTTTTGTTGGCGCTTACTTCCATCAGCGTGTATGGGATCACCCTGGCTGGATGGAGTTCCAACAGCAAGTTCTCCCTCCTTGGAGGACTCAGGTCCGCTGCGCAGATGATCTCGTACGAGCTAAGCATGGGTCTGGCCGTCGTATCGGTGATATTGATTGCTGGCACACTCAACCTGACGGAAATTGTCGAATCGCAAGCGGGCGGGATGTCGCTGTTGGGATGGAATCTTTTCCGTAATCCGATCGGCGCCACGATCTTTATTGTTACGGCTTTTGCTGAAACCAATCGGACGCCCTTTGACTTACCCGAGGCCGAGCAGGAGCTCGTCGGAGGCTACCACACCGAATACAGTGGAATGAAGTTCGGGATGTTCTTCCTGGCTGAATACGTCAATTTTTTCGTCGCATCATTTTTCATTGTTACGCTCTTTTTTGGCGGCTATCTGATTCCGTTTCAGTCTGCGCTGGTCTCCGCCGTGCCCGCTCTCGACGGAAGCATTTGGCTCTCGCTGCTTCAGGTGATGACGCTGATTCTGAAGGCTGGATTCTTCGCGTACCTTTTCATCTGGGTGCGATGGACATTGCCTCGATTCAAATACAATCAACTCATGACACTCGGGTGGAAATATTTACTCCCGATTGCGCTTGTCAATGTCCTGGTCATTGCCCTGATTATTTCGCTGTTCAGGACATTCTAACATGGTCGTTATGCCGATCCTCGCGCCTTCCATTCTATCTGCCGACTTTGCCCGGTTGGGGTCTCATGCTCAAGAAGCCATCGATGCCGGCGCTGAGTGGCTACACATCGATGTAATGGATGGACATTTCGTTCCCAATATTTCGATTGGCCCCCTGGTCGTACGGGCACTGCGCCCGCTCGCCGATCGGACTGGAGTTGTGCTCGACGTCCACTTGATGATTCATAATCCGGAGAAGTACATCGATCGGTTTGCAGAATCAGGTTCTGATATTATTACGGTTCACGTAGAAACCTGTCATGATTTATCGGCGACGTTGGAACGGATCCGATCGGCCGGCGCAAAGCCCGGCGTCACGCTCAATCCGGATACACCGCTCCATACCATCGAAAATGTACTGGGTCAAGTTGACCTCGTGCTGATCATGTCCGTCAATCCGGGGTTCGGTGGCCAGGGATACATTCCGACGAGTACACGGAAGATCCGGCAGTTACGGGCCTTGCTTGACGAAACGGACTCCCATGCACACCTCGAGGTGGACGGTGGAATCAAACCAGACAACATCTTGGAGGTCGTGGAAGCGGGTGCGGACGTAATTGTAGCTGGGAGCGCCGTTTTCGGTGGAGCCGACCCCGTCTCAACCAACGTAGAGGCACTAAAAAGTGCTTGGTCGGTGACCGCCTGAATTCGGAACCCCCTGTCCGGTTGGCGTTGAAAAAACCGCAGTTTGAGTCGATACTACACGCATGCGGTTTGTCATTTTCATATTTGGGCTGATTTGGCAGGTTTTTGGTCCTATTCCGAATGCCGACCACAGCACGGAGATTGCTGCTCGTGAAGAATGTTACGATGATACGTTTTGCATCGAAAGCATTCAGGATGGAGATAAAGTCAATCTGGTTATTTCCAAACTGATTCCATGGGACTTTACGCTGCTGATTAATTTGCGACTGGAGAACATGGTCGCCGATCGAAAGCTTCCCCTGATCCGATCGTTTACGGCCAGGGGAAAAGAATCGGTTTTGAATCTTCGAATTGCTGAACCAAACCGGAAATGGGGGTATCGATTCGATCTGAAATGGGTTGTCGGATTGTTGGACGCCCAGCACGACGATCAGTATGTGTATAGTCTCCCCTTTGGTCGGAATAAATCGTTTATGGTAAGCCAGACTTACAATGGCTTGGCATCCCACGAGGGTAAGAATGCAATTGACTGGGACATGCCAAGAGGAACGGGGGTGAGAGCGGCTCGGGACGGAATCGTGGTCGAGATCGAGGAATCAAGATTTCAGGGTGGTCTTGACCCGGCGTTAATATCGGAAGCCAATTATGTCCGGATTCGGCATTCGGACGGCACGATCGGAAATTATGTCCACCTCATGCCCAACGGTGTCCGGGTCTATAAGGGAGATCGCGTGCGGCGTGGAGAACTGATTGCGTATTCAGGAGACACTGGATATTCTTCGGGTCCGCACCTTCATTTCGAGGTATTTACGATCACGGGCGCGCTCCAGCATCGAACCATTCCAGTTCGATTCCGGGCGAATGGTCGGAACGGAGCTCAACTCGAGGAAGGACAGGTCTACGGCCACTAATCAATCACCGATCGATGGCTCGGCCGTTCAAGCACGTGTTCCCCCTGCTGTTCAACCAGGGGTTCAACCACGAGGCAGTCGACCTAATTCCAGGCGCAATGTGACTGACCGGCCCCTTCTGACGATTTCTACATCCACCGTGTCTCCTGGCCGAAAATCGTAGAGACGCGCCGCAAATTCAGGTTGGGAATCTACCGGCTCGGAAGCGACGGACACGATGATGTCCCACGGTCTGAATCCCGCAGTTTCTGCCGGCGAATTCGGATCTACCGATTCGACCAGTACGCCCACGGCTTGCGAGACGTTCATTCTTCGGGCGATTCGAGCGGTCATGTTTTGCCCTCGAAGTCCGATGAAATAGGAACGATCCACGGATCCGTTCTGTCTCAACTCGTTCAGGATTCTGATGGCTTTTTCGGCCGGAACGGCAAACCCGATACCGACCGACCCCCCTGACTGCGTAATGATGGCGGTATTGACTCCAATAACCTCTCCAAGTGCATTCAGAAGCGGTCCTCCTGAATTCCCTCGATTGATCGCCGCATCGGTCTGGATCATGTCCCGATATGCTCTTCCCTCCTGCGGTTGGAGATCTCGTCCGGTGGCGCTGACCACACCCACCGTAACCGTAGGATCGGAGGCTTCAAACAGGCCGAATGGATTGCCGAGAGCAATGGACCATTCGCCAACGATCGGAGTTCCTGACGTAGAAAAGCTCAGGTACGGCAGCGGATCTTCTGTATTAACTTTTACAAGAGATAAATCGGATGTTGGATCGGATCCGATGAGTCGGGCCTGGTACGTGCGTCCGTTTGGAAACGCTACCGTGATCGCTGTGGCCCCTCCAGCCACGTGGTCGTTTGTCACAATGTAGCCGTCCGGTGAAATGACAAATCCAGATCCCATATTCTGAATCTGTCGTTCGCGTACGCGAGAGCGTTGTCTTCCGTAAAAGAAACTGTAGAAAGGATCCGAAAACGGGTCGACCGTCTGAATGGTCTTGATCACATTGATGCTGACAACTGCCGGAGATGCATATTCAACGGCCCGTGTGATCGCATTCAAACGTCCGACGGCAATGCTGTCCTCAATATTCTCCGTCCCCTCGGGTCTATGGAACAGTTGCTGCTGAGACTGTACATTCTGCTGGCAACCCAACAGGAGAAGTGTGTTTACGAGGATCGTGAAGATTTTCAATCTTTTCATGAATGTGATGCATTTCTGAATAGCGAACGAGATCATACGGACACTTTTTCGAGCGGTTTCTATTCGGCCGATTTCACTTATTCCAATCCCAGCGCGGGCATGAGGAGTCGAAAAGCAACCAGAATGGCTACGACCGCGAAACTTCGTTTAAGTACGGTCGGATCAAAACGATGTGCGGTCCGAACCCCAAAACGAGCCATAAATGCAGCAGGTACAGAAAGCAGAAGAGCTCGGCCCACGTCTACGTATCCAATCGATATCGGCGCCAGATCAAGACCCCATCCTGTGTATGCATAGCTGATGACACCTGCCATCGACACCAGCACGATGGTCGCGCTTGAAGTGCCTACGCTGCGGATCATGGGCATTTTAAATATCCGGTTGTAAACAGGAACCAACATGATTCCACCTCCAACTCCGGCCGCGGTAGCAACGATACCCGCCCCAGTGCCCGTAGCAAAGAGACCGAGTGGATGTATCGTTTTGGACTCAGTGGTGTAGTTTTCTAGAGTACCAGAGTCGGGCGCTGCTTCCGTATTCGCTTGTTTTGAAGTCGTGAGAATCATCTGTAGGGCTACGATCAGGAGAAGCGAAGCAAATACGAGTTTAAATACCGTGGGACTATACCAGGAAGATGTAGTGACAAAGAACGTCATCAGGACGGCCGCTATTGCGCTCGCTGATCCCACATTGACGGCCATTTTCGAATCTACCGCCCTTTTTCGATGCTGGGAATGGGAGGAGGACATGGCCACTACCAGGGTGCAGAAAAGACTCGACCCGATCGTGAGGGGTGCAAGAACGTCCGGTGGAATTCCGATTCCCTGGAAGTAAAACAAAAGAACTGGTGCGAAGATAAGTCCTCCTCCTACGCCCACAAGACCGCCGACAAAGCCTCCGGCGGCACCGGCGAAAACAAGGATTATGATTTCAGTCAGCATGAAAAACTCGGTTTAGTCTTTCATAATCCAAGAATGACATGAATCGAGTCCGGGGACTGGGCGAGTTCCCGAGCTCTGGCCACCACGGGATCTCTATCGAGAGCCCTACCGACTTGCTGAGATTCGGTTAAATACCGGGCGAATATTCCTTTTCGAAGCCGCGAAATGATGCGATCCCGATATCGGTTTACGTCCTGCCGCTGTTCCTGGCGAGCTGTCGCGCGAACGGTCTCGAGTTGCTCTGCGGCATTCTGATATCCGGAACCGACAAGCTGCGACGCCAATGAATCCATAAGGATTTCAGATCTCGACTCATACTTAAACCCCGTGTCGTCCAACCAGGATTGAAACGAGGAGAAGATTTCGTCATCATCCAAGTCAAACAATTCGGGATCGACTTCTCCGTGCTGAGCAACAAAATCACCAGCAAACTGGAAAAATGCACCTGAACGATTTATGGCCGCCTCCAATTCACTCTCCGCGATCAGTGCAACATGGATATCCGGCTCGATGCCCACCCCCGAACGAACCGTCCGTCCCGAAGTGGTTCGAAACGATTTGATCTCGGGAGAAGCGACGTGTGCGGCGGCGGATGCGATCTCCCAAGACTGGATATCCCGGCCACTCGGCGTATAGTAATGCCCGACTGTCAACTTCATGGACGTATTATAGGGCAGCTGCCGCATCACCTGGACGAGTCCTTTTCCAAACGTGGTTTCACCGATAATTACGCCTCGATCCAGGTCCTGAAAAGCTCCTGCGACGATCTCGCTGGCCGACGCGCTGATTCGATTGACAAGAACGATGACCGGTACGTCTTCGAAAAAAGGATCGTCTTGGGTCGAGTAGTTCTGTGTGATGCCGTCGATCCGCCCGCGCGTTGATACCACGGGAGTCCCCTTCGGGACGAAGAGACTCAGGGTCTCGATGGCCTCACTCAAAATCCCTCCGGGATTATCCCTGAGATCAAGGACAACCGTTTTCAACCCATGGGTTCGAGCCATCCCTCGTAACGCTCTACGAATTTCCCGGGCCGAGCGAGCCCCAAATTTAGAAAGTCGTACGTAGCCAATACCGGCTTCGTGGTTGTCGTCAAGGTAGCCGGCATAGGAGACATTTTCGATCCGGGAAATACTCCGCTGCAGCGTAAACACGAGCGTTCTGGGCTCGCCCTGGCGTTCCACGGCGATGGTAACCGACGAACCTGAATCTCCTTGCAAGAGGCCGGCCACATCCTGTACCGTTAATTCAGCCGTCTCGATTCCAGAAACGACTCGAATTACATCACCCGTCCGTACTCCCTGTAAATAGGCGCTTGTTTCGGCTTCAGGTGCCAGGACGGTGATCCTTCCATTTCTCATCCCGATATTCAGCCCTACGTCTCCCAGCGGACCGCGCCGAATAAGGTCCATATCTAAATTTACCGCCTGATCGAAGTACCGGGTGTACGGATCCAGACGCGACATCATCGCATCCACTCCAGCCGTCATAAACGGCCCCGGCCGGACGTCGTCTACGTAGTTGATAATAATTTCCTGGTACAGAGCCCCGAAAATCTCGAAGTTCTTTTTAAGCTCAAACAGGTCATCATCGGCGTGCTGACTGAACATCCAGCCGCCCGTTACGGCGGTGATAAGAACAACGGCTCCGACCATGAAGAGGTGCGTTCGTTTCATAGCACTGGCATTCTATTTACGTTCCAGTGTATGACGCGGCATGGGGACGGAAGGGTCCGGACTTTTATCTCAAGGCTTCTTCCAGCTCCCGGTCCTGTTTTTTCTTGACGAAGACAGCGATCCAGATCGATCCTTCGTACAGCAGTAAAAGCGGCGTCGCGACAAGGATTTGTGAGATGGGGTCTGGAGGCGTGAAGACGGCTCCCAGGACCAGGCATCCAATGACTGCGAACTTCCGCGATTTCCGTAGCCCATTCGGCGTCGCAATACCCATTTTGGCCAAAAAATAAATGACGACCGGAAGTTCGAACAGAATGCCCACACCGAATGACCAAAAGATGACCATGCTGAAGTATTTTGAGATATCGAACTCATTGGCGATCTCCGGTGAGATCTGGTATCCGGCAAAAAACTGGAGCGCGAGAGGCGTAATGATGAGATATCCGAACGAAATACCCAGCATGAAAAACAGTGTCGCAAAGACAGCCGAAAATCGGAGTCCCTTTTTCTCCTTGGGATAGAGCCCCGGCTCGATGAACTTCCACATGTAATAGACAATCAAGGGGGAACCCACGATCAGTCCTACGGCGACTACGGTGCCGATATCGGCGAAGAACTGCCCTGTAACCGTTCGATTCTGTAGAACAAAGGGGGTGGTTTCGATCCCCAAGATCTTGTACATGAAGAAGTCGGCTTTCTTGGGCCCAAGCAACACCTCTTCAATGATCCATCCTCTGAAAAACACGGCGCCCACCGTGGCCGCTAGCACACCACCCAGGCCCTTAAGCATGGCCCATCTGAGATCTTCGAGGTGTTCCAGAAAACCCATCTCCTCCATTTCGGCGTCATGTTCGCCTGGCTCTGTTGACGTTTCCGGTTCAGATCGCTTCGACCAAAACGACGTGAGTTTGGATTTTATCTGCTCAATGAGGGTCATTGGTCACCGGATGGGTACATGGGGAATTGATCAACGACTGTACAAAAAAATGGATTCCTTCGACTGAATGTGTCCGTAATTACGATCCATCTTGCCCATTCTCACGCAGGTTCAAATCGAGGATCGAGTCAACCCAAATTCCGTGCGATTCGAGTCTGGTCCGGCCTCCGCTCCACGTAAAGTTGAAGAGTGTCATCATTCCAACCACCTTGAATCCATCTCCTAGAAGTAGATTCAGAGCCGTCGTCGCACTCCGTCCACTATTAATAATATCATCCAATAAAACGAGCGGTTTATCTCGATCCAGGGGTCCTTCGACCAGGCGGCGTCTTCCATGCGGTTTGCGTTCGTCGCGAATAAAGCCGCCATTGAAAGGCGGATGGAGCGGAGCCGCCATCACTGCACAAATCATGGCGTATGAACCAAAGCCAAATCCTGCCACCTGATCGACATTCTTCGCCCTGAGTCGCTCAGCCAGTACCTGCCCAACCTCTTTAAAAATCTCTCCATCCAGCATCGGCATGCGTGTATCCAACAACCATCCGATCGGTTGACCGCGCGGATCCGTAATCGATTCGTCTTCGCGACGCACCAGGGCTTTCTCGTATAGCTTGTGCCCAAGCTCGACCAGATCGGCATATGCTGTGGAAGAAAGGGGACTTTCAGTCATACGGAAAAAGACATCTAACAGAATTCCGGAATGGAGCCTGTGTTCATCAGATTACGAAAAAAAGGCCTGGATTGATTCGCGAGAGTGGAATTGCCGTGTCGAATTCACTGGGCGCAATCGATGGGTTCGTTTCAAGCGACTACAAAATCATACAGCGGAAAGTGTTGACACATACGGGATACTTCGACCCGAACCTTCTCCTGAACGTCGGCATTGGTTGCTTCCGTTAACACGTCATCGATCAGTGAAACTACGCTTTTGAACTCGTCAGGGCCAAATCCTCGGGTGGTCATGGCCGGTGTACCCAGACGAATTCCACTCGTAACAAAGGGACTTTGATCATCGAAGGGAACCATGTTTTTGTTCACCGTGATTTCCGCTCCCTGAAGTGCTGCCTCGGCCTCTTTTCCAGTCAGTCCTTTGCTCCGCAAATCAATCAGACACAGATGATTGTCGGTTCCGCCAGATACGACTGAATACCCCAGATTTACGAATTCGTCTGCCATCACCGTAGCATTTTCAATCACTTGCGCAGCATATGAATTGAATTCCGGCTTCAGTGCTTCGCCAAACGCGACGGCTTTCGACGCGATCACGTGCATGAGCGGCCCCCCCTGTATCCCCGGAAATACGGCCGAATCGAACAGCTCGCTCATCATCTTGATCCGACCGGACTTAGGGGCCACTTTACCGAACGAGTTTTCGTAATCCTTCCCCACGAGAATCATTCCCGCTCTCGGTCCACGTAGTGTTTTGTGGGTGGTTGTCGAAACGACATGACAATGAGGTAGAGGATCGTTAAGAAGACCGGCAGCGATCAGTCCGGCTGTATGAGCCATGTCCATCCAGAGAAAAGCGTCCACTTCATCGGCGATGGACCGAAACGCCTCATAGTCAAAATCTCGACTGTATGCGGAGGCACCAATAGAGATCATTTTGGGCTGGATCTCTTTCGCCTTCTCTCGAACCCGATTCATGTCGATGCGTCCGGCCATCTCTCCTTCCGCTTCCACGCCATAGTACTCTGCGTGGTACAGGATGCCGGAAAAATTAACCGGACTGCCATGCGTCAGGTGACCGCCGTGGGAAAGGTCCAAGCCGAGAAACGTGTCGCCCGGTTTGAGTAACGTGAGATACACGGCTGCGTTGGCGGATGCGCCGGAATGCGGCTGAACATTTACCCAATCACACCCGAACAGCTCCTTCGCCCTCTCTCGGGCGAGCTCCTCGGCAATATCAACGAATTGGCATCCTCCGTAATACCGTTTGCCAGGAAGACCTTCTGCATACTTGTTGGTCAGGGGCGTGCCCATGGCCTCGAGGACGGCCCGGGACACGAAGTTTTCTGAGGCGATCAGTTCGAATCCGTCATTCTGACGGGCTACTTCTTTCGAGATCGCGTCGAAGATCGCAGGATCGGCAGATTCAAGTACGGACATCGTGTCTGCTAATGGGTAGGTGGATGATGGGGTTTCAGCCTCGAGCTCAATTGGATTCAGAAACGGATACGGAAGGTACTGCGAGAAGATGATTTTCTCTCAGAAAGAGTGTGGCAGAGACGACGTTGGGTGGCGGCGTCAATTCATCATGGCGTACGCAACGATGTTCGTTCCCATACGCAGTGCAGCAAGTCGCTTTTCCGGTGGATCGTTGTGGACAGATTCCGGTTCCCATCCGTCGCCAAGATCAGACTCGTAGGAGTAGAACACCATTAATCGACCGCTGTCCGAGAGAATCCCGAATCCCTTCGGCGGTTTTCCATCATGCTCATGAATCTTGGGTAGGCCAGACGGAAATTCGAATCGAGTGTGGTAGATCTGGTGACTGAAAGGGAGTTCAACAAAGTTCTTCTCCGGAAACACCTTCCTCATCTCCCTCCTGATCGCCGGATCCAGGCCGTAATTATCGTCGATGTGAAGAAATCCACCTCCTTCGAGATACCGCCGAGTTCGAAGAATTTCATCTTCTGTAAAGTGCACATTCCCATGGCCCGTCAAATACAGGTAGGGGAATGAGAATAGATCGTCACTCGACAATTCTACGACCTCTTCTCGCGGAGAGACATCAATGAATGTTTGACTTCGGACATACGCCAGAAGTTGTTTCAGGGACTGAGGATCGCTGTACCAATCTCCGCCACCCCCATACTTAACGCGGGCCATCCGAAATGAGTATTCCGACTGCGCAGAAACGCGCAGAGTGGGAGTTAATAAGACCCATAAACTGGCGACCAGAATAACTTGATAACGCATTCGCATCATCGAATCGAAAAAAATTTTGTTTCCAATGATTGCTGTGAACGATCGTAATGGATCACATGGCGCCGTCTTACGTCATGCCTCGAGCGATTGTTTTTCCCTGCACTGGTTTTCAGTCCCTCTCAACTAATCACCGAATCCCACGATTTCGTAGCTTGTGGTCGAATACCCTGGCCAGCTTGGTCGGGGTTTTTTGTTAGACAGCTCGGCCGTCGATCTAATCAAAAGATGCAGGAATATCTTCGGGATCAGATTCAAAGGGTGCTCTCTCAAATGGGAGATGTCCCGGATGGGTTTGCAATCGAGTTTCAAGTGCCGGGCAATCCGGACCACGGTGATCTGGCTTGCAATGTCGCCATGCGGCTCGCTAAAGCATTTCGCAAGGCGCCACGCCCGATTGCAGAGGAACTGGTAGAGAAGCTGAGCGCAGTCCCTCTTGACGAAGGGAAAATTCAGCGTGTAGAAGTGGGAGGGCCCGGTTTTCTGAATTTCTGGTTCGCATCGGACTATTTGATCGAAGGTCTAAAAGGCGTCCTAGACGGAGCCGATGAGTACGGGAAAAGCCCGGTTGCGCGAGAAGAAGATTCGCCCGCAAAAGGATCGCGTCAAAAAACGGCGCTGGTTGAATTTGTCTCCGCGAATCCGACGGGACCACTCACGGTCGGGCACGGCCGAAATGCCGTGCTGGGTGACACTATCGCCAACCTGCTTTCCTGGTCCGGTTACGACGTTTCGCGCGAGTACTACTTTAATGATGCGGGCCGACAAATGCGGGTTCTGTCTGAATCGGTTCGAGCTCGATACCTGGCCAAAGTGGATCCCAACATCGGGACGAAAACGATTGGCTCAGACGACGAGAAAATTGTTGTCCCCGAACCCTTTCCGGACGACGGGTACCTGGGTGAATACATTGAAGAGATCGCTTCGGAGATCTTTACCAAACACGGGAGCAAACTCGCGCAGGACGCAGACAGTGAGGTCTTCAAAACCTTTGCAGAAAAGAAAATTTTCGCCGAGATCAACGCCACGTTGGAGCGACTCGGAATCCGGATGGATTCCTACTTCAATGAGAAAACGCTCTACGACAGCGGACAGATCTGGAAAATCGTAGATCGATTCAAGGAGCTGGATCTGGCGTACGAGAAAGACGGAGCGACCTGGTTCAAGACGACCGAGTTTGGCAAAGACAGTGACACCGTTCTGATCAAGAGTTCTGGAGAGCCCACGTATCGATTACCCGATATCGGATACCACGTGAACAAAATCGAACGAGGATTCAGCCTCATCATCGATGTGTTCGGAGCGGATCACATCGCCACGTTTCCAGATGTGATTAATGGCGTAAAATCACTGGGATACGATCCAAGCGGTATTGACGTTGTGATTTATCAGTTCGTTACACTCGTGCGAGGAGGCGAACCGGTTAAAATGAGCACCCGAAAAGCCCAGTATGTCACGTTGGATGACTTGATGGACGAGGTAAGTGAAGATGTCACCCGATTCTTTTTCCTGATGCGCTCGGCAAACACCCACCTCGAGTTCGACATGGACCTGGCTCGCGAGGCCAGCGAGAAGAACCCTGTTTTCTATCTGCAATATGCACATGCGAGAATCTGCTCCATTCTTAGAAAAGCAGAAGAAGTCGGCTTTGTGGCCGATAAGAATGCTGAATTGTCCCTTCTTGAACACGACTCGGAGATCGCTCTAATCAAGGTGCTGCAGAGATTTCCTGATGTGATCGCAGGCGCGTCCGCAGCTCGAGAACCGCATCGCGTGGCTACCTTCCTGCGTGAGGTCGCCGTCCAGTTTACCCAGTTTTACAGTCAGTGTCGTATCATCGGAGAGTCCGCGGACCTGGCCTCAGCACGCATGTTATTGGCCATCGCCAGTAAAATCGTTCTTCGGAATGGACTGACTGTCCTGGGAATTTCGGCCCCCGATCGAATGTGAGTCTATAAGGATTCGTTCTGGTCGAACTCCGTATTGCTTTCACGAAGCCGTATTCATGTCTTTCGAATTTCACGATGAACATCGCATTTCAGGGAGAAGCAGGGGCCTTCAGTGAGGAGGCGGTGTTGACACTTTATCCGGACGCGAAAGCAGTGCCACTGCCCACGTTCGAAGCCGTATTTGACGCTGTCAGTTCTGGAACCGTCGATCGCGGCGTCATTCCCATCGAGAATTCCCTCTTCGGAAGCGTTCATCAGAATTATGATCTGCTCCAAGAGCACTCCTTGAGAATTGTGGCTGAAGTGCACTTGCGAATTCGGCACAACCTTCTCGTTGTACCGGGATCAATTCTGGAAGACATCACATCGGTCTGCTCACATCCGCAAGCCCTCGGGCAATGTCGTTCCTTTTTGCGCGAGCATCTGGCTGACGCCGAAAGGATCGTCATGTACGACACCGCTGGAGCAGCAAGAATCGTCGCCCAGCTAGCAGACGGTTCCCGGGCGGCGATCGCCAGCGCTACGGCCGGAGTTAAATACAATCTGACGGTACTCGCCGAGGGCATTGAGAGCAATCATCAGAACTATACCCGGTTCCTCACATTAGCCAGACAAGACGATGCTGAGGACATCGGTTCAGGCGTCGGACCCCTCAAAACGTCCGTCGTATACGCACAACGTGAAAATGTCCCAGGAAGCCTGTATAAGAGCCTTGCTGTCTTCGCGCTAAGAGACATCGACCTGTTCAAGATCGAGAGTCGGCCGCTTGTCGGAAGTCCGGGTAACTATATATTTTACTTGGACTTAAAAGGATCCGTCGAAGACGAGTCTGTCCAAAACGCCCTACGCCACTTGGAAGAGGTCGCCGCGTCAGTGAAAGTGCTGGGTACGTATCCCACAGGACCGATCATCGACTGAGCGACTCTGAAATGAACGATCTCGGAAAACTCGCGGCTGCCGCACAAGACGGTGATGAATCGGCCCTCACGCTGTTGCTCAATCAGCTACAGAATATTTTTCGAGGCTTTTTTATTCGGCGGATAGGATCGCGAGCTGACGTCGACGACCTGGTTCAGAATGCCCTCGTCCGTGTTTCAAAGGGACTCACCGATTTGAGAGACCCGGAAAAGCTCAAGGGATTTGCCATGAAGGCCGCCCTATTTGAACTGCAGGACTATTTCCGTGGTCGGTATTCGACTAAGGAATCCCTTTTTGACGCCCTTTCTCCTCCTGAAAAAAGTACGTATCAGTCAGATGTCGCCGCAAGCATCGACGTTGAGAGGGCGTTGGCTCAACTCTCACCGAGGGCTCGCAAGATTATTGAATTGCGAGAGTATGGCTATCGCTATGAGGAAATCGCGGATATGATCGGAACGACTGAGGCCGCCGTCAAAATGCAGGTGAAACGCGCTTTCGAAAAACTGCGACGATTTATTTCGGTGCTCTGGTGGACGGTCTTCTGGTCTTTTCTTTCAAATACCCCCTGAAATGACTTTTAACAGACATGTTACCTTTTACTCTCTTCAGGCGGCTATTTCTTCGGTGTGAGCTACGTACTCACACCGAATTGGAGGCCAATTGTAGACTCGGAAAACGCTCTTCAGCCCATTGCACGTGCTTTTTTCTAGCTTTTTGGCCATTGATTCCCACCCTTGGCCAGGCCATTATTAGCCCCCGAAGCACCGAATTTGTATAGATTCGCCTGAATGAACGCAGCCATCGAACATATTCTACTACAGGATCAACTCTCTGAAGATGATCTAAAAGTGCTGGACCAGGCATGTAAAGATGATGCGTCGCTGGCCGAGTTCGTCCGTAATTGGGCTGCTCTTACGAGCCAGATCCGCAACTCACTCGATCAGCATATTCCAGACTCCCGACTTCTGGTTCTTTATGCCTTGTCGGAGAGCGGAGATAAAGGCGTATTGACGGATGAAGAACGTACAGAATTGGATGCAGCTCAAGAGGTAATAAGTAGAGCACTCGCCAAGCATTCCGCCGTTGAAGTCATACTGAATCAGATTAGATCTGATGCCGAGGTATTTCAGAACTGCTGGTCTGAATCGGTAGCAACCAGCCGTGCCACAACCCGCCGTTCTCCGTTACATAGAGTTCGTTTGCCATTGCCTATTCTCGGGCTCTCTGTTCGACGTTTTTCTCTCGGACTCGCGGCTGTAGTCGTTGTTCTTATCGCGAGTATCGTTGTGTTTCGTCCGATGCTGACCCAAACGAGCGATATAACCTTCAGCGCTCAGGAGGGAAAAACTCACGTTGTAAATCTGCCCGATGGGTCGAGCGTGAGACTGATGCCCGGATCGGCGATAACCCTCCATCCTGACGAGACTTTCGATCGTCAGTTGAGGCTCGTTGGGAACGCGTTTTTCGACGTTTCGCCGGGCGAAAAACAGTTTCAAGTCTCAACCGCCAACGCGGTCACCTCGGTGTTCGGAACCAGCTTCGGAATCTCCTCCATCGATGATGCGTCTCTCACGGAGGTCATCCTCGTCAGTGGGAGTGTTTCGGTGGCGACATTGGGCTCCGAGACAGATCCTGTCATGTTATCTCCGGGTCAGTACAGTCGCGTTCTCGGTACCGATCTTCCGACGGCTCCCTTGGACATAGACCTCCAGAAGGCACTTGCGTGGACCAACCTGTTCATCTTCAGAGATACACAGTTGTCGGTCGCGTTCGTGCGGCTCATGGAAAGCTTTGAGGTGTCCATCGTGGTCGATGACAGCCTTGCTGAACTCACCATTACAGGTACGTTCGCACGCGAACAGGGCCTCGAATCCATCCTGGACGCGATCGCTTTCGCGATGGGCGTCAGAATTGAGAAGGATTCCGAAACGGGCAGCTACCATTTCGGGTCGTAAAGATATCTCGTCGCGACACTTCGTTTTCGCACAAACGTGATGCCTCCGGAACGCATCTCCAAAAAGCGTCTATAAGCTCCCTGCGCTCGGAGTACGTTCCCGTCTACTCTCAAATGGCCTTGAGTCGCATCGTCGTTCGATGCCCATCCGGTTTTGCATAAACGCCTGACCCTGTTACTTTTTACCATTTTCTGCCTGGCACAAGGGTTAGACGTATCCGCGCAGAGCTATCTCTTTCAGTTCGAAGACACTCCCCTTCTGGACGCGGTTGAGGAGTTCAAATCGAGAACCGGAATCGACGTCGTCTATTCTACCGATCTACTGGGCGGTTTTTCATCCTCTTGCACATATCATGGCTCTGTTGCCGTCGAAGCCATTCAGTGTATTGTTCAGGATGCCACCGTTGAGGTTCGGGTAATCTCGGATAGACAGATTGTGCTGGTGTTAGCGGACGAGGCATCCGTCGGTCCAGATAAAGCCCGCGGATCCATCGCGGGAATCGTTTTCGACAGCCGGACCGGAGAATCGCTCTACGGAGCAAACATTTACCTGCCGGATCTCTCTTCTGGAACGGTCACGAATGAGGCAGGCTTCTTTTCGTTACCGGGAATTCCCTCGGGGCACCATCGAGTCAAGCTGTCTTTCATCGGGTATGTGGTTAAAGACACCACCCTCTCCACGGGATCGAAGTCCGTCATTCTCGAACTCAACCCGACCACGATGACCATGGATCGAGTGGTGATTGAGCGCAGCACGCTCATACGCTCCGATCTGGCACTATTCCCCGGAGTCATTTCTATGCCCGTAAGACGTCTGGAACAGCTCCCGCCCTCATTCGGCGGAAAAGACGTCTTCGAAGTCCTTGGCTGGATGCCTGGAATACAGAGAGCCGGTGAGGTGACGGGTGGTTTACTCGTTAGAGGTAGCGGGTCTGACCAAAATTTATATTTGATCGACGGGGCACCCGTCTACCATCCGTGGCATGCATTCAGTTTGATCTCCACGTTCCAGACGGAAACGTTCAAGGACCTGAAGTTTTACCGAGGCTCCTTTCCAGCCGAGTACGGTGGTCGACTTTCGGCGGTACTGGATGCAGAGCTCCGGGATGGTAGAAATGCCGAGCCCAAGTTATTGGCCGCTATAAACCCGCTAAGTGCACGATTTTTAATAGAAAGCACCCTGGGGTCGAAAAGCTCGTTCATGCTTTCCGGCAGGCGATCCTACATTGACAAACTGATTGGCAGGAAACATCCGGTTTCGGACGGAGCCGGACGACGAGATACGTTACGTACTGGGTACTTCTTCTACGACTGGAGCGCCAAGATTTCGTTCTCCCCACATACAAACAGTAGGCTTTCATTTTCTTATTACACAGGACGCGACGACCTCGACCTGCGCCTTCCATTCGATCTATCCCTCGATTTTTCTTCGTGGCTCCGGCCCGCTGACCTCTTCTTCGAGGTCGATCAGGACTGGGGCAATCGACTCTACAGTGTTCGATATCAGCATCTCGCGAGCGACAGACTGTTTCTTACGGGAACCGCGTACTATTCCGAATACAGTGCCAATGAATCTGTGTTAATTCACCCTACACAATCGGCATCGGTGACATCAGACTACCGGGTGCAACTACAGGATCTCGGAGCCCGAGTCGACGCTGACTACTTCCCGTCGCTTTCCCATCAAATCCGCGCCGGCTTTTCGGTCGTCGATCATCGATTCGTGTCTAGCATCGATGCCCTCGTTTCGTACAGCCCGAGTCTGAGCGAATCGCTCACTCATCGTGGCCGCGTTCAGACCCGAGAATTCGCGACGTATATCCAAGACCATTGGAAGCCCTCAGAAAAGCTGCATGTGCTTCTTGGTACAAGACTCAACTACTTCGGAAGCGGAAACTATTTTCGCGTGAGCCCACGCCTCAGCATTCAGTACGTCTTGAATCCGCGATGGCTTATTCTTCGCGGGTCTGCGACCACTCAGTATCAATTCCTGCAACGCATTAGAGACCGTTATTCATTCTTATATGATCTCGTCTCGAGTCGATGGATTCCGTCCGATTCTACTGTAGTGCCTTCCAAAAGCCGTCAGCTATCCTTTGGAGGAGAAGCCATTCCTTACCCGTGGTTCAAAGTGTCGGCTGAAGGGTATCTCCGCATTGGGAATCACATTATCCTTCCAAGAGACGAGTTTCAATCAAAGAACGGATTACTGGGTCCGGGAATCGATATCAGTACACTTCTGGGACAGTACACACGCGGGAACGAACGATCCTACGGAATCGAGATTGGAGCAGATCTGTTTCTTCTCGACTGGCAAGTGCTTCTGGCCTACACGGGGAGTCGATCCGAGAATCGGACTCCTGAGCTAAGAAACACGACCTTTCGCCCCAGCCGATTTGATGTGCCCCGGTCATTTTCCGCGGTAATCCAGCGAAGAGTTGGAAGATGGCAGTTTTCGCTCTCGACTGTCCTTCGCTCGGGTTATCCGATTACGGTACCCATTGCGCGCTATTACCTGACGGATCCGGTAAGTAACGAACAGATCCAATTCTTTCACACACCGGAAATCAACAATGGGCGTCTGCCGCCCTACTTCAGAATGGATCTGGGTGTCGGGTATCGATTCGGATTTATGCACGCAGACTGGTCCGCGCAAATTCACGTGTACAATATCTTTAATCGCCGAAATGTGATCAATCGAACGTTCGATCCCTCTAAAGAAAACTTCGGACTGAATAACAGTCTCGGATTGCCCATTCTGCCCCTCTTTGAGCTCGAAATGCAGTTATGAGAATACTCCTTCAGATAACGCTTGCCGGTATTCTGGCGGGTTCAATCGCAGCGTGTGATACCGTTCAGCCGTCGAAGGTTGGGACGCTGGTCGTAGAGTCTTTCCTAAAAGCAGGAGAGCCGCTTCCCGATGTACGGGTGGGCAGGACGTATGGCGTTTCTAAGGGTATCGCAGCAAACCAGGGGATTGCAGAAGCGGAAGTCGAATTGATTTTGGACGGTGTTCGAATTCAGTATGAGCCGGTCGCCATGTCACCCGGTCTTTACCGTCCGGAGAGCCGAGCCAGCCACCTGATCGTTCCGCCCCTCGCCTCATTTGAACTGTTCGTCCGAACACCCGACGACCAGGCCAACGCCTCAGGGTCGATCCCGCCTTTGATTCTGCTGGACGATGTAGAATTTTTTATTCCAGAACGTGCTATCGAAGCCGTCCTTGTGGATACACTGGACATCGGACTCGATTCATTAGACCTGGCGTTGAACGCGCAGGAAGGATTCATCTACCCGATCCAGGTAACACTGGCATGGCAAACGGTCTCCGGGCTAGAGACGACGGCGAACGACTATTGGATTGAGACTCGCTTGGAGCCGTTGTCACGGTTTTCCTCGTCTCTCATTGATTTCTTCCTACTTCCCCAGCAGGTTCTTCCGGAGGAAAGCATCGAGGCGGACGAAAATGGCCAAGTACGCTGGACAGGTGTTTACGCCGTTCCTGTAGAGGCAGTCGATACGCCGCTTCCGGAGCATGCTCTCAAGGTAAGCCTGCTTCGAGGTGATCAGGCCTTTGCGGTGTTTGAAACCAGTCGTGATAGTCCGGAACGCCGAGAACCTGTATCCAATGTCAGCGGAGGGATCGGATTTGTCGGTGGCATCGCCATCGACACGCTTCGAATAATCGTCAAGTGATTCTTTATGGGTGAGCACAGCACCTCGATACCGAACGACGAGCATCTTTCTACTTTACCTGGAGTCATCACGTCCATTGAGACCCAAAAAAAGGCGAACGATCGCGTATCGATTTTTATCGACGGAGAATTTGCCCTTGGCGTCCACGCCGACGTACTCATTTCTCGGAGACTCTCGAAAGGACAAACCGTATCCGAGAGCGATGTCGCTGAGCTGATCGAGGAGGATTCGTATTTCAAGGCCCGGACCAGCGCATATCATTTACTTTCGTATCGACCGCGGAGCCGATTTGAAATCTCACAGCGACTTTCCAAATCAGGATTCTCTACGCTCATTATCGAACGAGTCATCGAAAGACTGGTCGAACTCAACCTGATCGACGATCAAGCGTTCGCGTATACGTTTTCCGAAGCTCGTGTACGGTCAAAGGGATATGGACCCGCGAGACTACGCCGCGAGCTCTCCAGGAAGGGAATTCATTCCGATATCATTGATGTGGTTATTCCCGATGCTTATCGAGATACTCCAGCGGAGGCGCTCGCGGTCGAATCATCTCGAAAGTACATGAAGCGACTCATACAGGAGAAAGACATGGGAAAACGGCGTTCCAAACTGACTGCTTATCTTGCGAGACGAGGGTTTTCATATGATCAGATGACCGAAGCGGTGGCGGAACTCGATTCGTTGGATCGTAAAGAGTAAATCATCGGGATCTTCCGCACCCGTTCCCACATTTTAGGACGAACTTAGATTTCACGGCGGCAGACGAAACTTCTGCCCCGACCAACCTAACCACCGATGAGGAACGAATCTGCATCTGCCCTGACGAAGCCTGGCATCTTCGATTTGATTCTGATCGTCCTGGGTTTCATCGGGTTTGGCATATTTGCTTTTGTTTTGCCAGCTCATCACATCGATGGCACTGCTGAGTATAAAATCTCAGAGAGCGACGCCATCAATAAGGCGAATGTGTTTCTCGTCTCGAACGGATATTCAGTTAGAAATTTGGATGTTGAGGCCCGCTTAAGGAGAAATGAGCCCCTTCTCAAGGCCATGCAGGAGGATCTGGGCCGCGAGCGGACGATCGAAATTCTTCGAGACGAGGACAACTCAACGCTACCGGGTTTTCTCTGGTCTATCTCCTACAGAATGAAGAACACGGCATCGAGTAGCTCGATTTCGTTCGCAGGGTCGGCATTGGTGTTTCATGTTGTCTTGAACATCGATGGAGCGGTTCTTGAATTTGAAAACACCAGTTCTGCCGGCGGTACTGCCTCTATATTGCTGGGAGATGCAACGAGGTCCATTAATCGATCGGTGTTAGCGGAGCTTTTTGCACCCAGTGACTCATTGAGAAGCGAATCCCTTACCCGGCTCCGTGCCGTCACGGACTCAAGCCTGATCGCATCGCTGAGTTTCAAACGCCTTGATACACCCGGTAGGCGGACTGAGCCCGAATCTGCTTCGCGAATTGACAGACTTGAGCGGGGCCTGTCCGTTGCGTTGGATTCCTTGGATATTCTCAAACTCGCAAAGATGCTTGCTCCGGAGCAAGCGTTGAAGGGCGTGACGTGGGAGGTGGATTCTCTTCGCGTTTTCTCGAGCAGCACCACGGGCAATAATTCAGGAAATTCAGAAGCACTCGCGCTGGTCTGGCTGCGCCCGACCGAGCCCATTTTCGGCCAGCAGTTGAGAGTCGACATGACGGTCTCGTCTACGGGAAATTTGCAGGAAATGGTGGTTGTACCCAATCCAGATCGGGATGTAGACGATTCCGTTTCCACCCTACTCGGTGTCGTAAAAGGCGCCGCTTATTTCCTTCTTGCCATTGTTATGGTGGTCTTCTTCGTGCGCCGAATCATGGCAAGACTCATCGACGTGAAAGTATCGATGATCGATGCACTCGTGGTTGGGGTGCTTTTTGGTGTTATAGCTGTAATGAACCCAGAGAACTTTATAGAAGAAGACATGACGACGTGGACACGAGTCCTTCTCAGCCTCGTGGCATTCTCGATCGTCGGTGGATTTGGTTCGTTGGCGATGTTCATCCTGTCGGGTGCAACGGAGTCGATTACCCGCGAAATCTTTCCGCAAAAGTTGTTGTCGGGGATGCTTCTCCGAAAGGGCGACATCCAAAATCGTGTCGTTGGCTGGTCGCTGGTCCGCGGTATTGCGGTCGCCGGTGTATTACTAGGTATTGGAGTTTTGGCTCTAGCCGTATTCCCATCTCTTTCGCTCACCTTGGGAGCCTCACTAGACGCTGAAGTAACATTTCGGCCTGTTTTGGCAAACTTTGCCTCTAGCTCCTCCGTGTCTTTGATGATTTCGGCTCTGGTTCTGTTAGGGGTTGGTACCCTTGCGTATCGATTTGTGGAGCACCCGTGGTTTGTCGTCGGATGCATTGTTGCCGTTGGCGGATTCTTGAGAATCGATCCGTATGGTATGGATGTCAGCTGGCTGGCTGTCGGTATTTCGGGAATGGTGGCCCTCATCCTCGCCGTCTCCTATATGCGATTCGACTTTCTCACCGCGTTTATTGGGCTCTTCATTGCCCTGTTTGCATGGAATTTGAGTGAGGGATTCCTTATTGCTCATTCGCCGGTATGGCTGGACACGCTGGTGGGGGCCTTTTTCATTGGATCGATCACTCTGGTCGGATTTGTCGGCGTCTTCAGTAAGCGAGACGAAGGAGACATTCACGAATATGTCCCGGACTATATCACTGAAATGGCTGGCCAGGAGCGACTGAAGCGCGAACTCGAAATCGCCTATCAGGTGCAGGCTTCGTTTCTCCCACGAACCATGCCCAAAGTCGACGGTCTCGATCTGGCGGGAATGTGCCTGCCCGCAAGCGAAGTGGGTGGTGACTATTTCGACTTCATCCGGCTTTCCGATAACAAACTGGCATTTGTTATCGGAGATGTGAGCGGGAAAGGCATTCAGGCTGCGTTCTACATGACGTTGGTCAAGGGTGTTATTCAGACGCTGAGTACGATCGAACCCTCACCTCGTGCTGTGATGAAACGCTTGAACGAGGTGTTCCGAAATAATGCCCCAGCGGGAACTTTCATATCCGCGATTTATGGTATTGTCGACTCGTCATCAGGTGAGTTCAAGTTCGCTCGTGCAGGACATAACCCGGGAATTCTG
The DNA here is from genome assembly GCA_022567305.1 of Bacteroidota bacterium. GTDB lineage: Bacteria > Bacteroidota > Rhodothermia > Rhodothermales > UBA10348 > SMXL01. The sequence goes on along the minus strand of JADFHF010000002.1, from coordinate 142,776 downwards.
AAGCGATCGGATCAGACAGTACCCGAATTTCTGCGTCCAAATGGGATGGCGATAGGATTAACGGACGGAAAGTTGTTTGACGATTCCGTGGCAGAGGTCTCCATTCGACTGAATCGGGGCGACGTATTGGTCTTTTACACGGATGGATTCTCTGAGGCCATGAATTCAAAGCGAGAACTGTACGGGGATGATCGCCTTCTGGTCAAGGTGGGCCACATGGGTGACAAATCGGCCAGCGGGATACTCCGCTTGTTGACCGAGGACGTGCATCACTTTATTGAGGGCGCCGGACGCTCCGACGACATGACCATGGTCATCGTAAAAATGACGTGACATCCTACAATGTGATAGACAATCTGGCCAGACAGGCTATTTCAGATGCCCTGAAATACGTCCGCAGTCAAGCGAATGTGTCTCCTGATATCGCACTCATTTTGGGCTCGGGTCTGGGAGCACTTGCCGATCGTGTGGATGATCCGATCATTATGGAAGCGGCCGAGATCCCTCATCTTCCATCCGCAACGGTATCCGGGCACAAGGGAAGGTTCGTCTTCGGCCGCCTCGGAGGCCGCTCCGTTGTTGTGATCCAGGGTCGTCTCCACATGTATGAGGGACATGACCCATCTAAGGTCGTCTTTCCGGTCCGGCTGGTTCGAGCATTGGGAGCATCCTGTCTGTTTGTGACGAACGCGAGTGGAGGCATCAATTCACAGTTTGAACCCGGAACGCTGATGTGGATTACCGACCACATCAATCAGACCGGCGTCCATCCCCTTTTGGGCGATCAGATTTCGACCATGAGAGGGCTCGAATGGCCGGCCCGAGAATCCATAGAGTATTACGATCAAGAATGGACACGAAATGCCGAAAAGCTGGCTGACAAAATGGGGATCGCGACAAAACGAGGAATCTACCTTTGGACTCGAGGACCAAGTTATGAAACGAAAGCCGAGATCCGTGCTTTTCGAGTGATGGGCGCCGACGCCGTCGGCATGAGTACGGTTCCGGAGGTCATTCAGGCGCGCAAGGAAAACATGAAGGTTATTGGTCTTTCGACGATTACGAACTTTGCCGCAGGCTTGAGTGATAACCCTCTCAATCACGACGAAGTTATCGAGACCGGGCAAGCCGTGCGAGAGGCCTTGGAGAAACTGGCCATTGCCGTGATTCGAATCGCCCCGATACCTGACGCCTGATCCAGAATCGTTTTGCGAGGGGTCGCCTTTCGCCTCGTTCAGAGCCTCCTTTTGTTATTTCTTGAATTGATTTGCATATTTAGCCTGACTCGACGCCTGTCGTGCCATTTAGGCGGATTTCCACCTCCGTCGGGCGAAGAGATGCGGCCTTGGACGCTGGAATTTGTACGAGAGGAATGATGTGTCAGGATCAAGAATCCCCAGAATCGGAGGCGGTTGCATCTGCCGAAGAGCCTCGGACCGAAAACGATGATTCGAATAAGAGCAGCGATTCACAAGGGTACCGCGGAGAGGTTTTCTCCAAACGTGTTCCCGCAGGAAAACGAACCTACTTCTTCGATATCAAAACGACCCGCTCTGGAGAGGACTACTTTCTTACGATCACCGAGAGCAAACGGATCACCGAATCTCGCTACGAAAAGCACAAGATTTTTCTGTACAAGGAAGACTTTGGAAAATTCGTCGCAGCCATGCACGAGGCCGTGACATTCGTTCGAGATGAGTGTTTACCCGAATATGAATTTCGCGGATTACCGGAACTGAATCTCGCATCCGACGACGAGTCCGAGGAGCCGGAATAGGCGGCACGGGCGATCATCCCGATTCATTTTCTCGTGGAGCGGTGTTCTATTCCCACTGGATGAACCAGACACCTCATCCGGAATTCTCGCAACGTGGTTTTATCCGACATCGGCCGTAGATATTTTCGAACATCCTGAAGTATCTGTGACGTCGAAACGAGAGAATCAAAATGCCGGTACTGGCAATGGAACGATTGGTAAAACTCATTCGATCTGAAATTCGATCTGAGAAGCCGTATCTGGTAGGAGAAACGGGCGAGAGAGACTGCAAGCTCAATCAAAACGAGTGTCCGTTTGATCTGCCTCATGAAATCAAGTCGGAATTACTGACGCGTTTTGAACAAATTCCGTTCAATCGCTATCCGGCTTCTCAACCGTTCGAGCTGATGTCAGTGCTGGAACAGCACCATAAACTGCAAGAGGGTAGTGTGCTCGTCGGAAACGGATCCAATGATCTGACGCAGACGCTGGCATTGTGCTTCGTCTCTACCGGAACCCGGGTCGTGCTTCCCCGCCCCATGTTCGCACTGTATGAATCCGTTGTCCGCATGCATAGCGGAGAGATAGTCCCGATCGCGCCGCTGAAAAGCCTCGACTTTGATATTGACCGGATAATAGAAGCAGCATCAGACCCTAACGTTGCATTGACCATTGTTGCCTCGCCCAATAATCCGACGGGTTTGTCCGTCTCTTTCGATGCGATCGAGCGATTATGTAAATCTTCCCCGGGATTTGTCGTCATTGACGAGGCCTATCACGAATTCTGTCCAAATCCGAGCTCGATTTCGCTCCTGGATAAATACCCGAATCTTATCGTGATGAGAACGTTTTCGAAGGCCTTCGGTCTTGCCGGCATTCGAATTGGTTATCTCCTGGGACACTCTCGCGTGATGTCCGAGATCCTGAAAGCTCGATTGCCCTTCATGGTGGATCGTTTCTCGGAAATTACGGCCATCGCGCTGGTCAAAAGACCGGATGTCATTGCTGAGCGGGTTCAGTTGTTAAAACAGGGTACCGCCCATCTGACCGACGAACTAAAATCCCAACCGGGCGTGTCGGTGATTCCTTCCACAACCAACTTTGTTCTCTTTAGAACTGAGATGAATGGGGGAACACTTGCAGAGAAATTGACTCAGAAAGGAGTAGTCGTTCGCAAGCTCTCGTCGTATCCAGAATTGAATGGTTACCTGCGAGTGTCATCAGGTACGGAGTCTGAGAACAAGGCATTTATCACGGCGTTGAAACTCGTTTTGAAGGTGGATGCCTGACGAATGAATCCGCCGGAGAAACTCTAGAACGTAGCCCATGGATCTTGTTCAAGTCGACATAATCGGACTCTCCACCAGCCCATCGAGCGGTGGCGCGTACGCGCTCGTCCTCGGCGAAGTGGATGGCAGTCGGCGTCTACCGATTATTATTGGAGCATTTGAGGCTCAGGCCATCGCACTGGAATTAGAAAAAATTCAGCCCCCACGACCCATGACGCATGATTTAATTCGCGATTTATATGACGCTGTCGGCGGGGAAGTGACAGATATTGTGATTGACGAATTGCGTGAGGGTACGTTTTTCGCAAAAATCCGGTACACGGTAAATGGATCGGACGAACACCTTGACTCTCGTCCAAGTGACGCAGTCGCCGTCGCCGTTCGCGTTGGGGCCCCCATCTTCGTTTCGGAGGCGGTGTTGGAAGAGGCCGGAATTCCAATCGACGAGGCCGATGAACTGGCAGAGATCGAGTCATCGTCGGAAGAAGAACCTGAAGAACAGAAGGACGAGCCAAAAACCGATCTGGAGCGCCTTCAGGCCGCTCTTGCCAAGGCTATTTCTGAAGAAAATTATGAGAGGGCCGCTTCCTTGCGAGACGAGATCAATAAAATGATTGGAAGCCAGAATTAGCCCGTCCTTAAGTGCTTGTCTGCGGCTTTTCCCCACCTCCGAAACCCCTCTGGAAAAATGACGCTCGACCGTCTACCCTATTCAGACTTCAAGTCGTTTTCCAGATTGTTCACGACGTATGCAGGGGATTTCGATTCGGTCTCCGGATACTTTACTGGTGATTTCAGGGATCCACGACAACGCGGTCAAATCGCGAAGCAGGTAAGTGATCAATTCGATCACCGGAAAGAACTTGCAAGTGTGCTGGCTGATCAAAACAATTCGTATGGAGCTGGTCCGGCTACGCTTCGCAATATTGATCGACTAGCGGGCGCAGAAGCAGTCGCTGTTGTAACAGGACAACAACTGGGTCTATTTACCGGACCGATGTACACGCTGTACAAGGCGTTGACGACCGTGCAGTTGGCTCGTCAGATCGAAAAAGAGTCTGGACGCCCGACCGTACCGGTGTTCTGGCTGGAAGGCGAGGATCATGACTTCGAAGAAGTGGCGTCGGTTGCGATTCAGGGACGAGACGGGGTCCAACGAATTACGTACGCGTCCAACGATGCAAACACAAATCCAACGCCGGTCGGAAGAATCGCTTTTGACCAGAGTATAGAGGAGGCCGTCGATCAACTGGACGAATTGCTGCCCGGTACCGAATTCCATGACGCCATTATGAAGACGGTGCAAGAAGCGTACACACCTGGTACCACCTTCCTGATCGCCTTCGCCAAAATCTTGGGTCCTCTCTTCGAAGATGAAGGTCTGGTATTCGTTTCGGGTGACGATCCGCGACTGAAAAAGCTCGCACAGCCATTATTCAGGAAGGAACTAAAAGAGTATTCTAAAACCGCAGCCCTTCTTAAGGAGACCAGTAACAAGCTGGAAAAGAGCTATCATGCGCAGGTTCAGTCGTCACCAACCAACCTTTTCTTGATCACCGATACGGGTAGACATTCTCTCGTCGCGGACGGAAACGAATTCCGATTGAAGGGCACTGACATCAGCTATTCACAAGATGAATTGCTCTCGATGGTGGATGAAAACCCCGAGTCGTTCAGCCCGAATGTGGTCATGAGACCGATTGTTCAGGACTCGATTCTGCCCACAGCGGCCTATGTCGCCGGCCCGGGAGAAATCGCCTATTACGCACAATTCCGATCGATCTACGAATGGGCGGGCGTACCCATGCCGATCATCTATCCGCGGGCGAGTGTATCGCTCGTAGAGCCGGGTATCGCCAAAGTATTGGATCGGTATTCTCTTTCAATCCCTTCCTTCGAACAGGATCAAGAGAAAATTTTCCATGCCATTGTCGTTGACGCCATGGATATCGACGCGGAGGCCATTTTCGAACGTGCTGGTCAACACATTCACGATGCCGTGAACACCGTGAGTCCGGCAATAGAAGCCGTTGACGCCTCGTTGAAGAAAACGGGTGAGGCAACGCGAACGGCGCTTTTGAAAGAGTGGGGTAAATTGAAGGATCGAGTAGTGAAGGCTGAAAAACGGCGACACGATCAGACGCACAACCAGCTCACGAGAACCCGAACCAGTTTGTTTCCTGAAAATATTCTGCAGGAACGATGTATTTCGCCTCTATATTTTATGAGCAAATACGGTACAGACCTGGTGACTCGTCTCATGAGTGAAATAGAGCTTGATACGACATCTCACCAGGTTTTATCGCTTTAAAAACCCTTGAATTCACGATTTCCCGTGATGTCCGATTACCCCTTCAAGGAAATAGAACGAAAGTGGCAGCAGTTCTGGGAGAGCTCTAAGACCTTTAGAACGCCGGTTGAGGTCGATACGTCCAAGCCCAAGTTCTATGTTCTCGATATGTTTCCATATCCAAGTGGCGTGGGTCTTCATGTCGGCCATCCTCTCGGATATATCGCGACCGATATCCTTGCACGCTACAAAAGGGCGCGGGGCTACAACGTGCTTCATCCGATGGGTTTCGATGCGTTCGGTTTGCCAGCTGAACAATTTGCAGTTGAACATGGTGTCCATCCTCGGATCACAACCGAGAAGAACATTGACACGATGATGAATCAGCTGAAGTCGATCGGGCTCAGCTACGATTGGGACCGACAGTTTTCTACGACCGATGTTGACTACTATCGTTGGACGCAGTGGATTTTCCTCAAGCTGTATAACAGTTATTACGATCAGGACGAAACGAGTGCGCGTCCAATTCAGCATCTGATCGATCAGCTTACTGAATCTGATCCGGATTGGTCGAGCAAATCCGATGCGGAAAAGGAAGCGGTCTTGTCTGATCATCGACTTGCCTATATCGCTGACGTTCCGGTCAATTGGTGCCCCGCGCTAGGGACCGTTTTGGCCAACGAGGAAGTGACCCATGAGGGTCGGAGCGAACGTGGGAATCACCCTGTGTATAAGCGGGCACTCAGACAATGGATGCTTCGGATCACCGCTTATGCGGATCGCCTGGACAAGGACCTGGAAGACGTTGATTGGCCGGAACCCATCAAGCTGATGCAGCGCAATTGGGTCGGAAGAAGCCAAGGTGCCTATATCGATTTCTCGATTCCCGACTCGGATGAAAAAATCCGCGTTTTCACGACACGGCCCGATACTCTCTTTGGGGCCACGTACATGGTGTTGGCACCTGAGCATCCGCTTGTTGACGTTTTGACGACAGACGAGAATCGCGATGTCGTGAACAGATACCGGACGGAATCAGAACGACGCACAGAAATCGACCGAATGACCGAATCCAAGCAGAAAACCGGTGTACCCACCGGGGGATTCGTCATTAATCCGGCCCATTCAGAATCGATTCCCGTCTGGATTGCAGACTATGTCCTGATGGGATACGGTACCGGTGCCATCATGGCCGTCCCCGGTCAAGATGAGCGCGACTGGGAGTTTGCAGAAGTATTTGACCTACCGATTATTCGGACCGTCCAGCCTCCGAATGATTTCGCAGGAAAAGCATTTCTCGGAGAAGGTCGAGTGATCAATTCCGGTTTTCTCGACGGACTGGAGATCGATGAGGCCAAAAAGGCCGCCATCGCCTGGCTTGAAGAAACCGGCAGCGGAGAAGGGACCACTATATATAAATTGCGTGACTGGCTTTTCAGTCGGCAACGGTATTGGGGCGAACCCTTTCCGATCCTTTACGGCCCCGACGGCTCGATCCGCACGGTACCGGAAACGGACTTGCCGGTCGAACTTCCGGAAATGGACGATTTCCGTCCCGCTGTGTCGGATGACCCGGACGCTCCACCAAGACCTCCGTTGAGTCGGGCTCCTGAATCGTGGCGTTATGTTGAGCTCGATGGAGTTCGATACGAACGCGAACTGAATACGATGCCGCAGTGGGCGGGGTCATGTTGGTACTACCTCCGATTTATCGACAATAAAAACGCCGATCAGCTCGTCGCGCCGGAAAAAGAGGCATACTGGATGTCTCCGTCTGGCATTGATCTTTACATCGGAGGCGTGGAACACGCGGTCCTGCATCTGCTGTATGCTCGATTCTGGCATAAGGTTTTGATGGATCTGGGGCATGTATCCACGAAAGAGCCGTTTGGAAAGTTGTTCAACCAGGGGTACATCCTGGCCCCAGTCTACCGCGATGAACGCGGCCTGGCCGTAGAAGCCACCGACGTCGTCGACCAGGACGGCCATCCGGCCGTCGAGGTTCAGGACCAACCGAACCGATTGTTCACCTGTAACGGTCAACCGGTTTCCCAGGAATACGGAAAGATGGGAAAGAGCCTGAAAAATGCGGTTAGCCCCGATGAAATCAACGATGAATATGGTTGCGATACCCTGCGGCTCTACGAGATGTATATGGGACCGCTCGATGCTTCCAAACCGTGGAGTACGAGGGATATCATTGGTGTGAACCGTTTTCTGCGCCGGGTCTGGAGAAATTTTGTAGGCGAGGATGGGTCTCTTTTGATCAGTACTGATGCTCCCTCTGACGAGCTCGAGAGGGCCCTTCACAAGACGATTCAGCGCGTGACCGATGATTATGAACGGATGAGCTTCAACACCGCCATTGCCGCTCTCATCGAATTCATGCCACTTTTGGTGGCGCTCAATACGATCCCCAGGACGGTAGCTGAGGTCTTTATTCTTCTACTTGCGCCCCTGGCCCCGCATGTGTCCGAGGAATTGTGGAGTAAACTGGGTCATGAGGAGTCGCTGGCCTACGAACCCTGGCCAACCGCCGATGAACGATTTTTGGTGGAGGACACGGTAACTATCGCCGTTCAAGTCAACGGGAGGGTTCGGGCCTCTATTCAAATATCTCCTTCGGCCACCGAGGCGGATGTGGTAGCCATCGCCAAATCTAACGAGAACGTTGCAAGGTTTCTGGATGGAAAAGAGATTAAACGCGAAATTTACGTGCCGGGGCGAATTGTAAACCTGGTCGTCGGCGAATGACGCCGCCGCTCTGAAAAATCCCATTACCGGACTCGATCACATTGCCCGACTCTAGTACATTAGATGTCCTCGCCATTGGCGCCCATCCGGACGACGTTGAATTGTCTGCCGGCGGCACCGTCTGCGTGCTTGTCGATAAGGGGTACCAGGTCGGGATCGCCGACCTGACCAGAGGCGAGCTGGGATCCAGGGGTACGGCTGAGATTCGTGAGCAGGAAGCCGCAGCATCTTCTAAAATTCTGGGGATCGCGGTAAGAGAAAACCTGGGGATACCTGATGGAAATATCAAGAACTCCTCCGAAAACCGGGAAAAGGTGATCCGGGTATTGCGCCGGTATCGTCCTAAAATGCTTCTGATTACCGCACCGGAATGTCGTCATCCGGATCACGGAAATGCCACGAGGCTGATCACCGAGGCGGTATTCTTTTCGGGACTGACGCGAATCAAACTGGAAGAAGATGACGGGCAGGCTCTCAAACCATGGCGCCCGGCCCATGTCCTGCACTTTATGCAGTCCATCGAATTCATCCCTACAATCGTCGTTGATGTGAGTAGCGTCTGGGAACGGCGACTGAAGGCGCTGGCTGCATTCGGATCTCAGTTTCACAATCCCGACTACGAGAGCTCGTCTAACGAGCCGGAGACCTTTGTGTCGAATCCGGGATTCATGAAGCTGGTCGAAGCGAGAGCCATATCGTACGGGTACCGCGTCGGGGCTCAGTACGGTGAACCGTTTCTGTATCGCCACGGCCCGATGGGTACCGATGATCCGATGGCGATGCTCGACAAAGACAAACCTTTTCGCTAACGCTGCCAGGATATTTCGATCCGGTTTCTTCCTGATTTGACGTCAGGAATATGAATTCGGATGGAATCAGCGGCGTCTTCGGCAGGATCAACGGTACGCAGTAAGCGCGCGGGCGACGAGACGCGAATGGACGACGGGATGCTTCGATGCAGATAGACCTCCAGCACAACATCATGGATTGAGTGATCCAGCGAATTTTCAAGAATGATGTGGAGTTCGTTCTGGCCCGACGAAACCAGAATCGGGTTTAATTTTGCTCTGGTCCGCCACCAGATCAACGCATCTGATGCCGTCGTTATCCACGTATTATCCCTCAACGCTTTTTCGAGCGTTCTTCGCAAGTTATCGCTGGCTCTCGAATATCGTCCAAACTGTTCCGGGTAGAATGGAAGGACAAGATGACCACCGCTTTCCTTGACATGGTCGTACGCGGCTTCGAAGTCAATTCCGAAGGAAGTGGCGAGTGGGATCGTGGAGATTGACAGATGCCCGCCCATTTTACTTTTCGATCCTGATTCCTCATCCATTCTCATATCTGCTTCCGAAAAATGCATTATTTCATCCGTTTCCGCGGAACCAGATTGAAACGAATCATGAAAGTCCACGAATTCCCACCAATCCAGAATACCGGGCACACTGGTTCGCGCATCCGTTCCAACCACATATGCTGCACCCACGTTATCCAGGGCGCGAATGGTATTTCCGTCCAGAAACCCGCCAGGAGGATACACCCCGTGGGCCCGGCTCAGGCGGAGGGATCGGGCGGCGCTTGACAGGCGATCAGTCTGGTTTGTTACCGTCGAGTCAATCAACAGGTCGTCGCTGTCAGCCGTCAAACCAATTTCCGAACCCGACTCAATGGCGCGACGATACAGGCCCGGAAATGTCGTAATTTCGTCCGAAGCGAAGTAGAAACTCGCCGGGACGCGTGCTTCCTCGATAAGGGTTAATAAATGACCCATGTTCGCGAGGTATGTTCGTCCATCGAATCCAGGTGACGGTAAAGCCGCGATCGTTAGTGCCATTCCTCTCCCTCCAGGCCACCGGGCAACCAAAACAGTTGGCGATCCGGAAACGTGGGCCAACGCATTGATCATGAGGCGCTGGTAGTTTTCCTGCTGCGACCGTTTCCGTGCGATGTCTTGTGGCAGAAATCCTGTCCAGACGAATCGCCCATGACCATGCGATCCCATTACCATCATCGTCAGATCGTCAAAATAAGTCTGATCATCCGCCTCGTATGTCTTGACTGAACCCAAAGATTTTGCAGACCCAGCCTGGACAGCAGACGTTGGCATCCGAGGGGCCAGATTCAACCAGAACCCTGGAGGAATTCCTGCAGACAAGGATGAACGATTTTCGATCGTCTGGAAGATTCCGAACGGCTGAGCCGGTAACGACTCCAGGTACTCCACTCCAAATATCGTTCTCAGAAATTTACCCTTCCCACGCCAGCCGTTTTCATCGTACAGACCGGTTCTCCCTGACGCGATGATCCCCCCTCCACTCCGCACAAAATCTAGAATATGTGCCTGTTGCTTCTCTGAGATCGACTCGACTGCCGGTAGTACGAGAACGAGTAATTTTCGGGGTATTGACCGGTCCAGGTCTGCATCGTCCAATACCACATATGGAATCTGAAGACCGGATAAGAACAGCTCCCAATGGAACACAGCTTGGTTGACCAGGCGTTCGCCATCAGCTACGCGAGCAATGGTCTGGCTTGAATGAACTACGGCAACGCGTGCGATTGAGGTGTTCTGCAGAAGAGAAATGTCGTGCGTCACGGTGCGAGCTGGATGCTCATATTGCATGTGCTCGCTTACCGCTTGGGCGTATCCGTCGTCGACCCGCAGAATCCCCAGGACAAAAGGAATCCAGATTCGCACCCATGTTATGAGTCTAGCCGTCGAATTCATTCTGACGTCAGTTCGCGGCAAACCTTGTGGTAAATGCCGAATTGATGAGATCAATGTGAAAGATTCGATACTGTTGCGGCTTTAGCTGCTTTATGATCAAGTCTAGTACGGTCCCGTTTTCTCTGAGCACGAAAGGAGGTACATCGATTTCGTCAGCTACCGGCTTCAAGATGTTGATCAACTCAGGCAGGATATTGACCGACGTCACAGATTCTCCTAGCGTAATACTTACGGTTGCCTCTTCTGCAGTATTTCCGTTGTCATTCGAGACACGGACAAAGATTCGCGATTTACTTCGCTGCTCGACCGACACGTTCAATCCTTTTCTTAATCGCCACCAGTGGGCAATCTCCGAACCGGATGCGATCCAGAACTTTTCCTGTCTCAGGCGCTGAACAAACTGACCGAGCCTCGAGACCTGCTCCTCGGAAGTAAATATCTCCATGGGCAGCGTAAGCCTGAACACTCCACCTTCGTCCAAGACCCGGTAGGCTTCCGGGAGCAGCAGCGAATCCAGCGCCATCGGACCCCGGTCAGTCGAAAGGAGTTGGTTGCTTTCATATTCTCGTGCCGTGACGCCGATCCGCGTCAGGGATTCGTACGGGGCTCCCATTATTTTCGGGGTGGTTCTCCTCCCAATCGAATCGGGTAAAAAGTAGGTGTATCCTTCGGACGACAAAGCCTCCTTCGTGGCCCGAGCCAAAGCCCCCCGCCTGAAGGAACGATATCCGGTAACGGGCCCACCGACGATATCCATCAGCGCCTTCCGATATCTACGGAAGCGAGCTCGCAGGACATCTACCGAGCCCGTACTTCGATCGCTGGTGGGATCAAGAATGCCGACATCTCCCTGGTCATAGAGTCGCGAGACGAGTTCCGGAAGATTCGATCCGATAGATTCATCGACGAACACGGTTGCGGACACATTTTCGTTCTCAAAAAACGTGGCCATCCGGGTTGCACCCGGAGAAGACCCGGCCATGTTGGCGGTCATCATTACGGCGGCCGCGTGACCGAGTGGCCAGTCATGCGTCCAGACGATCGGTTCGCGCTGAAGAAAACTCAACACGTTGTCAAACAACCGACCAAGCATTTCTTCATCCTCTGGATCGCCTGAGGAAGCACCCAGGGCATCGGGGCTGAACCCCATAAATACAATTCGACCTTCGCCGAACGTACCGTACACCAACCCTGAAACCGGATTCAGAACATCTTGCTGAATCGGTGGATCCGTAGCGAAATCATACCAAAATCCCGCGGAGTAGACCCGATCAGGATCTGTAATTCGGACGGATACGCCAGGATTGTAGACTTGAATCTTGGCCCGGTATCCGCCTGGAATTCCAGCCGTAATCGGGGTGTTACCTCGGAGAGTAAAGCGTCGCGTCACCCCACCCGTGCGTGGAAAAGGGGTCTCTGACTTGTTAGAGAAGCCGCGCCAGGTGTAGTAGGAGACGATAACCCCTTCATTCGTGGTCGATCCGGACCGATAGCCCACCGGTCCTTCAACCGTCGCGTAGTCGAAGTCCAGATTGTTAATTCCAAGCGTATCAAGCCAAACATAATCAGTCAGAGGTGCAAACTGGTGTGCTTCCGCCTGTTGTTGAATGCGGCGCAGTTCAGCGGCTTCCCGTGCCGACATATAGTTAAGCCGTTCCCCTTTTATCGAGTTGTATACCCGTTTGGGGACGTACACTCCAGTGGGTACGACTCCGGGGAACGTGTCGGTGGAGACGCGAAACGCACCGCGTCCAGGCTCGACATAGCGGTCGAATCGGATCCCCATAGTCCGCTCAAGAAATCCCCACCCTCTCCAGCGCTGATTTTCGTCGTATAGACCCGCGCTCCAGGACACCAGCAAGCTCCCTCCCTCCCGAACAAATTCTTCGATCTGAACGAGTTGCGCGTCACTGAGTGAAAGGGCCGCCGGGAGAATAAGGACATCATGTTCCTGTCCCATCAATGACCCGGGGCCAGCTGCGCGAGATGATAATTTCAGCGAAAGATTCCCATCACTTAGTTTAAGCGGATCCTTGGGCAGCCGCTGCATCAGAACACGCTCCCAGGAAACGTGTATTGAATCGTATCTGGCCATTCCGGCGCCGGATGGAAATAGTCGTTCGTATGCGGCTCTCGAAGATGCGCTTTCAAGAAGTCCGACCGTAGGTCGCTGAATGACGCCAAGATTAGTCGGTGAAGCCTCACTGATCCGGAAGGCACCAAGGGCGCTTTCAAGCAAAAGCAGATACACAAGGAACGCTGCAGAAAGAGCGGTCACTCCAAGAGTAAGAAACCACAAGAAATTTATTCGCTGAATTTGAAGGGCCCGCATCTCACTCTCTTTTATGCTGAGGCGATGTCGAATGTGGTGTGCGGTTCCAAGAACAAGATCCTGTCCAGCCCGCCGAGAGTAGCTGAACTATAGCCACGCGGACCCGCCATTCGGAACGCGCTCGGATGTCTCAGACGAAGAAGACGAATCGGAGGCCTGTGGTCTTACCGGGACAAATCCTTCATCGGTGTACTCCCAAAACACTGAACTCCGTCGTGAGGGCGCCTGCTCGCTATCCGGGATCGACGGAGTGGGGGCTTCGACAGGTGAGGGAGTGCTTTGAACCGGGTAAGGTTGAGGGGAAACGAGGACGTGAGGGTCTGTGTCGACAGACATGTACGAGGATCCATTCTCCAAGACCCGTCTCTCTCGAATCTTATACAATATATAGGCCGCTACGGCGAGTATAAACGTCGCGACCGTGCCCACAAGAATAATCGTCGATAGTATTGGAACGAGTTCCATCGTGGAGGTGAGTTTCGAGGGTAGAAATCCAGCTATCTTCCTACTACTTTACACAATCATTGTGCCCAATTTGCAAGGCCTCTGCGTACACCATAATGTTCACTAATGGGGCGTATTCGACATAATTTCGGCTGGAACTGCTTCAGAATGAGACGACCGACGCGCCGTGCCCGTACCCTTGCGTTCAAGTTTGCCCCAGTTCATTCCAAATCCGAGATATTCTTCGATGGCGGCGATAGTTTTACACACATCGATAATGAGTATAAAGAAAATCCGGTAGAACAAAGAGTAGAACACGAGTCGTATTTCTTCTTTTTCAACCGCAGTACAATACAGGGCGGCAATCAGATCCAGAATGGTCAGAGACAACCACCAGTAGACCAGATACGAGTTCATATCGAACACCAACGCTACGAAAATGAAATAGGCGTTCGCAAAAATGTTCATGATCGGCCAGATCAATGATTCAAAGGCCATCGACCACATGACGATCGTTCCGCCGAAATTGATGACCGGATTGAAGAAAAGATCGCCGTGCTTACGGACCGCCTGAATAATTCCCCGCGTCCAACGATACCGCTGCTTGAGCAGATCAACGACTGAGGCAGGGGCTTCCGTATAGGCCTGGGCCTCGGGTTCGTACTCGATTCTCCAGCCTGCCCGGATAATCTTCAGTGTGATGTCTGCGTCTTCGGCAAACGTGTCGGAACTGTACCATCCTGCATCAAGAATGGCTTGCTTCCTGAATAATCCAAGGGGTCCTGGAATGATGTTTACCAATTTGACGACACTTTGAGCAGACCGAGCCATATTCAGTCCTTCAACGTATTCCAGTGCCTGCAGCGTCGTCCAAACGTTGTCTCGGTTAGAAACCTTTACGTTGCCGGCAATCGCTCCGAGACGCGGTTCGACAAAATGTCGAATGGTCTTACGAAGCGTGTTCGGTGAGAGCTGCGAGTCGCCGTCTACGTTAAGGAGGAAGTCATATCGGGAGACTTGAATCCCTGCATTGAGCGCGGTGGCCTTTCCACCATTTGATTTTTCAACCAGTTTCACCTCGACGGCACCGTCTCTATACGAGCCGACAAGTCTGGATGCTACAGCTCTCGTCTGGTCCGTCGACCCGTCGTCCACAATAATGATCTCAAAAGATGGATAGTCCATCGCCAGGAGAGACAAAACGGTCCCTTCGATGAGCTTTTCTTCATTGTATGCCGGTACAACGACGGACACAGGGGGCAAGAATGTGTGATCGTGGCCGTTCTCAATCGTGCGTCTGGTCGTGTGGAGATACGCCATGTTGATCAGACAAAGGTATCTGAACAACAGTATCGCAAGGAATAGAACGAGTGCGACGATGGACGAGTAGACGATGAGTCCACTCCATCGCAGCGTACTCTCCCAGCCAGTCATACGGAACAAGACACCGCCCGGATCTCGAATGAAGAGAACGATAACGAAGAAGAAAAATAATGACAGCAGTCCATACACAAAGATGCGCCGGCGGAGCACTCGTTTGGTCTCACGCGGCGTTGGCAGGTCTTCTTCTCTTCGGCGGACAGGTGTAAACGTTGAGCGTACGAGCCGGCTCTTTTGAGGAGGATGAACCCGGGACGGCGCGTTGGGTTTGGTCGCCCCGGTCTTTCGTTCAGCTGTCGTATTTGAATGCTCCATCATCGTAGAGTCCAGAGGAGTGGTTACAGGGTCCAGCGAACAGTTCCAGCGACATGGAACGTGTTATACTGATTGAAAAGAGCGGAAGCCCCTCCACCTAACGCTCGTGAAGCTTCGCCCAGGGTCGAGCTAAGCGTAATCGATACGTTGTCTGTCAGACGACGAATCAGGTCAAGCTCCAAACGCTGGGATATCGATCCGGAACTTCGAGAAACGGCACCTATTGCGCCTCTCAATCGCAAATACCATTTCGAATAACGCTCCCGTTCGAACTCAAGGAAGAGTTCCGTCACTTCGTAATGATCCGGCGAGAAATACGTATCGGTTCTGGACTGGTAGTTCAGTTGGTGATGCGCAATGCCTACATAGGTATGATCAATCACTTTGTAAGCGGCTTCGATCATCACATCTGAACCGACGTTATGATCGTTCGAACCCGCGGACAGTCCCAGGTTGTCGCTAACAACATTTACCGCGAGTCTTCCGCTAAACCGGAGGAGAGAGTCTGGAAGGGCCGCTACGTAAGAACCCGTCACATCCAGGCGCATTAGGCGGAGATTGAATTCTCCCCCTCCCGGCGACCAAAGATCGATCGAGCCTTCGTTCGTTCGGAGTCCAATCGATCCTAAGAATCTGCCTTTATCTTGTCGCCAATATCGGACACTGAAATAACCGACAGATCGGGTACCCTCGTAATCGTAAATACCCGCTTCGGCGAAAATTCGGTTCGTATAGCTGGCTTTTTCAGAGCGGATCGGTGGTGTTAAATCCACAAAAACCGATCCGAAGATCTGATTGATTCGGCTTTCTACCCGTTCAGAGCCCGGTACCAGACGGCGCGTTCCAGAAATGGAATGGGAGTTGAATCCCGCCGTTACTACGGCTCCAATGGGAAGGGTCACTTCAGCCCGCAGTCCTTCTGTTCGACGATCGTACCGGGTTCCGCCTCCGCTGGCATGTACAGAGTAGGCCGTGGGTACGAGGATAGCCACAAAGTCATACCCGACCCATTTCCCTCTTTCCATCAGCTTTCTGCGAAGTTCGGAATCGATAGACTCCACCCGCTGACCGAGTAACTTAGAACCGCGCGCCGTGACTGCAGCTCGATCGACAACAGACTGCGCCTCATCGAGAATTCCTAACTCCTGGAGTGCATCAGCCCGAATTAGGCTGGATTCAATATCTCGAGGATTAATCGATGCCAGACGATCCAGAACGCGCAGGGCCCCTGGATAATCTCCATGATGGGCCTTGATCCGGGCAATTTCCTTCGCCAATCCATATGAAAAGACTTCTTCCTGAAGCTCTTCCATTAATAAAAGCGCCAAGACCAGATTGCTGTCCGCAAGATGGGCCGCTGCCAACTCCTCTACTTCCGCTCGAACCCGGATTCCGCGTGAGTCAAAGTATCTCTCGTATTCACGAATGGCCGCTTCGTAGTTTTCTGAAGCAACAAGTCGCCGGGCCTGATTGAGTTGCTCGAAAAGATCTGCATCCCGTTTGCGGACTCGTTCTCTGTTTAGAAGCTGCGTTACGGACTCGAATCGAGATGTGCTCCGCTCGTATCCCAGCGCTTCTATCCGATCGAGTAACGTTTGGGCCGTATCAACTTGATGGATATCGATATAGTGGTTGGCCACTTCAAGGAGAAAACCTGGATCAGTAAGGGTAGAATCACGGACCAGATTGAGGAGAAGATTCTCGGTCACAGGGTCCAGTTTTTGCTGAAGATGCGTCAGGACATACGCTTTCTGAACCTCTTCATCTTCACCGGCGCGGTCTAACAATCGTCCGGCTTCTTTCGCCGCCAATTCGATTTCGTCGGTGCTTCGTAGGAACTCGATCCATTCGAGTTCCAGGCTCAGATCAGAGGGAACGAGCGACCGGAGATGCTCGAACTCTGCCCTGGCAAGGGTCCGGTTGCCCACAATCATGTAGCGGTCAATCAACTCCCTGCGCAATTTCAGAGCTTCTTTGTCGGGGATTCCTGCCAGGAATTGATTCAGCTCTACAATACGTTTCTCGGCGTACTCATATTGCCGGGTGACAATCGTATTGAGTTTCCCCTGATAGCCCTGATCCTTCATCATGTCGACCGAATAGGACCCGGGAATCCGGATCAGCAAATCCATCGCTTCGACATAGCGATGATGGGCAACGAGTGAATCAATCAGAGCGTATCGTGTGGCGAGATCATCGGGTTTGATCTGAACCAGGTAAAAAAGACGATCAACGGGATACAAAGGAGAAAAGCCATTCGTCTGAATCAGTCCGCTATCTGCTTGCATGAAAAGTTCTTCCCATCTCTCGGAGTCCTGTAACGAGTCGGGGACAAGCGTCAGTTGATCGTAGGCCTCAAAATATCGTTTGCGAGAAAGGAGAGATTCCACCAAGCTGAATCGTCGATCCGCCTTGGTAGGATCTTGTAAGAGCCGGAGGTAAAGGCGATCGATCCTGGAGCCGGCCTGTGCGGCGCTGAAGGAGTGAAATTTCTTGAGCACAACCTTGACGCGCGATTGAATCTCTTCTTGATCCTCAAATCGCCGTTCGATAAACGACAGGTGCTGGCTTGCATCAAAGATTTGGCCATTCCGGAGTTGGTGGTCGATCAGACGAAAACGTGCTTCGAAGTCATCGGGGGATTTTTCGACCGCAGCAACCAGACCGCTGCTTCTAGCTTTTTGGTTTTTCGCAGATTGAATTGCCCCTGCGATCGCGGTGATCCCTTCTATGGCGTCTTGGTTCGAAGGATTGATTTCCAGCGCTCGATCAAAGGCTTCTCGAGCCCCCGTAAAGTTCCTCCTCCAAAGTCGGAAATAGCCAAGCCTCATCTGAAGGTCATCGCTGCTGGGATACGTTGTAGTGTATTCCAGTGCGATATTTTCTCCCAGTCCATGCGACTTGCCCGAGTTCGCGATGGTAACCAGGACATCGGTCAATATCTGGGGCGAAGCCTGCGTCCCGTCCAAATAGATACGGTACTGTTTGATGGCTTCATCGTAATCTCTTTCCAGAGCCAGCGCATCGGCATACTGAAGGCGAAGGGTTAGATCGTCGGGATTCCCATCGATAAGGCCTTTTAGGTGGTTGGCGTTCATTTCTACCTTAGGAGAGGCAACGGTACCCAATCGCCTTAACCCGAACGCTGCTTCCGGATGACCCGGTTCGGTGGAAAGAATTTTTCTGAAGTCGGCTGCGGCAGCAGCAAATTTCTCTTGCTGGACGCGAACTTTTGCCCTCAGAAGAACCAGCTCGACGGACAAAGAATCCGCGCTGCTCAACGCACGAATAAGTGAATCAGCTCTATCAAATTGCCCAATTTCGTATTGTTCGAGGGCGCGACGATAGAGTTCTGTGGCCTGGCCATAAGAACGAGACGGTAATCCGCCGGAGAGTATATAAACAACGATCACGACGGCTATCACTCTGGATAAACCCGTCGCCTTGTACGGATCGTCGAATGGTTTGCGGCGGTCCGTTGGGCCGTATATCGAATGGAATTCAGACATTCAAAGTGCCGAAAACGTCACTTTTTGTAGTTATCGAGTGCGTATTGAAGAAATTTAGCTGCCGACTGGAACGGCTTTCCGTCTGGGACAACGATCGCCGTAACACTCTGGAGTAGATGATCTGCACGTTGGGGGGATTCTTTACGCAAATTCGTTTTCAGTCTGGTGAAAAAATCCTGAGCCTCATTAGCGCTACTGTTGGCAAGACAGACGATCAGACCTTCGTTGTCCAGGTCTACAAGCATGTCATCTTTAGGCCTGAGTGCGACCTGAACGAGATCCATCAAGAAGTCGAAGTCGAACGGTCTGATCACCTTGTCAGTGCTTCTGTCCATTCGCATCGCAAGAAGAAGGAACGGCTCCTTTTTGGCTTCAGGCTGATCAAATTTCTGCTGCAGTCGCTTTTGGAAGGAGGGGCGATCCATCATGTCGGGTAGATTCGGTATC
The DNA here is from genome assembly GCA_022567305.1 of Bacteroidota bacterium. Lineage (GTDB taxonomy): Bacteria > Bacteroidota > Rhodothermia > Rhodothermales > UBA10348 > SMXL01. The sequence goes on along the minus strand of JADFHF010000002.1, from coordinate 123,532 downwards.
TCGGATACCGATAGCGTGACCGGGTCCGGATGCCGTACAGGTTGGTCGCGTGGGGGCACGGATACGGACACGGTCGGGGGATCTTCATCCACAGCTTGGTCCGGAATGTTGTCCGGAACGTTGTCCACGATGTCCTCCAGATCCCAGTAGTCAATCACGCGGTGCCGAATATGACCGATATGGGGAATGAGAGAGATTCTGCGCTTCGTTGATCGAGAATTTTGCTCGGCAAATTCAATATGTATAGAGCCCGTCATCTTGAGTCCCATGAACTCGATCACCTCCCTGGACTGACGATTTCCCGGTTCCGGCATCACCAAAATGATCGTCGACTTGAGCGCATCAACTCGCTCTAGAAAGCGGATAAATTCAATTTGAAAGCGCTGGAAAGATCGAAAAGCGATGAACGGAATAAAGTCGCTCATCACCACTCTGGTCGGCTGATACTGGACCATAATTTCCACCAGGTCCACCAGAGCCTGGGCCACACGTTCGTCATTATCATGGCGAATGTCCGCGAACGTCGGGACTCGCATCAGACGTATCTTACCCGCCGAATGCGCCGCACCCAGATCAAAACCTATGGATGCGGCTTGGATAAACAGGTCCTTCTGACGGTCTGAAGAAATAAGGAGCGTCTTTTCTTGTCGAGAAACACCCGTACGAGTGAGCATGAGGGCGAGAAGACCACGACCGCTCATTTCCTGGCCGTATAACAGATAGGCCCCTCCGCGATAAAGGCCACCCCAGGTATCATCAATAACGTCGATACCCGATCTGTGCTTGGGAGAAAACCCGGGAGGGGAGTCAATTTGTGGGTTCATGAATGCCTGAGAGGAAAACCAATCTTTGACGCCAAATCAGGACTTCCATCAAACGGTGTGCCGTGTTGACTGGGAGTGAGCGGGCGTTTTTTAAACCGTCTAATTCGTCGAAAACCGGCTTCCGATGCCATATTGTCTGGTGTTTTGTCTCGCTTCCGACACGATCCAGATGTCCGAGTATCAAAAGAATAAATTGAGTCGCCGAATTCCAGAAATGCCGGTTGACTGAGCAGATCTAACGGGCGAGTCCGTGTAGGTTCATTTTGGACCGAAAGTTGCGCGAAGGCGCCGTATTTAGGGGTCATCGCATTGCTTCAAGCGATTCTGCAAGCGTTGTTTCAAGCGTTGACCGAGGTATCCGTTCGGGCTACTGCCCGACCCCGTCCAAATGTTTATCAAAGCGCTTTGAAATCGTATGCAGTTTCGAGGCAGCCGTAGAGTTGCTAAGGGGGTTACCCAAAACCTTCAAAGCTCTTGGCTTGTATTTCTTTTTTTCTCGGTTCTTTGCGCCGGTTGTGACCTCTTCGGTTCAGCTGTAGACGATCGGGCACCGCGCGTTTCGATTCTCCATCCCGATGGGGATACCACCGTGGGAGGAGAACACGTGCTCATATTGATCGAATCCGAAGCGCTCGGAGAAGACAATTGGATCTCGTTCGTCAATGTCACGGTCAATGGCGACAAGATTGGAGAAGCCACCCAAGAAGGTGAACATTTTCACTTTCGATTCAATACCGTTGATCTGCCGGATGACACATATCGGATCGAAGCGGTAGCATTTGATCGATTTCAGGCTCGAGGAATTTCGGCTCCGGTTCTACTTACGCTAGAGAACGAGAGCCAGGGACTCGGACCAGAGGTTCGAATCCTCGCTCCTCTAGAAAAAGAAGAGGTTTCAGGAATCGTTCGAATTGTTGTACGGAAGCAACCTGCCCAGCCGACGATCACCCGCGTCGATCTTCTCATTGACGGCGTGCCCGTTATGACGACAACACAATCTACCGGGGGTGACACCTACGTTTTCGAATGGGATACAACGTCGCGATTTGCAGGACAGTACATTGTAGAAGTGAAGGCGTTCAGCAGTCCCGAAACGTTCACGATATCCGACCCTGTCACGGTCGTGATTGCCGAGTTCGACGAAAAGAACGGCGCGAGTGCTCCCGGCACCGTTAAATGGCGAACGGCGGGTTATTACGGCGAGGTAAGAGGATCCGTAGCCATCGGATTTAATAACGATGTGTACGTGGCATCATCTTCTGATACGCTTTATGCATTCTCGTCTACCGGAGCCCTGAAGTGGAAATTCGCGACTCTGGGTCCAATCCGATCGTCTCCTCTCGTAGGAAACAACGAAGATGTATTCGTAACGAGTGAGGACGGCAGATTGTACGGACTGGACTCGGACGGACATCCACTGTGGACCGCTTACAACACCGGATCCGCTCTCAGATCCTCGCCTACACTCGGCGTTGAAGGAGCCCTCTTTTTTGGTGACGCAGACGGCCGCGTGCACGCCGTCAGTTCATTCAACGGACAACCACTCGCCGGTTTATGGCCGGTAAACGTAACATCCGGGGCCATCATCGCACCTCCCGTAATCGCGAAGGACCGTACCCTTTTTGTATCGTCAGGAGACGGTCATATTTATGCTCTTTCGCCAAACGGGTCCATCCTCTGGCAGTCCACAGAAAATATTGGAAGCGTGATGGTCGCAATGGCCCTGATCGAGAAAAGCGTGACGATATCTCTTCCCGGGGGCGGACAGGAAGAGAGCACCGTGAATATCATTTATGCGGTCTCCAGCAACGGGTCCATTTACGCGATCTCGGGCACTGACGGATCCATGCTTTGGAGCGAACCACTTGCCGGACCGCGCCGCTCGGGTCCCGTTGTCGGATCTGACGGAACGATTTACGTGGGCACGTCGACTGGCCTTATTGCGCTGAACGAAGACATGGACCCGTTCACTCCAAGACTTCGCTTCGTGTATCCCGCCGACGATGTAGGGACTCCGGCCATTGACTCGAACGAGGTCTTGTACTTCGTGAGTCGAACTCGCGTCCACGCGATCAATCCGAACAACACGCCGATTTGGAGTTACGACCTGGGAGCCGAATCAGACGCTCCACTCACGATTACTCGCCACGGGCTATTGATCGTTGCTGGACAAAACGGCGTATTGACTTCTCTTGAAACGGGATCCGTCGGACTGGCCCTCAACATGTGGCCCATGTTTCAAAGAAATGCCCGGCACACGGGTCGGCTGGGATTCGACGCCAGAGATTGACAAGAAGAGATCTTCCTATTTGACGGTGAACGGAAATCGGTCCGTTCGACGCAGAAGCTAGCCGTCACCGCGAAAAGCAGTCGTTCAGAGTTCAAAGACCTCACCCAACGGTGAAATTCCTCGCGTGTCGGCGTTGAAGAGCCTGGGAATGGAGGTTGCTGCGGTTTCGATGCGGGTGGTTACTTCTTCATCCGAAGGATCCATAACCATGACAACATACGACGCTGCGCCTCTCAGCCCCGACTACGAACTGTCGAATTGGGTGTTACCAAGAACCGGCTCCCACGCTATTCCAATGGGTCGAACGGACTCGCCACCAAGTGATCGGTCTATTCTGAAAAGGGTAAAAAGAAACGATCCCATCAGGATGATCAACACGGCTGCGATCGAGTAAACGGCGGTCCGAGGCACCCGGGCAAACTACCGCGACCACGTCCAGCGCTGCCGACACCCGAATTCGCGAACTTCACAGCAGGTGTCTTCGTCCTCTGATTTCGCCGCCTCCAGCGCTTCACCCGTTATCCCGAATAGCTCACGGGCGGGCTCGACCATCGTTAGATAAGATGAAATTTAATTCCGACAGCGCGGAGGGAGATCGCCCGCCAGATTCCCGGCAAGAATGATTTCGTCCATCTTTCCCTGCTGTTTACGCCTCAAATCAATCCCGCGACGGCGAATTATCCCCTTTCGTTCTCTGACTCATAACGCTAAAAAGCTCCCGAACTGCGTGTTTCCATGGTCTTGAGCCGGCCCCGTTCAACGTTTTAAGGTGGATTTACTGGTTGATTCAGCTCCAACGCAGTTGAAAGCGAAGATTCGATGGCGCATATTGGCACTCCCCCCAATAATCAGGTTGATGGATCAAGATCTTCGCTCGATACAGGAGGCACGAACACTGCTTCACGCCTCGGCGCACGCTCAACAAGCCTTCAAGGAATTTTCCCAGGAGGCCGTGGATCATATCGTCTCTGAGATGGCTTCTGCCGGCGAAAAGGATGCGGAGCGGCTCGCGCAATTGGCCCATGAGGAGACGGGGTTCGGCCGAATTGATAGCAAGACGCAGAAAAACCTATTTGCGACCCGAACACTCGTCGATCGAATGCAGGGCATGAAGACATGCGGGGTCATTCGCAAACTTGAAAACGACACGATCTGGGAGATCGCCACTCCCATGGGCGTGATTGCCGCGCTGGTCCCCTCGACAAATCCCACGTCGACCGCGATGTACAAAGCCATCATCTCGGCGAAAGCGCGATGCGGAATGGTCCTGAGTCCCCATCCGCGGGCGAAAAACTGTACTGCAGAAGCGCTTCGCGTTGTAGCTGAAGCCGCTTATCGGGCCGGGGCTCCGGAGGGCCTATTGGGTTGCCTGACCGAAGTAACCCTGGACGGAACGAATGCTCTTCTCGAAGACCGGCGGACCGATCTGATTCTCGCGACGGGTGGCCCGGCGATGGTACGAGCAGCCTATTCGAAAGGAAAACCGGCTTACGGCGTTGGATCCGGCAACGTCCCGGCATATGTAGACCGATCGGCAGACCTTGAAAAAGCCAGTCTGGATCTTCTCTACGGTGCTTCTTTTGATTATGGCACGCTGTGTTCGGCGGAACGAAGTATTGTTGCTGATCTGCCGATTCGGAAAAAGCTCCTTGAACATCTACGGCGTGCCGGCGGCTACGTGGTCAGCGAGTCAGAAAAAAATCAGCTTCGGGAGTACATCTGGAAGAATGGTCGTCTGAATATTGACCAGGTAGGCAAAAGTCCGTCTGAGATTGCCGGCGGCGCAGGATTCTCGGTACCACCGAATACAAAAGCCCTCATCGCTGAGGTCGATTCGGTTGGAAAAGATGAGCCCCTTTCGGCCGAAACCCTCTCACCTATTCTCTCCTTTTTTACGGCTGACGGATGGGAGGCGGGATGTCAACGATGTAAAGAAATTCTAGCGTTCGGAGGCCTAGGACACACCCTTGGATTGCATTGTTCGAACGATCGAGTCATCGAAGCATTCGCCCTTGAGAAGCCCGCCATGAGAATCGTCGTAAATACAGTATGCGCCTTGGGTTCAATTGGGTACACGAACCGTCTCTTCCCCGCCATGACTCTGGGACCGGGGACCATCGGAGGATCAATTACAAGCGACAATATCTCCCCACTCCACTTGATTAACATCAAGCGTCTGGCTTTTGAAACGGATCCCATTCATCTTGGAAAATCAACCAAACCGACCTCCATACGGGATTCAATGGGCAAACAAGACCCGTCTTCGGCGGCTCGAAGTACTCCTAAACCCTGGATGGACGAAATTGACGCTCGCTTGAGAGCTCGGGCAGGAAATCCTCCTTCGGAAAGACGAAAAAAAACCATAAAAGACGAAAACGCACCCGTAGAAGAAAAACAGCCGACCCTTCCGCCGGTTTCCGTCGATACATCGGTCCATTCACCCTCAGTCGACAAGAGTCTCTCTGAGGCCGATATCGATGCACTGGTGGCGAAGTTTCGACGATAATTTCAGGAAAAATACATCTCCTTCGGGCCTTATCGCATCGATAGGCACGTCCCATTCTGGGCACGCTCCGCTGATTGGCACCGGACGCGTAGGAACGGTATCTTTTCCGCCCTTAATTGGTGAGTTCAGGGGCCTGAAGCCATCGAATATCGAGCCCGTTTCATACGTAGAAGTGCCCTCGAGTCAATTTTAAAACACCTATGGCTGATACAAGTAATTTTCGGAATGGCTTCTCTATGATCTGGAATGGTGATGTCTGGTCCATCGTTGAGTTCCAGCATGTGAAGCCGGGCAAAGGCGGCGCATTCGTTCGGAGCAAGCTTAGAAATGTCCGTACAGGACGAATCGTTGACAATACGTTCAGAGCAGGCGAGAAAGTGAAAGAGGCTCGGGTAGAGCGACGTAAATACCAATATCTCTATGAAGACGATTTGGGCCTCCATTTCATGAATACGGAGTCATATGAGCAGATTTCGTTACCGTCTGATTCGGTCCGCGGAAAGGAATACGTGAAAGAGGGTAGTAGTATTGACATCCTTTTCCACGCAGAAACCGAAAAGGCCTTGTCGACGGAGATTCCACTGAGCGTCGAGCTTGTCGTTTCTGAGACCGAACCCGGCTTGAAAGGAGATACGGCTACGGGAGCCACGAAGCCTGCAACCCTTGAAAGTGGAGCCATCGTTAACGTACCGTTGTTCATTAACGAGGGAGATACCATTCGCGTAAATACCGAAAAGGGAGAGTACATTACACGCGTCAATGTGTGATCTTGTTTTTCTAACGCACACACGGAGCTGCAAATGGATCTAGAACGGTTGCGCGAAATCATTCATATCGTCGAGGAGACCGGCGTTGCTGAAATCGAAATTGAACAGGATGGACTACGAATAGTCGTTCGCGCCAGTTCGAGCGGCGTCGCTCAGCACATCGTTACATCCGTTCCGTCGAATTCTTCGCCCGCCCCGGTTGTCGATGAATCGGGATCTTCGGCGCCTGCATCTTCAACGGCCGTAGAGGTTCGAGCTCCGATCGTTGGAACGTTCTATTTATCATCGTCGCCGGATTCGGCTCCTTTCGTCGAGGTGGGTGACCACGTGAATCCGGGTGATGTGTTGTGCATCATCGAGGCGATGAAGTTGATGAACGAAATTGAAGCCGAAGTGTCTGGCACCGTGATGGAGGTTCTCGTCGAGAACGCGAATCCGATCGAATTCGATCAACCCCTGTTTATCATTGAACCCAGCTAGCCGGGAGATCTGCGAATGACACATCTTATGAGATAAGCCATTCGCGAGTTAGGATTCTTGTGATCAATAAAGTTCTCATCGCCAATCGGGGAGAAATTGCTCTCCGAATTATCCGGACCTGTCATGAGATGGGCTTACAAACGGTCGCCGTCTTTTCTACGGCTGACCGGGATTCTCTGCATGTGCGTTTTGCAGATGAGGCCGTGTGCATTGGTCCACCGCCCAGCCGTGACAGTTACCTTCGACCGGATCGAATTATCTCCGCGGCAGAGGTTACAGGCGCCGAAGCAATCCATCCCGGATACGGTTTTTTGGCCGAAAATGCCGACTTCAGTGCCATTTGTGAAGACCACAATATCAAGTTTATTGGTCCTCCGCCGAATACGATCCGCATGATGGGCGATAAGAGTCTCGCCAAAACAACCATGCGAAATGCAGGGGTACCCGTCGTACCAGGCTCCGAAGACTTGGTCAAATCGGTACCGCTGGGCAAACGAATAGCCAGTGAGATCGGCTACCCTGTAATCATCAAAGCCAGCGCCGGAGGAGGTGGTCGTGGAATGAGGGTAGCCTGGTCCGAGGGCGAATTCTCGAGTCAATATTCAGTAGCCCAGGCAGAGGCAGAAGCTTCCTTTGGGAACGGTGACCTGTATGTAGAGAAGTTCATCACGGGTCCGCGGCACATCGAGATCCAAGTACTTGGAGATGGAAAGGGCAACGTCATTCATTTCGGAGAGCGCGAATGTTCCATTCAGCGACGCCACCAAAAACTGACTGAGGAATCTCCCTCCCCGGGAGTCAATGAAGAGACACGCCGTAAGATGGGAGCAGCGGCGATCGCTGGAGCTGACGCGGTTAACTATGAGGGAGTCGGTACCGTTGAGTTTCTGCTCGACGATAAAGGCAGTTTCTACTTCATGGAAATGAACACGCGCATCCAGGTGGAGCATCCGGTTACGGAAGAGGTGACGGACTGCGACCTGGTCGAGTATCAGATCCGTGTTGCCATGGGTGAAAACGTCAAGAAGCGAGAGATCAAAATTGACGGACATGCCATTGAGTGTCGGATTAACGCAGAGGACCCGTTCAATGATTTTTCACCCTGTCCTGGAACGGTAACCACCTTTCATCCGTCCGGTGGCCACGGTGTCCGTGTGGATACGCATGTGTATGCCGGGTATCTGATCCCTCCGTATTATGACTCGATGATTGCCAAATTGATCGTGCGCGCAAGAACCAGAGATCTTGCTATTCGAAAAATGCTTCGCGCACTGGACGAGTTTGTAATCGAAGGCGTCAAGACGACGATTCCATTCCACCAGCAGTTACTCCGAAACAAGAAGTTTCAGGCTGGAGACATTAATACGGGGTTCCTGGACACGTTTGAATTGACGCCCGAAGAATCTTGATCATTTCGTCTAAGTTTTTAATACATAGTTACTTAAAGAGTATCCGCTTAATCCACCAATTTTCCCATGGAATTTCCATCAGATCTGTATTACACGCAGGACCATGAATGGCTGCGTTACGACCAGGAAACCGAAACATGCATGGTTGGCATTACGGAATTTGCTCAGTCTGAATTGGGTGATATCGTGTTTGTCGAAATCGATGAGCTTGACAACGATCTTGCTAAAGATGATCCATTTGGTACGGTAGAGGCGGTCAAGACCGTTGCAGAATTATTTATGCCCGTCTCTGGAACGGTTCAGGAAATGAACGAGTCACTTGAGGACAGCCCAGAACTGTTGAACAACGATCCATATGGTGAGGGTTGGATCATCATGATCAAACTGTCCGATCCATCGGAGATCTCTCAATTGCTGTCGGTAGATGAATACGCAGCCGTGGCCGGCAGCTAGGCTGAATTGATGGGCGCATCTATGCATCAACGGATTGCCATCCTTGATTTTGGCTCCCAATACACGCAGCTCATCGCAAGGCGCGTCCGGGAAACTGGAGTCTATTCGGAAATTTACCCCTGTACCGTTCCCATTTCGGACATTCGGAAATTGGAGCTGTCGGGACTGATCCTATCCGGCGGTCCCATGTCTGTTTATGACGAGGACGCACCTCAGCTCGACCCGGACGTACTTGAATTGAGTCGAGCCGATGGCAGCGAGCTTCCGTTGTTGGGAATCTGTTACGGGTTGCAGGGAATGGCTCGCGCATCGGGTGGATCGGTCGAAAGAACCGATCATCGAGAATTCGGTCGGGCCAAGCTGATCGTCGACAGCGACTCCGATTTGTTGGCCGGTATTCCCGACGAGTCCACGGTTTGGATGAGTCACGGAGATTCGATCCAGGGGATCTCCGACGAATACGAGGTTATTGCCCACACGGCAAGTGCTCCAATTGCAGCCGTACGGTCTTATCATCGACCACATTTTGGTGTTCAATTTCATCCGGAAGTCGTCCACACAGAACACGGAAAACGGATCCTGGAGAACTTCACGCGCCGAATTTGCGGGTGCGACGGCGACTGGTCACCGGCTTCATTTGTTGAAGAGAAGACGGAGGAAATTCGTAAAACCGTCGGAGCGGACCATGTGATCCTTGGCCTTTCGGGCGGCGTCGATTCGTCCGTTGCTGCTGTGCTGCTTCAACGCGCCCTCGAAGAAGGGCTCACGTGTGTGTTCGTGAACAACGGGCTACTGAGATTGGGAGAATGGGAAGAGGTGCAGAGCACATTTCGTGATCACTTTAATGTTACCCTGAAAGCCGTCGATGCCAGCGATCTCTTTCTGGAGCGACTGAGGCACGTTACCGATCCGGAACAGAAGCGACGCATCATCGGAAACACGTTTGTCCAGGTTTTCGAGGAGGCGACCGTGGAAATTGCCACCGAACTGGGACAAAAGCCCAAATTCCTTGCTCAGGGTACACTGTATCCCGATGTCATCGAAAGCGCGTCGTTCAAAGGGCCATCAGCTACCATAAAAACTCACCATAATGTGGGAGGTTTACCCGAAAAGATGGATTTCGAAATTCTTGAACCGTTACGGGAGTTGTTCAAGGATGAAGTTCGGACGATTGGAAAAATTCTCGGACTGCCCAAAGAAATGATTGGGCGGCATCCGTTTCCTGGTCCCGGCTTGGCCGTTCGGGTTATCGGAGAGGTGACTCCAAGCAAATTGGAAATCCTTAGAAGGGCCGACAAGATTTTTATTGATGAACTGAAGGCGTTCGATCTATACGATTCAGTCTGGCAAGCCTTCTGTGTCCTACTTCCCATTCAGACAGTCGGTGTGATGGGAGACGAGCGTACTTATGAAAATGTCTGCGCGCTCAGAGCCGTCGCCAGTGTGGATGGAATGACGGCTGATTGGGCCAAACTGCCACACGATTTTCTAGCCCATGTTTCCAACCGAATTGTAAATGAGATTCGCGGGATCAATCGAACCGTTTATGACATTAGTTCGAAACCCCCGGCCACGATTGAATGGGAATGACGAATCCGTCAATCGTGTCCTTTCCCACCTGTATTCCGGATCATTCCATTGAGTTTTTCCTGTTGTAGTTGCAAGCGCCTCTGGATCCTTGGACTGGTGTTCCTATTAGGTGGAAAAGTGGCATTTGGCCAGTTTCGATTGGTCAAAATCGTGACCATTGCGCGTGCTGACTCCCTCTTTGACGTTGGACTCGAGCGATTCAACGCGGAGAACTACGTTGAAGCACGATCCACATTTGCGCAAGTTGTTGGCGAATTTGATCTTCACCGACATACGACCGCCGCCGCTCTCATGATGGCGAAGAGCGCGTTCCGGATGAGGGATTTTAGCGTCGCAGAACGAGAGCTCGAGACTTTTTTAGAGTTCTACCCATCTAGCGGATATCGTTCGGACGCACGGTCTACCCTGCACCTTGCCCGCGAGGCTGCAAATCGAAACCAGGGGGAGACGCTGGACATTGGCATCATCTTATCACTCCACGAAGACGAGGTGACGCAAACTCAGGCCCTGTTCAACGGAATTCGATTGGCCGTGGAGGAATTCAATCGGTCGGGTCTAGGAGATCCGATAAAAATGATCTTTCGAAACACGAACAGCTCACCGAAGCGCACAGCTGAAGCGGTTCGCGAACTGGCCGATGAACATGTCCGTTTCATTTTGGGCGCCCTGTTCAGCGATCAGGCAATGGCTGCAGCCGAAGCCGCTGAAAGCGAAAAAGTCGTGTTTGTTGCCCCTCTTGCAACGGATGAACGCGTCAGTGCCGGACGTCAGTATGCGTTTCAGGCCAATGCGTCGATTCAGAACCGCGGCAGACTGATGGCCAGGTTCGCTGTACTCGGACTCCAGTTGAAATCCCTCGGCGTTATTGCTCGCGTTGACGAATCGGGAATCAGCGAACGATTGACAGACTCTTTTATTCAGGAAGCTTCTGAACTGGGAGCTGAAATCAATCTCGTAATTGTCCTTTCCGATGGCAATGCCTGGGTCAGGCTCTCGGAAGCGATCACGGCAGACACATTGAATTACGTCGAGGCGGTGTACATCCCCGTTACGGATATTGAACCCGAGCCCGCAGTCGGTGCCATCCTATCGAGTCTTGACCGACTGGGAGCTCATACCCGGATTCTTGGAAATTCATCCTGGCACGATTTGCCCATGGTAGTTGCCGCTTCCAGATATACGACGACCTACTCAAATGATTTTTATCTAACAGAGGCTGACCCCACTGTCGAGTTATTTAAATCACGATTTGCTCAACTCTCCTCGGAAATGCCGCAGCGCCTCGCCTACACGGGCTATGATGTGACTCGTTATCTCCTTTCCATTGCGACCCGTAACGAGAGGTTACCCCTGGACGAAGCCATCCGACTTGAGCCTCTTTATCGAGGTTTGGCGTCTCGGATCGAATTTCAGGGCACGAACGTGAATGGCGCCATGTTTTTCCATAGGTATCGCGACGATGAGTTGGCTTTCATCCGATAATTTCTGCGGAACTGCTGATGTCGCCTAACGTTCGTGTAGTCCGGCCGGCCGCTTGCAGCGTCCGGCCTTTTTCGTAGGGGCAAAAAGCAATTTCCAACGAGATCGATGTACGAACAAGATCACACGAACCGTTAACAGATTCGCTCAGAACATCTGCGTATCGAATATCCACACAACTGCGTTTCCAAAAAACTACTTGAGCAAGCTTGCCAAACACGCCTCTAAATGGCTTCCCCTGTCCGTAATTCTAAGCGCTCTCCTCGTTGCAGGGTGCGGCTCTTCGTCTCGCGTGCGCTACAATACACCTCAGGATGCATACGAGAGCGGAAAAGCTCGTTACGATGAGGAGAAGTATGATCTTGCGATTCTGTTTTTCCAGGGGGTATTCGATTTCGGACGAACCCATGAATGGGCCGCCGGTGCGCAACTCTTTCTAGCCCGCTCCTACCGCGGTAACAAGGACTTTCTCCTGGCGGCAAATGAATACGCCCGCTTCACGCAAATTTATCGGAGTGATCCGCGCGTTGCCGATGCTGAGTACGAGCTGGCTCTCACCTATTACGACCGCTCACCATCCTATGACTTCGATCAAACCGATACCGAGCGCGCCATCGAACAATTCAGGTTGTTCATTAGCCGATATCAAGATCATGTGTTGGTCATCGAGGCCCAGAATCGGATTGTCGAATTACGGGAGAAACTGGCTAAAAAAAAGTTGAACATCGCGCAGATGTATGAACGAATTTTTCAGTACGAGGCAGCAGCCATGTCGTTTGAGAGGATTTTTGATGATTACTATGACTCGTCTCTCGCAGACGACGCCCTCGTAGGCGCTATGCGGAATTATTTGGAATACGGCTCAAAAAGCATTGCCAACAAGCAGGCTGAACGATATCAACTCGTCATAGACCACTATGACCGTCTCATTCAGATCTTTCCGGATAGTCCGCTCATTAAGGAAGCGGAAGTTTTATTCAACGAAGCCACGCGCCTACTCGGAGAAACTCAGACAGACTCGTGAAACGGGATCGTATCGCGCTGTTCGGTGGCTCGTTTGATCCTCCGCACATCGGTCACCTCAGCGTCGCAATCGCAGCCGCAGAGCAGTTTCAACTTGATGAGGTTCGGTGGATACCCAATTGTATCTCGCCCCATAAAAAGGAGATACCTGTCGTCGATGCCTCACATCGGCAGCAGATGACGAAACTCCTCATCAGCGTCCATCCCCGATTCTCGATCTGGGATATCGAAATCGTTCGGGGTGGAGTTTCTTATACGGTCGATACCTTAAAAGCCGCCACGGAGCAACAGTCTGGGATCGATTGGTACCTGTTGTTGGGTGAAGATGCATACGCTTCTTTCGATTCGTGGCGCGAACCGGATACGATTAGGGAGAAGGCCCAGATCATCGTATATCCAAGGAATCGGGGCTCTCACAAGATAGCCGATGATGTTTTTCTCTTGAACGGGAATTTCATTGACATCGCCAGTTCTCAAATACGAAACCTGATTTCGAGCGGAACCCCCACGCCCAACCTTCTCCCGAAATCGGTCGTGGACTATATCGATACCCACCGGTTGTATCAGGACACCTGAATGTATCCGGAATCGCTTTACGAGAAAGCTGCACAGCTCCTTTTCACCCGAATCGGGTCAAACATGCAGCCGTCCATTTCGGTAGAGGATGATGCGGCGCGCATTGAAGATCTTCTGGATTCTTGCCCTGTCGGAGGCTTGGTTCTATTCAATGGAACGCTCGACAAGACGCCGGGGACGCTGGCTCATCTGCAGGCGAAGAGCCGGTACCCTCTGTTAATCGGAACGGATATGGAAAGGGGAGTTGGCCAGCAACTCGCCGGAGCAACCCTATTCCCGCACGCGTTTGCCTTCGCCGCTTCAGACGACAAGACTCTACCGGCCCTGGAAAGATCGACTGCTATTGCCGCACGGGAAGCGCTCGCATGTGGAATCCATATCAGTTTTTCACCGGTGGCAGATGTTCATTCCAATCCGGATAATCCCATTATTTCGATTCGGGCTTTCGGGTCGAAGGTTGATTCGGTCGCCGAGCGCGTCCGAACCTATGTTCGAGTTTGCCAGGACAAGGGATTGCTATCAACCGCCAAGCATTTCCCGGGACATGGGGATACGAGTACCGATTCTCACGAGCAGGTCCCCGTTGTCGAACGATCCCGCGAGGAGTTGGAGAAACTCGAACTTTTCCCGTTTCAGGCGGCTATCGATCAAGGGGTAGATCTCATTATGACGGCGCACGTAGCGTATCCAGCTCTTGATCCTTCGGGTACCGTCGCCACTCAGTCCAAGCCGATACTCTGCGACTTGCTGCGAAATGATCTCGGCTTTGAAGGCCTTGTCGTAACGGACAGCCTGCTGATGGAGGGGGCCGGTCCCAAAGAGGATGGTCCGGCCTGGGCCGCGAAGATGCTGTCCGCGGGTGTGGATATTCTACTCGATGTCAAAGATCCAGAAACGACAGCACGAAATCTGGTACAGGCCGTGGAAACGGGCCTCCTAACCGAGAAGCGAATTGATGAATCTGTCTCTCGAATGATGGCGCTAAAATCAAGATTTACAGAAAGATATGGAGAGCGGTTTTTCATTGATCCGTCTAGAGCAGGAAATCGATCACTCGTTGGAAGCGAACGTCACCAAGAGGTAGCCAGGGAGATCGCAGATAACGCTATCCGAGTCTTGACGGGTTCGGCGAAAGCCATATCCGGTACGCGCGACCGCCTGGATCAAGACGGCATACTCGTGCTTCTCATTCGTCCTCACGTGACGTATCCAGATCCCACCGCCGCTTCGCTCGAGGGATTCGTCCGAAGTGCGTTTGAAAACGTAGAGTTCGCGAATATTTTGCCCGATACGACCGATGCATGGCTTGGTGAACTCGTCAACCGGGCAGATCAATTTGGCTGCGTGTTGATCGCCGCCGTCGTCAAGCCCGCAGCCTGGCACGGATTCGGCCTGCTTCCGAATCAGAAACAGTTTATTCATTCTGTCGCCGAACGGTGTCCTGTCATTCTTGCCGCATTAGGGAGTCCGCGGCTTCTCGATGATTTTCCGGAAGTGAAGCTGGGCATTTGTACCTATAGCGACGTGGCCGTCTCGAACCAGGCGCTGGTCTCGTACGTGGAGTCACTTTTTCGGGCGAAGACACACGCATCGACTGATTGATCTGAAATTGATTCCGTAGATCGAGTAAACGTACTATCTTAGGAGCGCGCTTCAGACTTCTCTCAGAAATTTCTTTTCGTGATTCGCAGGTTTTTCCTCCGTCGTTTTAGAAAACCCAAGCCTGTTCTTTCCGGCGAGTTAAACAGGACTGCGATAGAGAGACTCACAGGGCAACCCATATCCGATCTGTCGCTTTACAGGCGCGCCCTGACCCACCGGTCCCTTCTACGATCCGATCCTCAACCCCGGCGTCAGTCAAATGAACGTCTGGAGTATCTGGGAGATGCTATCCTGGGCATGGTTGTTGCCGAACATCTCTTTCGAAAATTTCGGGACCGGGACGAGGGATTCCTCACGAGCCTTCGGGCCAAATTGGTCAATAGACGGGCGCTGGCCGAGAGCGCTGCGAATCTGAATCTGGGCGAAATCATTCTGATGAGTGAAGCCATTGCATCAACGACGGGTCGAACGAGCGAGAGCATTCTTTCGGATGCATTTGAGGCCATTATTGGAGCCATCTACCTCGATCTGGGAATGGACTCGGCGAGAGTGTTCATCGAACGAACCGTGCTCGGCCGTGTGAACTTGTTGGACCTGGCCAATCAAAAGGACAATTACAAGAGCAATCTTCTCGAGTATGCCCAGGCCCGACAGTGGCCACAACCTTCGTATCGCGTGAAGGAAGAAACGGGCCCGAGTCATGACAAGGTTTTCACGGTTGAGGTACTCCTCTCAGATCGGTTGTTGGGCGAAGGAACTGCCAAAAACAAGAAAGATGCGGAGCAGTTGGCGGCGAGTGAGGCGCTCCGCTCGCTTTCCGAGGTTGACCACGCCGACACGTAATATTCGGAGTGAGCTAAATAGAGACGGATTCGATCAATATTGAACGAACAGGTCGTACATTTGGCCGCTCGGGGCGTTCTGTGCCCCTTCTGATTCTGTATTCAATTTGTCATTGATCATTCCATGGGTGTGGGCTATTCACATACAGATCGATTCGAGGATCGACACATTGGTCCGTCGGCGTCGCAGATTTCCGAAATGTTGGACTTCCTGGGTCTGAACTCCATCGATGAGCTGATCGACGAAACCATTCCTGCGAAGATCCGAATGTCCACCCCGCTGGATCTTCCGGATGCGCTCACCGAAACCGAGTTGATTGATCGATTGGCGGCGCATGCCAAAAACAATCGCGTCTTTCGATCCTATATCGGGATGGGGTATTACGGTACGATCACACCACTGGTGATTCGCAGAGGTATTCTTGAAAATCCGTCATGGTATAGCCAGTACACACCCTATCAGGCTGAAATCTCGCAGGGTCGACTCGAAGCCCTACTAAATTTCCAGACGGTCATTGTCGATCTTACTGGACTCGAGATCGCCAATGCGTCGCTCCTGGACGAGGGAACGGCCGCGGCCGAGGCAATGATGATGCTGAATCGGCATTCTCGACGGCGTCACGGCATTCGTTTCTTAGTTTCGACGGATGTTCATCCGCAGACGATTGCAGTCGTTCGTACGCGGGCCGAACCCATGGGAATCGAAATTGAAATTCAGGATCACTCCGAATTTGTTCTCGACGAGTCTGTTTTTGGACTGTTGGTCCAGTACCCGGCGTCGGATGGAAACATATTCGACTACTCGGCGCTCTGCGAAAAAGCGCACGCGGCAGGTGTCTATGTCGTTGTCGCCGCTGATTTATTGAGCTTGACACTGCTTCGACCTCCGGCAGAATTCGGTGCGGACGTGGCTGTTGGATCAACCCAACGATTCGGAGTACCCATGGGCTACGGAGGTCCACACGCTGCCTATTTCGCCTGCAAGAACCCATTCAAGCGCCAAACGCCTGGCCGGATTATTGGTGTAACGACGGACGCGGACGGGAATCCGGCACTCAGAGTGGCCCTCCAGACTCGCGAACAACACATTCGAAGGGACAAGGCAACATCGAATATCTGTACAGCCCAGGTTCTTCTTGCGGTGATGGCTAGCATGTATGCGGTCTACCATGGGCCTGACGGCCTGCGACAAATAGCCCATCGAATTCACCTCTTGACGAGGACTCTTGCCAATCGAATTTCAGATCTGGGATACTTGATCCGGCATTCGAATTATTTCGATACGATTCGCATAGACACGGACCAAAACGCTCAGTCCGTTATTCAGAATCGAGCGCTCGAGCGGGAAATCAATCTCCGATACTTTGATGACGGCTCCATTGGGTTGTCTCTCGACCAGACGGTCACCGAAACAGACGTCTCCGATCTGTTTGACGTTTTCAATGTGGAGAACATGTCCAGCAACGGTTTGAACGCCTCGAGTGCGCCGCCGATGCCTACCGGAGGGGACATCCCCGATCGCACGTCGGACTTTCTTACGCACCCGGTATTTCACGAGCACCACTCCGAGACGAAGCTGACTCGATACATGCATCGGCTCGCGTCTAAAGATTTGTCTCTCACCACGAGCATGATTCCGCTTGGTTCGTGCACCATGAAACTGAACGCCGCGACGGAATTGATCCCGATTACGTGGGCCTCTTTCAGTCAAATCCACCCCTTCGTCCCGGTCGATCAGGTTTCGGGATATCGAAAGATGATCGGCGAGCTGGAGGAATGGCTGACGCGGATCACCGGATTTGCTGCCACGTCTCTTCAGCCCAACAGCGGCGCTTCCGGAGAATATGCGGGACTTTTGATGATCCGCGCGTACCATCTGAGTCGCGGCGATTCCGATCGTAAGGTCTGCCTGATTCCGAGCTCCGCACACGGAACGAATCCGGCAAGCGCCGTGATGGCGGGAATGGAGGTTGTCGTCGTCGCCTGCGACGACCAGGGAAATATTGATACGGTTGATCTACGGGCCAAAGTCAGCGAAAACGCAGACCGATTGGCAGCGATCATGGTTACCTACCCCTCTACGCATGGAGTTTTCGAAGAAGGCATTCGAAACATTTGTGACCTCGTTCACCAGAATGGAGGCCAGGTCTATTTGGATGGCGCCAACATGAACGCCCAGATGGGTTACTGCCAGCCAGGCGACGTAGGTGCCGATGTTTGTCATTTGAACCTGCATAAGACGTTTGCCATCCCGCATGGTGGAGGCGGGCCCGGCGTGGGACCCATATGTGTTGCCGAACACCTTGCCAAATATCTCCCGGGGCATCCTCTGGTCGTGGTGAACGATTCGCCAGAGGCGATTGGACCCGTAGCATCGGCCCCGTACGGAAGTGCCGGGGTTCTCCCCATTTCCTGGGCGTACATCGCGATGCTCGGGGCAGACGGTCTTCGACGATCCACCGAAATCGCGATTCTGAATGCGAACTACATGGCCAAAAGGCTTTCGTCACACTACGAAGTCCTCTACACCGGGACAAACGGTCGAGTCGCCCACGAATTTATTCTAGATCTTCGGCACCTGAGAAACGAGACCAGCTTAACTGAAGTCGATGTAGCCAAACGTCTCATGGATTATGGTTTTCATGCACCCACGATGTCATGGCCCGTTGTCGGTACAATGATGGTCGAGCCAACTGAAAGCGAATCGAAAGATGAACTGGATCGATTTTGTGATGCGATGATTTCAATCCGTGCTGAAATTCAGGAAGTTGAAGTCGGCCTTATCTCGGGAGAAGACAGTCTCTTGGCAAACGCCCCTCATACGACCGGAATGCTGGTGGCGAACGAATGGGAACAGGTCTATACCAGAGAGCAGGCTGCTTTTCCGGCTCCCTGGACGCGTGATCACAAATTCTGGCCAGTCGTAAGACGAGTCAATGACGCTGCTGGAGACCGCAATCTGGTGTGTTCGTGTCAGCCGATCGAAGCCTACGAGAGTTCTTCCGAACCAAGGTGAACCCAATCGGATTAAACGAGCCGATACATTTTTCCGGGCAAATGACGTCCTAAATGATCCGCGATTTTCCGTGAGCATTCGGCCACGCGCGGGTTTTCAATCCCCGTTTCCACGCCCATTTCTTCGAACAGATACACTACATCTTCGGTTGCGACATTGCCTGTCGCACCTCTGATGAACGGACAGCCACCAAGACCGCCGAGGGACGTGTCAAAACGGCTGACGCCGGATTCCCAGGCTGCGAGAACGTTTGCAAGTCCGAGACCTCGTGTATCGTGCAAATGGAGGACCAAAGGAGTTTCCCCAATGACATTTCTGACGGCAGATACACGCTCACGGATCAACTGGGGATTCGCCAATCCAGTCGTGTCGGCGAGTGAGATGGAATCCACATTCAACTCGGCAAATTTTTTAGCGACGAGCAAAATCTCGTCGAGGCTCGTGTCTCCCGGGTAGCCGTATCCAAAAACCGTTTGCAACCCGAGCTGCACCCGAAGTCCCCGTCGATGCGCTTCAGCCACCATTTCTACCGCTTCGAGGATACCCTGCTCTACCGTCATGTCTGCGTTGTCCAACCCGTGTGATTCGTTGGTGGCGATGGACAGGTCCAGGTCTTTTACACCTGAATCTGCGGCCCGCTGTACGCCTCGCATGTTCAGGCAAAGACCCGAATAAACGACGTTATCGGACGGATTTAACGCAGCGATCACGTCCTCCGCGTCCGCCATCTGAGGGACCTTGTCCGGGTGCACAAATGAGGCCACCTGGATCCGCGGTATACCGGCAGCAACGAGTCCGTGGATGATCTCGAGTTTCGTCGAAGTCGGGATTGGCGTGTCTTCGAACTGAAAACCGTCACGCGGACCCACTTCACAAATCTCTACATAATTGGATCCTGACATTCGAAGGGCTCTTGAGTACCGTTAATTCAATATCGCCTAACTTGGCGAGTGGCTGGAGCTGATCTTAGGCGTAACCTACGCCTATCGGTTCATGAACACACGCGTATCCGCCATGCTCAAGATAACCATTCCGCTTCTCGCAGCCGCCTTCTGGATCCAGGGTGCGAATGCCCGTCAGGCCACCATTTCCGACGAGCCCCTCAGCGACCGACGCGTTGCCTATACCATGCATGTGAAACTTGATCCGGATTCAAAAACGGTTTCAGGCACACAGCGACTCACGTGGAGAAATCCGGATAGCGTCCCGGTTGACGAATTGCAGTTCCATCTCTATCTGAACGCCTTCAAGAATGAGAATTCTACCTTCATGAAAGAAAGTGGCGGCCAGCACCGGGGTTTTTCGGCTGGAGTTCAAGATTCCTGGGGCGGTGTCGACATCATGCGAATGCAGATTGCGGCCGATCCAGTGGCTGACGTTTCGCCCACTCTACCCCCTGAAACGGGGTTGGATTTATTGGACCGAATCCGCTTTATTCATCCGGATGACGATAATGAATTGGACCAAACGGTCATGGCAGTCTCGCTTCCGTATTCCGTGCAGCCCGGAGAGTCGATCACGTTGGATTTCGATTTCGAATCAAGACTTCCAGAGATCTTTTCGCGCACTGGTTGGAAAACGGGCGAGTCTGGAAATCCGTTCTTTATGGTAGCGCAGTGGTTTCCAAAGATCGCAGTTTACGAGATTCCCGGACAGCGTTATGTCCCGGAAGATGCCCAAAAAGGGCGGTGGAATGCCCACCAGTTCCACGAGAATTCGGAATTCTACGCGGACTTCGGGAC
Organism: Bacteroidota bacterium; assembly: GCA_022567305.1. GTDB lineage: Bacteria > Bacteroidota > Rhodothermia > Rhodothermales > UBA10348 > SMXL01. The sequence goes on along the minus strand of JADFHF010000002.1, from coordinate 102,933 downwards.
CTACGACGTCACTATAAGTGTCCCCGAATCTTATGTACTGGGCGCCACAGGACTTCTCGAGAGCGAAGAAATTACGGACGGAATCAGAACCGTTCGTTACATCGCTGATGACGTTCATGACTTCGCCTGGACGGCCAGTCCAGATTTTCTGGTCTACACCGATCAATGGGAGCACGTGGCACTTCGATTGCTCATACAGCCCGCTCACCAGGCCCAGGCTCAGCGTCATTTTGACGCGGCCAAAGTGGCACTCGAGTATTACGCAGAATGGGTCGGCGAGTATCCGTACACGACACTAACCCTGGTGGACGGAATTGGCGGGGCAAACGGTATGGAATACCCCACGTTGATCACGTGCGGTACCATTTACAGGCTCCCGAAATGGATCCGTGCCCTCGAGATCGTGACCATCCACGAGTTCGGGCATCAGTATTTCTACGGCCTCCTTGCGAGCAATGAATTCGAAGAAGCCTGGTTGGATGAAGGGGTGAATTCCTATATCGAAACGAGGCTCGTCGATGCGGAATATGGACCCGGTTCTGTGATCGATTTCGCCGGATTTCAGCTTACGGATACAGATGCGCAGCGAATCGCCTATACGAAGAACAGCCCTTCACGCGGAGCCTTGTTCACCAACTCATGGGAATACCCATTCGGCGACTACAACAAAGCTTCGTACGTGAAACCCGCTACGGTCTTGCATACGCTCGAAAGATACCTGGGATGGGAAACCATGCGAGAGTTCCTGAAGACCTATTACGACACATGGCGTTTTCGGCATCCCACGACCCGAGACCTTCAAGACGTTGCCGAGGCAGTTTCGGAGCAAGACCTGGACTGGTTTTTCGATCAATATGTGTACGGAACCGCTACGTTCGATTACAAGATTTACTCGCTTTCGACTCGACGCATTGACACGGTGGATGAAGACGATGCTTCGGCCATGTATGAGAGTCATGTGACGATTGAACGGACAGGTGACGGCGTTTTTCCCCAGATACTTCGGGCCACATTTCGTGACGGATCAGAAGAGATCAGGCAATGGTCGGGCGAAGAAACCTGGATTGAAATGGTATTTCGGAGCGATGAACCGCTCGTAGAAGCGTTCATTGACCCAGAAAATAGAATATTGCTGGACACGAATCGGCTCAACAATCGACGAATCCTGCAAGTCGATGCTGATTCTTCCCTTGCGCGAACCGCTCAACTGCGACTTATATCGTTCATCCAGCAGTTGTTAGTCGTTTTTTCGGGCATTTTTTAAACGTTCGACAGAATTAGAACTCTTACTCAGAACGTCCTTCAGCATGTCATTCAGCAGGTCACCCAGAAACTCATACGGCCTTTTTCGGCAGGGTATTTCCACCGCAACACGACGACCACGACTGGTTGGTCTGTTGTATGGAGTGAATCTGGTCGCCGGATTCATGGTGACTATACCGATCTATCTCGCGCTGAATTCGGCAACTGCGACTACAGGTTTTTCGTCGGAGCTGGCAACTCAGTTCGACATCACTCTTTGGGCAGACGTAATGGAGGACGCCCTTCCAACGCTCGCGGGATTGTTTTCTCAACGATTCTGGATTTTCCCGGTTGTTTTTCTCTGGAAAGCCATTGCGTCCATCGGAATTATCAGCACGCTATACAGCCGCGGCCTCCAATCTTTCTGGCAGGGCGTTGGCGAATATTCGGGGCGTGCCATCGTCCTCGCACTTGCGTTTCTGGTTCCTGTCGCGGCCCTCGGTGTCGGAATCGCCATCTCGGTGTTCATACTTTCCGCAATTTGGCCGGGAGAAGTCGGCGAATTCTGGATTTTCGTTGTTTTCATCCCTGTGTCTCTAGTCATCGGATTGTCTGTCCTCGACCTGATGCACGACTATGCGCGAATGGAACTGGTCATCGGAACGAATACGGTAGGCAAGTCGATGTTGAGCGGGGTGTTATGGCCGTTACGTCACTTTAACTCGATCGGGCTTTACGCGGGTTGGTTTGTGATCGCGCTTATCCTGCTCGCTATCCCCACGATGATCGATGTTCGTACCGGCGGACTCTGGGGTGTATTCATACTTCAGCAGCTGTTCCTTTTCGCCCGCGCCGGCGTGACCGTCGCATGGTTCGGAAGTGAAATAGATCTCTACGACACGGCCTTAACGGCTGAGCTCCCGGCCATCGCTCGGGTTGAAGCCGAACCCGGTTTCGCTGAGGAAAACCAACTCTAAAAGAAAAGCCGAGCGCGCAAAAGCGGACTCGGCTTATTGTCGAAAATCATGGCTAGGGAACCCACCAGAACCCCTTGCCAATCAAGCTGGAGGAGGTAGCTTTGATTTTTTCGACGCTTAGTTTTGTGATTTTCGAACTTCAGACAGCAGATCTTCCATCTCGGCCGGCTTGGGCACGTGGAGAGCAACACTCGAAGCCTCTTCGATCACTTCATTCATAAAGCGAGCAAAGGCCATTCTCTCCTTAGTTGTGAGACCTTCCTGATCGATCGTTTTCATAATCTTGTCCCAGGACCGGTCAGCGATCTGTCCATCCATGTAGCGGAGAAGAAGATGGGTAAAGGAGGAGCCGGCGTTTTGTGGATTTATAGTCTGCATGGCTGATCAGTTTAGATTTGGTTGTGGTCTGCTCGTTAGAAAATGTTCTGTGAGATGGGATTACAAATTCCAGGCCTGTTTTGCGTAGACACACCGAATCACCATTCCATAACCACGAACCAATAAATCCTCAAACGGGTACAAATTCGCTGTTTCACGTCGAAACGAGCGAGTAGGCAGCCTTGGATGACTACGGCTTATATTCGTATAAATACTGTACTTAAGAGACTATGTGATCCCGTGTTTGGAGATAGCCCTCTAAGACTCGAACTCGGGCCCAGACCCTATAATCGGGGCAGAATTTTCCCGTAACGGGAGAATTTTTTCCGGTTTTGGAAGGGATTGAGGGACAAACCGCCCCGTTCTCATCCCTCGACGGGCCGAACGGGATCAGAAGCCAGTGAGAACCAGCCTAGAATGGCATCACCGAGACGATCTGCAGCATCTTTGTGCACGAATTCGTTGATATACACATCATTTTCGTAGTCTTTCTCCCATTCCTCAATCTCAGAAACAGTCTCCTCAATGGCGTCCAGAATATAGTTCAGCTCCGAATCGGTGGTGATCGGATGGATCGAAATGAGATTCAAGCCCTGACATAAGTCCACGTAGATGTCAACTGGCTCGGTGCGTTTTAGGAGAGCAATATTTCCTTCCTGAGTCGAGCAACGGGTATTCCCAGCTGCTCTCTGTATTTCGTGACCGTGCGTCTGGCAATCTTGAACCCGTCGTCCGTCAATAGGGTCGCAATCCGTTGATCGGAAAGTGGTTTTCTCTTGTCTTCTTCGACAATGATGCCGTCGATGATGGCTTTCACCTCCTTATTGGAGACTTCTTCGCCGCTCTCGGTTGACAATCCTTCAGAGAAAAAGTACTTCAATTCGTATACGCCAAAATCGGTCTGGACGTACTTTCCATTGACCACACGACTGATCGTAGAGATATCCATTCTGATCAGCTCGGCAACGTCCTTCAGAATCATGGGCTTAAGGTGACCCTCGCCGAGACTGAAAAATTTTTCCTGCTGTTGAACGATAGCGTCCATCACCCTCAGCATCGTTTGGCGCCGCTGGTTGATCGAGTTGATAAACCACCGGGCTGCCTCGAATTTGGACTTTAGAAATTGCTTGGTTTCGGTGTCGTACGAATCTCTATTACTCTTCTTTTCAGCGAGCAATTGTTCTAGCATCAGTCGGTACGATTTCGAGACTCGAAGTTGCGGCGCATTCTCGTTGTTCAGCGAGATGATAAATCCTTCCTCATCTTCGAACTCGACCGTAAAGTCGGGCGTGATGTAGTTCTGGGCGGATGAGAAAAATCCTTCCCCGGGCTTGGGATCAAGACGTTGCACTAGTTCATACGCCTCCTTGAGGTCTTTCCCTTCGATGCGAAGTCGACGTTTGATAGCGTCGTAGTGCTTCATCGTAAACTCTTTGTATGCCCGCTCCAGCATCTCTGTTGCCACGTAGCGCCCGATTGTATCGTCGGCTAAAGCAGCAAGCTGAACCAGAAGACATTCACGTAGGTCTCGGGATGCAATCCCGATCGGATCAAGACGTTGAATGCGCGCAAGCACTGACTCGACATCTGATTCTTCCAGTAATATGCCGTGATTGAAAGCGATATCGTCGACGATGGACTCGAGCGGTCTCCGCAAATAGCCATCCTCATCTACGGACCCCAGGATCTGTTCGGCAATCAGTTGTTCACTTTCGTCAAGCTCCAGGAAGACCAGCTGAGATCTGAGTGTCTCAAGAATCGATTCACGAGCCACCAGGGGAATTTCCCGGCGATCCTCTTCGTTGCTCTGATCGACCCGTGCTTTGTACCCGTACAAATCGTCACTATTGTCAAGGAGCTCCTCCCACTGATATTCCTCCTTTGTCGTATCGGGATCTTCCTTTTCCTGCTCCTTGGTAACCTCCGCTTCGTCCGTCTGGGTGGCTTCGGCCTCCTCTTCCTCCTCGCCCTCTTCGAGCAAGGGATTGATTTCCAACTCCGCCTTGATTCGTTGCTCCAGGGCGAGCGTTGGCAGCTGCAGCAATTTGATATACTGAATCTGTTGAGGAGACAGCTTTTGCTGCAGCGACTGTTTTTGCTGTAGGTTCAGCATGAGGATGAATGATTAGAGGCTCTCTGAGAAAACAGATCGGCGATAATCGACGAATTCTTTAAGGTCTACCATCCATTTTCGAGGGTATTTGGGCGTCCAGGGTCCCTTTAAGAAATCTATTCGTTGAAGATGGTTGCGTGTGCTGCAGCGCACCCCCGATTGGCGCATGTTCATTTGTTTATTGTTGAGTCTTTCAAAAATTGCCAAGCTGCTCGATGCGCACGGGGTACAAATGAGAGGAAATGGGTGTGCGAAACTCGATTTTCCCCTCCTTGAACGCCCTTTCAAAGGCACATTTGGCGACCTGGCCTTCGCAGGTCGCAAATACGCACTCGGAAGTACCCACACAAGTTACGGCAAATTGGCCAGGTGAGGATTCTTCCCAGACCCCTTTCTCGCGAATGATTTTCCTGGCCTCCGGTCGAAGGCGATGTTCGAAGATGGAAAAAACGGCTTTAATGTCTGGAATTTCGTCTGCCTCTAGAGGCGCCCCCGAGTCGCCCGGTACGCAACAGGCTCCATGAGACGCCCCCAAGATGCGCGTGAATGGCGCGTCAACGAGTTCATCAGAAATCAGTATGTTGTCGATCACAAACATGATATCGTAGTCTAGAACACGGGCTTTTCGATGTCAACTTTCAGGTCAAGCGATCGCGTCAGATCATCGCAAATAATGGCTGACATTTTCTGCCCTGATCGTCTCATCGACAGCCTGCTGATAGAGATTTTATGACCGCACCTTCCGATGCACTCAGCCCCATACCGGTTCAAGGCGACGAAGACATCGAAAGAACGCTTCGACCGAAAGCTCTCGATGAATTCGTGGGGCAGCAGCGAATTAAGGACAATCTCCGAATTTTTATGTCCGCGGCCAAAAATAGGGAGGAGTGTCTCGATCATGTTCTCCTCTCGGGTCCACCGGGCCTCGGAAAAACAACACTTGCGTACATCCTCGCCCACGAAATGGGCGCGCGAATCAAAACCACGTCCGGACCTGTTCTGGATAAACCAGCCAATATCGCCGGGTTACTTACTAACCTGAGCGAGGGTGAAATTCTTTTTATCGATGAGATCCACAGACTTTCACCCGTTGTAGAAGAGTATCTCTACGCGGCGATGGAGGATTATCAGATCGACATTTTGATTGATTCCGGTCCTAGTGCACGCAGTGTAAAAATTACACTTCCGCCGTTCACCCTCGTTGGCGCTACGACTCGAAAAGGCCTCCTCACAGCTCCTCTCCGGGCTCGATTCGGAATAGATTTCCGATTCGATTATTACACATCGCCCATGCTTACGAAGATTGTGAAACGGTCATCATCGATTCTTGGGGTTGAAATATCGGATGAAGGGGCTATTGAATTGGCGAAACGAAGCCGCGGCACCCCTAGAGTGGCCAACCGACTTCTTCGCAGAGCCCGGGACTATGCTGAAGTTGAAGGCGACGGCCGAATTTCACAGAAATTGGCCGATTTCGCTCTGAATGCCTTGAACGTAGACAAGGAAGGGCTCGACGATATGGATTCACGGATTCTCGTCACACTGATCGAAAAATTTTCGGGTGGCCCTACGGGATTGACGAATCTCGCCGTGTCGGTGGGAGAAGAAGCCGAAACCATTGAAGAAGTGTATGAACCCTATTTGATTCAGGAGGGCTTTATCGAAAGAACGCCGCGAGGAAGGATGGCTACGGAGCGGGCGTACAAGCACTTCGGTATTCAGAAAGGTATTCAGAAAGGTATTCAGAAAGGTATTCAGAAAGGTATTCAGAAAGAATCGTTGAACCCGGGCAGCGCCCATTTACTGTTCGACGACCAATAAAATGGATTACCCAACCGTTTGGTCATGGAATTCCCGGAAACTCAGACCGAAAACACATCGAAAAAAACCAATCCAACCCTAGTGGAGTCGCCATTGCACTCGGGGCCGGTGTCGGAGCTGCGGTGGGTGTTGCCCTCGACAAGTGCGGAATCGGAATTGCGATTGGAGTCGGGATCGGTCCGGTGATTGGAGCGGGACGGTACGCTCAGTAGCAGTCTGACTCTAAGAACTGAGGTTTGTGGCTTATCCGTTCCGACGGATCTTGTCGCACGCACCCATAGCGCTCATTTCCGCATCCGCAGCTCCACAACTTCATCGATTAATTCCAGGGGCCGATCGGGGAGCCAGAAAATGACGGCGTCCGATTTCTGCTCGAAACAAACCCGGACTCCACCGCGACGAAGCGTGGCAGAAGCAATTTCTTTGCCGCTCCAGGGAAGTGCGTGCAATGGGGGTTCTTGCGTGGGAAGAATCGTCCGTGGTATTGAACGAGATGACTTTAGAATCCAACACAATCAGCCGAAACTAGAGAGATGGGCTCTCCTCACAAAGAATCGTCTATAACAATACGAATGGGGCTCTTAGACACAGTTTTCTCATCCAAACCAGGCGACTAAAATCCGGATTTTCGGTATGAAAAAGGGACTCATCATTTTAGCCATTTTCACAATTGGGTTTGTGGTGACCTTCGAAAAAGAGGTCAAGCACGGCCCTGGCGTTTTGGCCCCCGATGACCCTGTACAGATCGATATCAAGCCAGCAGCAAGCTTTTTATTTAACGAATATCGGCTCATTCCTCAGGCCGACTTCAGTCTTACTGCCCGAATTCTCTCGAAAAAGAAGTACGGGTATGGCCGCGAATCGGATCTCTCGCCCCTCGATCTGGCACTCGGCTGGGGTCGAATGTCAGATGAATCCATTCTCGAATCTTTTTCCATATCACAGTCCGGTCGCTGGTACAGTTGGCGGAGCCGCGAACTTCCCATTCCGGCAAGAGAGGTGTCCAATCACAGCGCCAACATGCACATCATTCCTGCGACGGACCAACTTGAAAAACGACTCAAGCGGCTCAAGAAAGGAGAAATTATCCAGCTGATCGGAAAACTTGTAAACGTTCAGGCCGACGACGGATGGCGATGGAAGAGTTCTCTCGAGCGCACGGACAGAGGTAATGGCGCGTGCGAACTCTTCTACGTAGAGTCGCTCACGGTAAAAGATACTTCGGTCTAGTCCGGGCTCCTACATCACCTGGCTCTGCGTATCGACGGTCCAGGTTTCTACGATCTCGTCCTCGTGCACGACGTACAGATTCCTTTGGGTGTTTACGACGACGCAGGCGTGATTCGGAACGACCCGGACACGATCTCCGACGCTGAGGGTAGCTCCACCGTGGACGTGGACCCAACCGTGTTCTTCCGAGAGTCTCGTGAATCGTGCGTGTGGAAGAGGCTCCATCGTTCGGGCGTTGTAGAGAAGAGACCCGTAACCATCCATCATATTAGAGAGATCCGCTGTAAAAACCTTTCTTCCCGCATCCAAGAACAACTTTTCGCTCCCATCTGCATCCCTGTGTCTACTTATCACAGTCGTCAGAACGGTCAGTGCGCATTCCTGCCAAGTTGCCACTTCGAGTCCGACCTGGATTCGATCATTGAAAACGTAGTTACCCGGCCGAATTTCGGTAATCTTGAATCCGTTCTCCTCGCGGTTCTCAAAGTGCCTCACTGATGGCGTAGAACCGATGCTGATTTCGAATCTGTTATCGGGTTTGATCAGGCCGGCTTCCGAGAGCGCAGAAGCAAACGCTAATATTCGGTCCCGCTCTTCATTGGATACGCGAATGAGTGCCTCCTCTTTCGATTCGGTCTCGGTCTGAGGGCCGTCGTACGAGTGACCAGCGTGCGTCAATATTCCGATGATCTTCAGACCCGAGAGTTCCGAAACGGATTTGAAGAACTCGACGCCTTCTGTGCTATTCCATTTGACGCCACATCTTCCGTACCCCACGTCGACTTCGACCAAGACCTCCACCGTTAAGTCCCGAGCAGAAAAAAACGCCGAGGCACCCATTGCTCCCTCGATGGTGTCTACACAGAACGAAATACGGGCCTTTTCCATGAGGTCTACGATGCGCTCGTATTTCTCCGCTCCGATGGTCACGTAGGCAATACGGATATCTGTTATACCTGCGGCAGCATAGATTTCGGCTTCGCCGACTTTTGCCACGGCGATGCCTGATGCGCCCAGCTCCAGTTGGTTTCGAGCGAGAGCGATGGACTTATGGGTTTTAGTGTGCGGGCGAAGTTCGACACGATTCGCGTCGGCCTTCCCCTGCATAGCCGCCAGGTTCGTCGAAAGTCGATCTCTGTCGATCAGCAGACAGGGTGTACCGATGGATTCTGTATTCATTTCGGGAAGAGTGTTGACATGGGTACGTGCCAATTATAAGAAAGCCCACACGCTGATAACGTGCAGGCGATTCGAAAATGAAATAAACGCTGTCGTTAACTAGATTTTTTTCTCCGTTCCGACCGCTCCAATCACGATCCGAAGTCGATTGCGAGCTCGGATCAACGCCGCTTCATACCGCTTCCGTTCTTCGTCGTCCGTGATCTCGGCAAGACACTTAACCGCTCGTTCTTCAGCAGCCTGAGCCCGTTCAATGTCTATTTCGGACCCAATTTCGGCCGTTTCAGCGAGAATCGACACCGAATTGTTCACGATTTCCAGGAATCCGCCGGACGTTGCAATCGTGATATGCTCGCCGGTCAACATCGTCACTCGAAGCAGTCCGACCTCAAACGCCGAGATCATGGGCGCGTGGTTTCGGAGTACTTCAAATGAACCCTGCACACCCGGCGCTTTGACACCGCTGGCTTCTCCCTGGAATACCCGGCCGGAGGGTGAAACGATTTCGACAAAAAGATTCTCCATCGGTGATTCCAATTAGTCCTCTTCCTTGAGGAGACGCTCGCCGTCCTCGATGACTTCTTCGATGACTCCTTTGTACGTAAAAGCCTGCTCAGGAAGGTGGTCCAGTTCACCCTCCAAGATCATCTTGAAGCCGCGAATGGTATCGTCGATTTTTACATACTTGCCGGGCGTTCCAGTGAACTGCTCGGCAACGAAGAAGGGTTGACTCATGTAGCGTTGCGCGCGACGAGCCCGACCCACCACCAATTTGTCATCGTCACTCAATTCGTCGAGGCCGAGGATGGCGATGATGTCCTGAAGTTCGCGGTAGCGTTGAAGAAGCTGTTTGACCAGTTGAGCCGTACCGTAATGCTCGTTACCCACCACAAGCGGATCCAGTATGCGGCTGGTCGAATCCAGCGGGTCGATTGCCGGATAGATTCCCAGGGCTGAAATTTGACGTGAAAGCACCGTAGTTGCATCAAGGTGAGTAAACGTAGTGGCTGGAGCCGGGTCTGTGAGGTCGTCAGCAGGTACATAAATCGCCTGAACTGATGTAATGGAGCCCTTCTTCGTAGAAGTAATGCGCTCCTGAAGTTCACCCATCTCCGTGGCCAGCGTAGGTTGATAACCGACAGCACTCGGCATACGTCCCAGAAGAGCCGAAACCTCAGAACCTGCCTGGGTGAACCTAAATATGTTGTCTACGAAAAGTAACACGTCTTTTCCACCGAGATCCCGGAAGTACTCAGCCACGGTGAGTCCGGAGAGAGCGACGCGTGCGCGCGCTCCAGGCGGCTCGTTCATCTGACCGAATACCAGCGCGATGTTTGAATTTTTGAGTGCCTCGTCATCCACTTTGGAAAGATCCCAGTCGCCTTTTTTCATGGATTCGAGAAACTCTTTTCCATAGTCAACAACACCGCTTTCCAGCATTTCGCGGAGCAGGTCGTTTCCTTCGCGTGTCCGTTCACCTACGCCCGCAAAAACGGAAAGACCCTCGTGCTCTTTTGCAATATTGTTGATCAACTCCATGATCAGTACCGTCTTCCCAACTCCGGCACCACCAAATAGTCCAATTTTACCGCCGCGTGCATAAGGCTCCAGCAGGTCAACCACCTTGATCCCGGTCTCGAGCATTTCCGTAAACGTGGCCAGCTCGTCGAATGAGGGTGCCTTCGCGTGGATCGGTCGCCAACCCTCTGCTTTCGGCTGCGGCAATCCGTCGATCGCTTCACCAATGACGTTGAACAAGCGGCCGCGAATTTCCTCTCCATACGGCATCGATATCGCCTGTCCCGTATTCACGACCTCGGTCCCACGTTCTAATCCATCCGTCGAGTCCATCGCGATCGTCCGGACGCGATTTTCACCGAGATGTAGCTGAACCTCGAGAACCAGGCGGCTCCCGTCCTCGCGTTTGATTTCGAGCGCGTGAAGGATATCCGGTACTGCATCAGCGGGGAACTGAGCATCAATAACCGGCCCAACGATTTGAATAACTTCACCTGTTGACGTCTTTACTTCCATCAGAAAAATGTCACTTTGGTTTCTGGAATTCCTGAGATCCGACCCTGCGATCCGGCCTGAGATCAGAGGTGCCTCGATCACGACTCTTCTCCCGGGCATCTGGCCTGTCCGACGACAGGACTCCAAAAATAGGGCAGGAGTACCCTCATTGCCGCGCCTACAACGGCCCGTTGACTCCCAAGATCGCAAAGAAACGGGGAATTTTGAGTAGTGGAAGAATGAATCAGGGTGATTCGAGAAATGAGTCAATCCGTGCGTAAATCCATAGGAGATTCCCAATCTCCCAAAGGACTCCCATTCAACCGCGCACTTCGTACTTTCGAGATTCCCTGTCTATCTGAGGCACGATATATCATGAACCGCCTAATGCGTCTCGTTCTTTTGGTTTTCGCTTTGAGTCTGATCGCCACCTCCGTACCTGCCTACGCCCAGGATTTGCCCTCCATCTCGGAGAAAACGACGGACCTGGACCATCGTGCGGGTTATTTCGATGTGTACTGGGATGAGAGCAGTGGAAAGCTGTGGCTCAAAGTCAATCGATTCGATGAGGATTTCCTGTATGTCAACTCGCAGCCGGCCGGACTTGGCTCCAACGACATCGGTCTCGATCGAAATCAATTAGGCGGAACTCGAATCGTTCGGTTTGAGCGGGTCGGTCCCAAAGTGCTGCTCGTGGCTCCGAACATGAACTATCGCGCGCTGTCGGAAAATGCGGCGGAGAGGAAAGCCGTTGAGGACGCCTTTGCCCCAAGTATTCTATGGGGATTTAAAGTGGCGGCAGAAAGCAATGGAATGGTGTTGATCGACGTCACCGATTTTATCGTCAGGGATGCACAAGGGGTTGTTGGTCGATTGAAAGCCAGAGATCAAGGAACCTATCACCTCGACGACAGCAGAAGCGCTCTTCATCCGGAAATGATAAAGTCGTTTCCAAAAAACACGGAATTGGAGGCCCGATTAACGTTTACGAGTGACAGCCCGGGGCCATTGGTCGGCACGGTGGCCGCAGACCCCCGCTCCGTAACGCTTCGGGTGCGGCATTCATTCATCGAGCTTCCTCCTCCTGGGTACACGCCGCGAAAAGCCGATCCGCGCTCCGGTTTCGGCACGCTATCCTTTGCCGATTACGCGACCCCCATCGGTACCGATATCCGAAAGCGATTCATTCGGCGTCATAGACTTCAGAAAGTGAATCCGGACTCGGCGATGAGTGCTGCGATCGAACCCATCGTGTATTACCTCGACCCAGGTACACCTGAGCCGGTTCGAAGCGCACTTCTTGACGGCGCGCGTTGGTGGAATGAAGCCTTTGAAGCCGCGGGTTACATCGATGCGTTCCGCGTCGAGATGCTTCCTGACGATGCCGATCCCATGGACGTTCGCTATAACATGATCAATTGGGTACATCGATCTACGCGGGGCTGGAGTTACGGATCTTCCGTGTCCGATCCCCGAACCGGAGAGATCATAAAGGGGCACGTTAGTCTCGGATCGCTCCGGGTACGCCAGGATTATCTTCTGGCGGAAGGGCTGCTTGCCCCGTACAGCCCCCTTCGCATGAGCACTGCAAACCAGGATCCGATGCTCGAGATGGCCCTGGCCCGAATTCGTCAGCTTTCGGCTCACGAGGTGGGGCACACACTCGGTCTACAACACAATTTCGCCTCATCGGTGAACGCTCGGGCCTCCGTCATGGACTACCCGGCGCCGCTTGCAACGCTGGGTCAGAACGGACGAATCGAATTATCTAATGCATACGACGAGGGAATCGGTAAGTGGGACGAATACACGATTCGCTATGGATATAGTGATTTTCCGGATGGGATCGATGAAAGCTTGGCGCTGGCCGCAATCATTGAGGCGTACAGTGAAGAGGGTATGCATTTCATAACGGATAGCGATGCCCGTCCGGCCGGTGCGGCCCATCCGCGGGCCAATCTGTGGGACAACGGTGAAGATGTATTTTCGGCCTTGATGACGGAAATGAGTGTTCGAGCCGTCGCCCTAGACGATTTTGGAGTCGCCAACATCCGATCTGGACAACCCATGGCGACCATGGAAGAAGTACTCGTCCCGTTATATCTGCATCACCGTTATCAGATCAACGCGACCGTAAAGATGATCGGTGGAGTGTACTACACATACAATATGCGCGGCGACAAACAGGCCATGCCGGAACCCGTGGGAGCGCGCCAGCAGAGAAAAGCGCTCGATGTATTATTGGAAACACTGAGCCCTGCTGCTCTTGCGTTGCCTCCGCAGATTCGAACACAGATTCCTCCCCGACCGCCCGGATACCGCCCGCATCGAGAATTATTTGGCGGATATACAGGGTTAATTTTTGACCCGTATGCACCGGCCGAGGTGGTTGCCAGTCAGGTACTTGGATTGATTCTCCATCCCCAGCGAACGGCTCGCGTGGTCAATCAGAATGACTTCAATGAAGGCCTCCCGAGTTTGGGTGAGGTATTGACAGCCGTATCTCAGCGAATTTGGAAAATCGACATCGATAGCGATCCGTACTATGCTGAACTTCAGAGAGTCGTTCAGCAAGTATGGACGGATGTTCTGCTTGAAGCCGCGTCGAACTCGAGCGCTTCACCCGCCGTCAGGGCTCGAGTCAATCAACATCTCCGCGAAATTCATATTTGGATTGAGGACCATCCGGCTCCGTCACGCGATCAGGAATCAAAGGCGCATCGGTTCGCCGTTTTCGATCAAATCGATCGGTTTCTGTTCAGGGATTACCAACCCACGGAAAAATATCCTGGAATCTCTCCGCCTCCTGGCGACCCAATTGGATCGGGCGAATCGAGCTTTCTCCAGAGGCAGAGTGAGCGACGAAGTATCTGGAATGAATGGTGGGACGAGCTGCTGTTCTGCGCAACCGATACCTAAGGCGACAACACAGCACTCAGGCCGAATCAAACCCCGTTTTCGCTGAATGAATCTCCAAAATGGTCAAATCCAGCGGGGTGCAGAGGAATAAGCCCTGCGTCCGGGCTCAGCGCCTGCACGCCCTTAGAGCTCTCAAGTATCTCCCCGATGATGGCAACCTGGCCACTTTCCACAAGTCTCTCACCCTCTTCCAGATAGACGGTGAACAACAATTCGTAATCCTCACCCCCGTAAAATACATAGGTGTCAACATCGTCCATGAACTGGTCGGCTACCGCGCGAGTGAGCGGATCAATGGGGAGTGAGGTGACTCGTATCGTAGCACCCTTATCGCTACTTGAGCAAATATGATGTACCTCTGAAGCCAGCCCGTCGGAGATGTCGATCATGGAACTGGGCCGAATGGACATCTCGGACAGAACATCTAGAAAATCGAGCCGGGCAGCGGGCGTCAGCTGCTGATCGATTACCCTTCGATGAGCCTCAAGGTCCGGCTCAAACTCTTTTCCGAGTTCATCCATCGCCCGTCTTTGATCGAGCAGAACCTGAAGACCCGCGTAGGCCCCACCCAGATCACCCGTCACACACAGAACATCGCCTTCCCGGGCACCCTGACGAAATATAATGCTGTCATCGGCAGCTTCTCCGATCATGGTGATTGTAATGTAGAGCGCATGCGAAGACGACGTGTCGCCTCCGACCAGCTTCAGTCCATACGTCGTACACGCTTCACCGATTCCTTCGTAAAGGGCCTCGACCATCTCAACGGACATATTGCGCGGAATGCCAATTGCGATCGTTGCCAGCGCCGGCCTGGCATTCATGGCGACGATGTCACTCACGCTGACTGTAATCGACTTCCCACCCAGATAGGCCATGGGTGTGAGTGCCCGGTCAAAATGGACACCCTCGATCATCGTGTCCGTTGTCATTACCTGGAGCCGTCCGGGTGATGCCCGAAAGACGGCTGCATCGTCTCCGATCCCGCATAGGATCCGCTTATCTTCCAGAGGATCTGGAACGATTTCAGCGATACGATCAATCAGACCGAACTCGCCGATCGATGCAATGGGTGTAAACGAATGGGGCATCGCTCTGAAAATATATGTACGTGTGTGAGAACGCGGCAGAACCGGCTTACACCGGAATGCAAATCTTACCCAGTATGGTCGAACGCCGGGCACCCGTTACCGAGGGGAGATTTGTGGGCACACCGTTTAACGTCTCGTGCGCAAGGACGGCAAAACAAACCGCTTCCTTAAAGCCAGGATCCAAACCATGCTCGGCGGTAGTTTCAACGATGACACCACCGAAACTCTTCCGGATCCCGCTCAAAAGAACGTCATTTTTCACTCCTCCACCTGACGCGATCAGCCGGTCGATCGTCGTGAATGGCTCCACAAATCGTTCGTAGGCGTCGAAAATGGATTGGATGGTCAGCGCCGAGGCGGTCGCCAGCAAGTCGGGATTCGGAAGGCCTCGACTCTCTGCGGTTTGAATGAGCTGCGTAACGTAGGCTGCCGAGAAGAGCTCTCGCCCGGTCGACTTGGGAGGCTCCGTCTTGAAATACGCATGAGCCATCAACTCGGACAACCATTCGTCATCGACAGTGCCCGAAACCGCCAGAGAGCCGTTTTCGTCAAAGTCCTGTCCGTACAGTCGCTTTGACAGACCGTCCAGTACCATATTCGCTGGACCGGTATCAAACGCCTTCACTTCGCTCATGGCGCAGTCCGCCGGAAGCACGGTCAGGTTCGCGATTCCACCGAGATTCAGCAGCAAACGGCCTTCCTTCTCATGGCGAAAACAAACATAGTCAAAGTATGGAACGAGTGGGGCCCCCTGTCCTCCCACCGCCATATCGGCCAGGCGAAAATCGCCGACAACCGGACATCCAATCAGATTGGCGAGAACCGAAGGATCTCCGATCTGCATCGTCCCGGACACGGCCAGTCCGGCAATAGGGACGTCCTCTGGCTGGTGATACACAGTTTGGCCGTGCAAACCGATGGCGTCTACATCTTCCGTCGACTGACCAATCGCCCCCAACCCGTCTCTAATCGCATTCTCGAAAGCGTGGGCAAGTCGAACATTCAGGAGGGTCAATGATCGGACTGACGAGGTTTCGGGATCTGAATTCTTTAGAATCTCCGCTACCAGTTCCGCTCCCAATGGAGACGCGTGCATTCCGAGTACGCTAAATTCGATGGCCGAGCCGCTGCCCGCTACGCGTACCGTAGCCACATCAATGGCATCGACGGATGTGCCAGACATAACTCCGACGACAAGGCGCTCCTCCATGCAAAATCGATTTCGAAACGGATCCGGCATGCCATCAGGATTGTGTGCGGCCTAGTTCCTTTCAAGGGCCAGATTTTGCATCGCAATTGCCTTCGTCTCGAATTCGTGGTGCCGATCGGGATTCTGACGGGCCAATGTTTCGTACACCTGACGCGCTTCATCGTAGTACTTCTGCATGGCATAGATCCGCGCCAGTGTTTCTGAAACCAGATCCTCGATATCGACTTCGAGTTCCGCATCCGATATCTCCGCAACATTAGGATCCGGTACAATTCGAGCCGATTCCAGCTCCTGAATCAGAAGATCGAGACGCACATCCTTCATTGTGTCGACCTCACTTTCGGGGGCCGTATGCAAGGATCTGAGTACGGCCTTTTTCAAACCCGATTCGATAACGTGGCTGGCCGGATTGAGGGCGTAGGCTCTATTCCATTGCTCAAGCGCCTCGTCGAGGGATTTTTCCGAATCGTAAATCGTTGCCAGCAATACATGCGCAGCCACGTAGGTCGGTACGAGTTTAATGAACTCCACCAAGGCACGCTTGGCATCTTCTGCGCGACCTTGCTCCAGAAGGGTTGCGGTAGATTTAAGATCAGCGACCGACATCGTTTGAATGACTCTCATTGCGACGGGGCGGCAAACTACATAATTGGACGTTGAGAGGGCAACCCAACCTGTCGATAGCGCGACCGACCGAACTGATATAGATTGGTACCGGATACGAATAGGAACCCCGTTGCAAATACGAATTGGAACAGACCCGCCGACCATGCTCCGACGGTGATCATATAGCCGAGACCCAGGACGGAATACAGTGCGAGGACGGCTTCCGCATAGGCAACACCAGGAATTTTGAAGTTGACGTAAGGAGATTGCAGCCAACTATAGCGTCCTTCACGTTGGGTAACATCGTGTTTGGGGGTCCGGACGAACTCAGACCGACGACCTATTATTACGTCTAGGAAGGCTCGGCAATTACTTAGAGACATTCCAATTCCGCCGGCCATAAAGAGCGGGAAGAGTGATAAACGCTTCAACCAATCCGGATAAAGAGATCGCTGTGCGACCACCTGGGCAAGAAAAAATCCCAGAAATCCGATCAATCCAAGGGAGAGAAACGCAAAATATGACCTTCCCGGACCCATCCCGGACTGTTTAAGAACCACCAATGCCGGGTGACACAGTGCCGCAATCACAATACACGGGAATACGGCAATGGCGGACAGATGAATAGTCCCTTCCCATTTGACTCGCGACGGATGTGACGACGCCCAGAGCGGAACCAGGGTTTTTCGAGCGGTCTGAAGCGCCCCTTTCGTCCAACGAAATTGCTGGTTGCGAAATGCATTCATCGAAACGGGTAGCTCCGCTGGCACCTCGATATCGAAGTCGAACACGAACTTCCAGCCTTTGAGCTGAGCCCGGTAGCTTAAATCCAGATCTTCAGTCAGCGTGTCGCTGGACCACCCACCGGCGTCCTCGATGCAGGCCCTTCTCCATATACCCGCCGTCCCATTGAAATTGATAAAGCAGTCGATGAAGGAGCGAACTCGCTGCTCCACAGCAAAATGCGCGTCGAGACCAAACGCCTGAATTCGTGTAAGCAGGGAGTATCTTTCGTTGATATGTCCCCAGCGGGCTTGCACCATACCCACATTCGATGCAGCAAAATGGGGTACGGTTCGCTCCAGAAAATCCTTATTCGGAAGGAAATCGGCATCGAATATGGCTATCAGATCGCCCTTTGCAACGGTGGTTCCATGCTTGAGCGCACCGGCTTTGTATCCGTTACGGGAGTTGCGTTGTACGTGAACCATATCGATTCCATCTGCTTTCCATCCTTTTACGCGGTCGGCAACGATCCGAGAGGTCTCATCGTCGGAATCGTCCAGAATCTGGATTTCGAATCGATCTCGGGGATAGGACAGTGCTGCACAGGCGTCGATCAGCCGCCCGACTACATGTGCTTCATTGTAAACGGGGAGCTGAACGGTTACAAACGGTGGATCCAATTCGGG
This sequence comes from Bacteroidota bacterium, assembly GCA_022567305.1. Classification (GTDB taxonomy): domain Bacteria; phylum Bacteroidota; class Rhodothermia; order Rhodothermales; family UBA10348; genus SMXL01. The sequence continues at coordinate 84,742 of JADFHF010000002.1, read as the reverse complement.
CGGAAGTCCGGCATCGATTTTATGAGATAGTCCCGAATTCTCTTTCTTGCGAAAGGCCTGTATCAGCGAAAGAACCAGCAGGTTCATGCCGTAAAAAAAGAGAATAAAAATTGACGCGGCGTAAAGCCACACAATCAAATCACGTAAGAAATGCACAGAATATCGGCCTTCATATAATGGCTTGTGGAACTACCAATCAGAAGTGGCGGCCGTAAATATGTCGTCGGCAATTTTCTCGAGCGACGCGACGGCTGCATCTTCTTCGCTCGTCGGGTCAAATGGATCGTACTCCTCAAAACTCGAGAATGTGCGATTGATAAACGGTTTATTCTCTACTTGATCATTGTATGTCACGTTGACCGTAATCGTTACTCGATTTCTCGTGGCCCGTTCGTTACCGCTGACGGATGTAGGGGCGTTCACGTAGCGCGTGATTTCTACCTGGAGCAACGCATCGGCGGCGGCGTCACGTGGCTCAAGAGAAAGTCGAGTTTGCCGGACGAATCGTTCGATCAGTAACTGGGTCATCTGTTCGTCCAGACCGGCTAGCGTGCTGATACTGTTGTCCTCTACCTGTGGGATTGCGATGGTTCCGATGTGTTGAGGAACGGTTGCGCCGGAAAAACTATAATATCCGCAGCCCGAAACGAAAAGAACCGACATCAAAATAAGGATTTCTTGACGAATTGGGGACATTTTTGATAGATTCGTCCAAGCTCTACGCATCTTCACCCTCGAATTCTTTGATCTTGCGATACAGCGTGCGTTCGCTAATTCCGAGGGCCTGGGCCGTCTGTCTCCGATTCCCATTAAACCGTTCGAGAGCCTCCTCGATGAGTTTTCTCTCGGCTGCTTCGAGCGTCGGAAGTTCACCGTTTTCGGCCGCCTTTGATACATGATCTTCCACGCCGCCCTCCGGGGCACCGGCTCCTTCGATCTCAAACGCCGCGTCCTCGATAAGCGAAGGTACCGGATCTGAATTCTCATCCCGTACGATCATATAGCGACTTGGCTCAGCCTCCGACGACCCCTCCCACGAAGCTTTCGGCCGCCCCGTCATTTCAATGATCTTCTCCTTGAGCCAATGAATTTCTGTTCGCAGTTCCAGTAACGTTCGATAGATGAGTTCCCGCTCCCTCGAATCCGCTCCATCCCCCATCGTTTCATGGGGAACGGGCATCAGACCCAACTCGGGGCCCGATGCAATCGTACCTCGAAGATAGGATCGAATATCATCGACCGTGATCACGTCGCTTTTATTAAGAACCACCATCTGCTCGGCCACGTTTCGAAGTTCACGCGCGTTGCCAGGCCAGCGATAATTCTGAAGCAATTCTCGTGCTGAATCGTCGAGCCGCTTCAACGTCGAGTTGTACTTCTGCGTAAACCGGTGTTGGAAGCTTGAAAATATCGGAAGAATATCTTCCTTCCGGTCACGAAGCGGCGGAATCTGAAGGATCACTGTGCTGATTCGGTAATACAGATCTTCCCGGAACCGACCGCGGGCCACCTCACGAGCCAGATCCTTATTCGTAGCCACGATAATGCGTACGTCACTTTTCAAGACAGCCGACGAGCCAACGCGACTGAATTCCCCGGTTTCCAAAACGCGAAGAAGGCGAACCTGAGCCGTAAGAGGCATTTCACCTATTTCATCCAGAAAAATGGTCGAACCGTTCGCTTCTTCGAAATAGCCGGTCCTGCGCTCCACCGCGCCCGTGTACGCCCCTTTTTCGTTACCGAAAAGTTCGGACTCAATGAGTCCTTCTGGAATGGCGGCGCAGTTTACGTTCAGGATGGGCTTGTGCCGACGGGCACTGAGCTGGTGTATCGCCTCGGCAAACAAATCCTTACCGACGCCACTTTCACCCTGGATCAGAACGGTGATGTCCGTCCCGGCAATTAGACGAACACGGTCCAGTGCATGCCGTAATGACGGAGAGGAACCTATAATTCCAAAACGTTCTTGGACTGAAGCTCGATCCATCTGAATCCTCGACTTTCCGATGTTCGCTATTTCAGTTGACTACGGGCAGTGCGTGTTCATTGATACCGGCGGACTCAGAAACAGTTCGAAAACCATTCCTCGATTTATTCACCGCTTTACCCCGTAATGTAGCAGAGGTACAGCTCGTAACTCGAACATCTACGTAGTCCCCTATCGAAAATGATTCGCGGTCGAAAACCACCATCTTATTGGTATCCGACCTGCCCGAGAATTGTTCATCACTCCGTCGACTGGGCCCTTCAACGAGAGTGGTGTGCACGCGTCCGATCTCATTTCGGTTGTTCTCCAGCGAGATTTCATTCTGGAGAGTAATGATTTCGTTCAGTCGCCTCTTTTTCATCTCCTCCGAGACGTCATCGTTGTATTTCCGGGCGGCGTAAGTGTTCGGGCGCTCCGAATACATAAACATGAAGGCATGATCGTATCGGATTTCCCGCATCAGAGAAAGCGTGTCGGCGTGCTCGTCTTCGGTTTCGCCGCAGAAGCCAGCGATGATATCGGTGGACAACGAAATACCGGGCACGATATTTCTTACGCGCTTAACGAGGCTAAGATACTCGTCTCGTGAATACGTCCGCCGCATGCGTTTGAGTACGCCTGTGTTACCATGCTGAACTGGAAGATGAATGTAATTGCACACATTTGGGCGCTCCCGATGAACGTGGAGTAGTTCGTCCGAGCAATCCTTGGGATGACTGGTCGAATAGCGGATCCGGAGAGAATCAGAAAGAAGGCTGATTCGATGAAGAAGTTCAGCAAAGTTCACGGCACTCCCATTTTCGCCCACCGAATACGAATTCACGTTCTGACCCAAGACGGTCACCTCTTTGTATCCGGAATCGATGAGCTGCTTACACTCATCGAGAATACTCCTGGTCGGCCGGCTTCTTTCGCGGCCCCGCGTGAACGGCACGACACAAAACGAACACATGTTGTCGCAGCCGCGCATGATCGATACGAATGCCGAGACACCGTTGCTGTTATAACGGACCGGCGCGATATCCGCATACGTTTCTTCCCGGGACAACTGAACGTTTACAGCGGCCTGCCCGGTGCTGAAAGTGGTCTTCAGAAGATTCGGCAGATCGCGGTAGGCATCGGGTCCGACAACCAGGTCCACGAGTTTTTCTTCTTCCAGAAATTGTGTTCTGAGACGCTCCGCCATGCACCCTAGAACGCCGATTTTCAGATCGGGGCGGTACTTTCTCTTGTGAGCGCGAATTTCTTGGAGCCGCCGACGCACCTTTTGTTCGGCATTTTCCCGGATCGCGCACGTGTTGATGAGCACGACATCGGCGCCGTTAAGATCATGCGTCAGTCCGAAATCATTCTCTTTGAGTATCGACGCCACGATCTCAGAATCGGACACGTTCATCTGGCAACCGTAGGTCTCAAGATAGACCTGCGGACCGCCGCCCCCGGACGCCGGTGTCTTCTTTACGGCGTCCAGATCGTCGAGGATGGGAATGTCGGAAAAGGAATTCATCGGCCACTAAACGAATCTTATTGAACAGTGTTCGGCACAAAAGTCAGAATCCAAGGTGCCTTCACACCCGAATCAGGTGCGGCAATTCTACTACTCGTTGGGCGTATATTGACGATGATTGAGACCCATCAGCACGGATCGAGATAAATATGTCGGGCCACAGTAAATGGTCAACCATCAAGCGAAAAAAGGGTGCTAAAGACGCCAAGAGGGCCAAAGCCTGGGCTAGGATCACTCGAGACCTCATGGTGGCCGCCCGAGACGGCGGAGATACCTCTATGAACCCTCGTCTTGCCGTCGTGGTTGAGAAGGCAAAGGGGGAGAATATGCCTAAAGACAACATCGACCGTGCCATCAAGCGGGGTACGGGTGAAATTGAGAGCGCTGAATATGTCGAAATGACGTATGAAGGATACGCCCCTGGAGGGATTGCTGTGTTTGTTGAGGCTCTTACGGATAATACCAACCGAACGGTAGCCGATATTCGAGCGGCCTTCAGTAAGGCAGGAGGAAGCCTGGGACAAAACGGTTCGGTTGGGTATCTGTTTGAGCGGAAGAGCGTGTTCGTCATACCCACTTCAGCGTGTGACGAAGCTCACCTGTTCGAACTCGTGGTCGAAGCCGGAGCAGAAGACCTGGTCGAGGAGGACAACCATTTTATTGTTACGGCTCAGGTTGAGGCGTATGGCTCAATTCAAGCTTCGTTGGAGGCTGCGGGGCTCGAAACTGAAGAGGCATCCCTCCAACGTGTCCCGCTCAGTACGACTAGCCTCGGTCCTACCGAGATCCAAAAAGTAGTCGACCTGATTGAGAAGCTCGAAGACCTGCAGGATGTACAGGCTGTATTTACGTCGCTCGAATTCAGCGAAGGCGTAATTGAGAATCTCTAAATTGACCTGATCGAAGATGATCGTACTAGGCGTCGACCCAGGATCTCGAATAACCGGATACGGCTTCATCGAGATTTCGGAGCACGGACAACGCTTTCTGGAATGCGGCGTGATCTCGTTGGATACGGAGAAGAGTCATCAGCTCCGGCTGAAGACCGTATACTCGGAATTGGTGCTTCTTATTGAGAAGCATTTGCCGGACTCTTGCGCAGTTGAGATGCCCGTGTACGGAAAGAATCCACAGTCCATGCTCAAGTTGGGTCGCATGCAGGCCGCCGCCATGCTCGCCGCACTAAACCTGGAGATTCCCGTCGTTCAGTACACACCGAAGGAAGTCAAAAAATCGGTGACCGGGAATGGGAATGCGTCTAAGGAACAGGTCCAATTTATGGTTCGCTCGCTTCTGGCGATCGATTCACAGATGAAGATCGGCCTGGATGCATCCGACGCTCTCGCAGTTGGGCTCTGTCATGCCCAGAGGAACAGACTCCCCGAGACGGGTAAATACGAGAGTTGGAGCAAGTTCGTCAGAGAAAATCCTGACAGAGTGGCCTAATTCCTTTCGGCGTCGTCGTCTCCGGAGTCGGAATCGTTCTCTGCTGATTCCTCTTCGTCGGACTGGCCCTCTTCGTCGGATTCTTCGTCCTCCGACTGCGCTTCCTCAGACTTCTTTTCTTCGGGCTGCGCCCCTTCTTCCTCGTCGGACTCTTCGTCCTCCGACTGCGCTTCCCCAGTCTCCTTTTCTTCGGGCTGCGCCCCTTCTTCCTCGTCGGACTCTTCTTCCTCCGACTGCGCTTCCTCAGACTTCTTTTCTTCGGGCTGCGCCCCTTCTTCCTCGTCGGACTCTTCTTCCTCCGACTGCGCTTCCTCAGACTTCTTTTCTTCGGGCTGCTCCTCTTCCTCGTCGGACTCTTCTTCCTCCGACGGCACTTCCTCAGACTCCTCTGCAGACGTTTCCGCGGCCGATTTCTCCTCTTCAGGTTTCTTCGCGTCGGGTTTCTCGTCTTCGGGCTTCGACTCGTCAGGCTTGCGCTCGATATAATTGATGCCCCGTTCTGCGTCGCGGAGTCGAACGATTTCCGCAACCTCCTCTCGATTAACGCCTCCTCGGCTCATCCGAAACACGAGTAAAGAGATTTGCTGGTCCTTTGTGGGTGCCTGATTCCATTCTGGATGGGCTTGCTCTACGATACTGACAAGAATTCGGATGTATGGATAACGTTCTTCTATCGTTTCCATCTCACCGATCGAACTCGCGAACAAATCCCCATTCCGTCCGACCTGTCGGTCAACGATTTTTTCTTCGTACGTCATGGCTGCCTGAGATGCGCTGGGTGGGAAAACGGGCGGCTGCGGAAGATTTACAGAGTACTTCGCTAGCGGTCCTATCTGGATAAGTCAAACGTAAAATACCGATATCGGGCGTCAGAACCAAGCATATTCTCGATTCAGTACGTATATATACGTAGAACCCAAACGTTCGTAGAGACGTTGTACGCGCGTGAAAGGAAACATTCTAGCTCTCTCTGTGAGAAATTTCATCTGCTCATACCGCCTCGAATTGCTACCGAGCATTCCTGCATTTCATCGGCGGGCCCGGAGGCGTATGTCCTTGGATCAGGGAGAGCTGGTTTATTACGGGCCCAGTCCAATGTACTATGGGATTGGGGAGGTGAAAGACACGATTGATGGATTCGTAGCCGTGGATTTCAGGGGTACGGGCCAATTTGGAGTTCACGAGGACGTTTTCGAGCCTCAGTATCTTATCCCAATCCCATCGGCCACGCTCTCGTTACTGTAGAGAACTACAAACGCACCCATTAAGGTCGTCTTCGTCCTGCCCGGCTGTATCTTGCCCTTCGTCTGCTCAGTCCCCTGACCACCAAACTCATTCAAATTCATGCCCGAATTGAGAGTCGACGGCGTTACGAAACGGTTTGATAAAGTCCTCGCAGTCGACAATGCCTCTTTTACCGCTTCGCCCGGGCGGATTCTCGGTCTGCTCGGTCCCAATGGAGCCGGAAAAACGACCACGATTCGCATGATCGCTTACATCACCGTTCCCGATACGGGGCAGGTGCTTTTCGGAGATAAACAGGTGGGGCCCTGGAGTCAAAAGCAAATGGGCTATCTGCCCGAGGAGCGTGGTTTATATAGAAAGATGAAGGTCGGGGAGCAGCTCACGTATTTCGGCGAACTGAAGGGTCTCTCTCACTCGGAGGCCGTAAAACGCGTCAAGCACTGGCTGGATCGGTTCGACGCCTCCGATTGGTACGGAAGGAAAACGAATGAACTCTCCAAGGGAATGCAGCAGAAAGTCCAGTTTGTCACGGCTGTCTTGCACGATCCGGAGTTACTCATCCTGGATGAACCGTTCGTCGGTCTCGATCCGATCAATGCCGAGGTTCTTCAGGACGTGATCATGGAGTTAAAAGAAGCAGGGCGAACGATCTTGTTCGCGTCACATCGAATGGAGCAAGTCGAGCAGCTCTGCGATGATATTTGCCTGATCTCTCAGGGTAAAATCGTAGTCAACGGTGAATTAAGGGAGATCAAGAAGAGCTTTGGTCGAAACACGATTCTCCTGGATTTTGAAGGACCAGATGGCTTTTTGGACGATCTCGAGTCCCGACAACTCGTTCGCATCAATGTCCGCAGCAAGAGCCACGCTGAGATCCGGCTCCTAAACGATACACGGCCCCGAGTCGTGTTGGATGAGGCTCTGCGGCATACTCACGAGATTTCTCGGTTCGAATTGGTCGAACCGTCTATGCGAGAGATTTTTGTTACAGCCGTCACGGCGCAACAAGGGGCTGAAGCCATCGAAGTATAAATCCATCATGTCGCCGAAATCCGCATGACCAACAACATCTTCATCGTAGCCAAATACGAATTCCTGAAACGCGTCAAGACCAAGTGGTTCGTCATTACGACGCTCTTGGGACCGATGGCACTGATCGCATTTATCGCCATCATCGGATACGTTTCGATCTCGTCCCTTACTAGCGACGATAAGACGGTTGCCGTACTCGATGCGACGGGCATTCTGTTCGACGGACTGAACGACGAGGATGGACAAATCACGTTTGTGGTCTCAAACATGCCGGAAGATTCTGTCCGAAAGGCCGTCATCCGAGGCGTTTTCGATGGATACCTCCTTCTCGACGATCAAATAATTTCGGGTAGTGGCGAAGCAACCTACTTCTCGAAAGATGGGGGCGGGGCGTCCTTTTTCTCTCGAAAATTAAGAAACCTGGTTCGAAGTACGGTTGAAGAGCGCCGCCTTTTGGAGCAGCACGTGCCACCGGAGGTCTTCGAGATTCTGAACGCTCGCGTTGACGTCAACATGGTGAAACTGTCAGATACCGGCGAAACCACCGGAGGAACTGAAGCCTTTGCGGTTGTCGGATTCATCATGGGCTTCCTGATATACATCGCTATGTTTGTTTATGGCACAGTCGTCATGCAGGGAGTCATGCAGGAGAAAATTAATCGGGTCGTAGAGATCATTGTTTCTTCTGTCCGTCCTTTCGATCTGCTTATGGGAAAAGTGTTGGGAATCGGCGCGATGGGGCTCCTACAGATGACATTTTGGGCCATCCTGATCATGGCGGGTGTTCTGTTATCCGGAACGGTCGTAGCCGCCTTCCTGGATCCGGCAACCCTGAATCTGCCCGCATCCGCCTCTCAAGATGAACTATTGGCGGCTGCAGATTTTACCATCCCCTCGATTGAACCGGCCGTATTCATCTGGTTTGTGGCGTTTTTCCTACTTGGATACCTGCTTTATGCCAGCCTTTTTTCCGCGATTGGCTCGTCGGTTGAGCAACAGCAGGATGCGCAGAGCCTCATGCTTCCCGTCATGCTTCCAATCATTCTCTCGATTGTCTTTCTCCAGCCTTTGATTGAAGCACCCAATTCGACGCTCGCGATTGTACTGTCCATGATTCCTTTCACCTCCCCTATATCCATGGTTGTTCGATTCGCCATCACCGACATTCCGTTTTGGGAGGTCAGCCTTTCTTTTTTAATTCTGGTGGGATCCTTTATCGGGTCGATCTGGGTTGCCTCAAGGATTTATCGTGTAGGAATCCTCATGTATGGCAAGAAAGCCAGTTTTGCGGACCTGATTCGCTGGGCCCGCCTTTCATGAGATGTCGTTTTACCTGCTTGGGCTGGAACATGACATATATGCCTGCTTTACAAGTGTTTACCCGTAGGTCGCTCTTGGGCGCACGCTCGAGACAATTTCCACCTGAATCCACTTAAATGTCGCTGCAGACACGAAGAATTGTTCTCCTCCTTTTGGTTGCGGTTGCGTTCTCATCCGCAGTCCCGTCTTCAGTCGCGGCACAGTATTTCCGATTTGGAAAGAATAAGGTCCACTATCAGGATCAGGAATGGTATTACGTTCAATCGGAGCACTTTACCATCTACTTCTACGAAGGTGGGCAGTACCTGGCCAATTACACGGCCAAGGAGGCCGAACAGGCGTACAGTCAAATTGCCCGTCTCTTTCAGTACCGGATTTCGAAACGGATCCCTCTCATCGCCTACCTGAGCCACGGCGATTTTTCCGTGACCAACGCAGTCGACCTCCCAACCTATTCAGAAGGAATTGGCGGAGTCACGGAGCTCTTCAAAAACCGGATCGCAATTCCCTTTACGGGAGATTATCAGGAGTATCGAAAGGTCGTCCACCACGAGATCGTTCATGCCGTTATCAATGACATCTACTTTGGTGGCTCACTCCAGGCCATCATTCAGAACAATATTCAGACGCGTCTTCCAGCGTGGTTCAACGAAGGGCTCGCCGAGTACGCTGCTCAAGGTTGGGATACGGTATCCGATATGTACGTGCGCGAGGCGATTCTTGGCAATCACCTCCCACCGATCAATTATCTGGCGGGATTTTATGCGTATCGAGGCGGACAGAGTGTTTGGGATTACATCGCAGAACAGTACGGCTCCGAAAAAGTCGGCGAAATCCTGCAGCGTCTTCGACTGACCCGTTCTATCGAGGGAAGCTTCAAGCGGTCCACCGGTTTGAGTGTCGACGAGCTTTCCGAAAAGTGGCAACAATCTTTGCGTGAAATTTACTTCCCGGAAGTCGCCGCCCGCGAAAACATCAATGATATTGCTCGAGCCATCATCACAAGAGAACAGGGGTTCTACAATACGAGCCCGGCACTTTCACCCCTAGGCGATCGATTGGCGTTTATCACGACGACGAGCGGACTATTCGACATCTATCTGGCAAGCTCCAGCGACGGTACGATTATCCGGCGACTGGTCGAAGGACAGACCTCTGCCGCTTTCGAAAGCCTGCACATCCTGACGCCCGGTATCACATGGAATCCGGACGGCACTCAAATCGCGGTATCCGTTAAACGAGGACCTCACGACGTAATCGCCTTCATCGATGTCCAAACGGGTGCAGTTCGGCAGATAGACGTGCCAGAGATCGAGCAAATTCTATCGCTCGCATGGAGCCCGGATGGCCGTCGAATGGCGATGGACGGCGTGCATCAAGCCCAATCGGATATCTATATCCTGGATCTGGAAACCAACAAATTGGTCAACCTCACTCGGGACATTTTCAGCGACCACGAACCATCCTGGAGCCCGGACGGCTCACGAATCGTTTTCCACAGCGATCGAGGAGAACACGTTGAACTCGGGGTAAACAATACCGACAATTTTGACCTATCCGAGTACGAAGTCCTGGGCCAGGACGTATATCTGCTAACACTGGGTAGCGATACCGTTCAGCGGCTTACCGAAAATTCAGATTGGGAAGCCCGCAGTGCTGATTTCGGACCGGACAACAACCGAATCATCTACATCTCGGATGAAAATGGGATATTGAATCTGTATGAAATGGAGCTCGATCTTCGACGCTCTCGACCTCTTACCGACGTAACGATCGGGGTTTCGCAAATGTCGCTTTCGGCAGATGGAAGGAGAGCAGCACTCGTCAGCCTGAAGGAGGGGACACCGTCCATCTTCATCCTTCGAAATCCGTTTGATCGAGCGTTGGGCCGTGCGGCATTGAGGCCAAATGTTTGGGCTCAGCGAGTCGGCCATAGTGCGGCGGCGCCGGCGCCGGCCATCACGCTGGCGAGCACTCATATGCGGGAGAAAAATCCGTACATCCGTGATGTCCTTGACGGAGTTCGCTATGCAAGAGGTCGCGAGAGAATCAGACAACGCACATTCCACGTTGATCGCCTTGCAGCTCTGGTTTCAGAGGTCCGTAGAAATCGAGAAGAGAATGCGTTGCCCGGTAGCTCACTCGCCTCAGCTGATCGGAATCCTGCCGGTCGTAACACGGGAGATGCTACGATCAGCCCATTTGACACCACCTTTTCCAACGGCCGTGTCGATTTTCGAAATTATCGATTCTCGAGCGCATTTGAAGGTGCGTCGAGAACGAAAAGTTCACTGAGCCTGTCCTTCGCACCGCCGGCCACAGAGCGGATTCTCCTGGATGCCAACGGCAATTATGTGCCGAGAAAATACAAACTCGATTTCTCGCCGGATATCGTCTATGGCGCGGCCGGATACGACGCCCTCTACGGCGTCCAAGGCGTCACGCAGATGATGTTCAGTGATATGCTGGGCGATCATCGGATTGTGGTGGCGACCAATCTCCTCATCGACCTTCGAAATTCGGACTACATTCTTTCTTATACGTATCTGCCCGAACGCGTCGACTGGACGTTCAGTACGTTTCATATGTCTCGCCTGCTTGCCGATTTTGAGGAGCGCGTCCCGACCTACTATCGATACCGGCAGTATGGTGCCGGCCTGGAGGCCAGCTATCCGATCGACAAATTTCAGCGATTCGATGTCTCGCTTTCACTCATTGGTGTCAGCCAGGCAGACATTACGGACGTAACCCGGCCGTCACGGACTCGTGCACTCCTGTCTCCACGTCTGACGTATACACGCGACGGTACAACGCCCGGATATATTTACCCCACAAATGGAAGCCGACTCGCCCTCAGTGTCTCCGGCAGTGCGCTGAGTTTTACGAAGGATCGGATTCGATTCTTGACCGTGCTCGGCGACGCTCGGACCTACGCCTCATTCGGAAAGGGAAATTATGTGATTGCCCTTCGAGCATCTGGAGGGACGTCTCTAGGACCCGATAAACAGCTGTTCTACACGTCCGGAGTCATGAACTGGATCAACCGAAATTTCGACCAACTCAACGGGTTCCCGATATCGGACGTCGCGGATTTCGTCTTTGCCACCCCGATTCTTCCTCTTCGCGGATACAGCATTAATACCAGCAATGGATCCAATTTCGGATTACTTAACGCCGAGTTTCGGTTCCCATTGGTTGCGGCTTTGCTACCCGGTCCCATTCCGATCATTCCGCTATACAACATTTCGGGCCAGGCTTTTGTCGATGCTGGAGCGGTCTGGGGCGGACGAGGCTCCGATACGCGATTCAACTTTACGCGGGAGAACGAATCCGGTAAAAGGGTACTGGATGACGTGCTAATCGGAACCGGGTTCGGTCTCAGGACGCTATTTCTTGGATATCCGATCCGGCTTGATTTCGCCTGGCCCTTCAACGGGCGGACGTTTGGTGACCGAAGAACGTATGTCTCGATCGGATTCGATTTTTAGTCTTTCGGCCTATGCAACGCCACCTTCCATTTTTTCGTGAATATGCGGATTGCCGACCTTTCAAGGGCGAACTTTCCGGTCTGTTTCCGTGTTGAGTAGCGCTCTGGGCCTACAGCTCAGTGCTCTGGCTCTTCACGGCTCAGTTCGTCCGGCTGAGACTTTTATCGAATCCCGCACTCACCCACTAACTGTCAGAGGCATGCGAACAACCGTCAATAAGGTAACTGATGTTGAGTTTGAGCTGGAGATCAATGCTACAGCTGAGGATCTTTCGCCAGAGCTTGAAAAAGCGCTCCGTACCCAGAAAGGACGTACGACAATGAAGGGCTTTCGCCCCGGTAAAGTGCCGATTTCTCTTGTCAAGAAAGTCTATGGGAAAGCGTTGGCTTACGAAGTTGCGGAAAACGCGGTCCAGAGAACGTATGAGGAGCAGATAATGAAGGCCGATGAATATGAGGTACTCGGCCAACCGACGATTACGGATCTCACGTATGAGTATGAGGGTGATTTACGCGCCGTCGTGAAATTTGGGGTGCGGCCTGACATCAAGTTGGAGGATTTTTCGTCTTCGACGTTCTACAAGTTGACCCATGAAGTCTCCGAAGAGGAGATTGAGAAGGAAATCGAAAACATGCGGGCAGCACACGCTGAACTGGTACCCGAAGATGGCCCCGCAACCGAAGAATCCGTCGTCACAGTGGACATGCAGCGTTTGGATGCGGCGACTCAGACACCCATTGTCGGAGAGAAACAGGAGGCTGTTTCCATCCTGATGAGTGACGAAAACGTGATGGCGCCGTTGAAAGAAGGACTCCTCGGAAAATCAGACGGTGATACGTTGACCGTCGCGTTTCCGGGGACGGAAGACGACCCGGAGCCGCGTCACTATCAAGTGTCCATCGTCGCTGTCAAGCGACGTGAACTACCGGAATTTGATGACGAATTCGTCTCTGAGCTGACCAGCGAGCGACTTTCTACCGTGCATGAGATGCGTGATGAAATGCGCCGTCAGTTGGAGGATGGATGGAAGCGGCGAGGCAAGGATTTGTTTGAGTCGGACGTGATCTCCAAAACCGTTGAGCTACACGACTTCTCGGTCCCTGAATCAGTCGTCGATATGTATCTGGATTCCTACGTCAATGACCTGAAATCTCAGGGTGAAGGAGAGCTTCCGCCAGATTTTGATGAAGCGAAGTTTCGAGAGCTGCGCAGAAACGAGGCGACGAACCAGGCCAGTTGGATGTTTGTTAGAGACAAAATTATCGAGGAGCAGACGCTCGAAGTTACCGATCAGGATCGAGACGAATATCTTGCACGGACGGCCAGTGAGGGTATGAATCTGGATACCATCAAGCAGTATTACAAGGCAGTCCCGAACATGCAGGAGCAGCTGGATCAGCGCCTGCTGTCAGACAAAGTTTTTGACTGGATCGGAAACCAGGCGATAATCGAAGAGAAGGATCTGGAATCGTACCGCGAGCTGACTAAAAAGGCCGAGACGGAAAACAAGGATGGTTAAACGCGTCCTGGAACCATCGCCCTCGGGCCTCGGTTTCACGGGTGACATTTCTCCTCGCACCTAAGACTCATTTCATATCGATGGTGGAAGACTTTCTAAAGTTCAGCAAGAGCCTGGACAAACTCCCGTCAGATATTTATTCCGGACCCAGTCAGCGTACGTCTCTCAGTACGCTGGTACCGATGGTCGTCGAACAGACGAGCCGAGGTGAACGGGCATACGACATATTCAGCCGCCTCCTGAAAGAGAGAATCATCATGCTGGGAACTCCCATCGATGATACGGTTGCCAATCTGATGGTCGCGCAATTGCTCTACTTGACGTCCGAAGACCCGAAAAAGGACATCAACATCTATGTCAACTCTCCTGGAGGATCCATCGATTCAGGCCTGGCGATCTATGACACGATGCAATACATCTCCTGTTCGGTAGCTACTATTTGTGTAGGTCTTGCTGCGTCCATGGGCTCGGTTTTATTGGCTGCAGGCGCCCCCGAAAAACGCGCGGCGCTTCCGAATTCGAGGGTCATGATTCACCAACCTTGGATGGGAAGCGTGCAGGGCCAGGCGTCGGATATTGAGATTCACGCCAAGGAAATCCTTAAGATGAAGAAAAGCCTCTACATTATCCTGGCCCATCACACCGGCAAAGACCCCAAGAAAATTGAAGACGATGCCGATCGCGACTTCTGGATGAGCGCCGCCGAGGCCAAGAAATATGGTCTCGTTGACAATGTGCTGACGCCCCAGGAAAAGCCGAAAGACGACGAGGACTAGCCCGACGTCGTGATTCCTTCCTCCTTCTGCGCCCGCTCGCGGCGCTGGTTCTCAACCATCTCCTCTACGTCGCGAAGAAGCTGTTTCGCATCATAGATGATTCCGTCTTTCACGGTATATCGAACACCTCCGACGCGTTCTTGTTGACCGGTCTCATCGTTGAGGCGAACAGCCCCTGTTCCGTAAAGCACTTTTAGGTCCGCCAACGGGTTTTCCTCCACAATCAGCAGGTCGGCACGGAGTCCGGAACGAATCACACCATATTCAATGGGCTTACCCGACGCTTTGAAGATCTCCTGAGCACCGTGCATTGTGGCGGCACGGATGACTTCGAGCGGATGAAATCCTGCTTCCTGCAGCAATTCAAGCTCAAGAATCGTCCCGAAACCGTACGTCTGATAGATGTATCCTGAGTCCGAACCCACGGTCACTTTCCCGCCCCGATTTTTGTAGTCGTTCAGGAACTGCATCCAGACCTGGTAGAATTTTTTCCAGGCCACCTCATCCCAGGTGGTCCAGTTGTACCAGTACGATCCGTGATCCGTGCGACTGGGATCATAGAAATCCTGAAGTGACGGCAGCGTATGATTCTTGTGCCAATCTGCGTTTCGGGCCCGCATCACATCCCGGCCAGCAGAATAAATGGTCATGGTTGGATTCAGGTAGAAGTCGAGCTCAAGAAATTCATCCAGAAGGGCGTTCCACTCGTCGCTGCCCGGGGGATGAATGAGCGTCCACTGCCTGGCCACCTGGCCGAAGCGCATCTGCTCATCGTTGTAGTTCATATCGACGGGCCACGGCTGTATGTCGTAGCCGTTGTAGAGCGATTCGAAAAGGCCGTAAAAGTGCGTCATTCCGGTCAAGCCTAGTCGCGCAGCATCGATCGCGTTCATCTGGGCAACACCTGATTGCCCGAGATGGGCCGTTGAGCCCAAGCCGAGCTTGTTGGCTTCGTCCAACAGCGCCTCCATGATCTCCGGCCGGCCGGCACCGAGCTTGAGGCCGTCTACGCCATTTTTCGCCGCATATCTAACCCATTCACGAGCGCCCTCCGGTGTACTGGTATCTCCTTCCCAATCGGGCCCGCTTCCCGGGCGCTGATAATTGACGATGTGCGGCGCGACAATCTCGTTCTTCGCGCTTCGCTCTTTTTCGGACAACGTCCACTCAAATCCACCCAGTCCGACTCCTCTCACGGTCGTAATGCCGTGGGCAAGCCACAGTTTGTAAATGTATTCCGCCTCGGGAGCCTTGGGAACGCCGCCCGCATGGGCGTGCAGGTCCACAATACCAGGCATGACGTACATGCCCGTGGCATCGAGCTCATAGGTCGCGTCTCCGGGGCGTCCATCCTCGTTGATGGGCACACCCGGGGTTCCAATCCCTTGTACAGATGCAATTTTGTTGCCCTCGATGACGAGGTCAACTGGGCCACGCGGTGGAGCGCCGGTTCCGTCGATGACCGTCACGCCGCGAATGATCAAACGTTCAAACGGACCCTCACCCTCATCGTCGCCTCGATCCGGCGCCGGGAGAACAGTTTGGTGCTCGGGCGGAGCGTCCTCTTCCTTTTCCTTCTCTTGTGCGAAAGATTGGATGGGTAATAAAAGAGCTGCGAGCAGCCAAAGAAGGGCGTACTCAACACGGACTGGTGGGCGCCGTTTCATGAGATTCTCCGGATGGGGGATTGAACCGGACAGTATCCACACGGGGCTCTACAAAAACAAGCTGCACCCACCGTCACCGTATGGTAGCGACGGTCCACTTAACGCGGCACCGGCGCCCTCAAATCCGAAAATTCCTCAACGTATACGTAAGATTCAGGATGAGATACCGACCAAGCACATTAGAAAGATTGTCCTCGATATAGAATTCGTTAACGGTCCGGACGAGCGCCGTCTGCTGATTAAGAATGTCGACCATCATGAGTTTGATCTCTCCACCGTTTCCATTCAGGAATTTGTACCCGACTCCGGCGTTCCAAAGGATGGAATTGGGGTCGAAATCCTCTCCCAGGCCAAAATATTCTGTATACCTCAGGCTCGATTCAAATACGAAAGCCTTCCATGGCATCAAATTGAGACGGATTGACGATCGGTGGAAGAGGTAATTCCCATCTGTTTCAGAGTAAACCGAATTCTTGACGATGTTCTTGTTCATCGTATACGAAACCGTAAAGTCGACGCGCTCGCTGATATTGCTCCCGAGAACGAATCCTGCGTTCACATTGTGAACGTTCGAGATGTTCTCGATTTCATTGATGAGGCCAGGTGTCCTTGAGAACGTGTACCCCGCATTCATATTCAGATTGCTCTTGAGAACAAGGGAAGGAAGACCAAACGTGAAGAAGGAGCGTGCATTCCAGTATCCGTCCAGGTTGATCGGCTGAGAGAACTGCGACCCTGGAGCCAGTTCTGTTCCGTTTTCCAGTACGGTCGGCTCTTCCGCAAGAATGGTCTGACTTCCGATGTAATCTGATGTGCGGGAGACGCTGATATTCCCCATAAAAACATAGCCCTTCGCCGGAATCGTCCGGCTGTAACGTAACACGAGCGTCTGCGTGTAGCTCTGGTTGAGATTGGGATTTCCTGATGAAAGCTGGAGAGGATTCGAATTATCGATCACCTCCTGCAATTGAGAAATCGACGGAACCCGGGTCGACGTGCGATAAAAGAATCTGAGGTTATGCGACCTCGAGAAGTTGTACATCAGCATGGCGTTGGGAAGAAAATCGCGAAATCGTTTGTCGACGTCGAAAGCTGTTGGAAACGTCTGATCTCCCGTCAGTTTGACTTCCTGGAGATTGACGCCCAGGGAAATCATCATCTTCTCGCTTCGCTTGCGAAGACTGATCCCGCCTCGCTGCGTGGTCGTCAAATTCTCGAACCGGTTGGAGAGTGACTGATCCAGAATGGAATATTCTTCTGTTGCCGGATCCAACGCATTGACGAGGCGATCAGAATCGCTCCATGAGTAGGACGGACGATAGTTGATTTGAATCTGACCGCCGCCGCCGATGGGCTCAGTGTATGCGATATTGGTAGTCAAATTGTAACCTGATTGATTCGAGTCCGTCCGCTGGTTAATGATCTGATCATTATTCTGATCACTGCCCGGTTCGTCCATGAACTCATTCGATGAGAACTGGTCGCTTTTTCCCGTTCGATCGTTAAGACCACCCCCTACGTTTACGGATACCGTACGCCCCGGCTTACTAAATCGGTGCCTGAAGAGCAGATTCCCGGATCCTGTGAATCCCGAGTTGTTCGAGAAGTAGTTGTTGGTTGTGGTGCTCAGAGTAACACTGTCCTCAAGAAAATTGACGCCGTACAGGAAACTCTCTGAGCTATTCTTCTGGGTACTGATTCGGGGTGTGAAAATGATTGAGTTGGCATCATCGATCGTGTACGTCATCCGCATCGTCAGTCGATGATTGTAGTTGTCACTCGTCGCCGAATTGGTTTCGTTATAGAACTGAGCACTTTCATCAGTCAGGAAGTACTGACGTTCCAGGAGAATATCGCTGGTATTGTCAGACATATTGAAAAAGTAGCTCCCCGTTACCTTGATCTTGTCGCCCCAGTTGTCCGTGTAATTGAGGCCGGCTGAATGCGTCGTGTTCAGACCACCCTGATTCCCAACCAGGAAATTGCTGGGATTGGTGCTGATTCGACCGCCGCCCATCATCATTCCTGCTCTTCGGCCACTCGATCCGTCTCGTAATCCTCCTGCTCCTCCTCCGGGTCTTCTGCCTCCTCCTCCTCCGCGCCCACCGCCGGCTCGAAACCCGCCGCCCATTCCACTCCGCCGGCCAGCATTGCCCACCACGCCGAGCAAGTCTTCCGTAGTAAAGTTTTGCTGATTGACGTTATTGCTAAGTCCGATGATGGAAATCCGCCGGTCGTCATCGAAAATATTGATATTGCCTCCGGAGACGTAACGCTCTTCCGAACCATATCCGCCATAGACTTTTCCAAACTGGCCATTCGACCGACCACGCCGGGTGATGATATTCATGGTCATCTCGCGATTTCCGTCGTCGAAACCGGTGAACTGAGACTGATCACTCAGGCGATCGAAAACCTGAATGCGCTCAATGATCTCAGCAGGGAGGGTTCTCAACGCCAGGTTAGGGTCGTCGCCAAAAAATTCTCGGCCGTCGACCAGCACGCGACGCACGGTCTCGCCCTGGGCCGTCACTTCACCGTCTTCAACCACGACGCCTGGTAACTTCGCGACCAGGTCTTCTGCGGTCGCGTCCGGGTTCACCTTAAACGCGTCGGCCAGGTAGGTCGTCGTATCACCGTCGACCACGACTCGGTCCTTTAGAGCCTCCACGATCACCTGCTCGGCGTCCAACGGTCGTCGTACCATTTTTACGGTTCCAAAGTCAAAATTTGTTGACGTGACCGAAATCTCTTCAATTATCGCTTCGAAACCGATGTAAGAAAATCTTACCCGATACGAACCCCTTGAAGGAACAACGATTCGGAAATTTCCCGATCTCTCAGAGGCGCTACCGTATACGCGGGTGGTGTCGGCAAGACTTGTTGCGAGGACATTCACGCCGAAGAGGCTTTCTTCTCCTTCCGCTGTAATAAGCGTCCCGGTGATCGCGATCTCAGATCTATCCTGAGCGCCGGCTCCAATTGGGGGGAAAATAATTAGGAGGCATGCTATGGCAAGCGTTTTCGCCATTTCCGATATAAACAGGATTCGTAAATCGTGAACTGATCAATAGACGGGTTCCGCAGTACAGAGATTCCTTCCGAAATGTCACAATTTTGTCACAATGAGCTCTTTTGCGAGGATGATCCAGAATTACTCTGGGTCCTGCGGTCGCGTGGGAAACTCCCTACTACTTCTGAATTGCCTTGATTTGCTCTAGTAAAGGGCCCTAACTAGTACCATAATCTCGGAAAGATGAACCGTGTTGGAAGACGATATTTAGTGGGTCTGATCACCTGTTTCTTCTGCACTCTTTCATTTGGACAGAGTGTAGGCAACTGTGAATCACCACTTGGCGAGGCGTATCTCGAGGCTAACAATGTTCGCGCCCGCATCCCGAACACAGGGGGTTTATTCTCTCGCGGGGAGCCGTCCGTATATAGCGTGCCGCGCTTTACGAACGTTGACGCTTTGTACTCTGGCTCTCTCTGGGTTGGAGGATTGGTTGACGGTCAAATACACGCAGCAGCGGCCAGGTTCGGGCGGTGGGAATTCTGGGCTGGTCCACTCGACGAACAGGGTAACCCCCCAGCCAACTGTGATTTGTACGATCGAGTGTATTCGGTCAGCCGGAGCGATCTGGACATCTATGAGAATGCGGGTTCGAAGTCGCAAGATCTTGCTGAGTGGCCGACGGGGCTAGGTGCACCGACCCTGGATGGAATTGGCAAATTGATCGACCTAATTGACGATCCGTTCTCAACGCGCAAGAACCGCATCATCAATCTCGCTGCGGGTGAGCGTCCCGCTCTGAAAGGGGATCAAGCCGTCTGGTGGGTGATGAACGATCGAGGAAACGCCCACGAGTCAACTCACGGCCCTCCGATTGGTCTCGAACTACACGGCCACGCGTACGGCATTGCCAGCACGAAGGCGGCGATCAACAACAGTACCATCTACAATTATCGTGGGTTTTATCGCGGAGCCTCCCGAATCGACAGCCTCTACTTCGGCCTCTGGATTGACCACGATCTCGGCAACTTTGGTGACGACTACATGGGATCCGATTCGCTGCTCGGCATGGGCTATGCATACAACGCGGATAACTTCGACGAAGGAGGTGAGGGGTACGGCACACCTCCACCGGCCCTCGGTCTAATGCTGCTCCAGGGACCGGCCGCAGCCGCGGACGGTCTGGACAACAATCGAAACGGACTGACTGACGAGAGTGGCGAGCGTGCCCACGTCGCGCATGTAATGCGGGTAAACAAGTCAAGCCGTATTCCACAGAACGGTGAAGAATATTACAATCACCTGAGGGGACGCTGGAACACAGGTCGCAGGATGACGCTCGGTGGACTGGGGGATGATTTCCCCGGAACGCCTGTTAACTACGCCTTCCCGGGGGATCCGGTTACCGGTGAATTCTGGTCAATGGTCAATTTTGACGGAGCAGGCACCGCGCTGGCCCCATTAGATTTTCGATTTCTAGTCTCAGTCGGACCTCTGGCTCTCGAGCCGGGCGAAGAGTTCGATCTCACATTCGCCATTGTTTGGGCGATCGGAGAAGATCATCTAGACTCAGTTACTGAGTTGAAAAAGGCAGCGATAGAACTGAAAACGGCCTTCGACGGCGGATTCTCAAATATTGAGAAAGGTAGAGCCCCAGTCGATTCGGTTCCACTCGTGTCCCCCGGTAATGGAGGCACCAATCAACCATATACGACGACGCTCCGATGGACTCCCATCGATTATGCAGAAGCCTACGATATCTCGCTCTGGACTACGGATACGACACTAACGTATCGCAGCCTAGCGCCCTCGCTCTACCTAAAAGATCTCGAAGTCTTCCAGCGGTATTTCTGGACGGTTAGAGGCGTCAACGTTTTTGGATTCAGTCCCTTTTCCGATGTCTGGTCTTTTGAGACGGGGGACGTTTCATTTGTGGGACTTACGCCGATATTCTCTCAATTCCAGGTTGTTCAGAACGCGGCGGGCCCGCTGGACCCACCGGACATGGCAGCACTGGCTTTCAGTTCCCCGGGATTCCCTCGCGTACCATGCAGGATGGATTCCGATGAACTGTGCAGCAGGCCGACACGAGGTTATCAGCAGTCATCAAACTCTTCCAGCTGGGGGATTCATGCTGGAGGAGCCAAGCCGGCCTACGGCCCGATTTCCGACAGCCTGAGCTTTCTTGGCCGCGTAACTCGCATGGGTGCAAATCTGGACGCTATTGGGCAGTACGACTATGAAATTCGCTTTACGAACACGCCCGGATTAGCCTTTATTCTCGGTACTTCAAATACAATCAATGTGCCTTTTGAGCTCTGGAATATTGGTGAGACTTCGCTGGACAACCATTCGGACGACTACCGGATGATTCCGGTTCTGTGCGAATCGGCGTGTGGCGCCGGGACTACGGACGGCGTGTTCGACATCGGAGGTGATCACCTCATCTCGGGTAGTCTGAATGATCCTGCAACAGACTATTTTTCGTGGATGAACCCGTCAAACACCGGCCCGGGCGACCTGGGGTATAAAGAGGCAATCGCGGGATCATCCGACCTGGGCGACGAAGTCCTGAACAGCATGGTGCTCGTTAATTGGAATGGCGGTGATGGACCACCCTACGATGTTTCCTTGCCTGAGACCGGAACCATTTTTCGTATCTCTACCGCCAAGCCACCGCCTCCAATTCTCGCTGCCCCCAGCCAGGATACCGAGTTCTTGCCGGGTAATATCTCATTTTATTGGTCCGGGACGAGTATGGATGTATTCAGAGTCCAGATAGCCGATTCACCCGGATTTGAATCTAGTATCAACGACTCCGACTCCGCTGACCCCAATTGGGACGTAGTTCTCGAAATAGTCGGGACGTACTACTGGCGAGTCAAAGGGTACGGGAGCGACTGGTCCGAAACGTGGAGCTTCAATATCGTGGAGTCTCTTCGCGACGATTCAGACTCTCCATTTCCAATTGTCTCCTCGCTTTCCAACTATCCAAATCCAACCAGGGCTAACGCTACGATCGCTTTCGATTTGTTCACCCCATTGCAGGTCAGGATAGACGTTTATGATCTTCTGGGGCGTCGCGTGATACGGCTCTTGGATCACGAGCTGAATCCGGGACGACACCGCATTCCGCTTGACGTGACCAATTTCCCGAGCGGTGTTTACTTCTATCGATTCCAGGCTGGCCAATTTACCGAGACGAAATCGATGATCGTGGTGAAATGAAGCTCAGTTTCAAGGCCATATTACCCATCCTGCTCTTCGTTTCCATTCCTCGCGACTCTTGTCCGCAGGGATCCGTTAAAGACTCGCTGGCCCTCGTTGCTATTTACGACGCCACAGACGGTCCGAACTGGATGCATAACAACAACTGGTTGACTGGTCCTGTGGAAACCTGGTATGGAGTTAGGGTGGATCGTCGAGATCGAATCGAACTCCTATCGTTGTCGAATAATAACCTGTCAGGACAACTCCCGTTCATCGAAGCGGGTCTTGAAAAATTAGAAAGACTATCGCTGGACAACAATAATCTGTCGGGTGAGATTCCGACGCTCCTCAATTATTGGGGCCTTCGAGTTCTCCACCTTCATGACAACGATTTCTCAGGAAAAATTCCACCAACACTGGGCTATCTGCGGCGACTGACACACATAAACCTCGCGGATAATCGTCTGAGCGGCAAATTACCCTCCACTTTCATTTTTCTTCGCTCAATCGGATTCCTTCAGCTAAGCGGAAATGAAGAACTGACGGGTACACTCCCACTAGACTTGCCAAAACTTGAAAACCTGGGCACGCTTGGATTTGCTGGCACCGATCTCTGTGTGCCTCTTGATGCCACCTTCCTATCTTGGATTGCCGGGATTAATGTCATCGGGACTACCGGATGCACGGCTCCCGTCTTTGGAGTTGAGCACACCGGGACATGCCAGGCGGCTTTGGCCGAAGCGGAGCTCAACACGAACAACGTTCGAGCGCGCATTTTAAATACAGGTGGTTTGTTTTATCGGGGAGAGCCTCACGTTTATAACGTTCCGAAGAATACAGATTCGCATGCCATTTTCTCAGCCGCGTTCTGGATCGCCGGACTGAAGAATGGCGAACTTAGAGCTGCCGCGGCGAGGTATTCGCGATGGGAATTCTGGGCGGGTCCGATTGACGAGGCGGGTCGGAGTCCCGAGCCTTGTTCTGATTACGATCGCATTTATAGTCTCAGTCTGGAAGATCTGGAGTTGTACGAAACAACCGGGATCGCGATAGCGGATTTACGCGATTGGCCGACCGGCTTGGGAGCACCCACTCTCGATTCTGAAGGCCAGCGTTTAGACCTGATGAGTCTACCGCTTTCCGAAAGAGCTGAACGGGTTATCAATCTTGCCGCTGGAGAACGACCACAATTATATGGCACCCAGGACGTATGGTGGATCATGAACGACAGAGGAAACGAACATGAATCGACGCACTCACTTCCGATGGGTGTTGAGGTCCATGGGCAGGCGTTTGCGGTTGCTAGTGGAATTGCAGCAGTCAACAACTCAACGTTTTATAAGTATCGAGTATTCAATCGAAACGACTCTGCACTTGAACAGGTTTATATCGGGTTCTGGGTAGATGTGGATCTGGGTAGTTTTGACGACGACTACATCGGATCAGACCCGATAATCGGACTCGGATTTGTATACAACGCTGACAACGTTGATGGAGGCGTTTCTGGTTATGGTACACCTCCACCTGCTTTAGGCGTTTTCTTCGCTTCAGGACCCAGGGCTGACAAGGACGGCAGGGATAACGATGGAGACGGTGAAGTGGACGAAACAGAAGAACGCCTTGGCATGACGTCGTTCATTACCCACACCGGTGATGGCGATATGTGGGGTGATCCACAACATGGTCCAGATTACTATCACCACATGCAAGCCAGATGGCTGAATGGGGAGCCAAGAACTCTGGGGGCCTTTGGCTGGCGATTTTCGGAGATACCGGAGCGGTTCACATATTCTGGTGATCCGGTTTCCAGGCAGTTTTGGTCAGAAAATAATCGGGACGGGCTAGGAACAGCTAACAGTCCTGGCGATCGGAGATTTCTCGTATCAAGCGGACCTTTTTCGATAGGGCCCGGCGACGACACTGATTTCACCGTGGCTATTATCTGGGCTAAAGGAAAAGATCATCTTGACTCCGTCACTGCGTTGAAAAGGGCCGTGCAAGGAGTTCAGAGCATTTTTTCGGAAGGTTTTGACGGTTTTTCAGCTCTCATACCGGAGGTCGAACATCAACCGGATCCGTCATTTGATCTCGCAATCAATCATAATTTCCCCGATCCGTTTTCTGACGAGACGACCATCCAGTATCGCGTTCCCCAGTCAGTGCATGTTCGGCTGCTTGTATTTGATGCGCTTGGCCGCGAGATCATGACGCTTGTTGATGCGCAACAAGAAGCAGGAGAATACTCGGTTACCGTCCACGGACACGACCTGCCGTCAGGTGTATATTATTACAGAATCGAAGTGGACCGTGCATCCAGGACCGGGACGATGGTGTTGGTACATTAGGCTGTTTCTAACCGTGCATTCCCTTCGCCGTCACACAATTGAATTCGTCATGTGGGCACCAGGTCCGTGTTCGCCATCTTTTCGATGAGTTCGCCGAGCCGTTGATCGTTTCTTATCGGATCGAAACGAACGTCTCGATCCAAATACGCCACATCCGACCAACCAGCATTGGCTGCGCGATTCAGGAACTCCAAGGCCGCATCTGCCTTTTTGAACACGGCGTGCGCAGCGGCTGCCTCATAGAGTAACTCGATATTGAATACATCCCAAGCCCAGAAGAAATCGCCCTCGCCCGGGTTCTCAAGTAGTTTCAGTGCACGCTGCAAGAGTGCGATTCCTTCTTTCTTCAGTCCGACCAGGCGGGTCGCAACCGCCAATTGAAAAGTAACACGAACTGCCAGATGCCCGGCCCCTGTCATCTTGGAGTCTTTCTCGATCAGCGAAAGAGCGGTGCGAAAGGCTGAAATGGCCTCGTCGATTCGACTGTTCTGGATGAAAAGATTTCCCAAAAGCGCATACGTCCAAACGGTGAAGGATGCCGCGTAGACATGATCAGAGTTCTTCAGGTTTTCGAGCGATTTGTAAAAGAGCGATTCCGCTTTCTCCATCTCTCCACTGCGCATCATTGAGTGAGCCTGCAGGCTCCAGCTTCCCACCAGCGTGTTCGTTGCTGTGAGAGTAGAAAACTCGAGTTTCTCCGCCGCGCCCAAGAGGGATTCGGCCAGGTCATGCCGACCCAGTACGATATAGATAACACTTGTAACCATGTGCGTACTGCCCTGATCGGGTTCGAGACGGAGTGATTCGCGAAGCGCCATCTGTGCATCTTTTAGAAATTTTCCAGACTCAGCCTGGCTGGCTTTTATCGCATACGCCACACCCGAAAAATAATGCCCCATATAATTATCGGGATCCAACTCGGTAGCCTTTCCGGCTGCCGTCAGGGATCCGTCTGCATCACTTTTTCGCGCAGCGATATATGAAAGCCAGACATACGGCTCACTGATATGTGGATCAATTGAAACTGCCCTGTCCAGGTACTCCTTGGCCTTCGCCAAGTCGGCCCTGTCCGTTGTTGCGATGTACCGAAATGTGTAGATACTGCCAAGTCCGGAGTAGGCCAAGGCGTAATGCGGATCCAGTTCGATGGCCTGTTCAAAGAGAACGAGGGCTTTTGCAAAGCTTTCTTTTTCGAATCGGTGGAAGAGAAGTCTCCCTTTGATGTAGAGCTCGTACGCGTCCACTTTATCCGTTTCGGGTAGAGCAACTCGGAGTCTTGCCGTCTCGGACAGTTCCAGATCCATGACGCGCGCCAACTCCGAAACGATTTTATCCTGAAGACTGAAAATATCTTCCAGCTTACCATCCGCTCGGGTCGATTCCTTGATCGAGCCCGATGAGACGTCCGTTACGTGGGCTGTAACACGCAGCATCGATCCCATGCTCTGAAACGCACCCCAGACGATCCAATCGACTCCGAGAGAGCGTCCACAAGCAATCAGATCTGTCTTTTCTTCACGGCTCCCTACCTGTGACAGGACTTTTTCGCGGCTTACGACGGTAATAGCGCCCAATTTCCTGAGGTCTACCGTCATCGTCTCGGCGATACCACTGGCAATCCACTCCATCTCTTCGTTTTTGGACAGATTCTGGAAGTCGAATACCGCAACTGATTTACGACCTGAGGATTCAGCGTCACCAACAGGAGCAGGTGCAACAGGTAGGGTATCGGTCGTTCCCTTGAGCTGTTGGTAGATTTCCTCAGCGCTAGCGAAGCGTTGCCCCGGCTTTTTTACAAGACACCGATTTACGATCTGCACCAAGTCCTCTGGGCAATCAGGACGAAGATTCTGAACCGGCTCGGGGTCCGTGTTCAAGATGGCGTACATGAGCGCCTGGGCGTACGCGCCCGCAAACGGATGTTTACCCGTGAGCATTTTATAGAGGAGCACTCCGAAAGCCCAGACATCCACACGAACATCGAGGTCTTCACCGGTAAGTTGTTCTGGAGCCATGTACGCCGGGGTTCCAACTGTCGACACGGTTTGCGTCACCTGCATGTCGCCCATTCGGGCAATGCCGAAGTCGAGAATTTTCACGTTTCCGGAATGGGTCACCATAATGTTGTCGGGCTTGATGTCCCGGTGTACGATGCCCTTTTGGTGAGCAGCGGCCAATCCGCTGGCCGTTTGCGTGGCGATATCCCGCAGAAAGTCGAGATCCAGTTGTTCTGAAGGGTCGTCATCTCCCAAGCGGTCTCCTAGCGAGCGGCCTTCGTAGTAACCCATTACGATAAAGAGATTGCCGTCTGAGGATTCTCGGATATCGAAAACCGTGGCAATGTTGGCGTGGTCCAAAGCCGAGGCGGCGCGAGCCTCCTGCATGAAACGTCGCGTGGCCCGTTCGTCCCGGCTAAACTCGGGCAGCAGAAATTTCAGTGCGACAATCCGATCAAGTTTTGTGTCACGGGCTTTATAGACGACGCCCATCCCGCCTTTTCCGAGCTGGTCTAGAATTTCGTAGTGCTCAATCGTGGTGCCAATCATAATCGGATCTGGCTTGACGTACGCCCCGGGCGAAAACGAGAAAGATTTAGGCGTCCGGGTGGCCTATATAACACACAATATCCGGCATGTACAAGAAGCATGAATCCCCGGCAATTGTACGGGCGGATAATATTTTTCGGATAATGAAGGGTACTATTGCGCGAGTACGCCTAATGTGTCGTGGTGGTAACTGAGCAGCGAGCGAAGGTATGGACCGATGGCGCCGACACTCTCAAATCCCGCCACTTTAGCTGCCTCATCCTGCTCTGCTTCGGAGTAAAGACTGCCCGCTGCGGCAAATGCCTGCAGACTTTCATGAAACCCGATTGTCATGGCATCCCAATTCGAGCCGGTCTCACGGACAAACAGCACATTCTGCTGCCGGTTTAAGTGCTCGTAATATCGGTTCTCCATTCGGCGCTGCTCGATGAGCTCATCTCTCTTACCTGGAAGTCCGGCAAACAGTTCGACGTGAAAGAACCCCATCCCTTCAAACCGACGAGCGAGTTCATCGACGGGTGATGAACGCGAAAACCACTCCTCTCGGTATGACGTGAACTCCGAAATTCGCTTCACGAGCATCTGGCCGCGACTGCTCTCCCAAACCGAGGTCCTCTGCCCGATCCGATCCAGGCTGTAGTAAGATAGGAAATCGCCCATGGGGTAGATGAGCATGAAATCCCATTGATCTCCCTGTGAATGCCGGATCCAGAAAGGTGCCTGGTCACCCGCTTCTTCATGAAGCACAAAGCTCTCTTCGAGTGCAGAAACGAGCTCCGTGAAGTGTCCTGGTGCCGCACGGAGCATCGTGATGTTGTACAGATAGTCACCCTCCGTCTGGCCGAAGGCGTTCAAGGGGCTGAAGGCGAAGGCGGCCAATACCATGAGAGTCCATCCACCTGTCGGCCCGCAGAAATTCGAATATGAGCGCGAAAAACCTAGAGATGTCAATGGCATCGTGCTTTCATGCGTTGAGAACCAAGGGGTTAGACACGGGTGAAGTTAGGGTGCAGTCTTCGAGATCGGCAATCGCGACCATCCCATTGTAACCATTTCCGGCTAAGACACGTGTACGCCCCGACGGGAATCACTCATCCAATCTCTGCAACACGATCTCGATGCTCAAACAAGTACTTCGAACGTCTATTCGAAATCTAGCAGCAAGAAGCGGATTCGCCCTTCTTAATGTCGGCGGACTGGTCCTCGGACTCACCTGCTTCATTCTGATCGGACTGTACGTACAGGATGAACTCAGCTATGATCGACACCACGAGAAAGCCGACGAGATCCACCGCGTGGGATTGCACATCTTTCTGGATGGGACAGAATCCAACTTCGCTACCGTAGCTGCACCGGTTGCTGCGGGGCTCGTGGAGCATTTTCCGGAAGTATCGGCGTCGACCCGACTGTCCAGAGGCGGCTTTCCAGTTTTGCGCTACGACGACAAAGCATTTAGTGAAGAACGATTTTACTGGGCCGATTCGACGGTTTTTGACGTATTCACGATGCCTTTCCTTGCGGGTGATCCAAAGACCGCTCTTGTTGCACCGTATTCAGTGGTTTTCACCGAGTCCATGGCCAGAAAGTATTTCGGAGGAGATAATCCGATGGGCAAAATGGTGAATATGGACGGCCGACAGGACTATACCATCACAGGTGTAATCGAAGACGCACCTAGGAACTCTCATTTTCACTACGATTTTCTGGCAGCTATGTCGGCGAGGGATCGAAGTAGAAATACTTCGTGGGCCACTCAAAATAATTTCAACACATATTTCGTCCTGGACCCGGGTACACACGCCGATGTTTTTCAGGAAAAGCTGAAATCCCTCGTAGTGACGTATGTAAATCCGGAGATCAGCGAGCTTTTCAATGTTAGTGTCGAAGAGATGTACGCGAGCGGGGCAGAATTCGAATATCTGGTCCATCCTCTCACGGACATTCACCTCAAATCAAACCTTCGTGCAGAATTCGAGCCCAACGGAAATATTCTCTACGTCTACCTGTTCTCCGGTATCGCCATTGCCATTCTTCTCATCGCGTGCGTCAACTACGTCAATCTTTCTACCGCTATATCCTCTCAAAAGGCCAAAGAGGTGGGAATTCGGAAAGCCGTTGGGTCTACCCGCGGCCAGTTGATCGCGCAATTCCTTTCCGACAGTGTGGTGTTGAGTTTGATCTCGATGGGAATTTCGTTGCTGGTCGTCCAACTGGCTTTGTCACCCTTTAACACGTTCACCGGAAAAGATCTCCAGCTACCCATCTTCGGTTCACCGTTTGTGATACCGGCGGCCATGGGTCTGGCACTGATTATTGGTCTGATCGCGGGTAGTTACCCGGCCTTCGTTCTTTCCTCGTTCCTTCCGGCCGCCGTACTGAAAGGGAGTGGACCTGCAGGAAAGTCTCGATCTGCACTCAGAAATGGATTGATCGTGTTTCAGTATTCCATTTCTGCGGTCTTGGTTCTCGCATCACTGGTGGTCTACGGGCAGCTGAATTTTATCCAGAACACGGATCTGGGCTTCTCTGGAGATCAGGTCATTGTGGTTGAGAAAGTAGACGACCTCGGCGATAGACTCGATGCATTCAAGCAGATCGTACTGAATCAGGCGTCCGTTTTGTCCGTAGCCAATAGCCAAAGCCTATTTGGTGAGATCAGGAACGACAATCTGTTTCGCGTCTCTGATCAACCCGAATCGGAGAATAAGCTCATTTTTCTGAACCGAACGGACGAAGGTTTCGCTGAGACGTATCAGCTTGAATTAACCGACGGACGGTATTTCTCGCGCGACCGCCCAGGTGATGAACACGGCATTGTTCTCAACGAAACAGCGGTGTCATTGCTGGGATTGTCGGATCCAGTCGGGAAAAATCTCACTTCGCTCTTTTCGGATCAGGAGCTGACCGTGATCGGAGTCGTTAAGGATTTTCATGTTGAATCTCTTCAAAATGAGATCAGACCCTTCGGATTCATGTATTACGGTGAGAACGGACGCGGAAGAAATCTGTCTGTCCGGGTGGCATCTGACGATTTTTCGGGCGTGATCCAATCGATAGAAAAGGAGTGGAATGAAATCTCCAATGGCCAGGCGTTTGAATATGAATTCTTCGACACCGTGTTCGAAGAACGCTATTTGTCTGAGAAAAGTGTTGGTCAGACTCTGACTGTATTCGCTGGTATCGCCGTACTGATTGCGTGCCTGGGCTTGTTCGGGCTGGCCGCATTTGTAACCACACAGAGGACGAAGGAGATCGGAATTCGCAAATCTTTAGGCGCTTCTGCGACCGGGATTGTACTGATGCTCTTCAGAGACTTTGGCAAATGGATACTGTTGGCGAACATCATTTCCTGGCCAATCGCTTACATCGTGATGAGCAACTGGCTTCAGAATTTCGTCTTCCGTACAGATATTCGGCTTCTCGACTTTCCACTTGCTCTCGTAGCTGGCTTGGTTGTAGCCTTTCTAACCATCGGCTACCAGACCATTGGCGCGGCCAGATCCAATCCGGTGCAAGCGCTGAGACATGATTAACTACATGCCCTGTTATCACTGATCACGACCGAGCTGGGCCGCTTCTTCCGGCCGGACGCCCAGAGCCTTCTTTTCGATGGACAGCATCTGGCAAGCGGTCTATATTTGTACCTTCTGGAAATGGAGGATCCCATCCTGTCATACAAAATGATCTTGCTGAAGTGCGTCAAGCATCTCGGTTGATCGGCATTCCACCATGCTTCCAGAATAGTATTCGAGTCCAATTCCATGATTCTCAATCGGCTCGAATACGCCGTAGTGAACAACCCCGTCCGGGCTACCATGCAGCGTCATTGGGTGGCTAAACGACTCCTCAGAATGGGCGGGCCCGTTCCCGGCGGAACAGTTCTTGAAATTGGCTGCGGTCGAGGCATCGGTGTCGAAATTATCTTAGATCTTTTCGAAGCCAAACATGTCGATGCCTTCGATCTCGATGCTCGGATGATCTCAAGGGCCCAAAACCGTCTTCGACATCGGGCAAAACAGGTTCGGCTTTGGAACGGGGACGTAACAGCCATCGAAGCTAATAAAGATCAATACGATGCCGTTTTCGACTTCGGGGTCGTCCATCACGTCCCGGACTGGCGATTGGCGCTGTCCGAAGTGTACCACGTCTTAAAACCCGGTGGACGTTTTTACGCAGAGGAGGGCTTAAAGAAGTTAATTACCCATTGGTTGGTGCGGCGACTGACAGTGCATCCGCAGGAGGATCGATTCACTCATGAGCAATTTTGTGCTGCGATGGAGGCGATGGGTTTCGATGTCATTGATTCGAAAGAAATGCCGGGAGGATTCGGCTGGTACGTGGCGGAGAAGCCTGCGGTTGTATCATAAATCGCAGTGTCTGGGAAGCGGCACTCAGGTCTCGAATTCAATAGGAGGTTTTCAATGCGAGTGAACTACACGATTATTTTTGTAAGTGATATGGCGCCCTCCATATCGTTTTATCGAGACGTATTAGGAATTCCACTGAAGTTCGAGTCGCCCGGTTGGACGGAATTTGTAACGGAAGGTGTGACATTGACTCTCCATAAAAGTGATGGATCCAACCCGGACAGCACCGTCCTATTGCTAGGAGAATTTGTGGATGATTACGGCATCCACTATTCAATCTCAGACGAAGAGTGGCACCAGCACCCGGAATCCAGGTATCGCGTCGTTCGATGGCAAGCCGATGCGCAGAACATGATAGCTCAGAACGGCACAGGCAATCCAAGCGACCCGAACTTATGGACCCGTATCGACTGGATAGAATTGTCTGAAATGGCACCCTATGAATGGGCATTCTGCATGAGCGCTTATGCCGCGGCTACGGCAGCTGAAGCCGAAGCGACTACGATCGCACAGCGGGAGAATCCCAAGACCGGCTGCAATGGTCATCCCTTCTCGCGCATGCGCCACGAGCACACCAGGAATCCGTAGACCGGAACGCCCCGCGTCAGAGTCGATGATTCATATCATCCTGGCGGCGTCCGTATCTGTTGGATTTCCATGCCGTGGAAGAGCGTCGAACAAATCCTGGCCTCCATCGAAAACGAAAACGCGTCCTTGAACATCTGTTAGATCTTGCAGCCGGCCTTTTCACAATGGTCCACTTCGGACGCGCCAGACTACACGGACGAGTGCCAGGGCGACGATTGTCGGAGATATCGTGCTGGTTCCGTACTACTTAGTAGAGATAGTATGATGTCCATACTAATTGGTAAGAATAGTACGACCTCGTATCAGTTGCCTCAGCGTTCAGTCGAGATTGACCAGCGAGAACCCGCCGATGCACTTCCGAATAATTTCGGCAGCCTCCTGAGCCGTGTATCTGAAATGTACCGATCGGCGATACTCGCTGAATTAAGGGAAAGCAGTCGTGGTCACACCACAGAGAATCACCTGCTCCTTCTGTTCAGTCTGGATCTTGCCACTGATCTTGGCGGCATTCGTATAACACGACTAGCGGAGCGATCGGGTCTGGCCAAACAAACGGTCGGATCGCTCGTGCGTCAGATGGCGAAACTTGGTTTAGTGGCGTACTACCCTGATCCATCGGACGGGCGGGCAAAGCTCGTCCTAGTGACTGAGAATGGAATTGAGCTTCTTCTGACCGGTGTCGGCATTATGCGCGACCTTACGGAGCGCTACACTGAAGTTGTCGGCCAGCGCCGCATGACGCAGCTACATTCGACACTCAAGATGCTGCTGGAAGAGTTTGGGGAGAGCGTTTCGTAAGGATCTCCGATCATACTCGGTATTCACGCTCGCGAAAAGCAGAATGTCGTTCGATCGTGTCCTCCGGAGTCACAATTTGTGACGAATGGGTTTGTAGTGGTTCGATCCCGCGCGAGCCACACTGGATCAGGACTTTCCCACGTTTGGTCCCGGCCAGACGGCGAATGATCACTCGGTACTTGTCTGGCAACAGGAAACGGTATATCGTGCACTTCAATGTCGAAACCACATCCGTATGAAAAAACTGGTATCCCTGTTTGTCTTCTGGAGCGCGCTCGGGCTGTTCTTTGCCGTACAGTCAGTTATCACGTATACCTCTCAGGGGCGCGAAGTTTTATGGACGGCTCCGCTAGTCTATCAATTGGGATACTGGTATACATGGGGGCTAATGGCTCCGATCATTACATGGATCGTGAGGCGAAACCCGCTCGATGACGGTCGCCGCGGCCGGAGCGTTACCCGGCTTGTCGCGGCAGCATTCATCATCGCGCCGGTTCAGTTTGTACTTGCCTCGGTTATCCGCACGTTTGGCCTTTACGCAACGTCCGTGATTGATGCTGATCGAATGTCTGCCTCGCTAGACGCGATCGCTGGCCAGGTTCTGACAGCGAGTTTTGATAGCGCGTTGACGTACTGGATGATTGTCGGGGTTGTGTACGCGTTCCACTACTACCGCAAGCTGCAGACGCGCGAACTCAATACTAGCCGTCTTGAGGCGAGTCTTTCCGCAGCCAGATTGCAGAATCTGCGGGCACAGCTCCGGCCTCACTTTCTGTTTAATACGCTCAACAGCATATCGGCGCTCGTCACGAAGGATCCCGTGGCGGCCGAGAAAATGCTCGCGCAGCTCAGTGAACTCCTGCGCATGTCTCAGGACGGAGACGGGAAACGTACCGTTTCGCTTCGGTCCGAGATGAAATTTGCCAGGCACTATCTCGAGATCGAGCAAACCCGTTTTGAGGACCGACTCCGGATCTCGATTCAATACGACCCTCCGCTCGCCGAAATACAGATTCCACCGATCATTCTGCAGCCGCTGGTCGAGAACGCGGTTGCTCATGGCATCGCCCCGTTTGAAGTGCCGGGGACAGTAGATGTTCAGGCAAGGCTCATCGACGATCAACTGGAGTTAATCGTCAGGGACAGCGGCCCCGGATTTGACCCATCGTCGTCAGGATTTCGCCCCGGAATAGGACTTTCAAATACGCGCAGAAGACTGGAGCAGCTCTTTGGAGACCGATTCAGTATGGAATTTGCACGTCCTGATGAGGGCGGATTCGAAGTTCGGATAACGCTACCGACCGAGGAGGCCGCTTAATGGATAGGATCCGTGTCATCATTGTTGACGACGAGCCGCTGGGACGCTCTCGGATCCGGACTCTGTTGGAGAAAGAAGTAGACGTTGAAATCATTGCCGAATGTCCGAATGGTCGCCTGGCTGTGAAACACATTCGTACCGACCGGCCGGATCTTGTATTCCTGGATATCCAGATGCCGGGCATGGATGGCTTCGAGGCACTCGCACAACTGGAAAGCCACGAAATCCCTCTAATCATTTTCGCTACCGCATACGACGAATACGCGATTCGTGCTTTTGATGTAAATGCGCTGGACTATTTACTCAAGCCGTTTGACCGGGATCGATTCTACGACGCGCTAACTCGCGCCCGACAAAAGATTCGGTCCAATCGCCTCGCAGAATATCAGGAGAGAGTTCATGACGGCGTGGCGGAAGCGCTTACCTCGAAAGAGGCGGACCGATCGGGAATCGTTCGTCGTTTTTTCGTCAGGACGATCGGGCGCGTTGAGATCGTCGATATTGAGGAAATCGATTGGATCGGGGCCGCCGGGAACTACGCTGAGTTACACGCAGGGGAGAACAGGCATTTAATCCGCGAAACAATGTCAGCCTTGGAAAACCGGCTCCCCCGCGAGCGCTTTATTCGTGTGCACCGGTCCACCATCGTGAACCTGGATCGCATTGGCCGCTTTGACGCCGTTCCAGGCGGACGGCTTCAACTGACCTTAAGAGACGGGACAAACTTGATGGTTAGTCGAGGTTACGGAAAGGCCTTGCGGCAGCTGATCAGGGGAAAACGGTAATCCGGCTCTCTTTCGGCTTGCCACGACCGATCGGAATTGCTACTAGAAAGCAGTTCATCCCTTCCAGATGTGCGCTCGTCACGCCATCCGATGCCGAGCCCAAAAGCGTGTAACGATCTGAATACTCAAGCGTCGGAGTTCCCAAATCCACCTTAAAATTTTCTGGAGGTCAACTATGTGTTCACGTTTTACAAAGGATTTGCTTTTGTTCACCATGACGGCCGCTGTAACGGTTGCGACCGCCTTGAGTCCAATCCTGTCATCCGCTCAATCCAACTATGAAATCGACCCGGAGCATTCGTTCGTGACGATGAAAGTAAATCGATTTGCACTCGTAAACGTCGTCGGCTTTTTCCCCGAAGTCGCCGGAAGTGTTACGTACGATGCCTCGGAACCACTTTCAACGACCTCTGAAGTAATCATTCAGACCGAGAGTTTATACATGGGAATCTCAGAAGATCGGGACCTTGCCATCAAGAGCCCGGTGTTTCTGGATGTGGAAAATTATCCGGAGATAACGTTCAAAATGACTTCTGTGATTAACGATGGCTTCCGAAACGAAGCCGTCGGGGAGTTGACGATTCACGGAAAAACGAATGTTATTCACATGCCTTTCGAGGTCAAAGGACCTGAAAAGGACCCGACCGGCCTGACAACGATAGCCATTTCAGGTAGCCTCGTAATCGATCGACGCGACTACGGAATAACGTTCGACCGGGTGCTGGCGTCAGGTCTTCCTCTTATCGGGTTTGATGTCGAAATAGAGATCAGCGTACTCGCTGTTCGGTCGGAGTAAGTTGCAGTTAATTCACGGGACAATGAGAGTGAATATCCCGGTTAATTTGTGGTCAAGAAGGGCCGGGTTTCTGTGGGTTCCGGTCGCTCTGCTGCTAATGGGAGCAGCAGGGCGGCTGCCCGCACAGCCCGTAACCTACCATATCGATGCGGGTACGTCGACCCTTGCGTTCAAGATAAAATACATGGGAATTCTGACGGTCGACGGGGTATTTAAGGAGGTCACTGGGACCGTGTTTTTCGATCCCCAAAACCCCGATTCGATGCGGGCTGAACTGGAGATCCAGACCCGGAGTCTCGATACGGACCACAGTCTCAGGGATCGCAGCCTGCGGTCAGACGCGTTTCTCGATGTGGAGCGATTTCCAAGGATTCGATTCGAGAGTCGGCGCGTGGTGTTTTCCGGTAACAACACGGATGCCAGCGCCGCTACCGGCTCTTATGACGTGCAGGGTGAAATCGGGCTGCATGGAGAATCTTTCCCGTTCGATTTCCCCATTCAGATCGTTCCCGGCACGAAGCCCCAGGATGGAATCACGATCTTATCTGATTTTTCGTTTCGACGGAGCGATGTGGGGTTGTCCTTTGATAGCGTGATGGGCGCCCTCATCGGCGAGGAGGTGCGAATTCATGTCGAGATTCGCGCAATCTATCGGAGAAACGATACGACGAGACGCGATAATATCTGATAGCAGTACGATAAGGATCGTCAGACCAGAACCACCCGTTCGATGCAAAACGATCGCGAGCTTTCCCTTGCTGCCAGGATCTTCCGGGTTTTTTTGACTTTTTGATTCTCGACATCATCGCAAAGCGAGGAAATACGACCTGTCAACCGGGGCGTTCATTATGGCGTTCGACTATCACGGTGCTCGAATACGGGCGCTTGACTTGGAAATCCAGCGGTCGATCAGTTTTTGCCTTTTATAGAGCGGTTCACCCCGCTCGTATAGCGATTGACCTGGTCCTGCCCGGAGGTCTCCTCAAAGAGAGCTTCCGTCTCACACAGGCGTGCTGTGATAGAACGGATCAGACCGACAAGCTAAAGGCTCAGTCGTGGTACTCGTTCGCTAGGATTCTTGTGAACTACCTATCGCACAGCTTCCGTCTTGAGCTGCGGAAGTCTGATCGCAATCAGCTCCCTACGACTTTTCCCGGTTACACCTTGAACCTTGCGACGGAAGGTGAGGTCATCGAACTCCCTCTTGAGGTTTTGGTGTGCCTGGCCGACGAGATCACCCGCTTTACTGCACAGGGCTTGAGGTAGCGCGACCCATCTAACGATCTGCTGCGACTGACGGTGCTTCGCGCCACAACTGATGCCGGAAACGTCAAGTCGCCACCAAGAATTGGCGGTCAACAGCCTCTTCTCTTCTCGCAGGGTTAAAATTCGTCTCTACTCTAATTATTGCTGAGCATATTTTTGGGAACCTATTGGGGGTGCATAACAGAAACAGGAAAAGCCCTCTTCGTAATCCCCTGCCAAGCGGGGACTTACGGGAATGGGCTGACTTTGTACCGCGAACGGGATTTGTGTGAGACTATCGGATCACTGGACCGGATATCACTAGAGTCATGATATGCGGTCTGCGTGATATGCCGATCATGTCACCATTACCGCGTGTGATATGCAGACCGGGGATCTGATAATTGGTGATACCCAAACTCGAACCCAATTGTCACTTTTCTCTATTGCACCAAGCTTTTGTGGCGGTTGCATGTGTACGAATTCAGGATCGTACACGTTTTGAAGACTTGAGAGCGAGCGGTCCGTAGATTACCTACTAGGAAGCCCCGAAGGAACCGGTTTGGCCGGATTTTCTTCGGAAGTAACTGAGAGGGAATGGAAAGAAGTGACGAGAACTCGAGCGCCAAACCGAATCGTCTGGATAGCATTGCTGGCTCTGGTCGGCTGCGACAGGACCGCCAATCGCGAATCCACTGCAGCGGACGGAACCGGTGGAATCGAGGTCGAGGTGGTTGGCCCCGGCGTCATTTCCACAGAGCTACCGGAGTTCGCCAGCGCTTTCTCACCCGATGGCGACACAATTTATTTCAATCGTACCCCTTCTGACCGCTCCTCGATCGGACTGTTTTATTCCGTTCACACGGACAGTGGTTGGTCTGAGTCGCGCCCGTTCCCACCTACTCAGGGGATTACGGCGATCGACCCGTTTCTAAGCTCAGACGGGCGGCGACTTTTTTTCGCGACTCCTCGAGTCCGCGAGATCTCCGGCAATGAATCGCTCAGCATCTGGTTTGTAGAGCGCACTCACTCGGGTTGGAGCGAACTCCAGGAGATTGGGGAGCCGATCAACTCGGACTCCACCGACTATTTCCTCTCGCTCGCTACCGACGGGACGGTGGCCTTCAGCTCCACACGGAACAGAACCCTCGGGATCTACATCTCATCGCCGAGTCCGAGTGGATGGTCAGATCCGGAGCTTCTGACTCTAGAAGGAGCTCCAGACGCATCCAATCCCTTGATCAGTCCCGACGGGACCCTCATGGTCGTGTCCGCGACGAGTGAGGACGGATCCTCCGACCTGATGGTCGCATGCCGAATCGAGAAGGGGTGGAGCCGCCCTCGCGCCCTTCCCGATCCAGTGAACTCTCGATTCGCCGAATTCGCCCCAGCGATAGCCGGTGATTACCTCTACTACACGTCGGAACGCCCTGGCATCGTTGGTCCCTCGCCGGATTCAATACGGCCGCCAGGAGATCTCTACCGAACTCCGATCCGAGTCCTATCTGACATGTGCCAGCCTTAGGAAGCAGGCTTCGTAACAAGCCATTGCTGGTAGTGCGATCATTAGGGAATTGAGTACGAGCAGCGATTTGTACATCTTGGTCGCGCAGCAGAATCGTAAATCCGTAATGCCGTGACTAGAGGTCCGAAGTCGATAGCATCTGAGGCATTTACAGGCATTAGGCCCTTTTCTACTTTCTATTTTTCTAGGCTCAGTTTGGGGGGCGTATAGTGGGCGACCGTCATACACAAGAAAAGCCATCTCTGTAATCCCTTGCCAGGCAGGGAGTTATAGAAAGGGCTTGGCTTTGTACCGCGTACGGGATTTGAGTTCGACCTCTAGGTCATTGAATGGTCCATCATTGGAGTTATAATAAGCGGCCGGTGCAATACGCGGACCCGTGATATGCCGATCGGTGATACCCAGATTGAAACCGAATAGTTACCTCCTTCCATTGCACCAGGCTATTGTGGCGGTTACACTTGTACGAAATCAGGATCGTATGACTCGTGGCATCATCGGTGCGCTCGGTCCGTAGATTACCTGTTATGTGGCTGTTCAAGTCTTATGATTTGTGTAGGAATGAAGAATGGTTTTTGATACTAAAATATAAGTAAAGGAAAAAAGTCCGTCTATTATTCCATCTACATTGCATCTATAAACGAGTTATCCCCACTCAACATGACTGGCCGCGTGTTGGAAAAGGGTTTTATGGAGTCTGTGAGAGTGTGAAATTCACAGCCAAAAGAAGTGAAAGATCATGACAACTGACACGAGTAGACAAAAACGCGGGAAATTCGGCTGTCTACTCCGCGTCTTGCTCGGTGGTATTGGTCTTATTCTCGTTGCGGCTATCCTCTTGTTCATGGCGTACAACCATGATTTATACAAAGGGCAATCTATCAATGAGGGCACACTGGTTATTCGTGGTGGAACTCTGTTCGACGGCACCGGAAGCGCACCTTATAAGAGTTCAACAATCGTCATTAACAAAGAGCGTATTGTCTGCGTTGGAAATGAGTGTGAAATTCCTTCCGACGCAACCGTGATCGACGCCACGGGCCTATCTATCATGCCGGGGCTGATCGATCTGCATGTCCACTTTGGTGCACCCAGCAAAGAGAACGCGGGGCTGTCATTTCCGCTGATGATATGGGATTATGTCCGCCAGCGTCCTGCGGTACGCAGAGCACTTCTTGAAGCTGGAGTGACCACCATCCGTTCAGTAGGAGATGTAAAGGATGTTATCCTTAGGCTTAAGAAGCAAATTGCATCGGGTGAACTTGCAGGTCCCCGTGTCTACTGCGTCGGGCCGATATTCACCGCACCAGGTGGCCACCCCGTCGCAACACACTTGAAGGGTAACCCATGGCTGATTAAAGGTGCAGCACGCCAGGTTACTGACCCGGAGGAAGCAGCGGCTGAGGTAGAGAGATTAGCCCGAGAAGGAGTCGATGGTATTAAAGCTGTATACGGGGGGAGGGAAGGGCGACTCCCGCGTCTGTCTCTTGATGTTTTACAAGCCGTCATTGACGTGGCCCATAAGCGGGGACTTTGGGTTGCTGTACATACGGGTTCATTGGAAGAGGTCCGCGATGCGGTGCAGGCCGGTGCGAACACAATAGAACACGGTGTTACTTACGGAAGTCATTTAGATTCCGAAACGATTGAGCTATTGAGGGAAAAGAATGTCACGTTTATTCCTACTCTTGCAGTTGTTGAAGCAAAGTTGGGACCTGAAGACCCGGCGATAATACTATTAATGGACAACACGAAGGCTGCAAAGAATGGTGGGGTTCGGATAGGTTCTGGTACCGACACTTCAGGCCCCCACATGTCCTTCGGTAGCGGTGTCCATCGCGAACTAGAACTACTGGTGCAATCCGGACTCTCACCTGAAGAAGCGCTTCTTGCTGCAACCCGAGATGCCGCTATTGCGCTGCAAGCTGATAAGGACTTAGGAACGATTGAGTCAGACAAAATCGCTGACCTTTTGCTGATTGACGGACAACCCTGGGAACAAATCAGTGATGTGCGAACAATCCGGTTGGTGATCCAAGAGGGGCGGGTTGTGGTGGATAAACGGTAAAGTACACATGGCGGATAAATCATTGGAGTCCAGATGCTTGTGAAATCATGTTGAGTGCGGCTACCACACGGTTTACGAAGCGCGGCTTCGCCGCTGAAGTAAAGGAATGGTCGCCGCATAACCCGTTTATGGCCCCCAAAGTCAAGCGGGCGTAGCATCCCATGGCGGGTGGCACACCCGCCGGATTCTTGATCGTCTGGCCCTTCATCGTTGCCGGTATTGCGGGAGTGTTCTTTTTTCGGTTACAGCCAGCGGCTGTACCATACACGTTTTGAGGGTCTGCGCTGTCCTTTTTCGCTCAGGGGCATCGAAGGATGTACGATGCGCCCCTAGAATTAGTCCCGTTCTCACCGGCGTCCGCTCAAAGGGTTGGCTTCCCCCGAGGGCGCTCCCGTTATCAATCTGGTTTCGCCGGTAAGTCAGCAGCATTGATGCGCGCGCGACAGGCATCAAGTTCGTTAGTATTGGTGGGCATGGAGCCGGCGTCCATTCAAGTGCGCATAGTCAGCATGGAGGCGCACCTCCTTGCTCCAAGGCAGTCCTGTTCCGGGCTCGTAGCCCAATGCACAAGGATCTGTGTCGTCAGAGTCGACCCGTACAGCTACAGTTATGCGTCCGGCTCGACCGGCACCGCGTCCACACTCTACGCCGCGGCGAAAAAGCGTTCCTCATCGAATGCTTCCCGCCTGCGCAGCATGAAATAGATGGCACGTCCGATTTTGGCAGACAGAATCGAGATCGCCTTTCCCTTGCCGTGCTTGGCTTCGAGCCGGGCGACATATTTCTTGGCTCGCTCACTTTCGCGCATGTAGAGCACCAACGCCTCTGAGAAGGCCCATTTCAAATGTCGATTGCCCATCTTTGCACTTTGCGTTCCGAGCCGTTTAACGGCAGAGGACTTTTGTCCCTTCACGAGCCGGGCGTAAGACGCGAACTGCTGCCCGCGAGCAAAGCGGCCGATGTCTTCTATTTCGTAGAAGATGGTCATTGCGAGGCCTGCCTTTGCGAATTCGTACGCTTTGTCCAGCTCCGTCCTCAGCTCGTCGACCCTACTCAGATTTTCCTGAAAAGGGGTTTCAGCCTGCTCCATCAGCTTGAGCGATTCCACTTTGAGCTCCGTGGCGTACAGGTATGCCTACTGGCTGAATGGCGCAATAGCCGGCGTGCATGACGCTAGAGCAAACACCAAAACAAATCGTGCGCAAACACCAATTTGCTGACGGATCAGCATCCTTGCCTGCAGGGCGGAGGTGGGGGTTGGTTTTCGGTTCCGGGTACACGGAATTGATGGAAGAAGAACCAGTATCGAGGAATTCGATTGCGATTCGAGAAGATATCGTGATACCTCTCTTGGTCATCCAGCAATACGCCCTGCAAAAGATTGAACTGAATACGAATCGAAAGGCGGTGTACGAAAAGATCGTCACACGCTCGCTGTACGGTAATATTAACGCAAGCAGAAACTCGGCGTAAGAACGCATGTGACGTACGGCTTCGCTTCCGTCAATCTGAAAACCGTTTGCCGGCGTCATGACTGAAAGAAATACTGAAAGCTTGTCCCGATTGCGATGGTAGTCTGAACGAGATCAGAATGATCGATGCAACTCATCCGGATTTCATTCAGGACGGAATAGGGCATGTAGCAATGTCTTATGCTCCGTTTTAAGCCAGGAAAGGATTCTGGTCAGCCGCGTACAAGGAGAAAGGTCAGATGAAAGCCCATATGTGCTCCGACTGCGGTCGAATCTTTTTATATGAGACTCGCAGATGATCCGCGCATGATGCGGATGGCCGTTTTCAACCACGGGCTCGTTTTCGGCACGCCAACCGGCCCTCGCGCGTCTCGGGTCATTCCGCAGATCCGCCAGTCGTTATGCAGCCTGAATCGTGCGCCACCGGAGGAAACAGTTCGACTCTCAGGGCATATTGTTCAGGAAAATTCAAGAATCCTGGAGGGGTGTCATGATCGAGCAAGAAGCACGAGCACGAGTAAAGGATTTAAAAACCTTCTATGGCCATCTGATCTCTTACATTGTTATTAACGCCGGCATGCTTACGACTTTTTTCTTGGCTGCCGGCCCTGAAGCTGTTTTCGGCCCGCTGCTGGTCTTGCTCGGGTGGGGTGGCGGACTCTGCCTCCACGCCATGCGTGTCTTCGGCATCTTCGGCCTCGGGAGCCCAGCCTGGGAGGAACAGAAGGTCAGAGAGTTGCTGCGAAACAGCGAAACGGGGTTAACGAAAGAGGAGTTGACGCAGGTACTGAACCAGGCCCTTTCCGAAGTCGCCACAGGGGGTACGTCTTCCAGGATGGAAGAACGGATTCTTCAGCGTCTCGAGCACATAGAGGCCATCGTGACGAGTGAAGACTGGGATCTTCTTCAGCCACGGAATGTGGTTGAGGATATCACAGACGAGGAGAGAATCGAGCTCGACACGGAGCGTGAAGGCGGAGCCGAGCAGCAGGTGACACAGCTGGCAAAGCGGGTGAGATGATCGGGTGTTTAGGCCGCATAACCAAGCAATTCTGTGGGCTCGGACAGCCGGTTTCGACTTCAGATCACTACTTGTTCTGGAAAGGTCGCGAAATCCTCGCCACAGATTGCCCGGCCGTTCTACGGAACTAAGAAGATAAACGATTGTATTATATATAACGATATGCGTTATATATGATCGTTTCATTTTCTAACCAAGCAACGGAGGACGTCTTCGATGGCAAAAGGTCCAAGCGTGCGAGCAAGGCATGTCCAGCTTCACTCTGGAGAGTGGCGACCCGAAAACTTGATCAGTTAAATCAAGCCGAACTGCTGGATGATCTTCAATCACCACCAGGAAACCGGCTCGAACGACTAAAAGGAAATCGAAGCGGCCAGCATAGCATCCGCATAAATGACCAATTCCGGGTTTGCTTTGTCTGGACAGAGAGCGGATCGGATCAGGTTGAAATTACAGACTATCACTAGCCATGGCACGTCTTCCATCAAATCGTC
The DNA here is from genome assembly GCA_022567305.1 of Bacteroidota bacterium. Taxonomy (GTDB): domain Bacteria; phylum Bacteroidota; class Rhodothermia; order Rhodothermales; family UBA10348; genus SMXL01. Next base: position 41,164 of record JADFHF010000002.1, on the reverse strand, counting down.
CGCCTACTCATCCGGGTGAAATGCTGCTTGAGGAATTTCTAAAGCCAATGGGCATGACTCAAGTACAACTGGCTGAGTCGATCCATACCTCGTATCCACGCGTGAACGAGATAATCAACGGAAAGAGAGGAATCACTCCCGATACAGCTTTGCGATTGTCAGCTCTGCTTGGCACGTCGGCTGAGTTTTGGTTGAATGGTCAGCGAAATTGGGATCTATGGCACGCGATGCGGGCGCCATCAGCCAGAGTGCTGAAAAAAATTCGTCCTGCATCATCTGTGTGATTTTTTTTTGTTTCCTAGAACACGCTTATGGCCACCAATGTCAAGCGGATGTTGCGGGCTCGCACAACTGCCTGAAGCTTCGGGAGAGGTAATATTGAGGTATTCGCTGGGTCGAGATAAGCATATTAATAGGATTTATCGCTATAATAGTGAGGGCGCTTTGGGGAGATTACGGGGAATCGGCTCTGAACAAAAGAAAAGCCCTCCCCGCAATCCCCTGCCTCGCAGGGAGTTACAGAAAGGGCTTGACTTTGTACCGCGTACGGGATTTTTTCGGCGCTATCGCGCCTCAACAGTCGCTCGCTAGTACGATCAGTCTGACTCCCGTCCGGGTTGCTCGCTCGTGTGAACCCTACAGCTTCAACTCCCGTGCACCTCGAGATCAAAACAGCCCACCCGGAAGAAGCCGGGTCGGCTGTTTTGGTACCGCGTACGGGATTTGTCCAGCCAACAGATCAATGGCGTGAATATCAATAGATTCGTGAAACTCCGGTTGGTGATACCCAGACAGGGACCGAGTTGTCGTATCTCTATATTGGATTAAGTAGTTGTGGTTGTTACGCTTGTACCAACTTGGGATTGTACCTGCGTTGAAGAATTGATGACGGGTTGTCCATAGAATGGCTATTAGGTGGCCCAACCTGTCCATATCAACACACTATATAAGGGGAGAATCATGAAATGGAGTGCAACCCATCGCCTTTACGTTTTAATTGCCTTGGTCGGTCTGGTTATCATTGTCGTGATCGCTGCGACTGACTTCGTCCGTGCGGGGAAAATCATATTTACGGATGGTTCCATCGCGGATTGGCCAGTCTACGGTCGGGATCATGGAGGCACACGCTATTCTCCCGTCGACCAGATCAACCGAGAAAATGTATCCCTGTTGGAGATCGCCTGGGAATACCATACCGGCGACTTTTCCGATGGCTCCGATGGCAGACAGCCTACCTCCTTCCAGGCCACGCCGATCCTGGTGGATGGTGTGCTCTACGTCAGCACGGCATACAGCCGGATTATTTCGCTGGACCCTGAGACAGGGGCCGAGCTCTGGACCTATGACCCCGGGATCGATCGAGACGTCCACCGGTCTGAAATTGCCTCGCGTGGCGTCACAACCTGGCTGGATGAGCAGCGTGAAACAGGCGAGCCCTGCCACCGCAGAATTTTTATCGCAACCCGCGACGCCCGGTTGATTGCCGTGGATTCTTTAACCGGAAAGCCCTGCGCAGATTTTGGTCTGAACGGGCAGATCGATCTCTCCGAAGGGGTTGACTTAGGGGACTACACGGTAAACAGAAGGCATTATGGCGTGACCTCCCCGCCCGCTGTGATTGGCGACCTGGTGGTGGTGGGGTCAGCCATTGGCGACAACTCGGCCGTGACGCTGGAGCGCGGTCTCGTGCGCGCTTTTGACGCCCGCACGGGTGAGCTGCGCTGGTTCTTTGATCCCATCCCGCGCGATCCTGACGATCCAGCCCGTGAGACCTGGGAAGGAGACAGCGCCGAACGGACGGGGGCGGCCAACGTCTGGGCGCCTATATCTGCGGACCCCGAGCGGAACCTTGTTTTCGTGCCGACCAGCAGTCCAAGCCCGGACTACTACGGCGGTGAGCGGCTAGGGAGCAACCGCTATGCGGATTCGGTCGTTGCGCTCAACGGTACCACCGGGGAGGTCGTCTGGGACTACCAGATAGTCCACCATAACCTCTGGGACTACGACCTGCCCGCCCAGCCTACGCTGGTCACGGTACGAAAAGACGGACTGGAGATCCCCGCCGTGGCGCAAGCTACCAAGATGGGGTTCCTCTTTCTCCTCCACCGGGACACCGGGAAGCCGATCTTTCCGGTGGAAGAACGGCCCGTGCCCCGGTCGACGGTGCCGGGAGAGCAAAGCTGGCCCACGCAACCTTTCCCCACCGTTCCGCCCCCACTCGCCCCGCTGACACTCACCCCGAACGACGCCTGGGGCCTCACCTTCTGGGATCGGGGAAAATGCCGCGAGTTGATTGAGCGGTACCGGTACGAGGGTATCTTCACGCCGCCCGGCTTCGACGGAACCATCCAGTCTCCGGGGATTATCGGAGGGACCAACTGGGGAAGCGTCGCCTTTGAGCCTGAGCGAGGATTGGTGGTGTTAAACATGACCCACCTTCCATTCATCACAAAACTCATTCCGCGCGAACGCTATGAGGCGGAGAGGGCCAAGCGTCCGAAAAATACCGAATTCGCCCCGCAATTGGGCACACCTGTCGGTATGAGCCGGGCCCCCCTCGTTTCGCCTTGGGGACCGCCTTGTACTAAGCCGCCCTGGGGAACCATCCTGGCGGTGGAGCTGGCCACTGGCGAGGTGACGTGGGATGTTCCCCTCGGCCTGATCACCGGAACTCCGAACCTGGGCGGTCCGATAGTGACTGGAGGAGGGCTGGTCTTTATTGGCGCAGCGATGGACAACTTTCTGCGCGCCTTCGACGTGGAGACCGGAGAGGTACTTTGGAAAGGGAGTTTACCCGCAGGCGGGCAGGCGACGCCGATGACCTACCGTCTGAGCGAGAATGGAAAGCAATTCGTTGTAATCGCCGCTGGAGGGCACGGCAAGTCAGGTACCCCCATCGGGGATTCCGTTGTCGCATTTGCACTTCCAGAGAGTAGAACCGGTGTACTGGTCAAGTCTATCAAGGAGACTTCGCTTTACGTTGGCGCGGTATTGGTCATCGCCTTCCTGCTTATACGCTTCCGCAAGTACCTTCTCAGCAAGTGGCTGTGGTTCGGTGTGCTAGTGGTATTTGTCATCTTTTCCACGGAAACCGCCTGGCTAATGACCCAGTCTACCCTGGTGATGGTGCTTTCCTTTAGCCTGGCTTTGGTCATGGCCTTTCTGCTAATGCGCGTCCGCAGATCCGCAATCCGTTCGGCACCACCTACCATCGGCGGTTAATAGCTTCTCCACTTCTACGAGGCTTGAAACTCTCATCCACTCTCGTTTTTGCTACGCTACGTTTTGGGGAACCTATAGGGAAACGACAACACACAAAAGAAAAGCCCTCCCCGTATTTCCCTGCCAGGCAGGGAGTTACAGAAAAGGCTTGACTTTGTACCGCGTACGGGATTTGAGCACGTATATCATTCAGTTTCTCCACCTATTCTCGTATGGAACTTCTTTGAGATAATGCTGCTTATAGGATAGTATGATACCGCGGATGCGTTTTGCCCCAGTGGGGTTCTGCCAACTACTGGGGGTGACAGTGGCATGATGATTTCAAAGACAGTATTTCCAGCTTTGCCATTGGATAGTGACCAGTTGGCGCAACGTTTCTCAAGGGCTTTTTATCTCTTGCAGGGCTATGGTTTTCTCTCAGTTTACCCATGTCTTGAGGTACGTTAAGACTTTTGCGTTCCTGTTATTGTTGCTATTTAGTTCAGTACAAGCATGGGCGCAACCTGAACTGACGTCCCGTTTCCGAGCCGGGCGCGAGGCTTTTGAGGCTGCCCGCTACGACGAAGCCGTTCAGCAGTTCAGTGCGATCGTTAAGGAAAACCCAGGTTTTCGCCTCGATATTCAGGGAGCGGCAGTCTTTTGGTTAGGAAAAGCGCATTCTGCAAGGAGCGAGCATTCGCAAGCGTTGGATGTATGGCGCGGTGGGATCCGGGCGCTGGAATCAGAGGAGGCGTTCGATGTGCTACTGGCTGACGCTTACACAAGATCAGTATTTAAAGAGCGCGTCCAGTCGGAATACGTCAGAGCGATCGACGCCTATTTGGGTATGCTGGACGTCGTTGGCAGCAAACTGAGGCCGCATGAAAAGAATGTTGTGGATCTGCATGTGCGGCAGATGATATTCCTCTTGCCCGATGAGTTGCGGCGACGCGTTGTAGATACGCTTGGAGAGCCGCGGGATAAGATGGTGTATGACAGCGGTGCGGGGGCACTGCTAGTAAATTGGTGGCACAGTCAGGACCCGCTGCCAGCGTCGGTTTGGAACGAACGCGTCGCGGAGCATCTTGAGAGAGTGACAGAGGCGGGGGCAAGCTATGCAAGTCTAGAAAGCCCGTCTGGTTTCGATGATCGAGGCAAACTCTATGTTCGACTAGGCGCACCTTCGCAGGTTGAGCGGATCAGGAGCTACTTCTTGAACAGCCGTAAAGCACTTATGGCCGATGCCGAGTTTGCGGGCGTCTCGTTCCTCCCCCGAAATGAGTTTTGGACATACTCGCACCTCGGACGTGCAGCGCGTTACCTGTTCGCCTGGGAGCGAGGGGCGTTTAGACACGCAGGACTCGAGGGAATGATGCCCAATGTCTTAAGACGTGGCTTCTCTTCATCGGATCGCGGCCGTTTTCGCGCTAGTTTGTCGATCCAACTTATGCGCGAATTTTTGTATGAACTCGCATGGCTCGATCCGGGATACACGGCGACATACTTGCGTGTAGACGATGCTGTAGAAGGTCGAGGGCCGCCCATTCCGATCTTCATTGTGGTAAGCATGCTCATGCAGGAAACAAAAGTCGTAGAGCGGCAGCTCGAAACGAAGCGCCGCGCGGAAGTGCCGAGGAGCTCATCAGGATTCTCAACCGCGCCTTCGCTTCCCGTCGAACTACGACTAGCTCGGTTCTTAGATGCAGATGGCACAACGCGAACTGAAGTCTACTGGGCTGTACCCGCCGGCGAGTTAGTGCCCCCGCCGGGTGTTCATCTAGAAATTCTGAGAAAACACCCTCGACTTTCATACGAGCACATGATACTCCTGTCGGCCGTGCAGCAGGAGATGGGTTTCCAGACACGCAAGATTACACGGGGAAAGTACAGACTTTCCGATAACTACTCAGACGATGCAGATTCACCAGTTTACACGACAATTGTAAGAGGAGATACCGGCCTCTATCACCTCGCCCTTCAGTGGGATCAATACATGGTGCATGAGACAGGAAATGTGGAGGACCCGGAGGACCACTCTTTCATCAGACGAGGTGTACAAAGGGTGGATTCGCTGGTGGCGCTCGACCCGAGCCCCGGAACGCTTGTGATGAGCGATCTTGTTCCGCTCGTGGCTGGGTCAATTGAAGAAACGGACTTGGTCCGTGATGAGCAGGGCTTTCGCGCGCCCGTTTACGTCCGTAAAGCGATTACTCCGCAAACGAATCTGGCCCTTTATTTTGAAGTGTATAATTTGGTCTTCGGCGACGATGACCAGACACATTACACCGTTTCGTACGAAGTCTCATATGACGAAAAACGGGAGGGTATCGCAGGTCTACTCGGTAGACGAGAGTTGGTGACAACGGCTGTGTCTACCAGCCATACGGGTTACTCATTGACAACTCGCGAGTATGTGATGTTGGATCTAGCCGAATGGGACACAGCAGATAGAATGCTTATCACCGTTCGGCTATTAGACGAGGTGACTGGAAAAGCAGCGGATCGATCAATTGAGTTCGTTCTGATGAACTGACCGAAAGATCCTGACTCCCTACCGGGACATACTAGCCGTCCATTCCGATTAACTACGAATTTTATTAAGCACTTTGTAGGCCTCCTATAGGGACGTGCTCCAGATAAGAAGAATAACTCTCCCCGCAATCCCCTGCCAGGCAGGGAGTTACAGAAAGGGCTTGACTTTGTACCGCGTACGGGATTTGAACCCGTGTTGCCGGCGTGAGAGGCCGGCGTCCTGGACCCCTAGACGAACGCGGCATTTCTGGACAACACTGCTGGGCAGCCTTTCTGGGTAGCCGTGCAGTGCTGAAGTTGTGGTCTGCAGTCTCACACTGCCTTTTTGCAGCGGCCGCAGTTAACGCGTGTTGGACATATCCTGTTTCACGTTCAATTTTCCAGGAGCCTGGATAGAAAATCGACGGTCCGATCCAGACTTCCCACAAGGGTGATCGGGCTGTGCTGGCCGAGTTCGTAGTAATACGTCTCAAACCCCGAAGGGCCTCTACCCGCGGCAAGCATGGCCGTTTCCAGACTCTTGCTTTGGGAAACCGGTACGATCATGTCCAGGTTTCCGTGGTGAATCTGGAGATCCGGGATCCGATCTACGAAGAGCACGGGCGAGCGCCGAATCAGCTCCGGGCGGACTTCCTCCTCAGTCATGTCACCACGCTTGACGGCCTGAATAAACTGCTCGTCAAGAAAGTCGAGCCCTGGGAGATCCCGGCGCGAACCAAGGAGCGCCTCTTCTACCACATCCTGTATGAATGGCCCGAAAAAATCCGTCGGACCGAAGAAATCGACCACCACGCTGATCCGCGGATCTCGTATACCCATCAGAAGACCGACTCCGCCTCCACGACTCAATCCTACTACACCCACTCTTTCCATATCTGCGGCCGGAACGAGAATAGATGTTGCACTAAGAAGCGACAGCGCGTCGTCTACATCGTAATTCCACGGACTGGGCGGACCGTCTGAAAGCCAGATGTTGCTCTGATATCGAATTGACTCAGACCGAAATGATGGTACTACAACCACGAATTGATTTCGCACGTCTCCCAGGAACGATAGGACCAGTAGTACCTCTTCGTCGATGCTGACTCCACTGTCGCCGCCGTGCGCATAGACGACGACAGGGAGGCTGCCGACACTCGCGCCGTCCGGTGCGAGGATGCCGCCGAAATGGGTGACGCCATCGACCAGGTGAGAGATTATCGACAGAGTCGACGTCGAGATCCGGAACTGCGCCACAAGCTGCACATCAACCGCACTCGTACTCCTGCCTGCCCATTCGCTTTCGATCGCTTGGATTTCGCTCGCTGTCGGGGGACGAAAAAGCTCCGTAAAAGATACGCCTTCGACAACACGGTCATCTCCCTCGTGCGAATAGAGCTCACATCCGCTGACAACGGTTGCGACGACCATCACGAGGATTCCAATTCGTACCCGTCGAATCATTTTGGAAGCGCTTAAATGTTTGCCTGCCAACGAACTGAACCCCGCTTCGGTTCACCCAAACCCACTTCCGAAACCCCTTTTCTCTCCGCTCGTTCTATGGAGTTCCATCATCGGAACCCACAGTTTCACACGGAGCGCAATGAGCGACACTATTTATCTCGATTACAACGCGTCAACCCCCGTCAGTCAGGAGGTTCTCGATCGAATGATTCCATACTTCCTTGACGAGTACGGAAATCCTTCAAACAAGAGCCATCAGTACGGTTGGGCAGCGGATGAGGCGGCGACGATCGCGCGAGAGCAACTGGCGGAGCTGATCCAGGCATCACCGGACGAGATTATTTTTACTGGGGGCGCGACGGAAGCGATCAACATGGCCATTAAGGGAATTGCGAAATCTCGAAGTTCGAAAGGAAAGCACATTATCACCTGCGCGACCGAACACAACGCCGTCCTTGAATCCTGTAAGAGCCTTCAGTTCGACGGCTTCGAAATCACCCCGCTACCGGTAGACGAAAATGGCCTGCTTTCGGCACATACGGTAGCCGATGCGCTCCGCGAGGACACGATTCTCGTCGCCATCATGTGGGCGAACAACGAGACGGGTGTAATCCACCCGGTCGCAGAAATCGCATCGGTGCTCGACGGTCATCAGGCCCTCTTTCTTACGGACGCCACTCAGGCAGTCGGTAAAATTCCGGTAAGTGTCGAAGGCGTGGATCTTCTGGCCTGCTCAGCACACAAATTTTACGGGCCTAAAGGGGTTGGGGCTCTCTTCATCCGCGAATCTCGCCCATTCATCCGAATCGCACCACTCATTCACGGTGGATCCCAGGAGAATGGAAAACGAGCTGGAACCCTCAATGTCCCGGGAATCGTCGGACTGGGCGCGGCAGCGGAAATCGCAAAAAACCGACTCAGTTTGGATCATGAGAGACATACGACCCTCAAAAATCGATTCGAGAACGCACTCATCGAGGCCATTCCGGGTCTAAAGGTGAACGGAGCCGATGTCGATCGCCTTCCCCAAACGAGCAACATCACCTTTCCAGGTATTAACGTCGGAGAAATGATCTCAGACATCGGACGCCTCGCGGTGTCAACGGGGAGCGCGTGTGGTACGGGTAAGGCGAAGCCGAGTCATGTTCTCTCGGCCCATGGACTAAGTGCCGACGAAGCGAAAGGAACAATTCGTTTCAGCATGGGGCGCAACACGACTGAAGCCGAAGTTGACGAGGCAGTCCGATTGCTGGTGGAGTATGTCCAGGAACACGCGGGTCAGCCTGCCATGCAGGACTAGGAGGATAACATGGAACCGATTGTTAACCGCGTGGCTGAGAGCGACCTGATGGTCTTCAATCTAGAAGAACTCTGGGACGGAAAAGAGGTTGTTGAATTGGACATCGCTCCGTGGCTTTACGAGGGCATGATTGTCCGTGAAAAGGAATTCCGTGAGTTTGTGAAAGATCATCCGTGGACGGACTATCTCGACCAGCACGTTGCTGTTTTCTGCTCTGCGGATGCAATCGTGCCAACCTGGGCATTCATGCTCGTCGCGTCCAAACTTGAATCTATTGCCACTTCCGTAGCATTGGGCCAGAAGGCCGATCTCGTCAAGAATTATTTCTCCGCGCGAATCGCAGCCACGGACTTGAGCGAATACAAAGATAGCATAGTCGTAATCAAAGGCTGCGGATCGGGTATTGTGCCAAGAGAAGCCTATGTCGACGCGATGAACCAGATGCAGGGCGTGGCGCGGAAGATTATGTACGGCGAGCCCTGCTCATCCGTCCCGCTCTGGAGACGCAAGTAACCGCGCGAAAAGGCTAGAACACGCCAAGAGGCGATACTGGATCTGTCAAAATGAAAATCGATCTTTCGAATACGAATATTCTCGTCACAGGGGCAAGCCGGGGAATTGGTCGGGCCATTAGCCTTGCGCTGGGCGGAGCCGGGGCCCGCGTGGCGGTTCACTATCGAAAGGAAGAATCGAAAGCGCGAAAGGTAGCCGAGGAAGCTGGAAACGGGTCGTCGATATTCAGAGCCGATCTAGGCGATGTGTCAGCCTGCCAGAACCTGTTTTCGTCCGTTGTAGATTCTTTTGGATCCGTAGATGTGCTCGTCAACAACGCCGGAATTTCAATCAACAGCCCTCTCGATATGGAGTCGGATGCGTGGGTTCGCGACTGGGACGCGACCATGAATATTAATCTTCGCGCGCCCGGCCTCTTATCACGAGCCGCAATCGATCACTTTCAGAAGAAGGACATGAAGGGGGGTCGCATTATCCATATTGCGTCTCGAGCTGCCTTTCGGGGAGACACGGAGGATTGCATTGCTTATGCGGCTTCCAAAGGGGGTGTGGTATCGATGAGCCGGTCTATTGCACGAGCATTCGGAAAGCAAAATATTACATCATTCGTCATCGCCCCGGGCTTTGTCCGCACCGATATGGCACAGGGTTTCATTGACGCCTACGGAGAAGACTTTGTATCGGACGGCCTGGCGCTGAACCGACTCACTGAACCCGAAGACATAGCACCCACAGTCGTTTTGCTGGCAAGTGGCCTCGCCGATCACGCGACGGGCACCTCCATCGACATCAACGCCGGGAGCTACGTCCACTAGAGGGGCACTCAGCCGACCCGGGAGAGATTCATTACCTCGCGTCCGTAAAACGCTCGAAAGTATGCTCCGAGTGATTCGTTTCCTGGATCGTCCAGGTTCGGATCCTTGGCCACCAACTCAAAGGCTGCTTCCCTCGCCTGAATAAGAATCTCCGTGTCAGCGACGATGTCTGCGATCTTGAGATCCGGTAAACCGCTTTGCCTCGTTCCAAAAAAGTCGCCCGCACCTCGGAGTTTCAGGTCCACCTCACTGATTTTGAATCCGTCATTCGTCTCGACCATGGTTCTGAGGCGCTCGTCAGCCTCACTAGACCTTTTGAAGTGAGCGATCAGAATACAGGTGCTCCGGTGCGGCCCGCGACCGACTCGTCCGCGGAGCTGGTGGAGCTGACTGAGCCCGAATCGTTCGGCGTGTTCGATCATCATGACGGTCGCGTTCGAGACGTCAACACCCACCTCGATAACCGTGGTTGAAACCAGTATCTGTGTTTCGCCATCCACGAATTTTTTCATGGCTGATTCTTTCTGCTCCGAAGACATCCTGCCGTGGATCAGGTCCACGGTCATATCTGGAAACTCGGCCACAAGCTTCTCATAACCATTCTCTGCATCCTTCAGGTCAAGTTTTTCGCTCTCTTCAACCAGCGGATAAACGACATAGGCCTGGCGACCGTTTATACATTCGCTGCGGAGAATCTCAGTGGCGCTATCCCGGTCCCGGTCCCAAACAAGTCGAGTGCGGATCGGCTGCCTTCCGGGTGGTTGATCACGCATGATACTCACGTCAAGGTCGCCATAAACCGTGAGAGCGAGCGAACGAGGAATCGGCGTAGCGGTCATCAGCAACGTGTGTGGACGGTCGCCTTTCTTGAAGAGCGTCGCCCGCTGCATCACGCCGAAGCGATGTTGCTCGTCCACGATGCACATCCCCAAACCCTTGAAAGAGACATCCTTCTGAATGATTGCATGGGTCCCAACGACGATGGGTAGGTCGCCCGATGAAAGACTCTCCAGGATGGCCGAGCGCTCCGATTTTTTCATGCCCCCGAGCAGCAATCTTACCCGGACACCGAGAGGCTCGAAGTACGTGAGCAAATTCCGGAAGTGCTGTTCGGCCAGAATTTCAGTCGGAGCCATAAAAACAGCCTGAAGTCCGTTGTCCACGGCGTGGAGCATGGCCGCCACCGCCACGACGGTTTTCCCGCTCCCCACATCTCCCTGCAGCAGGCGGTTCATGCGCGTTCCCGAGGCGGTGTCCCGAGTGATATCGGTGATGGCTTCGGTCTGCGACCCGGTCAACTCAAACGGCAAGACATCGTGGATAAATCGGCTGGCGAGTCCGTCCTTTGTTTCGAGGACGACCCCTTCTTCGACCGTCTGATCCCGTTTCATTCTCGCCAGCATGAGCTGAATGAAAAAGAGCTCTTCGAATTTCAGTCTTGCGATGGCCCTTATGAGTTCTTTTTCATTCTTGGGAAAATGAACGGCTCGAAGGGCCACACGCCCGTCCAGGAGGTTGTATTTGCCCTGTATGCCCTCAGGAAGCACTTCTTGAAGGCGTTCGCCGTGCTCCTTAATCAAATGAAAGAGCGTTCTTCGGAACGAACGGCTGGTCAACCCCACTCTCGAAAGCGACGCTCCTCCTGGATAGAGGGCGATAATTCGACCCGTGGCCAGAGCCGGTGCTTCCTCGTCCAGCACGTCAAAATCCGGGTGAGGCAACGAGATTCCCCCGCTGTATTTCTGAGGACGCCCGTGGAAGGCGACGAGCTGATCCTTTTCAAAAACCTTGGAAACCCACGCTACACCCTTGAACCAAACGCACGTAATCCGCCGACCCGGCTCATCCTCGATCACCAATTCGAATCGCCTACCCCGCCGGCCCGGAATGACCTTGAGCGTCAGGATCGTTCCGATAATCGTCACGGGCCCTGAGTCAGAGCTGACGTCCTTGATCGCGCTGACCGACGTACGATCCAAATACTTCCGGGGATAATATTGCAGAAGATCCCTGACCGTATCGACTCCCGCTTCCGAAAGAACGTCGGCACGACGCGGCCCGATACCCTTCACGAACCGAACCGGGCCAGATAGGAATTCCAAGTGGGACACTTCGGGCATAAAAACAACTCTGATGCTCAGCGACGCTGCCATCGATACCTTTCGATGCGCGGCTCAGGTTCAATAACAGAAACGGCCAGCTCATACTCGGTCTCGCTGATCCGTCTTACGGCGATGTCTGAAGGATAATAATCCTGATTGAATTCTGGAGAAGGCTGTGTAAGGATGTTCTGTAGATGTCCATCGTGACCGTAGACATCCACGCGTAGCCATCCGGGACGCATGTTGAGCAGAAAGAGCAACTCACCGACTGCTGCGGCGGACGCTGTCAACATGGGCGGTTGGTCCAAATGGTTGAGGACAAAGAGTCGTGTTCGGGCTAGCATTGGAGAATCAAAACCCACCAGGGGCATTACTCGAACCGAGTCTGCAGAAGACCGCAGATGAATGATCGGTCGAAATCCTGAAAGACTGAGCAGAGAATCACCCCAGATCCGTAGCATTCCGGCGTATTGCCAGTAAGGCCCTCTTAACGCCCGTCGGTTGAGTATCGCACCACTGTTGTCGAGCTCGGCGATATATCCCTCAAACCCGTCGGCGATGACTTTGATAAAGATCCGTGCCTCATCCGCTGCTGCATAACGGAATACGCCTCTCGATGGAGCGTCATCAGGAACCGGAATACGCGCGACCGCTTCCCCGGAAACGACCTTTATGATTTCACTCGTACCGGCGCTGAACACGATCACCGTGTCACCCCGGAAACCGGCGATGTATGGAAACGGGAATTCGGTCGCGTCGATCCGCTCCTTTACGGATCCGTCCTCGCTGAGAGCGGTCAGAGTATGTAACTCTGTATCCGACACCCATAACCGATCCTCGGCATCGTATCCGAGCGTTCGCGGATATTCCATCGTCAATTCGTCGCTCACCTCAATCCAGTCGAGAACGGTCAGAGTATCAACCGGGAGCGAAGCCGCAAAGGCTTTCGACAACGAGTCCTGGGGAAACAGATCTCGTGACTCGCTTCGATTGCACGAGGACGGGAGACAGCCCGAAAGGAGAACAGCCAGCAGGATTAGATGTGACCAGCGTATGGGCGCCATTGTCGAGATAAACTTCCATCGGAAGATTGAATCGTCCTCTCAACCCGGCTTCGGCGGAACGGTTTCAGCGGGCTTGCGTCGGAGAATCTCGTCATTCCACCTCACCCCAAGTCAGTCTGGCTCTTGAAGTTCGTAGACGTAGCCCTTCCCCTCCCACTCGAAAGGCAATACACGTACCGTGTACCGTCATCAGAAAGTCGGGTGGATGTAGGTCATGGCGTCGTGGTTCCGTTTGGCAAGCGAACGCTGACAGGTATTGTCACCGATGTGACCCATGAGGCTCCTGATTTCGAGGCCAAAGATATCATTGGCACCGTCGACGAGAAGGCTCTCCTTACCGCCGAGCAGCTCCAACTCACCAAGTGGATTTCCGAGTACTATCTCTGCAGCTGGGGCGAGGCCGCGCGCGCCTCCTTGCCGCCGGGTGTGGATACGGTTTCAGAATATCGGATTCAAAAATGCCCCTTCGAAGACACGGGCCCGTTGTCAGATATTCAGAAGCAGCTTTTATCCTTCATTCCGACAGATTCAACGGTTTCGCTGACAGGGCTAAGAAAAACCGTACCCGAAGCGTCATTGGATCGACTCAGGGGTCTCGAATCGAGAGGATTCCTACGCATTGAACGCGGCCTCCGGGCTCCACGCACGCGGATTCGATACGACCAGTTCGTACGGCTTGCCGATGGGGCGCCGGAGCATCCGCTGCGAGGCGTCAGGCAGCAGGCAGTTATGGAAGCGATGATGGAAAGTGATGCTTCGAGCGGGATACTCCAATCTCGGCTCCTCCAAAAGACGGGTGCCACGTCCAGTACCATCCGAAGACTGGCCGATCTCGGACTGCTTGCCGTGGAAAAAAGGGAGATCGATCGATCCGCTCGGAACGGGTCCAGTGGAAAACCCACGTCCCGGATCGAGCTGAATGAACACCAAAAAGTGGCGGTCGATGCGATTACGACAGCCATTCACGCGTCCGGGTATCGAACGTTTTTATTGCACGGAATTACTGGATCCGGAAAGACAGAAGTCTACATCGAGTCCCTCAAAAAGGTTAGAGAATGTGGGAAGTCGGGGATCATCCTCGTCCCCGAAATCTCATTGACCCCGCAGACCGTACAACGATTCAGATCCCGATTCGGAAACGAGATCGCCGTTCTTCATTCCCGAATGGGATCGGGAGAACGCTTCGATGCCTGGAGACGAATTCGGTCGGGGCAATACCCGATCGTCATCGGACCACGATCGGCCATCCTCGCACCCGTTTCGAACCTGGGTCTCATTGTGGTCGACGAAGAGCACGAATCTTCCTACAAGCAGTTTGATCCGGCACCGCGGTACCACGCGAGGGACGTCGCCGTCATGCGCGCTCAACTGAGTCATGCGATCTGTGTGCTTGGTTCCGCCACGCCCAGCCTCGAAAGCCTTGCCAACGCCGAAAACCAAAAGTATACGTTGCTTTCGATGCCAGAGAGGGTCGAGACAAACACTGGAAAAGCCGTCCTTCCAGACGTTCGAATCGTGGATCTTCGAACAGAAAGGAATCCTGACGAGCCAAACAGTGTCATCTCGAAACCGCTCAGAGAGGCTATTCGCTTACGTCTTACTAAAAACCAGCAGGTCATTCTGCTTCAAAACAGACGGGGTTACGCCCCGAGCATTCGATGTCACGCCTGTAATTGGGCGCCGGAATGTCCGGACTGTTCGGTCTCGATGACATACCACAAAGTGAAGGGGCACCTGCGCTGCCACTACTGCGGGCGTACGGCCGGGCTCCCGAGATCCTGCCCGGACTGCGGAGCGGCTGTCTCCCAGCTCGGCATTGGAACGCAGCGGGTTGAAGAAGAACTCGAAGCAACTTTTCCAGATGCGGTTGTTGTACGCATGGACCTTGACACCACATCCGCGAAAGACTCGCATCATAAGATTCTGGAGGATTTTGCGAACGGAAAGTCCGATATCCTGCTGGGTACCCAGATGGTTGCCAAAGGACTGGATTTTGAGCGTGTCACGCTGGTTGGCGTGATCGATGCCGATACGGGTCTGTCTCTACCAGACATTCGGGCCGAAGAGCGCTCGTTTCATCTTTTGACGCAAGTCGCAGGTCGAGCAGGTCGAGCAGACCTTCCAGGTGAAGTTTTCTTCCAAACCCGAAATCCGGGGCATCGAATTATCCAATTCGCCCTTCGGCACGATTACGAACGGTTTGCCCGGGAGCTTCTGGATGAGCGCCGAGCGCTTGGATACCCCCCCGAAGGCAAGCTCGTGGCGGTACTCTTCTCCGGCCCGGTAGAACATCAAGTGATGGCCTTTGCCCGTCGGTGGTCCCAGATAGCCACCGAGCTGGATCCCGAAATTCATCTCTTAGGACCATCCGCCTCATATATCGGAAAGGTGAGGAAGCTGTACCGGGTCCAGGTAATGATAAAAAGGGGCCGGGGAGATCCACATAAGCGTGTTCGTGAGGTCATTCGCCGAACGAACGTTCAGATTGGCACTCCTCCGAAAGGATACAGAATTGCCGTCGACGTCGATCCGGTGGGGCTATTGTGACCGTGGAACCTGCCTGATAACCCGTCGTTTGGAGGCAGCTAGGGCAAGTCCCGTGCGGTCTGCTCCCTTTGAACTCCGTCAGGGCCGGAAGGCAGCAGCGGTAGAAGGTTGTAGCGATGCGATACGGTAAGCTTGCCCTTTTTTTGTCGCCTTGGTCGTGCTGTGTATCTTGTCGCCTGAGTTCAACCCCCGACTTTTGAGACCCACTCAAGAAATCTAGATGTGTATTCCTGTTTATCTGGCCATGGCAGCGCCTGGCGGCAATGCGAACCCGCTCGCGATGTTTCTCCCTCTCGTACTGATCTTCGTCGTCTTCTACATCTTCATTATTCGACCCCAAAGGAAGAAAGAGGACAGTCGAAAGAAAATGATCGCGGCCGTACAAAAGAACAACCGTGTAATTACGATCGGAGGAGTCCACGGTACCGTAACGCAGGTAGACGAGACGTCAGTCTTGGTTCAAGTAGACAACAATACTAAGCTGCGAATCGAGAAAAGTGCCTTGTCCTCGGTGGTGGGGAAAGAGTCGAGCAGCTAGTAAAGTTGGAACGGAAAACTAGGCAACCGAAGGACCGGTTGGGCTGTTTAGCCGAGCCCCATGTCGGGTCTTTCGTTCCAGTCTTGCCCGCTCCAGGATTTTGGCGAACGTTTCGGAGCTTACAGGCTTGGATGTGTAGTCGTCCATACCGGCTTCCAGGCACTTTATTCTGTCGTTCGAGGTGGCATTTGCCGTGAATGCGACGATTATCGGTTGAAGGGCTATGTCCTTGTTGCGTCTAATCTCACGCGTCGCTTCTAGGCCATCCATCCCTGGCATCATCATGTCCATGAAGACGATGTCATATATGTTTTTCGCGACCATTTTGACGGCATCTTCTCCATTTTCAGCGAGATCAGCCGAATAGCCAAGCCTTTCGAGCATTTTCAGAGCCACTTTCTGATTCGTCGTATTGTCTTCGACAATTAGGACCCCGAGCTTTTGAGCGGCTTTTCGGTCTGCGGCTCGTCGCGGGGTCTTTCCAATCTCGTAGATGGGCGTTTCGTTTCTTGCTTCCTCTGTTCCAGCGTCACTTGCTTTCTCTCTTGCATCGTCTCTTGCTTCCTCGGTTCCAGCGTCACTTGCATCCTCGGTTGCCTCGCATGTTGCCTCGCAAAAAAGCGCCTTAATAGAAGAACGTTTGACAGGTTTCGAAATCCGATCGGGTGCCAATTCGTCGCTCGTTCTCTGTCCGATAGCCCTGAATAGCACGATGCGACAATCAGGCGCGAGTTCTTTCAGTTTGCTCGCTTTTTCTAGAGCCGACTCTTTATGGTCGCCGTCGTCGATCAATATTAGATCGACGGACGATTCGTTCTTAATAACGACTTTTGCTTTCTTTAGATTTTCGACCGCCGTCGCTTCACCACCGCCCTGGCGGATCATCGTGGTCACGGAACTTCCGAACCGAACATTCTGACTGAGCAGAAGCACGCGATGATCTGTTGCAAAATCGGAGATCATGTCTTCGGTCAGGTGTTCAGGATCGCGGCGCAATTTGAGTGTGAAATAAAACGTCGATCCTTTATCCACTTCACTTTCGAGCCACATTTTTCCACCCATAAGTTCACACAGGTGACTTGCAATCGAGAGACCGAGTCCCGTGCCGCCAAACTTCCGGGTAGTCGAAGCCTCTGCCTGTCGGAACGGATCAAATAGATATTCCTGGGCTTCTTCCGAGATGCCTATTCCAGTGTCTTCGACCTCCAGCTGGAGTTCAACTTCGTGCTGCGTTCTCGCGACGAGTTTTGCCCGAACCTGAACGTCCCCGGACTTTGTAAATTTGACTGCATTCGCAAGCAGATTGATCAAGATCTGACGCAGCCGGGCACGATCGCCAACTACGTAGAGAGGAAAATCGTCGGAAACCAAATAAGACAACTCGAGGGCCTTGTCCGCCGCCAGCTTAAAGACCATATCAAGAGCGTCTTCGATACAGCTCGTCACGTCAAACTTCGCCTCTTCCAGATCGACTCCGCCCTGCTCGATCTTGGCATGGTCCAGTATTTCGTTTACGATCGCAAGCAAACTCTCGCCGCTGGACCGAATGACGTTTACAATTTCGTATTGATCTGGCCTGAGCTCTTCGGACGTAAGAAGACTCGTCATTCCGATGATGCCGTTCAGCGGCGTCCTGATCTCATGGCTCATGTTGGCCAGGAATAGTGTCTTGGAGATGATCGTGTGCTGGGCCACATTTTGAGCTTCTTGTAGCTCGCTCACGATAGACGACAGTTCTTGGGCGCGATCTTCCAGTGCTGACTTCGTGGTCTCGAGTTCATCTGCATAGGCCTGAAGTTTGGCGCGGGAGGCCTTTACATGATTTTCAGCCTCGATTCTCATTCGAACCTGTTCAGCTAGCTCGCCAAAGGCATTCGCCAGTTCGCCGAGTTCGCCATTTTCATCAAATTCCAGGTCGTCGCGCAACTCTCCATCAACGAGCTGCTTTACCAGGGTTCTCATCCGCTCCAACGGTTTGATGATTCCGCGTGCGATATAGACGGCGTACGCGATGCCGCCCACGAATGAAAAGAGAATCAGACCCAGTGCGATCCAAAGAAACAGTTCGGCTTGCTCGTCTTCATCCGCAATGACATCCGCGAGTGTCTGTCCGAGATATGTACGAACCGTGTTCATTTCGTCCGTAATCCAGTCCGCCTTCTGTGTCAGATAAACCAGTTCGTCGAAATCGTGTTGATAGCGTGTGAGGGTTGCAATCATGGAAGATCGTTTCTCGCTGGATAGCTTTGAGAACGAGATCTCGGCCGTCATCGCATCGATTTTCGCATGGACTCCATCCTGATAGTCTGAGTCACGTCGAAGGAGATAGTTTTTTTCGTTTCGCCTGATTTCGAGCAGGTGAGAAAGTAACCGTCGTTCATTGAAGGTCGAAAGTTCTTCCTCCAAGGCGATCATATTAGCCCGTATTTTTCCTTCAAGACCGTCTCCTTCGTAGAAACCACGGTCCTGGTACGTCTCGATTAAGTTCGTTACGGAGTGAAAGTAGAGATGAAGTTCGGTGTGGAAACGGCCATATTCTTCCTCATTAAAGCGGCGTTGGAGCGTTTCATCGGCCTCTGTCAGTATCATTTTGGCCCGTTTCGCGTGCGCCGGGTCGCGTGTTATGACAAAATCCCGTATTGCCCCATTCGCCACTTGAATAGAGCGGTCCAACTCTCGAACCACGTCCCGCGTCTGATGCGCTGATATCGACAAAAAAGCAAGCACAAGGACCGCGAAGGAGCCTATAAAAACGATCGCGATCAGCGATACCGTACGCCCGTATAATGATGAAATCTTGACCATTTGGTCGTTTTATGGGATTGGCGGAACTGATCCTCCCCACATCGTTCTGCAGATCTTTCTGCTTAAGATGGATCGGCTTGAATTCCCATTTATTAAGTATTTTTACTGGGATAATCGGGCGAAACGGACATGAAACGGACGTTTTCACCTGTTCAAGCCATCAGTGATCTGACCAGTTCTTCGACGGCGGCTTCCAGATCGATCACGGTACGATCATTTTCTATCACATGATCTGCCTTCTGCCGCATCTCGTTGGGGGACATCTGACCCGCCATACGCGCCTCAATCTGCTCCCCGGAAAGGCCGTCTCGTAGGGATATTCGCTCTATACGTATATTTTTAGGCGCATCGATAACAACAACGACGTCCAGGTCGGAGGTGTGGTCGTCGAGTAAGAGCGCCGCCTCTTTTATCAGTAACTCGACGCCCTCTTCGCGCGCTTGCGATACGACCCTACGAAAAGCCTCACCCACGGCAGGATGAACAATCCGGTTGATCGCAGACCTGTCTGCATCAGATGAGAAGATTCGGTCGGCGATATACTTTCGATTGAGCAGACCGTCTTCCGAATAAGCCTCCGCTCCGAACGCGTCTTGAATCTGTTTTCTAACGCCCGGGTCCGAAACCATCAGCTCTCGCGCGACTTCGTCGGCGTAAAAAACACGTGCCCCTCCCTTTTCGAGTAGCTCGCAAACGGTACTCTTCCCTGAACCGATCCCTCCCGTTACGCCCACTACCTTCATTGTACGACCTTCAGATTGCACGGAAGCTACATTAAAACGGCCAGTGCATTGTGACCGCCAGATTCGGAATCAGTGTTCGGGTGCCCTTTTGAGCCGCGGCTCGTATGGCCCCTTCGGAGCCCTCCGGAAGATCACCGTACAAGTTGAAGTTGACGGTTTGGAAGGTAGCCCATCCGTCAAATCGTAGATATGCGCCTCCGTTGAGCGGCCACATGAGAGACGTAGTCGGTCCAAGTTGAGCAATTTTCCGCCGGCCGGGTCGCGATATGGTTGACGCCTGAGCTGAACCCTCATCCCGATTATATCGAATGGTAATCGCGCGATCAAAGTCACTACGAAAAAACAATCGAATCCCGATCTCGGCGCGAATTTTCCTGCCCACATTGAGGCGTACCCAGGCGCTCGTTGTCCGAAGTGTATCGAACGGTATTTCCGCAAAGGTCTCATCCAGGAATCGACCCAATCGCAAATCACTCCATCTGCCGGTCACGCGGATTCCGACCCCGTCTCCAAAATCATGCTCGGCGTCCAGCTTGTAACTGAGTTCACGGGCGGATTGGTCGGTCGGACGTCGACCGGGCAGCAAAAAATCATCGATGCTGTAGTTGGCCCGAACTTCTGTGGTCACATTGATTCGTGTGGCCCGCGAAGGTCTCCAAATAACCGTCGGCCGGAATCGAAGTGAGCGCTGCACACTGTTTTCAGCCGAACGCTCAGCTTTCAGGAACACCGTATGATAGTGGGTTCCAAAAATCTGTAGCTGTAATTCGAGATATCTTGTCAGTTGGAAACTGGCTCCAAAAAGTCCGTTGTAATACAGTTCGTCGCGATCGTCAGGGTTTACATCAGGGGTGTCGTGGTGAAGAATGCTTGCCGAGACATCCGCCTGAAGAACGGTTCGCCGACCGATCGGCATACGAATATTGAGTTGAGCCTGAAAAAACCCTCGATCGTAGTCGGCCTGCCTAAGCAAATTTTGCTTTTGCGAGGCTTGAGCTGCGGGTAGGTCGTCCGCGTTCGAGAGTCGACGATCTTCCACCTCGGCGCCCGCCCTGAGAGAAACGCGGACCAGTGATTGATCGCGTGCGAACGTGGAGCTCAGTTCTCCTTCCAGAATGCGGCGCCGAAAATCGGAATCGAAGAATATGGCCTCGTCCGGAGCCCGCAGTGTTTCTATGGTTCGACTGTTCGTGGAAAAATCCAGTCGCCCGCCAACAACGGTATTTGCTGCGATCGGTCGATCAATGAGAATCGTTACAATAAGCGTATCACTATGGGTCGACTCGACGGTTTCCGCTACGCGTGCACTCTCGCCATCCCGGTTCAGAAACGAAGCCGCCTGATAAGCATCGCGCCGCACGCGAGCAATCCGAACCTGTGTTCTGAGACGGGTTCGGTCAAACGTTCTTTCTGCCACCGCATTGGCCCGGAACATCTCCCCGCGGCGTGGAGCCATGCTTTGAATAAGACCTTCGCCCGACAGGGATACGTTGTACGCGTCAACGGTCGTCGTCGGTACCTCAAAGCGAACACCCAGGGCGGGTCCGACATCGGTCCTCAGCGGAGCCCTTTCGCTCCCGTCCGAAAATCCCGGCCGTTGATCGAGAGAAGCACCCAGCAGTGGTTCAATCCAGAATTTTTCTGCGAGAGGAAAACGGTAGCCCGCTAACAGTTCTTGACGAAGTACCCGGCTCAGACTATACCATCCCATCGAACCATAGACCGCGATCCGCTTTTCGCCGAATGGCTTCTGAACCGTCAGAGTGGTCTGATTCTCGTCACGAAAACTCAGCTGATCATCGAACAGAATGAATGCGTCTGAGCGAAACGTATTCGAGAGGTCTATCTGCCATCCCTTAATGGGTTCAGTAAGCTGAAACCGGGCGGTCCAGCGGTACCGGTTTATGTCGCGCTCAAATCCTCCGGAGAACAGTCCCTGGCCTGTGGACGAAGTAACGGGAATCAGTGCAACCGCGGCGACGAAGAAAAGAAGACGTGAGACCCGGTAATACACGGAAGCCATGGCGGCTCTTCTCTTTCAGGAATGGATTTTCGAATCACTGTGCAGCGTACGATAAGGATTTATCCCGGTGGCCACCCGAGCTTTCTTCCTCCCAACAGGTGAAGGTGAATGTGTGGGACCGTTTGAAGCGCGTCCGAGCCACAATTAAACACCGTTCGATACCCATTCGACAGACCCTCTTTCTTGGCAATGGTCTTCGCCACCAGGAAGAGATGTCCCACGATCGGTCCATCTTCCTCACTGAGATCGTCGAGCGATGGAATGGGCTTTCGAGGCACGACTAAAACGTGCGTTGGAGCCTGAGGGTTGATGTCGCGAAACGCAATACAGAGGTCGTCTTCCCAGATCAGATCGGCCGGTATCTCGCGATCAGCAATGCGTTCAAACAACGTTTTTTCAGGCATGGTTTCCCCTTACGATTCTCGCCGATAGAATATAGATCAAAACCGCGTTTTGAGTCAGGTACTGCACACGTGTAGACCTTCGAACCGCTACCGGCCTCGAAGTGGCTGGAACGTTGATAGCAGGTCCCGGTTCGAGAGAAGCGTCCGATTCGAACCCTAAAAACCACGCAATATGCCACGAGCCTTCGTGTCGCGCCGCGTACATTTTAACGCAGCGCATCGACTTCACAATCCGGATAAATCGGATGAATGGAATGCCAAGACGTACGGGAAGTGTAACTCTGCCAACTGGCACGGACACAATTATGTGCTCGAAGTGATCGTGGCAGGGACACCCGACCCGGAAACCGGGTATATCATTGATTTGGGTCTCCTGAAACGAATCGTGGAGGAGCGAATCATAGAGAAGTGTGACCACGCTAATCTGAATCTGGATGTGAATTTTCTGAATGGCATTCTGACGTCTACTGAAAACCTGGCCATCGCCTTCTGGAGTGAGTTAGAGGATTCGATTCCGGAGGGAGAATTGTACTCGGTGAAGCTGTGGGAGACGGAAAGGAATATGGTCGAATACCGTGGTGAGTAATCTGAATTTTCAGGAGTGAAAGTGAGCTTGATATGATGGAAGAACTGGTGGGTAAGAGATATAGAAAGATCCAGGATTACGATCCTGAAATAACTGAGGCCATGGCACCCCATGTCGAGGCGCTCCTGCGTCATATGGGAGAAGACCCCTCTCGGGAAGGCCTGTTGAGAACCCCTGAGCGGATGGCAAAATCCCTCTTGTTCCTGACTCAGGGGTATCAAATGGATCCACGTCCAATGCTGGAAAGTGCAGTTTTCAATGAGGACTATTGCGAAATGATTCTCGTGAAAGACATCGAGATCTACAGTCTATGTGAGCACCATATGATCCCGTTTTTTGGGAAAGCACACGTGGCCTATATCCCGGATGGAAAAATCGTCGGATTGAGCAAGATTCCTCGGGTCGTCGATGTATTTGCGAGGCGACTCCAGGTTCAGGAGCGACTCACGATTCAGATCCAGGAGATCATCGACGACGTTCTTCAGCCTCAGGGTGTGGCGGTGGTCATTGAGGCGACGCACCTATGTATGGTCATGCGTGGTGTTCAAAAACAGCATAGCATCACGACAACGAGCGCCATGTCGGGTGCGTTTATGGAAAACACGAACACGCGCGCCGAATTCATGCGATTGATCAAAAACGGATCTTCTGTCTAACCACTGGATCCAGCTAGCCAACTCGAGAAACTCTTTTGGGGAAAGAGAAGGAACACATTCTGATCACGGGCGCCAGTCAAGGAATGGGCGAGGCCATTGCCCGAACGTTTTCCGAAGCTCTTCCGGGGGCTACGTTGTCACTTCTGGCTCGAAATAGAGAGCGCCTTCGCTCGGTCGCGGATGCCTGTATTGCGGCTGGCGCAAACGCACATATATACCCGTGTGATCTTACCGATCCGGATGCGGTGAGTTCGGTATGTGATGAGCTCTTGTCTGATTCTGGAACGCCAACGGCGCTGATTAACAATGCCGGTATGTTTCAACCCGGAGGAATAAGCGATACGACTCTTGAGCAGTATCGATTTCAGATGGATGTAAATCTCACGAGTGCGTTTTTAATCAGTTCTCGGATCGTTCCGGAGATGATATCAGCTCGCAGCGGGCATGTGATATTTATGGCTTCCGTAGCGTCCATAAGAGGTTATCCCCGCGGAATCGCTTACTGTGCGTCCAAACACGGCCTCTTGGGACTCGCGAGAGCCATAAGAGAAGAAACCAAAGAGAACGGGATCAAAGTCACTGTGCTTCTTCCGGGCGCCACGCGCACGGCTAGTTGGGACGGTTCTGGATTTCCGGATGAGCGTCTTATGCCACCAGAAGACATTGCGGCGGCCGTCCTAGGAGCGTATCAGATGAGCGACCGCACGGTCGTCGAGGAGATTCTGTTGAGGCCGCAGCTCGGAGATATCTAGGCCGGGTCCGACTCGGGCGGCCACGCGTCCCTTCACCAAACGAATTCATTCACCGATCGAATCTCCCGGCGATTAGTTCATCAGCGGATTATCTGGAAAATTGACCAGCAACTTGTACTCCCCACCGAGGAGCAGCATGGACTCGCGCCATAGAGCAGATGGATCGACGTCAAACACCAAATTCTCATTCGGTGGAAGCAATAACCAACCTCCAGCATTGATCTCGTTTTCGAGCTGATCCTCGGTCCACCCCGCATACCCGAGAAAGAACCGAAGATCTTCTCCCGACGGTTTTTGTTCGTCGAGTAGGTGCTGAAGATCCGTCATCTCTCCGCCCCAGAAAATCCCGTCTGCGATTTCCAGGGCTCCTGGAATGGCGTCCCCGTATCGATGCAGAAAGTGGAGCGTATCGAGCTGAACCGGCCCACCGATTCGAACGGAATCAGGAAAGGAAGAAAGCTCATCGACGAGTTCCGACATACCCAGCGATATGTCGTGATTGAGTATGAGGCCGAAGCTTCCCTCGCTTGAATGTTCGCACAGAAACACGACTGCTCGACGAAAATTTGGATCGACCAGAACCGGTGGTGCCACGAGTATGACTCCGGCCGCAAGGGCGATTTCAGGTTTGTCTTTCACGAGATCACTCCTTCCTCCCCCTGCAATTCCTTAAGAAGTGATCTCCGGGCGCCAACCCACCAGTCGGGACTCCGGGTCATGATCTCGATATGAACATCCGAAAAATATGGGATCAGTTCGATGAGCGCCGGTGGCACCAGTTGCCACTTGCCGGTCGCAACCAGATTCTGTAGATCGTTTGCAGCAAGATGAGCCCACCGCCATTTTTGACGAAGGGCTTCCGCTTTTTTCCAATAGTTCTTGTCATCCCAGGATTGGGCGCTCTCCTCAATCGTTTTCGAAATGCCTCGAAGGCTGAAGACCATAAAGGCGGTCATGTCCTGGGCCTCCTCATCAAACGAATTTCCACTCGCCAGCAAGCGGAGCACTTCGGCGCACGAGCGCCGGTGGGCGCGTCGGCGTTTGGCCGCCGTGTCACCTGTATTGATAATTCGACTCATCCGGGACGATTGACGTGCGAGAGTTTGATGCTTTGGAAGCCCGAAGGTAGCAATTAAAGTGATTAGCCTGAAGACCCCTTTCTCCGAATACCGCGGGTTATGTATCTTGAAAGCGGCAACTCGATCAAATGAATGCTCGATAATGGACCCATTTCGGTCCTTTTCGAATGGTTGCAACAAAGTGTCAGTCTCTTCGTGAAGGGAATCGTTCCTTATTTCCACCGGAACAGCCAATTTCGTTTTGAACATCATCGAAAGCACGCCCAGGCCATACGGACGGCCTACGAGAGCACCACATCATGACGACTGAAACAAAACCTCCGAAGAGTTCAATTGCGCCGCTTCTGGCTCCTCGAGGATCCGGTTACCAGGCATCCGACCTGAAACCGGGAATGGGTGGCGGTGCCGGCATGGACCGGAAGATCGAGAAGAAGTTTTGGAATACGAGCCGCATTCTAATGGTGATCGGCGGAATGGCGTTTTTCGGACTCATTGCCTGGGGATGGTCCACAACGGCGGGCGGACGGAAGTTAAATGTTGATCTAGAACGCCTCTCCATTACCGAGGTGCAATTCGCACCCTTCCAGGAAATGATTCCAGGAACGGGAAATGTACTTCCAAGCACGACCGTCTTTCTGGACGCCGAGTCCGGAGGCCGGATTGAAGAAATTTTTGTCATCGAGGGTGAAATCGTCGAGAAAGGGCAGCCCATTCTGAGGCTGGACAATGCATCGCTTCAGATGCAGCTCTTCAGCTCCGAGACATCCAGGATCGAACAGATCAACCGCTTGGAGCAGACTCGATTTTCGGTCGAACAGAATAACCTCCGTACCCGTCAGGACCTGACGAATATGGATTATCGAATCAAGACCCTGAAACGGGATGTGGATCGCAACGAAGACCTGTTCGTTCGAAAAGCGATTTCAGAACAGGAGTATCACCGCGTCAAGGACGAATACGATTATTGGGTTCGAAACAGATCGTTGACGATCCAGGCCTATCAGGGAGATTCCCTTCGGCAAGCCATTCAGATCGATCAGATGGAGGCTGCGATCGGTAGAATGGAGGAGAATTACCAGCTCGTTCAGAGCCGTCTCACGAATCTGGTCGTTCGCGCACCGGTGTCCGGTCAGCTATCTCAGTTAAATGCTGAGCTTGGCCAACAGAAGTCTGCGGGATTCAGATTCGGGCAGATTGACATGCTTGACGGCGTCAAGGTAGAGGCTGGGATCGACGAATTTCACATTCGAAGGGTCAATCGGGGCCAACGCGCCCTTTCATTCGCAATAGCCGGTCAGGTGTACGAAATGGTCGTCCGTCGCGTTTATCCGGAAGTGACGGCCGGTCGATTTATGATCGATCTCGACTTCATTGAAACACCGGAAGGCATTCGTCGCGGCCAAACCATTCGCTTCCGATTAGAAATGAGTGAACCGGCCGAAGCGACAGTAATACCCCTTGGAGGATTCTATCAGACAACAGGAGGGAACTGGATCTACGTCGTCGACGAGTCTGGCAATTTTGCTGAGAAACGATCTATTCGGATCGGTCGTAAAAATTTGGAAGTGTACGAAGTCCTGGAGGGACTGGAACCCAGCGAGCGGGTTGTTACGTCTTCGTATGACACCTTCAACGAGGCGGATCGATTGGTTTTCAAATAACTTGAACGAAAAAAACGTAGCGGCGGTGCAAACAATTGTACCCTTTTCGGTTGTCTCTATGGTATGTATACCGACGACGTAACCATTTTATAGACGTGACTCACCTGGACTATCAAACACAATGATTAAAACGAATAACCTCAAAAAGTCGTATATCGCTGAAGAAGTCGAAACGACTGCGCTGAACAATGTTAATATCGAGATCAAGGCAGGCGAATTCGTCTCCGTGATGGGTCCATCGGGCTGCGGTAAATCGACTCTGTTGAATATCCTCGGACTACTCGACAATCCGACTGCCGGTGAGTTCGAATTTATGGGTACGGAAGTATCCAATCTGTCTGAGAGACAGCGAGCCCAACTCAGAAAAGGCAACATTGGCTTCGTTTTTCAGAGCTTTAACTTGATCGATGAACTGACGGTATATGAAAATGTCGAGCTACCTTTGCTCTACCTGGGCATGGGGGCGGACGAGCGAAAGGCTCGAGTTAACGCCGCCCTTGAATCCGTTCAGATCGTGCACCGGCAGAAACATTTTCCGCAGCAACTTTCTGGTGGCCAGCAGCAACGCGTCGCAATTGCCCGCTCTGTAGTCGCTGGACCAAAACTGATCCTCGCTGACGAGCCCACAGGAAACCTGGATTCTACGAATAGCGAGGAGGTCATGAATCTGCTGACTCAGATGAACGAGGCAGGAACAACCATCGTCATGGTTACGCACTCGCCTGCCGATGCTGAGTATTCTCGGAGGGTCATCCACCTGTTCGACGGCCACGTGGTTACCGAGAACTTCATTCAGAGTCATTACATTCATCACGCAGACTAGTAGCGGATAAAACGCGTGTAATACACGATCGGATTTATGAATGAGATCTGCATACACGTCCCCTCGCTGGGCGAGGATCAAACCGTGGAAGTCGAAGTCACCGTCAACGGTAAAACCCGCTTGATGAATTACCGTGTAAAATCCTTCGACTGGACACTCGGTGGCACCGATCCGGAACAACGGATTGATCGGTTGCGATCTATGATCAATTCGTATGACCCTCAATGGGAATTGGTTCAGATTGGTTCACCCGATGGGCATTTGGTGCCCGTGATGTTTCGTCAGCGGGTCCAAAACACCTCTTAGCCGGATTTTACAATTAGTCCGTATTTCCAAAAAACTCGTTCCGGGTTTTCCTATTCTGTTCTTTTTTAACTGAGGATCTCTTACCCGTCAGATCCTTGCTCGTGCATTTTTCCCCTGCTTGCCTTCGGAGATGAGTTTCTCTGATAAAGTCGTTTGGATTACCGGCGCTTCTTCGGGAATTGGAGCCGCGCTGGCGCGTGCGTACGACAAGCGCGGAGCTTCCGTCGTCCTGTCCGGAAGACGGGCCGATCGCCTCCAGGATGTTGTTGACGTGTGTCGCCATCCAGAAAATCACTTCATACTTCCACTCGACGTCACACGTGAGGATACACACAGCCAGGCCCACCGGTCCGTCATCGAGCGATATGGGCGTGTAGATCTTCTGATCAACAACGCGGGAATCAGCCAGCGGTCGAATATTCTTGATACGCAGCCCGAAGTAGAAAGGCGAATTATGGAGGTGAACTATTTCGGAACGATTTCCATCACCCATTGCGTACTGCCGGAGATGGTTGAGCGACGTTCCGGTCACATCGCGGTGATCAGTAGTCTGATGGGATACGTAAGTACGCCCGGTCGGTCATCATATGCCGCGTCTAAGCATGCACTGCATGGCTATTTCGAATCTCTTCGGGCAGAATTGTGGCCCGAGGGGATCAACGTTACAATGATTTGTCCCGGATACGTAAAAACCGAAATTCCGCTGCACTCGCTCCGCGGTGATGGTCGAGATCACGCTCGAATGGATATGACGCACGTAAAAGGAATGCCTGCAGATATCTGCGCGGGGAAAATCGTTCGTGCCATCAAGAGAAAGCGATCCGTTGTAAAAATCGGGTGGCCTCATGTTGGGGCGGTCTATGTGTACCGGTTTTTACCGCAGCTGTATCGCTTCGTATTGCGGCGCGTTTACCCGGCAAAACTACGATAATCCGATCCTCCTGCTCACACTGCAAACCATCCGGGCCATCGTAATGTCCAACCTGCGTAACGGAGATTTCAATGATTGAGGAATCCGAACGAACGAAATCGAATGAAGGTGGGTGGACGTTTATCCATCCGGCAATACACCATACGAGGCTCTGCCTCAACCACCCTAAGATTAAATAGTTATGAAACGCATTTCGCAACTCCTGAGCCTATTTGCGGCCGTGTTGCTCATTCCAGTCGTGTCCTCTTCAGCTCAGGACTTCGAACGTACGTTTTCAGTTTCGTCCGGCGGAGATCTGAGACTGGATCTTGAGACCGGTGGCTCGGTGACTATCACGGGCTGGAATCGGAGTGAAGTTGAAATTAAAGTTTACGTTCGCGGTCGTGACGACGACGAACTCATTCTTGATATTGAAGAGCTTCGAAACGGCGTATCCATCACGACGGAGTTCGAAAGACGACACAGTCGCGCAAACGTCAGAATTGAGGTCATGGTACCCAACGTCTTTAACATCGACGTGGAAACCATGGGCGGTGAAATCAGCGTCATTGGCGTCGAAGGAAAACTTGTTGGCGAGACCATGGGCGGCGAACTCGAGCTTCGCGGCCTGAAGGGCACGATAGATTTCGAGACCATGGGTGGCGAAATCACTCTCGAAGACTCCGATGTCGACGGGCGCGTCAGCACGATGGGTGGCGAAATTACGGTTACCAACGTAACCGGTAACGTGAAAGCGAACACGATGGGAGGCGACGTCTCCTACAACCATGTTCGTCAGCGTTCGAGTTCAGGTCGTGACGCTGAGGTACAGATCAGCACAATGGGCGGTGAGATTACGGTCGATCGAGCAGACTACGGTGCTGACCTCGAAACCATGGGTGGTGAAATTCATGTCGGCTCCGCGCGAGACCACGTGAAAGTATCCACGATGGGCGGAGAAATTATCATCGAAGAAATCGACGGTTGGGTTGAAGCGTCAACCATGGGTGGCGAAATAGAAGTTCACATGGTTGGCGATCCAAACAAGGGGGATCGTCACGTGGATCTGTCTTCCATGGGCGGCGATATCGTATTGACGGTTCCGGATGGCTTGTCGATGGACATCGAAGCTGAAATTACAGTTACTGGCCGATACGACGTCGACGACTTTAAAGTCAGGTCGGATTTCGAACTGCGCATTGAGCAGACTCCGGCCGGCGAACGACGACGACGAGACAAAGCGCTCATCGTGGCCACGGGAACGATTGGCGGCGGCAAACACCGCATTAAGATTAAAACGATCAACGGCGACATCACCATACGGCGCGGCCGATAAGCCCGTTTACATCGTCCCTTGTTCTTCAGCAGCCGCTGCTTCGTCCGGAAAACCGTAATGGACGACGCGGCGGCCGTTTTCTGTTGATTCGCGGAGAAACGACAGTCCCATCTTCTCCATGATCCTCACGGAGCCTACGTTTTCGGGATAGGACTTCGACTGAATGTTCTTGAGCCCATATCGATTTCGCCCCAATTCGAGAACCGCGATGGCTGCCTCCGAACCGTACCCGCCTCCCCAATATTTCCGGACATAGCGCCAGCCATAGTCCAGGACTTCGTCGACCAGCTCGTAGCCACAGAATCCCATGAAATCTCCTGAATCCTTGTGTTCGACGGCGAATCGAATCCATCCTCGCTCTTCATAAAGGGTCATCATTTGGTGCACAAACGTCCTGGCATATTCCATATTGCGAGGCAGTCCGTCCCCGATATAAGTCATGACCTCCGTATCCGCCGAGAGTTCAGCGTAGGGCTCTATATCCGACTCGCGCCAGTTGCGAATGATGAGCCGATCTGTTTCGAGTCTCAGGTTTTCCATAGTGGGAAGTCCGATAGCCGTGTCAGTTTCGATCCTGAATCGCGTCGGCTGCTTCTTCCGTCTCGGCCATCGTTCCGGTCGTGAGCTCGAGCACGATTCGGTCAGCATCGTACACTTTATCGAGGGTCTCCTTTACCGCCCGCATATCGACCATGATATTCCGACCCCGATCTGGAAGGTAAATATAATCCCTCGACAGCCCTTCGATATTGCGATCGAAGTTGAGTCCTACAATCTCGAGGTTCCGAGTGACCGCAGGAGATCCGGAATTTCCACCGATGGTATCGGACGTAGATACAAAATTCAGCGGAGTTCCAAGTTGAAGATCCGCAGGTGGATTGCGCCACTTCGCCGGAAGGGTCCAGTCGGGGTGACCCCCATAGGAATAGAAGTGATCCATGAGCCCGTACAAAGTCGTGTACGGCGGCGCCAGCGTTCCGTTGTAGGAATATCCTTTGACGATCCCATCCGTAAATCGAGGAGAAAACGTCGCGTCGGACGGAACGGTTACTCCATACACCGCGAATCGGGCTTTGCCGATTTGACCCTGGAGCTCTCGTTCGCGGGCCAGCAATCGGTCAAAACCGATCATAAACTGGTCGTAGCTGTCAAAAAAGGCTTCTACCAACGCCACGCCGGGGTCTGATGCCGATAGCGTACCCCGATCGACCGCATCTCGTGTTCTTTCTGCATTCGCGAGAACGGAGGAGCTCAGGATTCGGCTGGTCCTCTCGGCCGCCGTCAGCCCTCGCATCATCGCGCGAACGGAGGCGTCATCTTCTCCGAGAAAATTGGAAATTTCGT
The DNA here is from genome assembly GCA_022567305.1 of Bacteroidota bacterium. GTDB lineage: Bacteria > Bacteroidota > Rhodothermia > Rhodothermales > UBA10348 > SMXL01. The sequence continues at coordinate 9,681 of JADFHF010000002.1, read as the reverse complement.
CGAGCCTTGCTTTAAGAAGTCGCCTCTCAAGACCTTCCGGACGATCCTGCACCGCCATGAGCGATCTTGAAGCCGACGCCGCAGCGGCCGAATCCACACCCGCGGCGCGAAGATATCGGACAGCCTGAATTCCCCGACGAATCGTGGCCGATGAGAAGAGTGAGCTTTCGATATAGCGGAAGGCCCCGTATTCGCTTCCAAACACTCGCTTCTCAACCTGGATGGCTGCGATATCATCCAAAGCGTGGCCGAATCGGGCATTCAATTCCAGATCTGCTTCGATAGACGCTCGAAATTGCCTCTCTCCATCCGCCCTTCTGGCGATCAGCATCGGATCTTTTAGCGCTTCGTCTCGCCCCGTGAATGCCTTTTGGCTGTTGGAAATCGAGAAAATCGTATTGCGTAGATTCAGTGCCTCACCGCTTACAGGGTCCTCGTCATAGAATGCCCGAAACTCAATAAGACGGCGGTTCAACGTTCCGAGCGTGTGATCGACCGAAACGTCCCTGAAGAATTCCAGCTGGGAAACCGTTGCTTGACGACTTGTGGACCCGGGGTTTCCGATTACAAATATCAGATCCCCTTCCTCCACACCGGCATCACTGAACCCAAAATGATTCGGCGATTCGAGCGGAGTACCATCTTCGCCGTAGATGCGAAGAAAAGAAAAGTCCAGTGCATAGCGGGGATACGTAAAGTTATCGCCGTCGCCTCCAAAAAATCCGAGTTGCAGTTCGACGGCGAATACGAGTCGAACATCCGTGTATCGACGAAACACGTAGGCAGAATGACGACCGCCGTTATACAGGGGAATGATCTGAACCTGTAAGTTGGAAACATCCTGGTGCGCTGACCGAATTCTGGCTTCAATCTCTTCCAGAATTTCCTTGCGCGAATTGCCCAACGTCGCGCTTTCGTCGATTCTCGTCATGGCCTCATCTACTTCATCCGTTATGTCTTCAATGGCAATCAGTTGATCGGCATAGTATCCGGGAATGCGTCGTTCCTCGCCCAGGGAACGCGCATAGAAACCGTTATCGAGCAGGTTTTCTCCCGGTTCACTAATGGCGGAGACCCGGGCTCGAACACAGTGATGATTGGTGACCACCAGACCCGTCGGGGATATAAAAGAAGCTGAACATCCGGGAATCCGGAGAACGCTCAAGCGAGCCCGCTCAAACCAGGCATCGTCGGGCGTGAAGTCGTAGGTCTCCGCCAGGTAGTCAAGCGGTGGGTACTCGAACGCCCACATTTTGCCGTTATCAAACCGACCGGCCTTGATGGTGTCGGCGACGGCGTGTTCAGGAGTGGCGGTTGCAATAGCCGGTACCGAGGAAAGAACGAGTACGGCTAGCGCCGTAAGGATTTGAGAATATCGATTCGAACTGATCATTCTGACTTTTGGTAGGTTGATCGGGCGACTGAATGAGCAAAAGTACGTATAAGTGTGCAGATTGATCGCCGGGGATTTTTTCACTTTCGCCGGCGTTGGATTTCGCCTCTGATCGCACAGCATCCGCCCACCCAACAAAGATGAATCGGAACGACGAATATTCCAACGATCCGTCTGACACTTCCAGCCGACACTTCATCCAACAGATCATTGACGACGATCTAAAGGAGGGTAGAGTCCAGGGAGAAATCGTTGTCCGATTTCCGCCGGAGCCCAACGGCTACCTGCACATTGGCCACGGAGTTCGCCCCATCTGGGTAAACTTCGCGCTAGCCGAGGAATACGGAGGCCGCTGTCATCTGCGATTCGACGACACCAATCCGGAAACGGAAGACATGGCCTACGTCAAGGCCATCGAGGAGGATATCCGATGGCTTGGCTATGATTGGGGAGAACACCGCTACTTTGCATCGGATTACTTCGAAAAACTGTATGAGCTTGCCCTCAGACTGATCGAGGACGGAAATGCATACGTGGACAGCTTGAGCGAAGATGAAATTCGCGAATACCGAGGAACGGTTACTGAAACGGGCACGAATAGCCCGCATCGAGATCGAAGCACGGACGAGAATAGAGCGCTTTTCAGAAAAATGAGAACAGGCGAATTCCCGGACGGGAGTCACGTACTTCGCGCGAAAATCGACATGTCTTCTCCCAACATGCTTATGCGGGATCCGGTCCTGTACCGGATTAAACACGCCTCTCACTACCGTCGTGCCAACGATTTCCCCATTTATCCGCTGTACGACTTTGCCCATCCGCTTTCGGACGCCATTGAGAACATTACGCACTCTCTATGTTCGTTGGAGTTCGAAGTTCATCGACCTCTGTACGACTGGCTCGTGGACCGCCTGTTTGATTCTCCGCGGCCTCACCAGTACGAATTTGCGCGATTTAATTTGGAGTACACGGTCCTCAGCAAGCGAAAACTGCTCCAGTTGGTGGAGGAAGAACTCGTATCCGGCTGGGATGACCCTCGAATGCCGACCCTTGCAGGATTTCGGCGTCGCGGCGTGACAGCGGAATCCATTCGAGCCTTTTCGCACACGATCGGTATCGCCAAATCGGATACAAGAGTGGACATTTCCATGCTTGAATATGCCATTCGGGACGATTTGAATACACGCGCCCCCCGCGTAATGTGCGTCCTGAGACCACTCAAAGTCGTTCTTAGCAATTTTCCAGAGGCGGGCGAACCGGAGTGGATAGACGCGCCCTATTGGCCGCACGATATTCCCAAAGAAGGGTCGCGGCCCGTCCCACTGACGCGCGAGATTTACATTGAACGGGATGATTTTATGGAATACCCGTCCAAAAAATTCCACCGGCTCGCCCCGGGAACCGAGGTGCGGTTGCGATACGGATACATCATCCGGTGCGATGCCGTCATCCACGATGAAGACGGGGAAATCGTCGAACTGAGCTGCACCTACGATCCCGATACCAAAAGCGGGACCGGCTCCTCATCCCGTCGCGTGAAAGGAACGATTCATTGGGTCTCAGCCAGTGAAGGGATTCCCATTCACGTCCGCCTTTACGATAGACTCTTTACCGTCGCCAATCCTGATGACACTGAAGAAGGCAAGACCTTTAAGGATTACCTGAATCCGAATTCGCTGCAGGAACTTCACTCCAGCATCGTAGAACCCAGCGTTTCATCCGCAAAGCCGGGCGATCGATTCCAGTTCGAGCGTCAGGGTTATTTCTACGTGGATCCGGTGGATTCAACGCCGGATCACCCGGTATTCAACCAGACGATCCCTCTCAAGGACACGTGGAAAAAGGTGAAGGAGCCATCGAGACCGGCAAAGTCTGCTCTGAATAACGACCCGCCAGCCCAGGAAAACGTCGCGCATGATCCACTCGAAGGGTTAAGCAGCGAGGTGGCCGCGAGGGTGAAGGAAATGTCGGAGCGCTATCAGCTATCCATGAACGATTCAGCCCTACTCGGTGCAGACGACGCTTGGTTTGATTACTTCGTGCGTGCCGCAGAAGGTGGCCATCCAGGGGCCGTCGCAAACTGGTTGATTCACGAAATGCGCCCAGCCGTAGGAGACGAAAATCCGGCTGAAACGTCGGTTTCGGCTACGCAAGTCGCCTCGCTCATCGATCTACTGGTGAAGAAAACCATTTCGAGTCGGATCGCCAAGAACGTCTTTACCGAGATGCTGGATTCCGGTCTCGATCCCGACGTGGTCATCGAAAAGATGGACCTCGCTCAGATATCCGATCCGGATGCCATCGACGCTTTGGTTGATACCGTATTGACCGAACACCCTGATCGCGTAGAGGCGTATCGAAACGGAAAAACCGGGCTTATTGGCTTTTTTGTGGGCCAACTGATGTCTAAGACGAACGGAAAAGCCAATCCGCAGGTCGCGAGGGAATCGTTTGAACGAAAACTCTCTGAGGACAGTTCGTAGTCTTCTAGAACGGAATTCCTGTTCCGATCCCTACGAATTCGATTGCTTCGCTCGGGACGTGGTACATCCAAACTGAATCCTGATCGTCAGAAACCAAGACGGTTACTGGACTGAGCCAGCCCACGAGACGGGTCGCAAAGGATTGCGCGTCGCCCAAGGTGACGGTTTGAGAAAACGATGCTCCCGGTGTTTGGATTAAGAGACGAGACCCATCCTCCCGAAATGAGAGCGACTGACCGTCCGAATTCCAGACGGGATGGGTTTTCGAAGACCCATGGACCGACGGCGGAAATGCGAACGTGGCTTCTTCCGTCGCCAGGCTGTAAATGGAAATGGTCCTTATTTCTGAATCAGGATCTACACGGACATCAAACGCGATCTCAGTCCCATCGGCCGACCAGTTGGCATGGCGAGGTCGATACCGGTCACCCACAATCTTGACGGGCTCCCCATCGTTCACGGACGCGACGAATAGTGCTGAATCGGGTTCGTATTCTCTAGTCGTGCTGTTGAACGCAAGTTCCCGAAAGGTGTAGGCCAGATGCTGCCCGTTGGGCGAAGGTGTGATGAGCGTCCACCGGCGGATGTCTGTTGTCTGTAGCGTGCCGCAGTCGGTTGAGGTGACGCGATAGAGATGGTCAGTTGATCGGACGACGAGTTCCGCAGAAGATGGCCAGGAAATGACCGCCTTCGAAGAAGAACATCCCAGCCGTCGGACGGCGTTGTCGGTCAACGAGATAATCTTAATATCCCCCGATCCCAGGGCCGGTCTGTCGTTCGCGGTGGTCGGTTCATAATAACCAAAGGCGAATTGGGACCCATCCGGCGACCAGCGTCCGGTGTAAATCAACGTTTCACTTCCCGAATGCAGTCTGGTCAATGGGCCGGACTTAGTTGAGAGCAGCAACAGCCGGGACTCGGACCCAGTACCGATAGCCAGAACGGCGTGCGATCCGTTCGGAGAAACGGAGGCGAAATGGAGATCCCCTCCTTCGCCAAGTTCCTGATTCTTGTCCAGGGCCAAATCCCGCAGGCGGATTCCCGAATCGTCCACCCACAGGAATCGGCCGGTATTAAACGCTGGGATGAGAGACGGAGCATCTGACGCTACCTGACCCGGACCGGAACAGGCGGAACTCGTGAGCAGCAAAAGAAGCAAAAGCAGACACGGGAAAGCGAGTGCGAATCGAGACATGGAAAAGCTTGGCGGAGGACGCGGACATCGGGGGTCCAAGAGTACTATGCGTGCCTATCATCGGTTTCTAAACCGATTTGCTTTGACTAGATTTAAATCTATTGTAACCATCGATTCAGAAAATCGTTTGAAAGGTATAGATATTTCATCCTCACACGCACGCCGGGGACGAACACGCAACCCGAATCGAAATTCCGAATGATCAAAAGCTACGTCTCTGTCGCCCTTCGCAATCTGAGATCGCATAGGGGGTACTCGTTCATCAACATTTTGGGCCTGGCCATTGGAATGGCGGCCTTCTTTTTGATCTCGCTGTTCGTTAGGGATGAGTTGTCCTACGATCGCCATCATGAAAATGCGGATCGCATCTATCGGGTAGTTCTGGAGGGTACGTCCAGAGACGGCCCGCTGAACTCGGCCATGTCGGCGACAAACTGGGCACCCCTTTTCGAGAGTACGATTCCGGAGATCGAAAGGGCGGTTCGGCTCAAACCACCCCAGCAGATGTGGTTGGTTGCGAACGAAAACCGCAAGTTTTTTGAGAAAGGGTTCATTTTCGCTGATTCGACGGTGCTGGACGTTTTTGATTTTGAGATCGTCCAGGGCTCTCCGGATGAGATTCTCGCCGTGCCATTTTCTGTGATCATTACAGAATCCATGGCAGAAAAATACTTCGGTACCGAAGATCCTTTGGGTAAACTCTTGCGCCTGGATGCGACGTACGACTTCACGGTGACGGGGATTATGAAAGACATCCCCGAACAATCTCATTTCGATGCCGATTTCGTAGCCTCCATGTCGACACTTCGAACACCGATTTATGGCAACAATTTTCTGACGCGGCCACTCACGATTCAGATCTTTACATACCTGTTGTTGTCACCGGGAGCGGATCCGGGGGTTGTCACGGCAAAAATCGACGAGTCCATTCAGAGTACATTGGGATCGATTTTACAAGCTGTCGGCATCACGATCGAGCCTGTTCTCCAGCCACTTACGAGCATCCATCTGGGGTCGCACCTGGACAACGAGATTCAGGCGAACGGCAGCATGGGAAATGTATTGACGCTTTCTGCTATAGCGCTCTTCTTCCTGCTGATCGCGTGCATCAACTATATGAACCTGGCAACCGCCCGGTCTGCCAGTCGGGCGCGCGAGGTGGGTATGCGAAAAGTGCTCGGCGCAAATCGACGACAGCTGATCGGCCAGTTCCTGGGCGAATCGACGGTTCTCTCGGGTTTGGCCGTCGTGCTCGCTGTCTTGTTTCTATTTGTGGCTCTTCCCGGCTTTAACACCCTCACCGGAAAATCACTGACCTTGTTATCAGCAGGCCTATTGCCTTCGGTCGGAGTTTTTCTGGGAATCGTAGTCGTCTGTGGAATTTTGGCTGGAAGCTACCCGGCTCTTTTTCTGTCGGCATTCAAACCGGTTACCGTTCTGAAAGGATCGTCTGGCCGTTCAATGGGATCGACTCGAGTTCGGCAGGTTCTGGTCATTTTCCAATTTGCAACGTCGATCGCACTTATTGCCGCAACGGTTGTCGTTTTTCAACAGCTGGAATATGCACAGAGCAAGCAGTTGGGCTTTGACAAAGAGAACGTCGTCGTCGTTGAACTTTCTGATCCTCAGATTCGAAACAATTATCAAGCGCTCAGAGAACGTGTAGCCGCCTTGCCATCTGTTGCCAGCGCATCGGCATCGTCGAGCGCGCCGGGATTTCTCATTCAGCGTCAATTCATTCGGCCGGAAAGCGCAGCCCAAGACGAGCAAACATTTGCTCAATCCTTCATGGTCGATTATGATTTCATAGAAACCATGGGCATGGAAATCGTTGCAGGACGGTCTCATTCCCGCGACTTTCCATCCGATACCCTCGGCACGTTTATCCTCAATGAGGAAGGGGTAAAGACCCTCGGATGGGACTCGGCCGAAAGTGCCATCGGCCAAAGAATAGATTGGGGGCAGGGCCTGATAGGACCGGTTGTTGGGGTCGTAAAAAACTTTCACGCCGAATCCCTTCATCAGTCCATCGAGCCAGCGGTTATCACAATTATTAATGAACAGGCCTATTTCTATCTGATCGTTCGGACGCTGAGTGGCAGAACCGCCGAAGCAATTACCGGTGTGGAACAGATCTGGAACGACCTCTACCCCGCGTACGTGTATCAATACACCTATTTGGATGACGATGTGGCGAGACTGTATTCTTCGGATCAGCAACTGGGTAGCATGTTTGGCGGATTTGCGTCGTTGGCCATCTTTATCGCATGCCTCGGACTGTTCGGCCTCGCCTCGTTTTCTGCCGAGCAGCGAACGAAGGAGGTCGGCATTCGAAAGGCGCTGGGAGCGTCAGTTAATAGCGTCATTCTCTTGCTGACTCGTGAATATGCGATCTATGTACTCTTGTCCTTTGTTGTTGCGGCACCCCTGTCGTATTTCGCGATGCAGCGTTGGCTGGACACATTTGTTTATCGGATTGATTTCAATTTTGGAACCCTGATTCTGGTTGGTTTGGCAGCGCTCGTTATCTCGTTGGCAACGGTCATATTCCAAACCAGCCGTGCTGCCACCGCCAATCCCGTCGACGCCCTGCATCATGAGTAGGGCGCCTGCGAGACTCATTCATTTTCAAATCGTATCATTCTCACCATGATCAAACTGGAAAGTATCAGCAAGTCGTATTTACACGGTTTCAATCGAAGCTTTGTGTTAAGAGATATTAACCTGGAAGTAGAGGAGGGTGAATTCCTGACGATCATGGGGCCGTCCGGTTCAGGCAAATCAACCATACTCCACATTATTGGAATGCTGGACGAACCCACGACCGGTTCATACTTCTTCTTCGACAAACCCGTGCACAAGTTCAGTGAACGCAAGAGAACTGAGCTTCACCGGGAGTACATCGGATTTGTATTCCAGGCGTATCATCTGATCGACGACTTGACGGTGTATGAAAATTTGGAAACCCCGCTTCTCTACAAGAAGATCAGAGGCGGGGAGCGCAAGAGCATGGTCGCCGAACAATTGGATCGATTTAATATGGTCGCCAAGAAAGACCTCTTCCCAAGTCAGCTCTCCGGCGGACAGCAACAGCAGGTTGGAGTAGCCCGAGCACTCATCATGCAGCCCAAACTTATTCTGGCTGATGAACCAACGGGCAATCTGCACACAAGCCAGGGAGAAGTCGTCATGGACTGGTTCAGACGACTCAACGAAGAAGACGGCGTTACCATTATCCAGGTCACCCATTCTGATCACTGGGCTTCCTATGGCAAACGCGTGATTCAGCTACTGGATGGGCGAATCGAGAGCGACACGGCACGGAAAACAGCCGCAGCTATCGATGCTTAGTTGTTCAGATGTCTACGTGCATGTCTAGGTGCGGCACCAGATCGGGAAGAGTAACTGTTCCTTCGGACGATCGTAAAGGGCGCCCAGACTGTCCGCCTGAATTCTCTATCTATGCTCGGTAACTATTTCAAATCGGCTGTCCGAAATCTTAGCAAGCACCCTGGTTTCACAGCCATCAATCTGATTGGACTGGCGGTCGGTCTTACCGTAACGCTCCAGATATTCCTGTTCGTTCAACATGAGCTTAGTTACGATTCTTTTCACGATCGCTCGGAAGACATTTACAGGGTTACACTGGACGGCAATTTCTCCGGTACCAAGCTCAACGCGCCCGTAACCCCTGCTCCGATGGCGGCCGCGCTCGTCGCTGATTTCCCGGAGATCGAAGTCGCAACGCGCATCTTTCCATTCACCAGTAAACTCATGGTCAGAAAAGACGATGTCAGTTTCCTCGAAGACAAGGTGATGATCGTTGATTCCACCTTTTTCGATGTATTGACCTTTCCTTTTCTTCAGGGTAGTGCCAGTAGTGCTCTCAACAGACCGTATACGGCGGTCCTCACCGAGACCCTGGCTAAGAAACTGTTTGGAGCGGATGATCCGCTTGGCGAGATGTTCGTCGTAGGGGACACTACTGAATATGAGGTCACCGGTATTGTGGTAGATCCACCACAAAATTCTCACATCAAGTTCAACCTGCTTCGGACGACGGTGGGTCTCCCGAACATTGGCGTGGAGAATCAGAACTGGATCTCAAATAACAATTTCACCTATCTGAAAATGGCACCGGCGTCCGACCCGTCTGAGTTGGAGGCAAAAATCCCTGAATTTTACGCATCTTATGTAGGACCCCAGATCGCTGCTGCATTTGGTAAACCATATGCTGAGGTGATGACCGATGGAAACGTCATCAATTACCATCTCCAGTCAATCAGAGACGTGTATCTCAGATCCAACTTTTCGATTGACCTGAACCCCACTGGCGATATCGTTTACGTCTATCTCTTTATCGCCATCGCATTGTTCATCCTGCTATTGGCGTGTATCAATTTTATGAACCTGTCCACTGCGCGGGCTTCTACGCGAGCGATGGAAGTGGGTATTCGAAAGGTGGTCGGTTCTGATAGAGGTCAGTTGATTGCCCAGATTCTGATCCTGCTGTCCCGCGATTTCACCAAACTCGTTCTGATTGCGATCGTACTGGCAATTCCGATTGCCTATCTCGCCATGAATAGGTGGATGGAGGGATTCGTCTATCG
>JADFHF010000054.1 GCA_022567305.1 Bacteroidota bacterium | reverse complement strand
TCTTTGACCCGCTCGAAGCCATATCACCTCAGACGCTACTGGTGCATCCCGACAAAGGTTCGAACGTGCTGGCCCACCGCAATTATGTGCACGGCGATCCCGATGCCGCGCTGCACGAGGTCAAAGTCGACCTTCCGTCGGGAGATCAGGTCGTTTCGTTGAGCAAGCCACTCTGGATCGTGGGCACGGTTCGCCTGACGAGCGGCGACCTCAACTTGAGTGGCTTTGATCTCGATCTCGGTACAACGGGCGAACTTGTGGAATCGCCCGGAAGTACCGTCAGAGGTACTCTGGGAAGCGTTCGAGCGGAACGAAATCTTGTCGTACCGATTGGCGAAAACGTCGGAGGCACAGGCGCGATCATTACGAGCCAAATGAGTTTAGGCCTCACAACACTCGTCCGTGGGCATGCCTTCCAGATCCTCGACGGACCTCAAGGAATACGCCGGTTCTATGACATCATGCCTCCGATGAACACGCAGCTTGACGCGACCTTCACATTCTCCTACGACGAATCGGAGTTGAGTGGGCTGTCCGAGACGGATCTTCAGTTGTTTCGTTCGGAGGACATGGGCCTGACGTGGACCCGTGTAGGAGGCGACGTCGACACCACCGCCAATACCGTGACGATCACCGGTGTCGATTCCTTTTCCCGATGGACGCTCGGCTCCGGCGTTCGCGTCGGAATCGATGAATCTGACCCATTGCCGTCGACCGTCAGGCTTGATCAAAACTTTCCAAACCCGTTTAACTCGTACACAACGATTCAATTCGCACTACCAAAGGCTGAGCAAGTTACTCTTATTGTCTTTAACCTTCTCGGACAAAAAGTGAGAACGCTCCTCATGCAGGAGGCTCGACCGGCCGGGGTTCATAGACTGCCCTTTGACGGACAGAACGACGCGGGTCTTGAGTTGACTAGCGGAATTTATGTCTATCAACTAAAGGCCGGGGATTTTATCCATAGCAAGAAGCTTCTCCTCCTTAAGTGAGATGCTGTAGCCTCACGCATAACGACCGCTTTCACGGCGACGGAGGGTCGCAGGCGATACGCCTTTCTGGGCATCCGTCACGAAAAACGGCCCCGTTTCACGAACTATTTCATCCCTCGGGCCAGAGAATTCGTATTCGTTGGAACATGATATGCTTCAACGGGAGCATTATATGCAGGATGCCACGTCGCCAGAATGTTTACGCCCCGTCAACTAGGGTACGGAATCGTGAGACATCGATATTCTTTCCAGTCACGATCGTGGCGACAACCCAATCCGAATTAAGCGACGGTGAAGCCATGGAAGCGGCCAGTGAAACGGCTCCAGCCGGTTCAACGACAAGATTTTCGTATTGGGAATAGGCCCTCATAGCCGTGACAATCTGCTCCTCGGTGACAAGCACGAACTCATCAACCACGGCCGCGACGGGCGTGAGCGATTCAGAAACCGGGACTCGGCACGCGATTCCATCCGCGATCGTATGCGCGGATTCCGTTTCAATGCTTCGACCTTGCTGCCATGACAGATACATCGACGGTGCTGCGTCGGCGCAGACTCCGACGATTTTGGTTTCAGGCATCGTCTTTTTGCACCATGCGCCAATTCCGCTTATCAGGGCACCGTTACCCACCGGTATATATATAATGTGTAGATCTTCAGGGTACTGTCCGAGTTCGAGCCCGATCGTTCCCGCCCCTTCTGATATTTCGGGTTCCCTACCGTCTTCGATGAAGCGGAAGCCATTTTTATTCGCAAACTCGATCGCCTCGATCTTAGCAGCATCGAAATCATCACCAACCAGATGGACGTTGGCACCAAACGCCTCCATCGCTTCTATTTTCGTTTTCTCGGCGTTTATGGAAGAGAATACATCCACAATTAGGCCGATTTTCGCCGCACAGTAAGCAACGGCCTGACCGAAATTACCGGCTGAAGCAGTCACCACCCGATCCCCCGAATCCCAGTTCTGCATGAACCAGTCGATACCTCGGCCCTTGAAAGACCCAATCGGATTTTCGATTTCCAATTTGTTGACGAGAGTGGCACCGAGGAGATTACTCAGACCTTCGCTCACGAGTTGAGGAGTATCCAGGAAGATCTTGTTGATGGCAGCGTGCGCCCGTTCGATATTTTCGACCGAAATTTCCGTTGAATCTGTATTTGAGGTTCGGTTTTACGGGCGAGTCGGTGCGACTCATCATTCTTGTCTGAGTCGATCGATCTCCTGCTGGAAGAAGGGTCTCCATCCATCAGGGGCGAGTTCTATTCCCTTTTCAAAGGTCGATATTGCTTCGTCGCGAAGTCCGGCTTTACCCTGTACCCCACCGAGCGTGTAAAAAGTCGAGGGTGACTCACCGTTCATTTCGATTTCGAGACCAAGGATTTTAATGGCAGCGTCATAGTTCTCTTCGGCACCAAGACGCTCGCCGAGTCCGGTTAACATACCCTCACTAAAATCGTAAGCGAATCCACCATAGTATTGCTCTCGTAGGTCACGGTATTCCGTTATCGCGGCATCGACTCCATCCGATTGTATGGTTGACGCCAGACGGTCATCGAGCATGACGGGTTTGTCTTGAGTCCGGTGGCACGTGATGCACGTAACTTCAATTCTCTCCGTCGTTAAACCCTCCAAACTCGTTAGTTCGGATAGATGGCTCTCGTTGATCGCCTTTACCATCTCGATCATCACCCGAGCTTTCCTTTTGTTGAGTTTCTCATCAGATGCGAAATCAAACAATCCAAGATTCGGTCCCTCGCCGACGTGGCAGAACTCACACCGGACGCCCAGAGCCGAAGCGAATCCGCGCATGACCTGACCCAGTTTGGCTCCTTTGACATCCGCAGGAAGCACCTTTAGATTTTCGGGATCTTCGGGCCAACTGAATTCCTGGGCTGTTGTGGTTCGGGCGCTCGAAACCGCTAGAAACGTGATCGAAACGAAGAGCAAAAGAAGATGTAATGAGCCAGTTCTCGTTGATGTACACATCGCGAAATCTCTTTTCTAAGAAATAAATTCTGACCATCGCAATAATCGCCAGTCGAAGAGGAAGCGCAATCCAGTTCATGATCCCCTTTCTTGTGGTCAACCTTACGGAGAATTCTTGAGCTGGTTGCCAGAGAACTCGTTCTCGATGGGCAGGTCCAACTGGAATCGCGAGGGAGAATCGGGATTCCAACTGGGGGGACCTCAAACGCGCGTCCACCCCCTTCGCCATGGCCCAATAATCGCGAGGGTCAGGTTGTCGTGCTGGATGTTCACGAAAAGCGTTGATCCGTCTGGTGAGAAAGTGACTCCTGCAAATTCTGACTGGCTGATGGCATTGCGTGCAAATTTGTAAATTTCTCCTTCAGGCGTGATTCCGACCAGGTATTGTGAACCGGTCCCGTCTTCGCAGACAATCAGATCACCCCACGGAGCGATCGTCAGATTATCACAGTTTTCGATAAGCCCCGCCTCGTCGGCCTCGATAAACAGTTCGAGCTGTCCCGGATATGTTCGCTCATCAGAAGTGCCTTCTGAAGGGCTGGGGGTATATTTCCAGATCTGACCTTTATGATGTTGCCCCGCTTCCGTACATGCGATGAAGATCGTTCCATCCCCATACCAAATTCCCTCTCCTCGCGCGAATTTGGCTGCCCCGCCGTCGGAGCCCCGATAACGTAGATCATTTTCGGGCGATTCGACCTCTGTCACGTCAATCCAATACGTCCCGAATATCTCGCCGACCGCCACAGAATTCTCATTGAGATTTCGCGTATCAAAACTTGGCCTGTCGGCGATACACAGAGCTTGCAGGCGTCCGCCGCGAGCCAATTGACCCGGTTCGTTCGGGATGAATCTATAAATGAGCCCGTCTATTGTGTCTTCCGTTTCGTAAACGATTCCGGTCTTCGGGTCGATTGCCACGGCCTCGTGTTCGAATCGACCCATTTCCTTCAAGGGGATCGGATCAGCCAATCCCGGTGATCTCGACACGGGGACTTCGAAACAGTATCCGTGATCACGTGCAAATCGATCGCCAGCCAACGGTGCAGTCTCTTCGCAAGAAATCCAGGTATTCCAGGGCGTCGGACCGCCGGCACAGTTCACAAGTGTTCCAGCTAGACTCAGGTGGTGACTGACCAGCTCCTGGTTGCTCGTATCATATACAAGGGTAGTCGTACCCCCCAGACAAGGCCTCCCATCTGCGCCTGCATCATAGAGTGCGCCGTCAGGAAGTCGAGAGAGGAGTTCGTAATTCTCACCAAACGCGCTGTCTCGAGCACTGGCCGTACCCACCAATTCATGATTCCTAACCAGAATGGTGAGTCCGTCTGGCCCGGGAAACGCGCACATCCCATCATGTTTGGTGGGAACGTAGAATCCGTCCGACATGCTTTCGCCCGCTCGGGAAATGGCTTTGTAGGAGAAGCCTTCGGGGAGATCAATAATATTATTCGGGTCCGGCAAGAAGGGTCCGAATCGTTCTGGAATCGAAGTCGTCGTTGCCGTTCCCGCTGCCACACATCCGGCAAACGACTGAAGTCCCGAAAAACCCAGTGCGACTGCAGCTGAAGATCTAATAAAATGTCGTCTTGAGAGTTGATTCATCTCCACCGAGCGTCTTACCGCACTCATCCGTGATTTTCTTTATGATAATCATCTCCGACCCACATGCAAGTTGCCCCCAGTCGAAGCAGATGAATGTCCTGGGTCGTTTATGCGAGCCGTAAGAAACGAGCTACAGCTTGGAAGAGCAACGAACGGAGGACGGGAATCGTTGATGACAGTGAAACCTCCATACGCCACATGCGAAGAAGGCGGTCATAACTATATATTCCCGCGACTCTGTTAACGCACACCCCGATTTCATTTCAGGAGGAGACTATGTTCAAAAAGTCGATCGCTTACGGCGCTGTTCTGGCATTGTTTACGGTAATCAATGGATGTGAATCCTCGTATGACGCGATCAGTGTAGACGTCCACGACGTCCCGGCCTATACCATCCAGGAGTTTCTGGGGACGATAAGCTACAGGGGCGCGTCGTTTTCGCCGGATAACGCCAAGTTGCTCGTGAGTAGCAACGAGAGTGGCATTTTCAATGCCTACGCGATTCCTGTCGATGGAGGTGAGACCGTCCAATTAACACACTCTGAGGACGACTACGTGTTCACCGTGGGGTATTTCCCGAATGATGAACGATTTCTTTATACGAGTGATCAGGGTGGCAACGAGCTTAATCACCTTTTCGTCCAGTCGCCCGAAGGAGAAGTGGTCGATATAACGCCAGGTGACGGTCTAAAAACCATTTTCTTTGGCTGGGCTCAGGACGACGAATCATTTTATGTCGGATCAAACGAGCGCGACAATCGCTATTTCGACGTTTTCGAGTATCAAGTCGACGATTACTCCCGAGAGATGATTTTCCAGGACGATGTTGGCTACAATTTCTCCGGCCTTTCACCCGACCGGCGCTACATCGCATTCTCAAAATCCATTTCGAACGCTGACAGCGATCTATTTCTCTACGATCGCGATACGGAAGAAATGAGTCACATCACTGAACATGACGGCGATATACAGTACAGCGCTCAGACCTTCAGCAGAGACAGCAAAAGCCTGTTCTATATGACGGATGAGGACAGCGAGTATCGGTATCTCGTCAAGTACGACATGGCAGAGGGTGCCGTCGAAAACGTGCTCAGTGTCGATTGGGATATATGGTACGCCTACTTCTCCAAAAACGGAAAGTACATGGTGGTGGGAATCAACAACGATGCTCATACAGAGCTCCGTCTCTACGATGCAGAATCGATGGAGATGATCGATTTGCCAATCCTCGACGGTATCGACATTACATCTGTGAATATCTCCCGAAACGAGAGCCACATGAGTTTTTACGCGAGCAGCAGCCGCATGCCCAGCGATCTATACTACTATGATTTCTCCGGTGATGCTCCTGAGGCTCTGACGCGTTCGCTCAATTCGGCGATAGACTCCGACGACCTAGTGGATGGAAAAGTGGTTCGTTTCATATCGTTCGACGGTGTCGAAATACCGGGTATTCTGTATCGGCCCCATGCTGCGAGCGAAGACAATAAGGTGCCCGCCGTGTTATGGGTCCATGGCGGACCGGGTGGGCAATCGAGAGTTGGATACAATGCCCTGACCCAGTATCTGGTCAATCATGGTTATGCCGTTTTTGCAATTAATAACCGCGGGAGCAGTGGATACGGAAAGACGTTTTTCCATCTCGACGACCAGAAGCATGGCCAGGATGACTTGGATGATTGTGTGGCCAGTAAGGCTATGTTGGCTGCCACCGGGTATGTCGATCCCAACCGGATTGGAATTCTCGGCGGAAGCTATGGCGGCTACATGGCGTTGGCTGCGTTAACCTTTCGGCCGCAGGAATTTGAAGTCGGCGTCGATCTCTTTGGCATATCCAATTGGGTAAGGACATTGGAAAGTATTCCACCTTGGTGGGAGTCCTTCCGTGTAAGCCTCGAAAAGGAGATGGGACCGTTCGACGATATGGAATTTTTCAGGGCAAAGTCGCCACTCTTTCACGCGAATGATATCGAGAAACCCCTCATGGTACTGCAGGGGGCGAATGACCCCAGAGTTATCCAGGAGGAGTCTGACGATATCGTTGAGGCCGTTCGTGCCAATGGTGTCCCGGTCGAGTATGTTTTGTTCGATGATGAAGGTCACGGTTTCGTTAAGAAGGAAAACCAGGAGCGAGGCTACGCGGCCATCTTGGATTTTCTGGAAACGTACTTAAAGAGTAGTCCCATTGATGAAAATCGTCTTCCATCCCCTGCGACGGACGATTTAGAGTGAGTGGTGAATTGGTCGTCCTGCAAGGCGCTCATGGTTCGAGACAACGCTGATATTTTGGTCATCGGCGCCGGAATATTCGGCGCTACGGCAGCTGTTGAGCTTTCTCTGAGAGGCTACATCGTGGCGCTCATCGACGAAGGAGTGCACCCGCATCCGCTTGCCGCGACGACGGACATCAGTAAGGTCGTACGGATGGAATACGGCGCCGACGACCAGTACATGGAAATGGTGGAAGACTCGATCGAGGGTTTTCATGCGTGGAATGATCGGTTCGAAGAAGTGCTATACCACGAAACCGGCGTGACCATGTTTACGAGAGAAGCGATGGTGCCGGGTGGATTTGAGTTCGAGAGTTTCGAGACACTGCTTCGTCGGGGCCACTCACCCGAAAGGCTGGGTCCGGAAGAAATCACGCGACGATTTCCGGCCTGGAAACCAGGAGAGTACGTAGACGGCTTTTTCCATGCTGTTGGCGGGTACGCAGAAAGCGGCCGTGTACTTACGCATGTGCGTAAATGGAGCGAAGCCATCGGTGTTCGGCGAATCGATGGTCGCGTAGCCAAAATCGACATCAAAAAGGGGAGGGTGCAAGGCGTGACTACCTCGAAGGGTCAGCGGTTTATGGCAGATCACGTGGTCGTGGCCGCAGGTTCCTGGACACCGGTATTGGTGCCCGAGTTGGCATCTGAAATGAAGGCTACCGGGCACCCGGTCTTTCATCTCGCGGTGGACGAACATTCGCCGTTTACCCCGCCTCTTTTTGTAGTCTTTACGGCGGATGTCGCTCGAACCGGTTGGTATGGCTTCCCGCACCATCCGGTGGAGGGTGTGATAAAGATCGCCAATCACGGTGTTGGGGTGGCCATTGATCCTGTACACGATGAGCGAGCGATCACTGCAGCGAACGAACAGTCACTAAGGCAATTCCTCTCATTCACCTTTCCTGGTCTTGTGGACGCCCCAATCGTTTTTACGCGACTTTGCCTCTATTGCGACACGCGTGACGAACATTTATGGATTGATCACCACCCCGAAATCGAGGGTCTCACGATTGCGTCGGGAGGAAGTGGACACGGATTCAAGTTTGCGCCTGTATTGGGACCATTGATCGCCGACGCTGTTGAGTCAATACCAAATGCGTGGCTGGAAAAATTTCGGTGGAGGAAGCTTTCTCCAGTGACGTCTGGCGAAGAAGCCGCGAGGTATCACGGGTAGCTATGCACTTATTTTGGCTACGATTAATTCTATTCTGATCCCGATATTTGAGCGATGAACTGTCCAAGTCAAGAACGGATGTTTCGACGCAGGCTTTTCGTTTTCCCGGTCGTCCTGCTACTGCTGTTTGCAGCGTGCGACACGACATCTCCGGATCCCGTACCTGAAGTCGACACTGGAATTGCCGACCTAACAGAATCATGGAGAACGGCATCTCCAGCAGATTTCGGACTCAGCTCGTCGGTTCTGAGTGCCGCTGCTGCAAAAGCAGCTGCCAACCTTCGATTTAGAAGTTTACTGGTCGTGAAAGACGGCAGGTTGGTATTCGAGAGATATTTTAATGGCTCAACAGAGAGCGACTTAACCGACGTACGATCCGTTACGAAAAGCGTCGTTTCCACCCTCGTCGGGATCGCCCTTGACAAGGGTCATTTATCCAGTCTTGACGAGAGCATTGGACACGCATTGATGAGTCACTTAGAGACGATACCCGAATATGTCAACGATATTACGATTCGAGATTTGCTCACGATGTCCGGCGGATGGGTGTGGGATGAAGTCAGCGGAAATTCTTATTCAGACTGGATCGGATCCGGCAATCATATCCAACACGTCTTGGATTTACCGAGATCGGAAATTTCTGGCTTTCTGTACAATTCCGGAGCCGTTCATTTGTTAGGGGTTGTACTCGAGGAAAGGACCGGACGAGATCTGGAGGAGTATGCCGATCTGTTCTTATTCGACAAGATTGGAATTAACAGAAAGACCTGGGAGTCTCTGAACAACGGTTATGTCAATGGCGGAGCCGGCATTGACCTGCGACCCAGAGATCTGGCACGTATTGGACAACTGTTCATTCAGAACGGCCACTCAGGACGAGAACAGGTGCTTTCGGAGTCATGGATTGCCGAAGCAACCTCACCCAAATTTACCTGGCGATCTTCGTTCGGTAGCGTGACTGCAATGTCCTATGGGTACCTCTGGTGGACGAATGAAGGTGGAAGCACGCCGGCGTTTTTCGCCTGGGGATGGGGAGGCCAGTTCATTTACGTCGTACCAGAAAGAAAGCTCGTTATCGTGACTACGACCCGTTATCAAGGTCTGAACGCTGGGGGTGGTCCTAGCCAACTGGAGCAGCTCGGCCTGGAAGTAATCACGGACATCGTGGATCAAAATTAGACTTGATCCCTAGTTCAATTTATCGAACCAGACATCCCGCGTGC
The DNA here is from genome assembly GCA_022567305.1 of Bacteroidota bacterium. Lineage (GTDB taxonomy): Bacteria > Bacteroidota > Rhodothermia > Rhodothermales > UBA10348 > SMXL01. The sequence continues at coordinate 7,013 of JADFHF010000054.1, read as the reverse complement.
GAGCATTTCCAGCTTTGAGTCCGGTTACGGCGCCATCCTCAGAGCGTTCAAATTCGACGGTTCCGATTGGAAATCCGCCTGAGAACGAGTTCTCTTTGGTATGGTCCAACTTGATGTCGTCTAGCCGTCTGTGTTTGATCACAAGTGAGCTATCCTCGAGAACGATGTCGTAGTAAGTCTCGAGTTCTTCGCTGAAATAGCGACCGATGAAGTCAGAAAGGTCTGGTGCAGCGGTCTCATCTTCGAGACGCTTTGCGAGGTGGTTTCCATTCTGGTGGAACGTAGCCGAGGTAACCTTGCCGTCCGAGTCTCGATGAAACGTTATCGATGCTTCAACGACCCGCAATACGAACGTTGAATCGGAAGTTGGGAAAATGGGAAACTCGGGTTGCCCTGTGCCCTGTGTAAAGAACTCTTCGTCTCTCCGCGAAAAGGTGAGAATGAAACCCGGCGCTTCCTCCAGCTCATATCGACCAGCGAATACATCAAAATCTTCTGGATTGTAAGACTCCGGGTCGAAGTCAGTGGGTGCTTCGTCAGGAATATCCTCTTCTTCTTCAGTCATGTAATCTCCGAAAAATGCATCTGCGATTTCATCCCCGATCGACCCATCGAACGAGCTGTGGTTGCTCTGCACGATGTACCCAGATTCGAGTTCTGGGTAGTAGACGAACGTGGACCGGTGCGCCGTGTCGGCACCGCCGTGGTGAAATCGTTTCAGGCCGCGCACCTCATCAATAAATAGACCGAATCCGTAGCCCGTCGTATCTCCACTTGTAAGTACGAAAGGCGTGGTCATGGCATCGATCACGGCTCGGCCGCCAACATCAGCTGTGTGATAATTGCGCATCCACTTAGCCAGATCGGCAACCGTCGTATAAATGCCACCCGCGCCCATGGATGCAGAGATATCTCTCGCTTCGCGGACCCCGACTTCCTCGGTCGGTACGTAACCCTGAGCGCTGTTCGGAATGATTTCTCCCACGTGCGCCCGCACCATCGTATTGTTCATACCGGCAGGTCTAAACACATTTTCGGCCATCCAGTTTGGGAAACTATCGCCGGAGATGCGCTCAATGATTACGGCCAACAGACCGAAGGAGGTGTTGTTGTAATTCCATTCCGCGCCCGGTTCATTCTGGAGTTCGGGTTGTCTCTGAACGATTTCAATGAGCTCCTCCCGATCGATATGGTCGCCTTCACCGAGTACCCGGCCGCCCATACTCAGGAGATTGAGAAATTCCCGGTAACCCGTAGTGTGGGTCAAGAGGTTTCGAACGGTCACCACGTGTCCTAGGTCCGGCAGCTCCGGGATATGGATTCGTACGTCGTCGTCCGGTGAGAGCTTGCCCTCATTGGCGAGGAGCATGATTCCCATAGCAGTAAACTGCTTCGAAGTGGATCCGATATTTGTAACGGTTTCTGTCGAGAAGGGTATTCCGTGCGAAAGATTGGCCATACCGTAGGCCTTCTGGAATGTGATCTCATCTCCCTCCACGATCGCCACGACAACGCCCGGAGACGTATCACGGTCGTATCTAACCATCAACTGATCGACACGGTCTTGAGCCTCGGTGGCCCTCGGATCAACATGCTCAACGAGGATTGAATAGTCCCCCGTCTCGTCTTCAAACGGAGTCACTACAATCCGATACGTGCCCGCATCATCACTGTTGAATTGAAAATATTCCGGTCCACGGCCCGGGCCGTCGAGACTACGTAATTTTTTTCCGGTGGGATCGAGAATGGTTACGATCACGTCGACGGAGATTTGATCGACATACCCGAACACGAACATCTCGGATTCTAATTCGATATCGAACACGTCTTTGCTGTCGGTTACGAGGTCGTGCTCGATGAGTCTACCCACGCTAAGAGAAGTCGATTCCTGTGCGAGGAGCGAACCAGACGTAGCAATAACGAGAAGGAGAAAAGCGGTGTAAATCCGATACATGACGGCCGTCTATTTCCGTTAGTAGAAGAGGTTTGATTCTTGGCGCAGTGACCAAGCCCGTAATCTAACTCACTCGCTACGAAAGAGGCGACAATCTGATGCACGCTTCACTCGACTTCGCACCAATTATGTGGTTAGCTGAAACGTAAACCGATGTGTATGGGCAAAATCGCTAGTCGACGTAACGGTGACCGCACTTCCGGTCCCCAACGAGGCCAATTGGGATGCTGACAACGTCACCATGTGGAAATGGCCATCGGAATTCGAAGCATTATACGTTCGGTTGGACGCTGACGCGAAATCGGCAATGGGGATCTGCGCTGAGTGAGAATGTCCGTCTTCTACCGTTGAGACGGCCGTGATGAATATAGGTTGATTGTTTCCACCGTTGTTGTTTCCTCCGGAATCATCGGAGTCGTTCGTGTTGCTGTCGCAGCCGACCAGATACACAGCGCCTGCGAAAACGGGAAACGCCTGTCCTGCCTTTATAATAAATCGACGTCTGTCCATGGAGATCACCAATGCTACTTGTTTGATTTTCGGTTCTGCGGAGTAGGTGTCTGAATCTAGGCCGGGTATTACAACCTAATCTTCTTCGAAACAGGCATCGGACAAGATTCAATAGGGCAATTATCCGTGCACTATTTCCCTGATCCTTCAATCAGGCCCGTTAACTCGACAACCCAATTCAGAACAATATTTAAAATAGGTGGCCTTTCGTCCTGATCCGTCTCCGGAGAGTGGACCAATATACCCTTGCCGTCAGGATGGAGGTCATATTCAAAGTAGCCTCCTGTATCGACAACGGTTTCCGGTGTCCGACTGCTGAATACGGGCGTTGTGGACACGCGCGAGCGTCTCAAAAGTCGATCGGCCTTGTAGTACCCTTCAACGACCTGGGCCGTGACCTGAATAGCGTCGTCTAGTTTCAGTGGGCCAGATAGAAATCGATCTTCCAGCGTCTTGCCCTCGATGAACTCCATGGCGATGGATGGACTCGGCCCCGCGCCGATGGGGGAATTTGATGGGATGGCTTCATTGATCTGATAGACACTCACAATATTCGCGTGATTGAGCTTCACCGAAGCTTTCGTTTCCCGATAAAACCGAGCTCGATCAATTTCAGATGCCAACACTGAGGTCAATCCTTGAGACGAAATTGAGATCGGCGAATATAAACCCCCATTTTATCCCAATTTAGATGGTAAACTACGTAGTTCTACGTATTTAGACGAAAAGTCGGAAGTCGATAATATTGAGGCCATGCGCGACTACCTGAAATCGTATTGGAGACCCTAATTTGGCTGGAAGATACTAACAACCCCTAGGGGTACATTGATGAGTTTTCCCATTGAATCAATCACGAGCGACACCGTAGTCGTAATAATCGGATCCAATCTTGATTTCCGGAATGTTCCTGATTTCAAGGAGGCCTACCAGGCGCAGGTCAGCGCGGGAATCTGCAATTTCATATTGGATTTCTCCGATACACGTATTCTCGATTCAAGTGGATTCGGATCGCTCTTTACACTCTACAGAAAGCTTAGGGCAGTCAGAGGCCAGGTCTGTTTCGCGTCCCCATCACAGCCGGTCCAGGAAGCCGTTCAGCTAACGCACGTCTACAAAATTTTTCCCCAATTCGATACAGTCGAGTCCGCGTTTGACGCGATATAGACTCTTCGCTTTATCGACCTAGTTTTTCAGAACGGCTCACACCGCGTACATTTAGCGGTGTTGACTAAAAACCCGAATCCAATTACGAAAGCTGCTTTTCCGGTGCCGTTCGGTTAGCAGCAACGTCTGCCAATGAATCTGACCATCGGTCAAGAAGTAGCTGGATACCGTATTTTGGCGGTGCTTGGCAAGGGCGGGATGGGCGTTGTGTATCGGGCTCGTGACGTAGGACTTGATCGAGATGTTGCTCTGAAGGTCATCAAACCCGAACTCACACGCGATGAAAAATCGGTACGGCGGTTTCAGCGGGAAGCACGCGTTCTAGCGAAGTTAAAGAATCCCAATATCGTCGGTGTCCACGAACTAAGACACACGGACGAGGGATTTTTCATCGTGATGGAGTATGTGGACGGGGGAGATCTTTCAGTTCTTCTTCAGGGCGTACCACTTCCGATTTCGAAAACGCTGAGCATTACAAGGCAGCTTCTTCAGGCGTTCGAAAAAGCTCATTCGGCGGGTGTGATTCACCGAGATATCAAGCCACAGAATATCATGATCTCCTCAACAGGAGAGGTCAAGGTGACTGATTTCGGTCTTGCAAAGCTTAGTTCACCGGAAACGATGATCACCGTCACGTCAGGGATTCTCGGAACGATGAACTACATGTCTCCGGAGCAGCTGCGAGGCGACGAGCTAGATCACCGTACAGATCTCTGGTCGCTCGGGGTGGTGCTCTACGAAATGCTGTTCGGGTGTCTTCCTTTCGATGCCCCGTATGGGGCAGCCTTGATGTATGCGATTCTGGATCAGGAAGTTGAGATTCCTGAAAGTATGCGTGCAGACCTGCCTTCCGGACTTGATTCAATCGTCCTTAATGTCCTCCAGAAAAACAGGGAGTCACGGTTCGAGAATGCATCCTCGATGCTCCAGGCGATAGCTGAATTGGGAACCGAGGTGAGTCCGGAGCCGACGACCAGAGACGTTGCAGCAAAACCGGTCAGTGGCGCTAAAACTGAGACAGAGCACACGGCATTGCGTGCAAAGCGTAGGTATACACGGAGGCTCGCGGGAGGATTATTCGCTGTGATGCTCATGGTCGCTGGATATTTTCTTGTTCCCATAATCCAGGAATTGATAGCGACTAAAACCGAATCAGTTTCGACGCTTCTGTCGGTCGTCACGATACCGCACGGAGCTGCAATAACTGTAAATGAACAGTTCGTAGGAGAAACTCCGATTACCGACTATCCTCTCGCACCCGACTTCGACAGCGCTAGAGTCCAGATTCAGCACGAGGGGTTTGTCTCCATAGACACAACACTTCAGGCCGGAATTCTGCATGAGCTGCTGCTCTCAGCCGTGTCCGTGAGAACAGAGGGACCGAATATCCAGATCCCGCCACCTGTTGTTGCATCGGAAGAAGACCCCGTCACTACTCCGGTAACGGAGGAGATGATTGCTGTCGAACTGCTCATAGATCCTCAGGAAGGGAGTGAGATGAGTATTGATGGAGATCCATTTCAACGTCCCGGTCTAGTCATGCTTTCTCCCGGCGTGCATAGAGTTTCTTTTTATTCTGCGAGATATGGAGACTTTGAAAAAGAGATTACTGTTAAGAGAGGAGAGCCCCTATCACTTACATGTTATTTTGAACGGACTATTGGGGTGTCGTCTGGGATGATTTGGGGGGTGGTGTTAGATAACGGAGCCATCGTTTACCGGGAGGATGGCGATCCAGAAACCACTCCTACAGAATTTACGCTGGGTCCGGGCTCACATTCGATTTCGCTCATGAGATTCGAGCATGAACCAAAACTCATCGATGGTGCTTCCGGACCGATCACGATCACGCCGTCATGCGTACCTGCTGATCCGTACATGCTCGTGTTTGAGCTTACGCCTCAGTAGAGGCGTATGTCTCACAAGGGAAAGCGGATCGTGTTCTGTCTAAACGGGTAGGTGAGAAAACTGGAATTACTCAAGCGAAACCTCTATTCTCAGAGTTCTCGCGCGTTGTAAGGCGTTTCCGCGGTGAGTTGATTCTTCTGTGGGCCCGCGATGCGTGAGATCAGACCAACTGGAGCCGGCTCACAACTTCCAGCCGGCGCGGAGCGACTCACTCAGTGGGCTATAGATCATGGTATCCAGCGCCCGAATAGTTCTGTGCGTAACGGCGTGTCTTTTACTGGCGTCGTGCACAACAATCCGTCTCGACGAGGATCTTGCCGACTACTCCTCTGAAATCACGCGGTTGCTGGGAGAACTACTCGCCGATCCCCGGTCTAGTGATACGATGCGAGATCTTGGCGCGATTTATTTCGCTTCTAGGATGTTTCTTCAGTCTTGGAAGAAGATCGTTGATGCTTCTCTTTCGTTCCTCGAGTTGAGTAATCAATTGTCTTACTCCTCCGTTGAGCTGATACTTTTTCCCTCTTCCTTCGACCACAAATGAAACATAACCCTGATCTGTTAATCGGCCAAGCGAATCATAAACAGTTGTCACATGCATTTGAGGAGTGCAGTGCTTTGCGATAGAATAAGCTGTTACTGGTTCTTGTCTCATGTCCCTGAAGTCAAGCATAATAGAATAAACTTTTGCGTCGTAACCCCTAAGACCTACCAAATTTAATGTGTTTTCTAGATTATCCATTGAATCCCTCCACATCAAATCGCGGATAGTTGGATATTGGACACTGGATACTGATTTCTAATAAGTAGTTACTTGGATGTCTGGCGACATGCGATTGATGTAAGCATATAGGGATTTGTCCTTATTAAGGAGTTGCTAGTTGGATCAACACTACTAAGAAAGGAATAAAAACCAGGACGATGAATAGAACTTATGGCAGAAAAAATCAGAGTTTCAACACCTATGGGATCAGCAGGTATATTCCGATTCTATGACGTAGAAGGAGGAGGAATAAAGATGGAGCCTTCCTCAGTTCTAATAATCGCAGTCGTTTTTATCCTCGGAATAATGGTTTTGAAGTTCATAGTCTAATTATCTAGCAATAACCGGTAGTAATACAGGAAAAGCATAAGTTTATATATAACTTAATCTCAAGAAATGATAGGCAGTAGATAAAGATGATAATCAACAAACTCAATAGGTTAGAAGAGTTCTTGATATGTTGGTATATCTTGATTCTATCGCACTAACTTTTTGGGGTTGATTAAATTGATAGATGATAATTATTTGGCAGGATTTATTGATGGAGAAGGTTGCAATACTATAACTAAAAGTCCTGCAAGGAAAATTGACAGTCCCATAACTAAGCCAATATGGAATTCGTTACCACCTAAATAATTTTTAATCAGTACGGGGAAGAATAAGGTTATGAATAGTGCTGAGAATGCTGTGTTGGCAAGGTCGTAAATGCCCCAT
>JADFHF010000101.1 GCA_022567305.1 Bacteroidota bacterium | reverse complement strand
ATGCTCGCTCTGTTGAGCGGACCGGTGGCGTATTTCTTCTACAGGAGAAAATACGGTGGCTTGACGAAGATCGATCCAATTCGACATCCGGTCAATCCAAAAACCGGACTCGCAATCGGCGATACCAGGAGGCTGGCATGGATGTTCGGAACTATGACGGCAATCGGCATCATCGCCATCTTTTTTCTACCGTGGTACGACGACCCACAGTTTTACACGGACGACTACGGCATCGAGGGTCTATTCGACATTCTCATGAGCTGCGTTCGCTGGATGACGGCGGCCTTTGCTGCGCTCACTGTCGCTTTGCTGATCATTGCCAGGCGTGTCGAGCCGGCCGACTCGGCGGTGCAATGAATCAACCATCGGAATGAACGTAGAAATCTGCAATTGCGAGCCGATCCCAATCGATCTCGATGCCCAGACCGGGACCTTCCGGTGCAACCACCCTCCCCCGTTCGAGCAAGTTACCGTTCTTCATGCCGAACTCATAGGCCTCCTTGGGCATCGGCGCTTCGAAGTAGCGAGTTCGCTCATTGGCCAGCATTAAGTGGAGGTTGGCCGCCTGGGCCAGCGAGTGACCCCAGCTTTGGATTTCGATCGGCAGACCGGCATCGTTGGCAACAATCAGGAGCTCGAGCGCCTTCGAGATGCCACCGACAACTGTGGCGTCGAACCTGCCCGCATCCCAGGAACCGGACTCGATTCCCTGTCGGATGAATGCAGACGAATAGAGCTTGTATCCTGCAGGGATGATCGATACCGCGAGCCTGCTTCTGAGTTCCGCGTATTGCTCCAGTTGCTCATCGTCGATGGGTCCCTCAAGCCAGATAAACAATCCCTGGTCCATTTTCCGTCCTAAGCTCAGCGCGTCCTCAAATCCATACGCTCCCTCGAGATCGATCATGAATCGATAGGCAGAATCAGCAAACGTCTGCTGGACGAGTTCCACGAGTCGGGAATCCTTATCGATCTGACCCCATACATGAAACTTGAAGATCGTGTAGCCGAGCTTCGCGTATTCGTTGACGGCCTCAATGTACTCAGGAAGCGAATCATAGAATGGAAAACTCGCATAGGGTTCAATCGAATCCCGCTTCGCCCCCAACATTTCGCAGAGAGGACGATCCACCTTGCGTGCTGCCAGATCCCACAGTGCGATATCGATGCTCGAGCGAGCTTCATCGCTAAGGCCGGGCCTCGTTCGCTCGAGTATCGTCCCGACCTCGACCGGGTCCAGTGACTGGAGGGCAAGGAGATCGGCAGCGATGCCCTGCAATTCCAGCAGATGTTCTTCGCCGAATGCTCCTTGATAATCCGTATCGACGCCGGACAGGCCCTCGAATCCGTCCGCAGTCGTGATCCGCAAGATGTTGTTGACCTCTTTCCGGATTTCGGACCCACCGGAATATCGAGCCGTCGTGCTCTCCGTTCCGACAGCATAAATTTTGACGGTGACGATTCTCGCTTCCTGCGAGAATCGGAACATCGGCTCATACTGCTTCGCGCTCTCGCCTGAAAACGCGGTTAACAGGTCAACTGCATTCACAGTAGATTTATCGGACAAAGTGGAATGCAGCATGAACACATTCTATTTGCCCAATAAAATACGTAACGGCTAGACGGCTTCATGCCCCTCGTCTTTTCAAGAATCCGAGTGGAATGATAACCTCTCGTCTGTGACAAAAAACTCAAAAAACATCACTGTCATCGGTGCGGGTATCAATGGCCTGGTCGCGGCCAACTACCTGGTACGCGCAGGGCATCAGGTCACGCTGCTCGAGCGTAGCGATCGGGTTGGCGGCGCCTGTGTGTCGGAGACGGTCGAGGTGCAGGGCATCGCGCAGGATTACGCGCTTGGCGCTTCGACTCTGGGGCTGATGCAGGACTTTGTCTGGCGTGAGACGGGTCTGGCGGACCGCTTGCAGGGCTGGGCGGTCAGCCACCCGGAGCTGGTGTTCTTCCCTGGCATCGCGCAGCCCGCCCGGATCTACCATGATGCGGCCCAGTTGCAACGGGAGCTCGCCGACAAGTGGGGAGAACGAGGTGACCTGGCCGCTTTCCACGCCGATGAGGATCGCGTGGTGCGATTTCTGCAAGCAGGCTTTAGAGCCGGTCGGCCGCCCAGCGTGGAAGATGCGATTGCAGAGTTGGGCGCAGATCTGACCGCGCTGTGGATCACCGGAAGTGCAAAGACTCTGTTGGATCATTACCTGAGCGCCGAACGTACCAAGGTGCACATCGGCATGGATGTTTCTGAGAGCGGTCCGGTTTCCCTGTCCGAGCCCTACTCCGCATTCATTATTCCGATAATGAGCTCTGGATCAGTATTCGGCGGCGACTACGGCTACGTGCGTGGCGGTATCTGGCAGATCACGCGGGAACTCGGCCTGATTAATCAGGAACTGGGGGTCGATCTCGTGTTGTCGTGCACGGTGCACGAAGTGGACACGCAGACCGGCATCGTGCGCTATGAGAATTCCTCGGGCCCCCGGACGCTGCACTCGGACCACATCGTGTTTGCTACCGATCCTCAAACCGCCGCGCGCCTGACGGGCGATTCGGCGCTCATCGAACACACTGCCCAGGAACGGGTGCTGGGTACCGCCGGCAAACTAAATCTCATGTTTCGCAATCCCGTGCGGTGGAAACACGGCAACGAAGATGCGGAATCCGACACGGCCTTCCGCTACATGTTTGCCGTGGACAACATGGCAGACTTTGAAGTGGCGACCCTGGCGGTCGTGGGTGGGGAGGACTTCGTTCCGGGCTACTTCCAGGTCTATTGCGAGGGCGCAGCCATGCGTCACATGGGCCTCGTAGAGCCCTATGACCGGCTCACGGTGTTCTTCAAAAATCTTGCGTTGGGGAAAACCGGAGAACAACTCGCAGATGTGGAAGCCGAGGTGAAGGAGATCATCCTGGGCTTTATTGCGAATCCCGAAGATTGCGTCTGGTCCCGACTACTCACACCTACGGATTTGCAGCAGACCTTCGGCTTTCCAGGCGGCAACATTGAACACACCATGCTCGTCGAGGGGCAAAGTTTTTTCGAGCGGCAATACGCGGCCGATGCGAAGCGGCGCTTCTACCAGTTCGGTGCGTTCGAGAACGTGTCTATCTGTGGCTCCAGCACCTACCCCTGCGGCTCGGTAGCCGGAACCCCCGGCTACATGTGCATCAGCGAGTTGCTGCGTCGAAAATGATTGCTACTCCAAGCCTAAATTACGCGATAGAAATTCCTATCCTTCCCCTTTTCCCCTATGATTTCCCCGAGGGGATCATCGATGCGCTACACACTAGCAATACGCTTGGCATTCATTGGCCTTACTCTCACCGCCTGCAACCAACAACAAGACTCTGTTGCACCGGGCGCCGATTGGGTACTGACCAACGGCCACATCTACACCGTCGACGAGGAGCGGCCCTGGGCCGAGGCGGTCGTCATCAAG
>JADFHF010000100.1 GCA_022567305.1 Bacteroidota bacterium | reverse complement strand
TCGAACTCCTGCCCACAAAGCGGGTGATACGGATGTGTCACGACGAAACGTCGTGACTCTTCATCGTGTTGGGGTGCACTTGACGGAGATGGATAACGTGTACGTCGAACGCCTGTGGCGGAGTCTGAAGTATGAGGAGGTGTACGTGAGCGCGTACGAAAGCGTTTCCGAAGCACGTAAATCTGATCGCCGATTACTTCCAGTACTTCAACGAAGAGCGGAGACACAGCTCGCTTGGAAGACGGACCCCGGCAATCGTATTCTCTAACACATGGCCGCATCAACAGGCGGCATAATCAACACGTAAGATTCCACTTAAGGCCCTGTCCAGTTTTCCTGGGCCACTTCTTCTGCATGTGGCCGGCAAAACCCTATTGGAAAAAAGTGGGAACTGAGGTGCGTCAGCAGCAGAAACCACTGAAATGTAGAAACAATTGAATCAATTCAATGATCTGACTTGGGATAATCTGAATATAGGCCGGGAGTAAAATTCATTCCAGGGGCCAAACTTACCAGCAGCAGGGGCGTGTGTCGGATTTGGCTGTAGCGGATGACGGCGCTCCAGTCGCCTCGGTGAAAGGCACGGAGCGATATGGCACAGAGGTTAGAATGGATGACCTAGACGGCACGCCTTGACGCGAAGAATCATTCGGCAGCGATTCCAGTACGAGCGTAACTATGAAAGACAAGCATCAGATCGTTGATCGGCGCGTGTTGGAGATCGCCACGTTCGAAAATCAGGACAAAGCTGATCTGGAATATTGGCTTTCCCGTACCCCACATGAGCGCTTGATCGCGGTTGAGCAGATTCGGAGAGTTTTCTATGCCTACGATTCCTCTGCCGGACGACTTCAGCGAGTTCTTGAAGTTGTTGAACAACCACGGCGTTAGGTATCTCCTTATCGGTGGGTATGCTGTTGCGTACCATGGATATGTGCGCTCGACCGCAGATCTCGACATGTGGGTCGAGATTTCCGAGAACAATGCCAACGCTCTGGTTTCCGCTCTTGGCGAATTCGGTTTTAGTGTCGACAAGTTGAGTCCGAAGCTCTTTCTTGTCGAGCATCGAATCGTCCGAATGGGCTTACCGCCGTTTCGAATCGAAGTCCTGACAACGATAAGTGGCCTCGAATTTCGGAAAACCTATGATCGCAGGATCGTCGAGCGCTGGAGTGAGATTGAGGTTCCCATCATTGACCTGGCCAGTCTGAAGATCAACAAACGGGCGGCAGGCAGACATCAGGATCTCGACGACCTTGAGAATCTTCCGTGACGTGCGCACGGTTCTGGTCTTCCCCCGTTTGAGCGGACAAATAGAAAAGCTCCAGACCTTCATGGAGCGCGAGAAATTAAGAGTTTCACCGTTTTGTTTCTGAGAGACTTGGGGCGCAAGTTTGAGAGTCGTAAAGGAGTCGTCGTAATAATCGAGCGAATGCTTATCAACTACTACCAAGGACCGCTTCAGCATTTAAAAAGATGAAAAAAACCTGCTCCACAGATCGCGAAGAAGAAGGAGTTGGCAGCCGTTACCTAAGCGCCATTCAAGGCACACAATCGAAGGATAAAATACTGTCGGCGATTGGATTGGACAATTTCTACCTCCCTCAAATGACAACGCAACCATGGGTGCCTCCGGGAAAATCGCGTGAGGCCATATCAGAAAGGTGACTGGCAGCAATTTCGCTTTTGAACTTTGGTGCCAATCTCGCCCGTCCCCACGAAGACCCCCTATGCCATCAATACGACTCGCATGGGGTCATCCAAAAAAAAATCAGATTCTTAGCATTAAACTTTCCGGTCTTCAGTCTCTATAAGAAAAGAGAGCGATGAAAGACGCTTTGATCTGGGTCGCCTTGAAGATTGGAGATGGGGAAGCGTGGGTGGAGAGGGGGTATTACTAACGGCAATCCCAATCTCCTGTCAAGCGGTAGGGGGCCCGTGAACACTTGAAAAATGTTATCAGGGTATATGTGCGGACTCTGAAATCGAAGGATTGTCGGAAAAAATGGACATTTCCGAATATTCTTCGGTGGGGGCCGTTTGCATTTCGCCGATTCCAGCCAATCAGTAGCACATATGTTGGCTTCTACCTATGATAACTTCGCTTATCGCTACTTAGAAGTCCACCGTAGAAAAGCGTTTAGGTTTGATCGGATAGGAACCCTCACTCAGAAAGCTACTTGTTCTGATTGTGATAACACTTTTTAATACAAATCCAGCCCCAGATCGTTATATAAGTGATTTCTCGTACGAAACCTGCCGCCTCAAACTCTGATACGACCAGACCCCGAAATTGGAACTGTGTATCCAACTGTCGGACTATATTAGGATCTATGAAGATTGACCCTGAAATAATTCGATCGCTCCGTACATTGACTTGCGGAATCGTATTCCTTCCCGTTCCTCATGACCAACTATCAGACGCTGAAATACGACTGGGCGGAAATTACACCCCAGCGAATTCGTAACTCGTCGGAACGAGCTTTCTTGTCAGCAGCGATTTAATACTGACTAATCGGCATGTCGTCGAAGAGATCGTAAACGGCATTCAGGACAGTGGAGTAAACAACTGGTATCTGTGATTCTCATACCCTGAACAGGGAGCTTGGTCAGAATCATTTTTACGGGCGAAAAATGCTTTCGCGTTTGTCGACCCTAAAGGGCGAGGTATACTGGATGCAGGGATTATTTCTTTTGATCGAGAGGACCGGATGAACCAATGCCAACCAGTTCAATTTGGTAGTCTTTCTGACATAAAAGTCGGTAGACAAATTGCTATGAGCGGATATCCTCTAGGAAATACTCTTATAAATAATGACAGGATGGGAATTCACCGGTTTGGCCCAGTGGTTTATCAAGGTATGATCTCTGCTATCTCTCCGTTTGACACTGCGAACAGACGATCATATACGTCAATATTGAAAGATATTTATTCGGCTCCCGGTTTTAGCGGATCGCCTCTGTTCCTTCCGGAATCTGGTGAAGTTGTAGGGATCCATTATGGTGGAGCAGAAATATTGCTAGGCTGTGCAATCCCAATAGATAAGAAGCGAATTGATGGCTGGATTCGGTTTTACGAATCGGTGTTCATTGATCTTGCAAATCAGCCCGAACTAAAACTTCGAGATGGGGGAGATATAGTATTCGATTCAGAACGGCCGATCGGGTCAGGATCAAACGACGCTTCGACTGACTCGACTCTATGAATCTAAATTGCTATCCTTGATAGCTCATTGAAACAGATTAATCGGACTCCATCAACTGTGTACATTTTTGTGTGCAGCACTGAGTACTGTGACCACGTAAATCAGGTATTCCCAAAAATCCCACAATAAAAAACCCGCCTCAGTTCTGACTGAAACGGGGCTTTAGGGTGGCGAGAGGCAGGATTGAACTGCCGACCTTCGGGTTATGAATCCGACGCTCTAACCTTCTGAGCTACCTCGCCATTTCGGATGACCGGCATATTAGCGGAACGGGAA
>JADFHF010000021.1 GCA_022567305.1 Bacteroidota bacterium | reverse complement strand
CTACTACTCAACGTAGCAGGCGTTTCTCTGCATCAGCGCTAATCAGTCGAAATCCATTTTGTACCCGAGGTGGGACTCGAACCCACACGTCCAAAGGACATACGATTTTGAGACTTCCGCCTGGTAGACGATTCCCATGCCACCACGGCCCCGCTCAGCGGTGATCTTGTAATGGGAAAGTGATTTGCCAACCATGGTGATGCACGTGAGGTTCGGCTAAAGAAAAGGGATGCTGGGCGGAAGTGCAATTTCCATTCGCTCTGAGATTGAAAAGGCAGACTAAACTGAGAAGACGAGACAGTTCGGCGCCCGGGGCGGACGGATTTTCAATTTCCTTCCTTCGCCTGATTCGCTGAGACGGGTTCTCAAAGTGATGACGCAAATGACGATATCAATTATCTCTTTCCGTCATCTTAAATCAATTCAGATTGTTGTATCGCGACATGTGGTGCGCACGCTATGTTGCGGGAGTGATCTGTGGATTCGGCGCTAAGTGGCGGCGTGATAGATAGACGATGTGATATGTGGCATATGCGATATGTGGACCTTCTTTCTTGCATCAAAAAAGCTGTGTCCGTTACATTTGACATAAAGATGGACCAATAGTATTTAACAGCGTCCCAAACGCTGGGTTCATAGAATACATGTTATGCGTCGGGGATTGACCAGAACTGACGTCGAGCTGAGTACGGAAAACAAGGAATAGACTGGCGATATTTCTTCGACGTCAGACCTATCACACTCGTCATTACAGTCTTGTCGGTTTTATTATTCTCAATGTTTTAAGGAAAATATTTGCAATTGTATAATATTTGTTTTAGAATTATGATTATATCAAAGATCAACTATCGAAGAGCATCAAAATGTCGTTCCTGACACGCACCGAAGAGCTTATCCTGTTGTCCATCTGGAATTTGCAGGACAATGCTTATGGTGCAGCTATTCGAGATCATCTCACAGACGTCTCCGGCTACGATTGGTCGATTGGAGCTATCTATATTCCGCTCGACCGGCTGGCTCACAAAGGTTATGTCAGATCCTTCAAGGGAAAACCAACACCTCATCGCGGTGGACGGAGCAAACGTTTTTTTGAATTGACTCCTGATGGTAAGGCTGCTCTAATCAAGATCCGACGGGTTCAGGATGCTCTGTGGAAGAGCAGGCCCCTTGCCGGTCTTGCAGGCGCGAAATGAAACGTAGAAGCCACAGACCGCCACGAGTAGCCCAGTGGATTCTCGATAGAGCACTGCACGATGTGCATGCTGATGAGGTTCTTGGAGATGTAGAAGAAACCTACAACCGGATCCACGAGAACGGAAGGGCTGAGTGGGCACGTCTTTGGTATTGGGGCCAGGTTATCAGGTCCGTTCCATTATTTCTCTTCGCATCCGTTTACTGGGCCACCGTGATGATTATTAACAATCTCAAGACCGTACTTCGAACGCTTCGATCTCATAAAGGATATACGATTCTAAATGTTGTTGGCCTTTCTGTCGGTATTGCTGTAACCACCTTTGCGCTGCTTTTCGTGCAGCACGAATACAGTTTCGATCAGGATTTTTCGAAGTCTGACCAAATTTACCGAGTAGTTCAGGATTTCAATTTACCGAGCGAACAAGGCTCTACTGCCGCCATTGGTTGGACGATCGGCGAATTACTGTCTGAAAACTTCCCGGAAATAACTCAGGTAACACGATTCACCACCGATTCTCGATACACGATTCAGCATGGCGAAAAATTATTTAGCGAAAAGACTGTGCATTCAGTGGATCCGTCGATATTCGATCTGTTTGACATCGCTATAGTGAGCGGCAATTCCCAACAGCCACTTCCCAATTATGAGTCTATCGTGATAAGCGAAAGCGCAGCCAATCTCTTGTTTGGAATCGACGATCCAATTGGCAAGACGGTTACAATCACCGAACCGACGATTTTTAGATCTGACTTGACGGTATCAGCTGTGGCCAGAGATATGCCAACTAATTCTCATTTTCAATTTGACTATCTCGTTCGGGTCAAGCCCAAACCCTCGGATCGTGCGGCCGTAACCGGACGCTGGGGAGGCGGCTATACGTATATCGTTCTGCCGAAATATTCTTCCCCTGAGCAACTAGAGGAAAAACTTCCATCTTTCGTCGATGACTATATCGGTCCGGAAGTCGCGAAATCAGAAGGATCTTCCTGGGAGGAACTAAAAAACTCTGGGCGAAGCTGGACGCTAAGCCTCCAAGCCTTAACGGATGTGCACCTCGACAATCGATATGAGGCTCAGTATGAGGGTGCACTTGGGCGCAGTGGGAGTCGAACAAATATTACGTTCTTTTTGATTATCGCCCTTTTCATACTCATTTTAGCTTGTGTCAATTTTGTGAACCTGGCGACTGCTCGGTCATCAAGCCGCATCAAAGAAGTCGGTATTCGAAAGGTCGTCGGATCGTCACGCAAACAACTCATTTACCAATTCCTTGTTGAGTCGACCGTTGTCAGCTTAATTTCGGCGGCGATTGCCTGCGCCCTGGTTGTCGTTTTCCTTGGCGTATTTAATGATTTCCTGGGCACCGAGATCACCTTTGACCCGATTGGCAACGGGTATCACATTGCTGGATTGGTCATCGTTGCGTTGACAGTCGGTGTTCTTGCTGGAAGTTACCCGGCTTTTTTTCTTTCTGCCTTCCGCCCCGCAGAATTGCTGAGTGGGTCGCTGCATACGCGCCGCCGAGGCGTCTCACTTCGCAACGGCCTCGTCATCTTTCAATTTTTTATTTCAGTACTTCTTATCGTCGCAACTGTGGTGGTTTTCAATCAATTGTCTTTCATGCAAAACAAAGATTTAGGATTCGACGGCGAGCGCGTGCTCGTCCTTCAGAACGTACCCAATAAATTTATGCACGCAGAATCTTTTGCTTGGCGAGGCTTAATGTCCGAGCGCGGATATACCGTCGATGACTGGATGTCGCTGAATCGGCGCGAGCAGGCGGAACTCATTGAGGCTTCTGGTGGAGAAGTCGATCGGCTATTTTTTATGACCGGGAGACGTCTTCGCGTGTTCCAGCAGCAACTTCTTGCAATACCCGGTATTCAAAGCGCATCGTTTTCTTCTGTTGTACCTGGACGGGAAAATGGATTTGGGATTAACGTCAACTCATTAACGACTTCTAGCGGTTCCGATATCGATATTCGACTGCAGTTCATTGACTCAGCGTTTTTCGAAACGCTTCAACTACCTCTTGTTTCAGGGCGAAATGTTAACATTGGTGACGCCGCTATGGGAGCATTTGTCATTAACGAAACAGCCGCAGAACTGTTTGGACCCGAGTCTCCAATCGGCAGCACAGTTGAAGATCGTCTCGCCATTCTCGAAGGAGACGCGTATACGCCGAAGGGCTTTGATAGTCCTATCGTTGGAGTCGTGAAAGACTTCCAATATGCCGATATGCGTACGGCAATTCAACCTACTATTTTTTCGCCGTTTTATCCAAATGGTATGCCTGCGCAGATTTTAGTTCGCCTCCGAAGTGGAACTGTTTCAGAAACAATCGCCGCAATTGAGCGAACATGGAATGAGTTCATTCCAGGCGATGCGCTTAACTATTCATTCCTTGACGAGGACTTTGCTAGGCTCTTCAAAGCCGAGAAACAGCTGAGCAAGGTATTTGGCTTTTTTTCCATGCTAGCCATAATCATCGCGTGCCTCGGACTTTTTGGCCTAGCGGCTTTTATGGCCGAACAAAGGACAAAAGAAATCGGTATTCGCAAAACACTTGGTGCCTCGGTTCAAAGCGTAATTCAACTCCTGTCAACACGCTTTTTTTGGCTGCTCTTAATCGGAAATGGCATGGCTTGGCCAGTCGGATACATTTTGATGCATAAATGGCTCGACAATTTCGCCTACCGAACGGAGATCGGCGCGGAAGTCTTCCTCATCACTGCTGCCATCACACTCGCGCTAGTCATCATTTCGGTCGGCGGACAGGCACTGCGGGCATCACTATCTAATCCTGTCGATTCATTACGATACGATTAGCATTGGTATGCTTAAACGCCGTCCTAGATGGTGACAGCATCCCGAAGGGCATCGTTGCGATTTTCAACGTATCCGATGCTCGCGAGCAGGTCTTCGTCCGATAACAAATACCTGGCCCGACGCACAACAAGCGCATATTATTAGGTTGAAGTCAAGTATCTGAAAGTGATTGTTCTCAATTGCCCAATCCAAATAAGACATTATTGATTCGATCAAATCCTTTTTATCTGCGCTGTCCATGTTGAAAGAGTAGTCGAAGAGTAGTCGGTAAATCTATGGGACTACACTAACACGGTAGTCCGACTAGATATCGTAACTCGTTGTGTAACCTATCGTACCCGAGGTGGGACTCGAACCCACACGTCCAAAGGACATACGATTTTGAGTCGCATGCGTCTACCAATTCCGCCACTCGGGCAAATGTGCGATAGCCGTATCAGGCCGCCGGATACGCGCTGCGAATTCTCGGGATCCATCTGAACGACGTCGCCCCACGCCGACTCAGCTCTCTACTTCGACGCATAGATAGACATGAATCGGATGATGGATCGAACGCCATCTCGAAACCGATCCAGTCCGAAGCACTCGTTTGGGGAGTGAATGGCATCGGAGTCTAATCCGAACCCCATAAGCACCGTGTCCAAGCCCAAGAGTTTCTTGAAATCGGCAACGATGGGGATACTCCCACCGGTTCGAACGAAGTACGGTTTCTCTCCATAGACACCCTCCATGGCTTCGGAGGCGGCGGCCATGGCGGAGCTTTCCGTGTCGACCAGGGCTCCGTTCCCGCCATGAAGCTCTGTATATGCAAGTTTCATGGTTGGCGGCGTATTGTATTCGAAGTACTTTTTCAACTTCTCCGTTATATCCTCCGGGCTTTGATCCGGAACCAGTCGCATTGAGATCTTTACGCTCGCCTTCGAAGGCAGGACCGTTTTCGCACCGTCTCCAATGTATCCTCCCCAGATCCCGTTACAGTCAAGCGTTGGCCTGGCTGTTGTGCCTTCGAGGATCGAGTATCCTGTTTCGGTTCGGGCTTTAGTAACACCGACTTCCTCAATCCACTCCTGATCATCAAATGGAAGAGAGGCAAACGTAGTTCGTTCTTCATCGGTGAGTGGAATCACGTCGTCGTAAAATCCGGGAATCGTGATCCGATAATCATCGTCATGGAGCGCAGAAATCATCCGGGCCAGCACATTGACCGGATTTTCAATGGCGCCGCCGTAAACGCCCGAGTGCAGGTCGCGATCGGGGCCGGTTAAGGTAACTTCGACATAGGCCAACCCGCGAAGTCCATATGTGATTGACGGAACACCCGATCCGAATAGCGCGGTATCAGAAATCACGACTACGTCGGCCGACAATAATTCCTTATTAGCCTCGATGAATGCGGGTAGGTTTTCCGACCCATTCTCCTCTTCTCCTTCGAAGATGTATTTGACGTTGAGTGGTAATGCACCCCCTGTCCGCAGGTATGACTCAGCTGCTTTGAGATGCATAAACAACTGACCTTTGTCATCGCACGATCCGCGGGCATACAGAACGCCGTCTTTCACAACGGGCTCGAATGGGGGTGAATCCCATAATTCGAGCGGGTCTGGCGGTTGGACATCGTAGTGCCCGTATACAAGAAGCGTGGGTAGGTTGGGGTCCTTGACGGATTCAGCGTACACAACAGGATGACCAGCCGTTTCCATAACCTCGACTTTCTCAATACCGAGTGATTTCAGATGATCCGATAACCAATCAGCCGCCCGGCGGACATCTTGGACGTGATCAGGATTTGTGCTCACTGAGGGTATCCGGAGCAGCTCGTTGAGCTCGGTTACAAATCCGTCGAAATTCTCTTCAGCATAAGCGAGTGCTTTGTCCATCGCGCCGGCGGGTCTCTTAATAGTTGAAACAAATGGAGGTCTCAAACTAGGAGAAGAAAGTCGCGTTATCACTAGCGCGAGATCTGATCTACGTGAATAATCCCAAGCCATGTCGCGCGCTGGCTCACCTACAATTCGCTTTCGTCTCGCCAGCGTTTGAGTCTCCACACCGCGGTGGAGTCCTTTCGAGAAAGATTAAAGTTGACGTTTCCATCGGTTCGAAAGACATCTCCTTGTTCCAGGGTAACCGTCAAGTTAAACGACCGAACAACGCGTACCTCAAACTGAGGTACCAGGTTGTCCTGGGTGATTATTTGATTCCACTGCAATCGGATCAGGCTCGAATTCTGGAATAACCTGCGGGTTGTTTCCAGGTCCTGAGCAAAGCCCCACTCTCGATCCACCTGCGCATCGTAATCTCTCCAAAGAAACGTGAATGACGAATCTAATAGCGGCTCGTATAACGATAGATCTCGGAGCTCATAAGCATTTTTGAAATTGGTAAAGAAGCCCTCGATCGTGGTCTGGTCACCGATCAACCCTCCAAACGGGTCCCCCTCCTCCAGAGCGGGTGCAAACGGATTGCAGGCAGCAATCATCGATAATGCCCACACGGTTACGACAAACAGACTCGGCTTTCTCATTCGGGCAAATTAATCGTTCGACGGGCCATCAGGCTACTTTAGACAGCCTACTTTAGAAATTCGGCCTTTAGGTCACTCCAAGATGTCTTTCCACCCAGTTCCTGATCCGTCCATTCCTTCAAGTCCCAAAGCCCGTTCGAACTCTGTTCGACGAGCCACTGGAGCCTGCCCTGAACCTCCGACGGCGCATCCGGGCGACTGTGATTGATGGTGAGTACATACGTCGCATCCAATAAATACTCCGTATCCGATATGATTGTAAAGGAGCGATCGTTCAGTACGAGACTATGCCCTGTGTTTAAGCGCGCAGCGGCGGCGGCGGCAGTGAAATATTGATCCTCTTGGGCGCGTCCCCAGTTGGCAAACACGGATTCGCGGGCCTCTGCACTGGCCGTAGGATGAAAAAGAAGATCGTCCTTCAGAGACCTCCTATAGTTGAGGGCGTTCATTTCACCGACAGCAGCGATAATGTTATCGATGACCTGTTCAGGAGTATCCGGCTGTGAAAAGGTGCCAGCATCTGTAACGGGTTCATCGGGTGTCCGGGTCGAAAAGAGGGAGCAGCCCGCAAGAAGGACACTCGTAGCAAGAACCGACAATATTGACCCGAAAAGCCGTGACATCTGATCAATGGTCCATGTAGAGGCTAGTCCTTTTTTCGACTAAATAAAATCATTCTGGGGGATTCATCATCATACGGGGCCCCTGAGTAGTCTCCGAATATTGTCTCCAATTCCAGACCGGCGCTCTCATAAAGCGATTCAAAATCTGATCGTTCCAGGAGCGCTACAGATTCAAAAAAAGTATGAGAGCCGCCTTCACTCGAAAAGACGATCTCTTTTAGAATCCGACCTTCCTCAACCCATCGCCGCTGATCGATCACGACGTCTCCGATCGTTCGGGTGTCAGATGGAATGAGGTTCGACTCAACAGCGGCTCGATTCAAAAAATCCTGGACGACAAAACCGCCAGGTTTTACCGCTAAAGCCATGGCGTCAACCGCCTTTTGGTGATCGTCCCACTCTTCGAAATATCCGAAGGCTGTGAACAAATTAACGACTCCGTCAAAGCGATTTTGTCCAACGGGGTTTCGCATGTCGCCGGCAATAAAGGTGATGTTAAGGTTTTCTTCAGCAGCATTTTCTCTGGCAATTTCAAGAGAGCGTTCAGATAGATCAAGCCCGGTTACCTGAAGGCCTCTCTTCGCAAACTCGATGGCGTGTCGACCACGACCGCACCCGACATCCAGGAGTTCTGAACCTGCAGTTAGCTCCACGGTTCGTTCAATCAAGTCGACGAGGCTGACGGCTTCTTCTTCGTTTCGGTCTCTGTAGACGATCTCATATTCGTCTCTACTGAACCACTGTTCATACCAAGCCATATACTAAAGCGCGATAGTGATCAAGATCAGATGAGTGAATTCGGCGTCTGCGAACGCAAAATAATACGTGATCATGTGATGGGTTCGGAAAAAGTAGAAATCACATCGTCGTTGGTTCGAATTCCGTCAAAGCAGGACGTGATTTTCGCGATAACTTCCTCAAGAATAATGTCCGGGCATGATGCGCCGGCGGTTAGCAAGACCTTTACCGGTGTTCCATAATCCAACCAATTGTCAGTCTGAGTCAGCCTTTTCGTGAGCAAACTAAAATGCTTAATGTTTGACGATCCGGCGATCTGGTCGGCGCTGCTGATGAAATAGGAGGGCAACCGGTCTTCGCAAATCTCAACCAAGTGACTCGTATTCGACGAATTTATTCCGCCAACGATGATGGCAACGTCAGCTTCTTCCTCGACGAGTGCGCGGGTGGCATCCTGATTCTCGTTGGTCGCGTAGCAAAGCGTATCGCTCGTATCGGCAAAATGTTCGCCCAATTGTTCTGTTCCGTATCGGTCAACTATCGCAGTTTTCAGTAATTCCGCGATGGCCTTGGTTTCTGTTGCCAGCATCGTTGTTTGATTAACAACCCCGATACGAACTAAATCTTTTTCAGGATCGAATTCCACGGAATACCGATCCTCGAAAGCGCTGTGAAACTGAGCAACGCTGATTTCGCCGGTAATAAACCGCGACAAGATTTGCGCTTCTCCTAGATCTCGAACGACAATCACTGGCGCCGTCTTTTCTGCATGTGAAAAGGTAGCTTGAGTTTCCTCGTGATATCGCTTTCCGTGTATAACAACCGTGTAATTACTCTGACCAATTTGACTACTTCGACGCCAAACCTTCTCAACAAAGGGGCATGTAGCATCGTACGTACGCACGTCGAGTCCCTTCTGAATCAGTTCTTCCTCAATTTCAAGGGTGGTCCCGAATGCTGGAATAATCACAATGTCGTCTGCGTTCAGTTCGGCAAGCGGAAAAAGCTGCTTTCCAGTCGTGGTTCGAAGGAACGTCATGCCTCGTTCCTTTAGGTCATCATTCACTCGCTGATTGTGGATCATCTCAGAGAGTAAGAAAATACGTTTGTCCGGATGTTCATCCAGTGCCCGGTAGGCAATTTCAATCGCGTTTTCTACGCCGTAGCAAAAGCCAAAGTGGCGCGCTAAGTGGAATCGAACAGGGCCAAAATCGAGTAACGAAGGCGAGAGATCTCGTTTAAGTGGGTCCGATTGATTTCGAATCTCCTTGATCCGACTCACCACTGAGGACTGGTAAAAAGAAGGAAGATTAAACGTTCTGGCCATGCCGTGTAGACTTTGGGCTACGGGTCAGAATCATACGTTTGCGTATGCTGAGAGTTCGTCCATTACCCCTAGAGACGTCGATCTATTTTAGAGCGAATACCCCGCTTCCAGGCATCGTATCTATCCTCAAGTACAGCGCGTCGCGCCTCGGCCATGAGCCATGTGTAGAAAGTCAAATTATGAACGGATGCTATTTGTAGGCCAAGTAGTTCACCAGAGATGAAGAGATGACGAAGATAAGCTTTCGAAAAATTTTGAGATGCATCTCCGCTGAGGTCCGGATCGACGGGTGAATGATCATCTCGCCACTTTCGATTTCGGATATTAATAATACCCTCGGTGGTGAAAAGCATGCCATTCCGACCATTTCGAGTCGGCATCACACAGTCGAACATGTCGACTCCACGAGCGACGTTCTCTACGAGGTTTGCCGGCGTTCCGACACCCATGAGGTATCGCGGTTTGTCCGGAGGGAGGACTTCGTTCACGACTTCGACCATCACGTACATTTCATCAGCCCGTTCGCCAACCGAAAGACCACCTATGGCATATCCGGGAAAGTCCAGATCGACCAGTGCTCGAGCAGAGTCTCGACGAAGGTCGGGGTAGACAACCCCTTGAACAATCCCAAACAGTGCTTGATGATGGTCGTAGATCGAATTCGTTTCCTCCGCGCGTTTTTTACACCGCGCTGCCCATCTGAGTGTGAGCTTGATCGATGAGGCTGCATAATTTTTCGTTACATCTCCGGCAGGGCATTCATCCAACACCATCATGATATCCGAACCAATTGCGCGCTGGATGTCGATAACCGATTCAGGTGTGAACTGATGTGTTGAGCCATCGAGGTGACTCTGAAATTCTGCACCTTCCTCTGAGAGAGTGCACCGGGACGCCAGCGAGAAAACTTGATATCCGCCCGAATCTGTGAGGATGGGCCCTTTCCACTGCATGAACGGATGTAACCCTCCTGCCTTCTGGAGGACTTCCGTGCCGGGTCGGAGATAAAGGTGATATGTATTGCCAAGAATAATCTGGGATCCAATGACCGACTCCAGCTCTGAAGGCCAGACTGCTCTTACGGTGCCTGCGGTCCCTACAGGCATAAAAACAGGAGTCTTGATCAGACCGTGATCGGTCTCGATGGTACCCGCACGCGCCTGTGACGACGAGTCTGTATGCTCAAGCTCAAATTTCATCATGTCAGGCAACTAACAGTGGACCGCGTCCAACGATCCATACCAGATGATCGGGCCGTAAGGAAGGAGTAACACATCATCAGCGGTTAGGCTGGGGCTGCTTCAGCGTCGTAGCGATGTTTTCGCTCATGCAAGAGTGTCGCGATCGATCCCACGTTCAGGACGATTCCTGAATAATATGCCCAGAGCACAAGAGCCAGGATTAGAACAAAGGTACTTCCAAAGGCGGCTATCCAGGTATCCTGAAATGTGGCTAGGCGAGCCACGTACATGGTAAATGGCACCTTGGCTAGTTCCCAAAGACATGCGGCCACAATGGCTCCCACCCATGCGCTCCGCGCGGGCGGTTTCGGAATCGGTGTGAAATAAATGAGTTGAAAGAACATGACGGCGTTCAGGAAAAGGGGAAAAAGCCACGCAAACCATCGAAACACACCGTGGAGCCCGTCGCTAAACCACGTGTTTTCATATCCCATTTCTGACAGCATTTCAATAGCAGACGCATTCAGGCTTTGAACGAATAACGTTATAGCGATAGAAAGAACGAAAAATGCCCCCACCTGAAAGGCCATTCGTAAATCGAAAATGTATGCGCGGAGTGGCGTTCGGTGATCGTGCCACTCTTCACGAAAGATGTTTGAGAGCACAGCCCGAAGCGTCGCAAAAAGCGTTTTCGCTGTAACCGTAAGGCTGACTATCCCTATGAGCGTAATGGTGCCAGACGCCTGCTGGAGTTGCTCCAAAAACTGAACGAGTTCTCCGCGTTGGTATTCCGGAAAAAACGTTTGGATGATGAGGCCGATGAGAGCAGAAGGATGTTCAGGTTGGATGGTTTGAGCGACCAATCCCGTGCCTAGAACGATCAGGGGTATAAAGGTGACGAGTACCTTGAAAGCAATGGCTTGCGCCCAGAGAAATATGTTTTTTTGTGCAATTCCCGATAAATCCCGCTCGCGTAATACCGGGGTATGGACGCGTAATTACCGAGAAGCATACAGAAGGAAGTGCAGGTCGTTAAAGTCGCGCGAGAGTCGCCGTCGATCCTTGGGCTGTTTCAAGAGCCTCCGGTTTCGAACCCATGTCGTCTATACGGCAACATGCGAAAGGTACGAAAAGCCGTGCTTGGGCTTCCGCGGGTGTCGGGTGGTATCGAGGCCTGGGGAGCGTCCGTTTTAGGCAGATGCCTTTCTAAGTTCGAAGATGGGTTCTGATGGGTGAAGAACGGTTTCTCGCGTAATACGACACGCGGCGACGTCCGACAATGAATGGATCTTAAACATGATATCGAGCATGGTTTCTTCTAGAACTGCTCGAAGGCCGCGTGCTCCAGTTCCGAGTTGATGGGCCTTATCGACGATGGAGACAATGGCATCCTCTTCGAAAATTAGGTCGATCCCGTCCATCGCAAATAACTTCTGATACTGCTTGAGTAGGGCGTTCTTGGGTTTAAGAAGAATATTCCGCATCGCGCCGCGGGACAACTTGTTGAGAGCCGAAATGACGGGTAGGCGTCCAATAAGCTCCGGAATGAGCCCAAATCGTAAAAGGTCATCTGGCTCAACATGCTGGAAAATAGTGGGGTCATTCTTCTCAATATTATCCCTTAAATCCGCCATAAATCCGATGGTGTTTGTGGAAAGTCGATGGGCAATGATATCGTTTAGCCCGTCGAAAGCTCCACCACAAATGAACAGAATGTTCGACGTGTCGATGTTGATCAGGCTTTGTTCAGGATGTTTACGTCCACCTTTTGGAGGCACACCGGCTATGGTGCCCTCAAGGATTTTGAGCAGCGCCTGTTGAACCCCTTCGCCTGAAACATCTCTCGTAATCGATGCATTGTCGGACTTCCGAGCCACCTTGTCCACTTCATCAATATAAATGATGCCGCGTTCGGCCCGTTCTACATTAAAGTCGGCAGCGTGGAGGAGGTGAGCGAGGATGCTCTCGACATCTTCTCCAACGTATCCTGCTTCGGTGAGTGCAGTTGCGTCGGAGATTGAGAACGGAACGTCGAGAATTCGAGCGAGTGTTCTTGCAAGAAGAGTCTTACCCGTACCCGTCGGTCCGATTAAAAGGATGTTCGATTTCTCAAGCTCGACATCGCTGTATTCGCTTACGAACTCATGAGCATCGATTCTTTTGTAGTGATTGTAAACGGCAACGGAGAGCGCCTTTTTTGCATGGTCCTGGTCAATAACGTATTCGTCCAGGGCCTGCTTGATCTCTGTGGGAGCGAGACGTCGTAGCGGACTAGTCGTCTGGGTTTGTGCTGCTGCAGGCTGCTGGACCCCGGAAAGATCACTATGGACGATTCCGGAAGCATCGTTGATGCATCGATCACATATGTAGACCTCCGGTCCAGCAACCATAGAGGTTACTTCGTGCGCGGTACGGCCGCAGAAAGAACACCGGATTACATCTTCATCACGTAGATCACTCATCGCCGAATCCAACCTGACTGTAATACAGAACACCGTTTGAAACGCGCCAGAACGAGGCCGTCGTGGTACATATATCGCACGCTTTCCGTAAAACCTTAAACAAACAAATGCCAACAGAATGACCCCGAATCATGATTCAAGGGAGGGGTCCAACCTCTTTTTTGGCAGCAATTCTCGGGAAGACTCACAGAACGATGGTTGATCGCAAAACGGAGAATTCATTTCCGAAGCTGGAATAGGACAGAACTCGAGTGATACTGTCCGATTTCCTCTCGGACGCTGCTAAATTCTTTCCTGAAAACCGTACTTCGGTGTCTTTTTCAGAGAGCGCATGAGGGGAAACGCATTTTCGTGCAGAACCTCGCCAGTTTGTTGCCCGTGTTTTCCTACGACGAGGAGCAAAATCTGAGTATTCTGAATCTGTTGGTCACTTCTGAAAGCTCTAGGGTTCACTCGCCTAGGCAGTACCCACGACATCGCTTCCATACTTCTGCATCAAAAATCGTTCACGATACAGGAAACGAGCGACCCGACACACTTTCGACGTATAGTATGCATTGAATCCACCGGCTATTAAAGCACCTGTGACGGGGATCACTTGAGCTAGCTTGGCACCCGTAAGCTTCATGCCGAGGGCGCGAGCTGCGCGCTCAATGGCGTTCATCAGCCCCATCTGTTCCAGGGCCTGTGCGCTCTGATTTCGAGCAACGCGCGTAGCCGTTCTAACCGCCGGAGCAAACGTGAAATCTTTGGCTTTTGTACTGGGCCGTGCGATTTGATCGAGCAGTTCCAGAGCATAAAGTCGCTCCTCAGGATTAGCAATTTCGAAGCCACAATAGGTGGCGTATTCGCCTGCCGCACGAAGATTAATCGAGACGAGAGCAATGAGATCGGGTACGATGCCGGCTGCCCCGGCGAGACCGGTCGCTGCTCCCTCCGCCGCAGCCAGAGCCGTGTATTTTTTTCCGAGGCCGGCGGAGATCTTGTCGACTTCTTCTAAATCCAGGCCGTGGATATCCGTGTGAGTTTCAACGCGATGACCGGCGTCATTGAACTGTTTGAAGACTGCATCTGTCCACACGGAATCCTGGGTAATCTCGTTGGTGAGATTCAGAAGACCAGCAACTACATTGTCCATGGTCCACTCAACACCCGGAACTCGCCGTACAACGTCGGTGACATCGTTCCAGGCCATTTCAGCCTTTTCTTTCGCCGAGCTATACCAGGTTCGTGGAGGATTACGCCACGCACTGATTTCATCAAGCGCCTTGCGTTCATAGTCCGACGGGGAATTCACTTCTCTTCTAGGCCAGCTCAGTCTGATTTTGAAATAGCAAACCTCGTATACGCAGAATCCCAAAAAGGTTATCATTCGGCCCTCGAGGGACCAATAAGGTACGTTTTAGTCAGTAATTGGCCAAAACACGCCGAATCGAAAGCGCTTAGCGGGCAGGGGGTAGTCCGGCACCAGGAGGTTTCCTACGAGCGCATTCGTCCCACTGAATATATTCTCGTACGCAAGAAAAATCGTGGCGGTGCGGACGCCCGCCTCAGCGACTACATCCACCATCGTAGACGAGGGTACGACCTGACTATCGTCCGACGGAAGCACCAGCAAACCTGAACGAGTGTCGAGTCGCCTTCCGACCATCGATTCCCAGAAATAGGCGCGAACCGACAAATCAACGTCAAGGTCGCCTCGGAATAGCAATGCCCTCATTCCGAGTCTTCCGTTGATCCAGAATTCTGGAACGGCTGAGGATTGCAGTCTTCCCAGCTCCGAATCCCGAGACGACGATGCCCGAATGAATGCGGGTCGAAGCAGGGTGTAAACGCCTCTTTCTTCGTCGTTTCGGTATGAGATCTCCAGCGCTGCTCCTGTATGGGTCAAAGCGTCCGGATTGGTCTGGCCAAGTATCTGGCCATTCAGACCATCGCGCATCCATGTAAACTTTCCAGTTTCTGATAAATAGAACAGAGAGGCACCCAGACGTAGGTCACCAATCTTGTGATGAAGATCAAGTCTAAGACGATCAACCCTCGATCCAGGTCGCTTCTCCAAGGGCGTTGTTCGTGTACCGAATCCCCAGTCTTCCATCCACGTTGAGCGCGTCCCAGACGTACTCACCGAGAGTGAGATATATCTATGAGTGAAGCCTATGGAAGCCGAAGCAAATGTATAGCCGTCGTCGGCATGAATACCGACTGACCCACTCGCCAAAACGGAACCAAAAGCGGACGAGCCGCCTACCACGAACTCCACGAACGATCGACCTTTGTCAAAGCCATCGATAAACGCGTTTCCATGTCGAAAATGATCTTGCCATGCCGTGGCCGAGAAGCGGAGACTGTTTTGATTACCAGAAATTTTGTGAACGGCTGATACCCCAAGGCGGCCGACACTCGCTAGTACAGTATCTGAGTCCGCTTTGTATTGCAGTGTTTGGGTTGACCAGAATCCTGAAAAGGTGAAAGGAGACTCCCGGATCAGAGTCCTAAATCGAATTGAGAGATCATTTCGAATGGTGGTCCGTTTCGCCTCTGAATGAGTGACCGTGGCTCCCAGGCGCTGATATATGGACGAGTAGGGGCGACCCGTCAGAGGGATCACTCCGCCATGTGCACCGACCTTTCGGCGATTATACAGTTCAAAGATTTCGATTGTCCATGAGCCGCTTTCAAGTCGGATCCGCGACATGAGTTGCCGGGCTCGCTCAAGGCGACTTCCCGGATATTCTCCATCCGCAGCTGCGCCGGCATATCCAATTACGATGTTGAGTCGATCCTCGGGTCGAAAGATTGAAACACGTCTGGACTGGGCATGGACGACGCCTATTGATTGGAGACCCGTGTTCGTCGATCTATACCTGATATCGGTCTTTGGAGAAGCAGACGAAAAGGCTCCGGATTGGGTTAGTACGCCGAACGGACGGGTGCTTGGGTCTGAGCGCGTTCTCACACTTTCGAGCAACACGTAGGGCAGTAGGTCAAATCGGGGCCTTCCCGAAATCAAATCGTTCAACCGAATACCGTCGAGCTGCAAATCAACTTGATTTGGATCGAGTCCAAATGGACTTATTGAGCTGGGCCATCCAGGAGTTCCGAATGAATAAGCCATCATACCGGGAAGAGTGCTTAAAAGAGCCGGTAGATCAAGTTCTACCCGCCTGGAGGGTCGTCCGATATCCGTTTCGAGGCCGGAATCTACCTGGAGGAAGCCGGGTCGGAGTAGCGAATCAGTTGCAATGGGTTCGCGACCGTTTTCAGAATAAAGCGAGTCGATGACCTGACTATTGGAGGGACTCACGAATCCCAACAAAAGTGCGAATGCAAAGATTGACCTCACACCGTGCTTGCCGTCGTTACTCCGGAAAAAGTCCAAAGAGCCTACTCTCTATTCGTGCAATAATTTCGTGCCGGTCCTCTGGTACGTTGACAAAGTCGAGTTCGTCCACGTCAATAATGATTTTAGGGCCTTCCGTATACCTTGTAATCCAGTCTTCGTAATGTTGATTCAGGCGTTCGAGGTACTCAATGCGGATCGTACTTTCAAATTCCCGCCCTCGAGATTGGATGTGTCCTACCAGCGTTGGAACGGTTGCCCGGAGATAGACCAGTAGATCGGGAGATTTGAGATAAGATGTCATGATGTGGAAAAGATCTGTGTAGTTTTCATAGTCTCTTCCAGCCATCAGCCCCATTTCATGGAGATTGCGAGCAAATATTTCTGCGTCCTCGTAGATAGATCTGTCCTGAACAACACTGTGGGGAGCTTCTTCGATCGTTCGCTGATGGTTAAATCGGCTAGACAGAAAGAAGACCTGTAGATTAAACGACCAGCGGTGCATGTCGTCATAGAAATCTGTCAGGTACGGATTATCATCCACTCGTTCGTAAAAGGCTTCCCACTTGAAGTAGTCAGAAAGAATACGCGTAAGAGAACTCTTTCCGGAGCCGATGTTACCGGCAACTGCAACGTATTTCTTTCCAGCGTTGGGCAACAGATTGAAAAGATAAGGTGGGACGGTTGGAACTCACTCGCGATCTATGTGCGAAGGCGGTGGCGAAAATACCAAAGATCAGATGACCATGCAGGATGCATTCCTTATTGCGTTGGCCTGGATTCTTGAATCGGCATCGCGAAAAATTTCTAACACCTTCTTAATGCGCGAAGCAAGGGGTGAAAACCGAAATCCTTTATTTTCGTTGGTGCTGAACTTTCGTTGTCAACAAATCTCCTAGCGACATCTGCTGACACGTGACCGCGCTCATCCTTCACGGCGGAGACAACACGATCAACATGCCTACTTCGAATTCGGACGACGCACCCAAACGAACCATTTACGATCCGAAGGCGATCGAAGGAAAGTGGTACGAATACTGGGAAAGTCATTCTCTCTTTAAGGCAACACCCCAATCCGGGAAGGAACCGCACGTGATCGTTATGCCGCCACCCAACGTCACGGGTCGACTGCATATGGGCCATGCGCTGCAGGATACTATTCAGGATGCCATCACTCGAATGCGACGGATGCAGGGGTTCGAGGCGCTCTGGCTACCGGGGATGGATCATGCCGGCCTCGCCACGCAAAATGTGGTAGAAAAGACCCTTTTGGAAGACGAAGGGAAGGACCGACATGCATATGGCCGCGAGGCATTTGTCAAAAGGGTGTGGGAGTGGAAGGATGAGTACGGCGACATCATTCTTCAGCAAAAACGACGTCTGGGTGATTCATGTGACTGGTCGAAAGAACGGTTTACGATGGATGACGGATTCTCTCGTGCGGTGCAGGAAGTCTTCGTACGACTCTACGATGAGGGCCTGCTCTACAGGGGAGAATATCTGATAAACTGGTGTCCTGTTGATCAGACGGCGTTGTCCGACGAGGAAGTAGATAACGTCGAGCGGGATGGGCACCTGTGGTATATCCGCTATCCCTACGCCAACGGAGACGGACACATCATTATCGCCACGACACGGCCCGAAACCATGCTGGGAGATACCGCGATAGCCGTTCACCCGGAAGATGATCGATATACGCATCTGGTCGGGCAAAAAGTAAAAGTTCCTCTCACCGATCGAGAGATACCGATTATAGCCGACGAGTACGTGAAACAGGATTTCGGCGCTGGAGCCCTGAAAATCACTCCTGGTCACGACCGAAACGATTTCGAGATTGGTCAAAAGCACGGGCTTCCCACACTCAACATTATCGACCTCGATGGGTCCATCAATGAATCGGGATTCGCGTACGCCGGAATGGACCGTTTCGATGCGCGGAAGCAAATTGTGAAGGATCTGGAAGCCCAAGACCTGCTCGAGAAGATTGAGCCATATAAATCGACGGTTCCGATATCACATCGATCGAAGGCCATTATCGAGCCGCTGATTTCTAGACAGTGGTTCGTACGCATGAAACCGCTGGCTGAACCAGCGATGGCGGCCGTGCGATCAGGAGAAATCAAGTTTCATCCAAAACGATGGGAGAACGAGTATTTCAGATGGCTTGAAAATATCCGGGACTGGACCATCTCGAGACAGCTGTGGTGGGGGCATCGAATTCCCGTTTGGTATTACACGGATGGCGACGGCGAGATTGATGAGTCCCGCGAGTTCGTCGTCTCAGTAGATCAGCCGGAAGAAGGAATGGTCCAGGATGAAGATGTTCTGGACACGTGGTTCTCGTCATGGCTGTGGCCGTTTGCTACGCTTGGATGGCCTGAGGAGACAGAGGACGTCAAGTATTTCTATCCGGGGAATGTCCTCGTCTCGGGATATGATATTCTCTTTTTCTGGATCGCCCGAATGATCATGGCAGGGCTGCATTTCACCGGAAAGGTGCCGTATACGGACATCTTTATCACCGGTATGATTAAGGATAAGCTCGGCCGCTGGATGTCGAAAAGTCTGGGAAATGGGATCGACCCATTGGATATGATCGAACAATACGGCGCCGACGCTGTGCGATTTTCGTTGACAATCCTGTGCGCCCAAGGACAGGACATCAAGCTCGATCCGACCAAATTTGAAATGGGTCGCAATTTCGCGAACAAAATCTGGAATGCCTTTAACGTCTTCGGGCAATTCATGGAGGAAGGAAAGGAGTATCGCAGGTCCCGAAGCTTTGAGGAACTCGACCTCGTTGAGAAATGGATGCTCACCCGAATGAACCAGACGATCGGTGAGGTCGACGAACATGTCCGGAAGTACCGTCTCAACGAGGCGCTTGCAACGGTTTACACCTTGTTTTGGGGCGATTATTGCGATTGGTATCTGGAACTGATCAAACCGAAATATGGCGAACAGATGGAGGAAGAGAAGATCGCCCTGGCCGCCGAAATTTTTGGACAGCTTCTACAATTGCTACACCCGTTTATGCCCTTCATCACCGAGGAGCTATGGTGGAAGCTCGAGGCCCGTGAGGAATTAGACTCGTGTATGACCTCGGAGTGGCCAACCTCTCGCGAAAACGAAATCTCGGTCGAAGAGGCTGGTCTCTTCACGACCATGCAGGAAATGATAACCGCCATCCGCAATATCAAAAGTCAGTACAACGTTCCACCGGGAAAAGAAATCGCAGCTATTTTGAATGTAGATGAGTCTGAAGCAGACCTGTCAAACGCGCTCCTGGCAAATAGTGATTACTTCGGGAAACTGGCCAAAGTGACCAATCTGTCGGTTGAGTCGGGGGTCGCCCGCCCAACCGCCAGCGCCTCTGCCGTGGTGGGCAAGAGCCAGATATTCGTTCCGTTAGCCGACATGATTGATTTGGAAGTAGAACGAGACCGGTTGCGCAAGGAAATTGAGCAGAAGGAGAAATACCGATCTGGGCTCGAGCGAAAGCTTCAAAATGAACAGTTTGTATCGCAGGCGCCAGCTGACGTCGTGGAGAAGGAAAAACAGAAAGCCAGCGACGCTGCTGATGAATTGACCCGGCTACGTACAAGCCTCGAAGAGCTAGGCTAATCCATGCGAGATTCCAGTCTCGAAGTGCCGCTTCAGATAAAATCTGCTCGAGAGAATGGGAATTACAGATCGGCGTTTCAAATTCCTTGGCGGTTACTGCTTCTATCCTTCATAGGCGTATTTGTGTTGACGATCTCAGGCTGTTCTGAGAAGGAGTCGGCGCTAAATCAGGTCCATGTGCAGGATCTGCGCTATCGTTTGCTGCGGGGTGGAGCAAGAATCATAACAGGGAAGCTCGTGAACGACGGGGAAAAACCCGTCCCGGTCGTGCAGATCGACGTCTCCTTGTTCGACGGAAACAATAGAAGAATTTCCTCCATGTTTGTCACCGTTCTAGACATCGAAGCCCGAAGTAATAAGAGTTTTCGGAAAGTCATCGATTCGGATCTGCCAATTCATGGAGCGAGAGTAAGAAGCATCATTGTGCCTTGAGTGGCACGAGAGGCGTGAGCAGCCCCAGGTAGTGGAGAGCACCGGGATACAACGATTTAATCTGGAAATCCTATATTATCGAGTCGAATCCGTCAGCAATAGCACATATTGGAATGCAAAAGCTCGACCGTCGACCCTACAATTCGAATAGTCAACCCTCCTCTCATGTGCCGATCTGGGCAACGTTGCTCTTTGTGGTCACGATGTTGGCCGTCTATTTCCTGGCGCGGGAAGTTATGGTTTATTACGACCTGGGATCGCCCATCCTCATGGTGTTAAAGGCTTGATTACTCCAGCGTCGGTGTTTGGAAGACGTGAATCGGGACTACTTTCTTGTCGGGAAAATCGTTTACATTGAGGCGATCCACGTACTCGAACCATCTCCCCACGACCCATGTACTCCCGAAGACAATTTCTCGGAGCATTTGGAGCTCCCGCCGCGGCATCTATGACCCTGGCAGCTTTGAATCCACGATCCATTCCGGAATTACTCGATGCACTGGCTTACCACAGCGGAACACCCGCGGAAATAGCTAGAGATGAAGAGTATTGGAGGCCAATCCAACAGGCCTTCACGGTTGATCGCTCGCTCGTAAATCTCAATAATGGTGGCGTGAGTCCCGCGCCATGGGCCGTTCAGGAAGCGATGAAACGGCATTTGGATTACTCAAATGAGGCGCCGGTGTATACCATGTGGCGTATTCTCGAGCCGCAGAAGGAGGGTACGCGCCAGCGACTTGCACGGGCATTCCATTGCGACACGGAGGAAATTGCCATCGTAAGAAATGCATCCGAAGGGCTTCAGATCTGTCAACTTGGGATGGATCTGGAGGCCGGGGCTGAAGTGCTTACGACGACGCATGACTATGGTCGAATGCTGACTACGTTCAGGCAACGAGAGAGGCGAGAGGGAATTGTCCTGAAGCAGTTCTCCTTACCGATTCCGGCAGAAGATCCAGACGAGGTTGTTGCACTGTTTGAGCAGAATATTACTTCGAGAACGAAAGTGATTCTGATGTGCCACATTGTGAATATCACTGGCCAGATTCTTCCCGTAAAGAAAGTTGTTCAGATGGCACGCACTTACGGAATCCCGGTCATTGTTGATGGCGCACACTCATTCGCCCACTGGGATTTCACTCACGACGACCTCGACTGCGAATACTATGTGACCAGTTTGCACAAATGGTTGTTTGCCCCTCACGGAACAGGCATGCTCTACGTCCGAAAAGATAAAATCAAGGATCTCTGGCCCATGATGGCGGCCAACAAGAACCAGGACGAGGACATTCGCAAGTTCGAGGAGATCGGAACCCACCCGGCGGCCAATCATCTCGCCATTGCTGATGCTCTGACCTTTCATCAGGGTATCGGCCCGAAGAGGAAGGAGGAACGCCTCAAGTATTTGACAAATTACTGGGCTGAACCGTTACTCAAGCATGAAAGAGTGGTCCTTCACACCAGTCAAAAGCCGGGAAATTCCTGCGGCATAGGCGTCGTCGAGGTGCAAGGCGTAGACTCAGGCGCTATCGGAAGCTATATGTGGGATAAACATCGAATCATCATCACCCCGATCAAACACGCCGAGTTCGAGGGAATGCGGATTACGCCCAACGTATACACAACATTGGAGGAACTCGACCGATTTGTGGAAGCCATGGAAACAGTCATAAGGGACGGACTGCCAGAGAAATATCTCTAGCACTTTTGGCTCCGTTCTGATGAAAGTTGATGTAGCAATTATCGGTGGTGGGATTCTTGGCTGCGCGACGGCTTATCGGCTGATCGACCATCCGTCTGTTCGTCGGTTAGTCATTTTGGAGAAAGAGTCATCTCTGGCTTTACACCAGACGGGTCGGAATTCGGGTGTGATTCACTCGGGGATCTACTACCGTCCAGGTTCTCAAAAAGCGGAGAATTGCCGCCTGGGTCGCCGGCAATTGATTGAGTTTTGCGAAAGAGAAAACATTCCATTTGAACTCTGCGGGAAAGTAATTGTCGCGACGTCGGAGGACGAATTACCAAGGCTCAGGTCGATCTCACAACGGGGTATTGAAAATGGGATAGATGGTACTCCTATTGGGCTTGATCGTCTTCGAGAATTGGAGCCCAATGTCAGTGGGCTCGCGGCTATCCACGTTCCGGATGCTGGTATTATAGATTTTTCCGCCGTCTGCCGTAGACTGGCTCAGCGCTGCGAAGAGCGAGGATTCGAGATTCGGACCAATGCTCGCGTTATCGGAATGTCACAAAGGACCAACTCGACCGTCGTTCAGACATCAGACGGAGACTTCGAGGCGGACGTAGTCGTTAATTGCGCAGGGCTGTATTCAGACCGTATCGCAAAAATGTCGGGAGCCTCACTGGAATTTAAAATCATTCCCTTTCGAGGCATCTATTACGAGCTTCGACCAGAATCGCGATACCTCTGCAACAATCTCATCTATCCTGTACCCGATCCATCCTACCCGTTTCTGGGTATTCACTTTACGAGGATGATGGACGGACGCGTGGAATGTGGTCCGAATGCCGTTATTGCCACAGGCCGGGAGGGCTATACTTTCGCCTCGGGGTCTCTAAAAGACATACTGGAATATGTGGGCTTCCCCGGGTTTCAGCGCCTGTCTCTAAAACACTGGAGGAAAGGGCTCAAGGAGATTGTTCGAACGGCTTCAAAACGCGTATATCTGAAAGAGGCGCGGCGGTTAATTCCTGCCCTAACGAACAAGGATATCGTACCATGCCGTTCTGGAATTCGTGCTCAAGCCGTTGCTCGAACGGGCGAATTAGTCGACGACTTCGTGATCATCGAATCGAAGTCCGTGATCAATGTTTGCAATGCGCCGTCACCCGCAGCAACAGCGGCCCTCCGAATCGGTCAATTGCTTGGCGAGCGCGTGTCAGACCGATTGGGCTGATTTCGTCCGCCTCAATCATCGAAGGCGAGCGATTCCGCCGCCGAGCATTTCAGAATCAGTCGGCAGCTTCTGCTTTGGCGTCGAGACTATACGGACCTGCTCCAAAGTGGTACATATAGAGAGCGGCTCCGGACAGTGCGAGGTCCTTGAAAAACATCGGAGTTGCCATTTGATCGCCTTCAATAAATCCACCTAAATGCACGAGCAGTGTGGTTGACAGTAGGAAAACGAAAAGGATGAGGCTTCCCAGTTTGATTTTGTATCCGAGCATCACACTCAGGCCACCCGCAACAAGAGCGACTCCTGTGACGATGACCATGAAAGTAGGTGCAGGCAAAAAACCAGGAACCATGCCGCTGTAGGTCTGAGGATCGGTCAAATGCCCTATTCCAAACATGAGAAAAATCAAAGAGAATAAAATCCGTCCAACAAGTGGTGCGTACTTCATAACTACCTCCAAGGGGCGATGTATTTCAGGTTGAAGATCAAAATGCGGGATTCAGAATGTGAAACTGGGTATCAGTTCCGAAACGTCGACGGTATTCGAACGAAGATATCGAATATGTAACGGTTCGCGAATGAGGCGCCCTAACTGACAAGTTGAGAGATAAAACTCTTCACTGGGTGCGCGAATAGTTGATAGGGTTACAGAATATGAAATCAGAATCTATCCTTAAATTTTTAGTCTTTGTGATGGGTGTTTGGGCAATCATGAGCGGCATCATCGTTGCGCAAACACCCCTGCAGCTTCCTGACACCGACTGGCGGACGGATTGGGCAAAGACATCGATCGATCTCTCAGAACTTGAAGCCAGTGTCGCTCGTGATGCTATTCCGTCCATTGACCATCCGCGATTTGTGTCCGTGTCTGAAGCAGAACAGTGGGTAGGCGACAACGAACCCGTAATCCTAGTTGAGCTAGATTCTGCTGCTCGCGCGTATCCGCTTCAGGTCCTGATCTGGCACGAGATCGTCAATGATCGGATTGGAGACACGCCGATTGTCGTCACCTTTTGCCCTCTGTGTTACAGTGCTCTTGTTTTTAAGCGTTCTATTAGGGGCGACGAGTATCATTTTGGTGTCTCTGGCATGCTTCGGTATTCCGATCTGGTCATGTTTGACCGGGAAACTCATTCACTTTGGCAGCAGCTCTCGGGGGACGCGATAGTGGGGACATTCGCGGGGACAGTGCTCGAGCAGATACCAGCTCAGATCATCTCTTTTCAGCAGTTCAAAGATGAATTTGAAAACGGGCGAGTGTTATCAAAAGAAACGGGATATACACGTCGATACGGAAAAAACCCCTATGTCGGTTATGACGATATTTCTGAGAAGCCCTGGCTCTTTCGCGGCTCCTTTGACGATCGCCTTCCTCCCATGGAAAAGGTCGTCGCGGTGACGATCGAAAACGTGGACAAGGCATACGCTCATAAGCTAACTCGTCATGAAGGCGTTATTCACGACTCTGTGGGTGGGACTGAGATCGTGATCTTTCATACGAAAAACGGAGCTGTCTCAGCGCTTGAAAAGTCGAATATCAGACGATCAAGAACACTTGGGTCGACCGGCGTGTTTTCACCCGTCTTGAGCGATGGTCGGAGTCTCGCTTTTCGACGGAAACGTGACCATTTTGTCGATTCTGAAACAGGTTCGAACTGGAATGTGATGGGAAGGGCAATCTCGGGCGAATTGTCGGGCACTCAGCTAAAGGCCATTCCCCACGGGGATATATTTTCGTTCGCCTGGTTTGTGGTGAAGCCGAACACCTTGCTCTATACCAAGTGATTCGACAACACGGTTGATATCGTGACGCTAACACGGCGAACGCTGGTACTGCAACTCGAAAGCAGGATCGTCAGCATCTACGTCTCCGTAAACATTTGCTCGGATTTCGTCTCCAGAGACACGCCAGTACTCAATTTTCTGGGGGAAATCATGGTCGGGATTGATAACTCGAAGCAAATCTGTTGATATCTCCGTACTTCGGAATTCGGTCGGTTGCTGCCCTGACGGATAGGCCGAGTACACGAGGGCACCGTCGTCTTCTCGAATCAACAAAAACTCATATCCTGTGGCCACGCCGTCGCGGACGGTACGAGACATGCCGACCATAAGCCCGCCACTCGGCTTCATCCAGACCTCTTCAACAACCGACTTACTGCCCGAAGCATCGCTTGAAGAAATCCAGCAACCGGAAAGCCACGATGCAGCGTCGATGTTTTGATCCTGGGCATTGCAGACCGGAATAAGTATGAAGAGAAACAGGAACCCGATCAGATTTTTCATCTGTAGTCCTGGTTGAAATGAACGGCTCACGCTACGGCCGTGCTGAGGCGCAAATCGAAGTACACAGTAACCGGTGCGAATGATCTCACTTTCAACGGTGGAGATCCTTTCCCATATTAATTTTGTAAAAAAATCAGTCTCTGTTTTTCTCAGTCAGCGTTATCGTGAAGAATCCAGGTCGATGAACATCGATTCTGTAATTACCCGTGGTGCCCAGGACTGGAATCGAACCAGCACGTCCTTTCGGACACCGCCCCCTCAAGACGGCGCGTCTACCAATTTCGCCACCTGGGCCTGGGCGTCACGAGAAGAATAGTCTTACTCGTGAGCAAGAGCGCCGATATACCTGATACCTACGCCTGTGACCCCGCTAGGACTCGAACCTAGGACCCTCTGATTAAAAGTCAGATGCTCTACCACCTGAGCTACGGGATCAGGACGCCAGTAAAAACCGGCATCATTGAAACTACGAACACTTGTCTCTGCGCGGCAATATTGACGTGAGTGAATTTCTTGAAGTCTGGAGAAAAATTGGAGCACCATTCTAGCCGTGAATGTCGATCAACTTGAAACGCAACAAGAGCCTTCCCAACATCAATTCCTGATCAAAATTGATAAACCCGTTTATCAAGTAAACTTCATCCCTCGTGCAGTTAAAGATCAGCTTACATTCTCGATCATCTTTTCGAAAATCCGTCGAAAGAATCGCTCCAACGAGGCCA
This sequence comes from Bacteroidota bacterium, assembly GCA_022567305.1. Classification (GTDB taxonomy): domain Bacteria; phylum Bacteroidota; class Rhodothermia; order Rhodothermales; family UBA10348; genus SMXL01. The sequence continues at coordinate 35,614 of JADFHF010000021.1, read as the reverse complement.
TTCGATGCCGTTCCTACGAAAATGTCAACCTCCTCTCCATCCGTTCCTACGGTCTCGTTAACGTATCCGTAATCAATGGGATAAATGATATCTGCGTGGACCGGATGAGCGGATCCGATAGGTCGATCAATGGTAATTCCGTTCTGGGCTATGAGTCGATCCCAGACAATCCAATCCGGCTGGAAGAGCTCACTCGTTTTCTTCATCTTCAACAACCCGGATGTGCAGTTCCTCAAGCTGGCCTTGGTCTACCCTATCCGGCGAGCCCACCATGAGTTCCTGAGCACTCTGCGTCTTCGGAAATGCAATGACTTCTCTTAACGACGCCGACCCTGATAGAAGCATCGCTATTCGATCCAGGCCAAGGGCGATTCCACCATGGGGTGGCGCGCCATACCGAAATGCTTCCAAAAGAAATCCAAATCGCCGCTCGGCTTCGTCATCAGAAATCCCCAGGATCTTGAACATCTGGCGCTGCACGTCTTGTTGGTGAATTCGAATCGATCCACCTCCCAACTCCGTGCCATTCAGCACGAGGTCATAGGCCCGAGCGCGAGCAGACTCCGGGTCCGAGTACATGAATTCTAAGTCACTCACTTTAGGTGCCGTGAATGGGTGGTGGACCGCTGTAAATCCATTTTCGTTTTCGTCCAGTTCGACCAAAGGGAAGTCGGTTATCCAAAGGAATTCCCACGGGCCGTCGTCCGATCGGGAGATCAATTCCAATTCATTCGCCATGTGCAGTCGAAGCGATCCCATCTGTTCGAATACCCGAGGTGCGGCTCCAGCAAGAAGTAAAACAAGATCACCGACCTCTGCAACGGTGGATTCCAACGCCTTCTCGACAAATGTCGAAGGAAGAATTTCGGATTTTACACTCGATTTCGACTCGGAACCATCAGACGGACGCTGGAAATAGATGAGGCCACCGGCACCGATCTTCTTCCGGACTACGCTCTTGTCGAGCTGGTCCATGGCACCACGACCACGATCTCCTTCTCCAGAAACTGTAACACCGACGATACTACCCCCGTCCGAAAGGACATCGTCAAATAATTTGAAGCCAGAATCCTGGAAAACTTCTGACAGGTCGTGTAACTCCATATCGAATCTGAGGTCAGGCTTGTCAGATCCATAGCGACGAATGGCCTCTTCGTAGCTCATCCGCGGGAAAGGAATGGGAAGGTCAACGCCCTTTAGGTCGCTCCAGATTGCAGACATCAGTCCTTCGGTGCTCTCGTGGACCAAGTCCTCTGTTGCAAATGCCATCTCCACATCAATCTGTGTGAACTCGGGCTGCCGGTTAGCTCGCAAATCCTCGTCTCGGAAGCACCTTACGATCTGAAAATACCGGTCCATGCCACCGATCATAAGAATCTGCTTGTACGTCTGGGGAGATTGGGGAAGGGCGTAGAATTTCCCAGGATGCAGGCGGCTCGGGACCAGGTAATCACGCGCCCCTTCCGGGGTCGATTTCATCAAAACCGGCGTCTCGATCTCGATAAAATTATTCGAATCGTAATAGCGCCGAACAGACTGACATAGCTTGTGCCTAAGAATCAGATTACCCTGAAGCTCCGGACGTCTCATATCCAGATATCGGTACCGAAGTCTTAAGTCCTCGTTCGCCTTTTGTCTTTTTTTCTCGTGCGCTGAAACCGTAAAGGGGATGGGTTCCGAGCTATTCAGTATCTCCAACTGATGAACCAAAACCTCGATGGCGCCCGTCTGTAGAATTTTGTTGATCTGGTCTTCAGATCTTGCGACGACTTTACCTTCTATCGATATAACGTATTCTGACTTGAGCCCTTCGGCGATTCTATGGGATTCTTTCTGTTGCTGCGGCTCAAACACGATCTGCGTAAGCCCATATCTGTCACGGAGGTCGACGAAAATGAGTCCCCCCAGATCGCGCCTTGTATCTACCCAGCCCTTCAGGACAACGATTTCACTAATGTGATCTCTGCCTAACTCTCCACAAGTATGCGTTCTTAACTCGCTTCCAGGTTCACTGTGCATTAATGCCCGTTGCGTCATCAAATCAGAAATAAAAAGGGCCTTTCGGCCCGCACGAATTTGTCGGATTCGTCTCGTTCAACACTTGTGGGTGAATATACTGCCAGCAACCATGAGAGATAATTGATGTCTGCTGAATAATTGGTTTAGACAGCAAAGAGCCCATTCTCTATCTTTGGGCCGCCTTTCAACATTAGCAGAATCAATTATATGTCCTCTCAAGAGTCCGGATTGATCGCCGATCGAACATTTTTTGGCCATCCCAGGGGATTGGCAACGCTCTTCTTTACAGAAATGTGGGAGCGTTTCAGCTACTATGGGATGCGGGCATTGCTCATACTATTCATGACCGAAGAGACGATTTCTTCAAATCCAGGAATGGGTTACGACGTTCCTACGTCTGCTGCCATTTATGGATTGTACACAAGCTTGGTCTATCTGCTGGCACTCCCGGGGGGATGGGTCGCCGACAATATCTGGGGTCAGAGGAAGGCGGTTTTCGTAGGAGGCTGTATTATCGCGCTTGGCCATTTCACCATGGCCGTGCCATCCGAGTACTCGTTTTTTCTTGGGCTCATTCTCATCATCCTGGGCACCGGACTTCTCAAACCCAACGTGAGTACGGTAGTGGGGGAACTCTATCCAGAGGGCGGTGCACGTCGTGACGCGGGTTTCAGTGTTTTCTATATGGGAATCAATATGGGCGCGCTCATCGGCCCGCTTTTGTGTTCGTTCCTGGGAGAGAACTACAACTGGCACTGGGGATTTTCTCTAGCGGGCATCGGGATGGTGCTCGGATTGATTCAATTCAAAATGGGCTACAAACATCTCGGCGACGCCGGGCTTCTTAGATCCGATGATCAAGAAGACATTGCAAGGAAAGAGAAAAAATTCTACCTCGTGACAGGCGTGGTCGCTTCTGTCTTGGTGATATTCGGATTTCTAGTGTCATCGGGAGTACTTCCGTTAACGCTGACCGAGATCGCCACTTTTCTCGGATCCGCAATTCTGATTCTCGTAGCCCTGTACTTCATCTATCTGCTCGCATTCGCGGGACATACAAAGGATGAGAAGAAACGCATCGGGGTCATTATCTGGCTCTTTCTTCTCTCCGCCATTTTCTGGTCAGGATTCGAACAAGCAGGATCTTCGCTAAACCTGTTCGGACGCGACTTTACGGATCGGATGGTCTTCGGTTGGGAAATGCCAGCAGGGTGGCTTCTGTCTGTTAATTCGACGTTTATCATCATGTTGGCCCCGCTGTTCGGCATGCTCTGGATTTGGCTCGCAAAGAGGAACGCAAACCCGTCGATTCCGGTGAAATTCGCTCTGGGGCTACTCGGGCTAGCCGCGGGGTTCTTCGTGATATCGTGGGGCGCAGCTAACGCAAGTGCAGAAAATCCATCACCGATGGCCTGGCTCGTCGTCATGTACTTTTTGCACACCGTTGGCGAACTTTGCTTATCTCCAGTCGGATTGTCTTCCATTACGAAGCTCGCACCGGTCAATCGAGTCGGGCAGATGATGGGGATCTGGTTTGTCGGAACGGCACTTGGAAATCTTTTCGCCGGTCTGGTTGCAGGACGGCTTGAAACCTTAGCGCCGAGTAGCCTTTTCTTGAACGTCGCACTATTGATAGGCGGTGCGGGTGTTCTCGCGGTCTTATTCAGTCCGCCGATTCGCAAACTGATAAAGGGAGTTGAATAGACAGGTGACGACGTTAGGGGCGGTTTGTCCCATCCTAAAACGTTGGATTCAGGCGCAGCCACACTGAAGGATCTGTTCCCATTCCCAGATCCTGAAGGGGCCAGGCTATCTCCAGACGAATGTTTCGATCATCCAGGGAGATTCCGAATCCAGCGGCAGAAAAGAGGTCGTCAGATCTGAATTCACTCATCCCGCCGGCATTGGTCCATCCTGCATCAAACAGACCAAAAAATGCTATGTCATCGAACAGGTCATCGAAGAATCCCGGTCTAAAAAGCGTGTATTCGACGTTGGCCAGAAGCATTCTCGTACCGAAAATAGCGTTTTGTGAATAGGCTCGAACGGACCCAACTCCGCCGAGCGTGAACGCCTTTTGAACAGGAACGTCACCATCAGCATATCCACCGCGGAGCCGTAGGCTCAGGCCTGTGTATCGACTCAGTCGGGTATATGAACGTAAATCTCCTACGTATCGATTAAACGAGAAGTCGCCCCCCATTCCTTTTCCGAATTCTGCTTCGAACCGAAACGCGAAGCCGGTGGGCAGGTAACTGTAGCCACGAATTCGGCCGCCTTCGAGAGAAGCAACTACGGTTCGCATTTGGCCATCTTGTATGCTCGGATTAAACCGAAACGGATCGCCACCAAACAGCGACCAAGTCGTTTCATTTTCCAACGTTCGATAGTCGTCATCCCGATATCCGACGCTGAATTGTACAAACGGAGTCAGTTTTCCCACAACGTATGCAGTCCAGCCCTCTGTTTCGTAGTAATCGAAGAAGTCATACCTGAAAAGGCCTGCCGCCAATGAGTTTTCACCCCAGCTGGACTTCCACAGGTCACTGGTGCTTGTGTTTTTACGATAGGCCCCACCGATCTTCAGATCGAATTCTCGTCTTCGATATGAGTGATTGAGTTTGGTCTCTGCTCCGATTTCATATCGCCAATCGTCGAGTGAGAAAGCATATCCGATTTGTCCATACACGCGCCCTTGTTCATAATCACTCCAATCAAGCGGCAGGCGTCGCACACCTAAGACAAGGCCTTCGACTCGGTTGTATCGAAAGGCTGGGATCGGTCGGTAAAGAGCTGTTTCTTTGAACGGCCAGCGATGCGTGAATTCTCCAACAAAGGTTGAGGCCTGGCGATGCCAGTCGATGTCCCTCACTTTCCAAAAAGAATCGTCATCTCGGTCGCGTCTTGACGAGCGAGTTTCGTCGTCCGTATCCCGAATGGTTATTCGGTGTCGTCGATTATCTCGACGGTAATGTTCATATCCGCCCTCGGAAAATCGATCGGTGCGGATTGGTGTGGATTCCCGCTCAAGCTCTTTTGCCATTCGAACGGCCCTGCGCATCTCGTCCACCGTATCGGATAAATCTTCGGCAAGTTTTTCTTCTCCGATTCGTTCCAATTCACGCAATATGGAGCGCATATCACTTCTAATCTCAGAGAGAATTTCCGACAACTCAACTGCTTGAAGGGGGGAATCCGCAGATCTGAACCCTCCGTATTCATCTGCGGCATCAGACATCCGCCCGGAGAGCAGTTGCAATTGCTCTGAAATCGGAGTACTTGCGTGCCGCAGTGTAATATCCTGGATAATAGAAATAGCCGTCCTGAGGGCCGAGAGAACGACCTCTTGATCGCTGGACGAACGATCCGAAACCGCTATCTGCCTGTCCTGGCCGAATCCTGGTACAGTAGTACCGATAATTAGGAGAAAAACCGACGTGAATAGGAGAATGCCGCGTTTCATGACAATAGAAAGGGTGCTATGGCTGTATTCCCGGAAGACTTCTCGGGTGTGATACAGATACGAACGTGACTGAGAAAGGGTTACAACCCTTAGCGGGGTACTAGCGCCTGCTCCCTGATGGGCGCGCATCTCGCATCAGTTTCAAAGACCAACATCCTCCGCCAATGCCAGCAAGGACCGATATGATGAACATGGCGTCATTGATATAAACCGGGTTGGATGTGAGTGCAGAGATTAAAAACGCGGCAAAAGAGGCAACGACCACCAGACCTCCCAATCGGACAATAGATTCCAAATCCTTCGATCTGAAAACAAGGAACGCGCGCCTTAGCACGGAGCCGAGAAAGAAAAACATCATACTCGTTCCCCATATTCCGAATTTGTACCAGAGGGCGATGTAGCCGTTGTGAATGAATGTCTTTACGACGGTTACATCGTATATGATGTCATGAACCCTGTATTCAACGCCCATTCCATAGCCCAGAATCGGATTCAACCTTACATATTCCCAAACACCCATCGCTTCGGTAAATCGATTCACGAGTGAAATATCGCTCGTTGAAGCGGTCATAATCGAAAGGAATCGTTCCGCAACTCCATACACCAGCAGCAAAATTACATCTCCAAAAACGGCCATGCCGATCACGACGATTCCGACTATCGTGACGATAGAAGAAATGGTCAATATCAGTTTTTGACGAATCGGGACGATCAAGAGGATTACGAGCGAAGCCATCAGGAAGGCCAACCAGTATCCGCGACTTTGGGTGAGAAGCACCCCGGCGAAAAAAGCGAGAAATAGGGCGAAGAATGCGAGTCCGGGTATCCAGCGAGTCTGAAAGATCATGAAAACCAGGCACATAATGGCCGGAACGATCAGAAGACTCTCATTGGTGACCGCACGTCCTCTCGCAACTTCATAGGCGTATTCAGCACTCGAAATTACGTCTTGAAAATTGAGGACATTGCGGATCAGGACGAACATTCCGACGAGCAAGATGGCACCCAGAACTGCGACCAGTCCTTGTCGATTTCGCTCGATCGCCTCTCTGATTGGGAAATACAAACCAAGGAACGAAATGGAGAGCCATTCGCTCACAAAACCGCTGAAGGAGCCATCAAACAGGATGGTCAGGGGAAACGAGAGCGAAACCAGCACCAAGAAAATCACCAGCGTACGTTCCTCGGGGCGCCGGAATACAGCTTCCCGATAAAGGACGATACGAGTGAAATACCAATGTCCGAGAAAGCCCAGATAGTACAGCCCATAGAGGATTTCTGTGACTTGAAATCCCTCTTCGAAACCTGCAATTAGAACGAAGCTGGAAAGGACAAGGCAGAGGTTCATCAGAGGATATTGGAAGAGGATCACGAGTCCCACGGCGCCGACTAATACCAGCGGAAGAAACGGAGTGAGATCGGGGGCCGTCCACACCACCCAAAAGACGATCGAAAGGCCGAAGATGAGGCAGAGGCTAAGTACGTTGGTACCTATCCTTAGAAGACTGGAATGTCGTAAACCGGAGTGGATGGTCGCGGCGGACATGGATTCAGCTCAGACTTTCGCCTGAGCGGACACCGTTGCCGCTTCATCCAGGCGACGAGCTAGATACACGTGGTTCGTTTTCCACCAGTTGACGAGAAAAGCGTAGAGAACGGCGAGAATGAATCCCGAGAGAGTGGACGCTACAACGATGATTGAGCGTTTGGGTTTGAATTTTTCGGACGGGGGAACAGCAGAATCCACGATCTGAACCGCCTCTACCTTTCGCTGCTCATCGAATCTCGCTTTCTCGAGCATAGGAGCCACCAACTCGAGAATTTTCTCCTGAATCGTCTTTTCCATCATGAGTTCTGCGTATCGATGAATCATGCCAGGTGCATCCTCCTGAGAGACCGGGAACACCTGTTCCTTTCCAGCAAGCGCTGCGTCGTAAAGCTGCCGGGCGGCGCGTAGTACCTCTGCCGTAGACTGAACCGTCGGGTTTTCGTCTCCAAACTGACTCTTCAAGGACATATACCGGATTTCGGAAGAGAAAACGCTGATGCGCATTTCGGCCAACTGCTCGAAATAGGCCACGGTCTGCGCCTCAAGATCAAATACTCCATAATTCTCCTGAAAAGCCTGCAGCGAGTCCAAGAGTACGATTCGAGTAGCAGTCGATTCGTGAAATCGCTGTTCAACGAACTGTCGGAACTGACCGGCTGTCTTGGATGCTAATTCGTTGTCAACCCGATTCAGGGCACGAACGAAATAGTTTGAGATATCGGCAGCTCGGATAGGATCCTGGTCCAGGGTCTCGATGGACAAATATTCCAGTTCGTCATCGATTACAAATTCAACATTGTCTCTCAAGACGGCGATAGCGTCTTCGAACGGAAAGTCTTCGTCTTCGAGTTCATATACCCGAACCAGGTCGAACGAGTCGACCGCACTTCCAACGACCGTACGGCTGTTTAATATCGCCAGGTATCGAACGTAGTCTCCACCACCGCCTCCAATCAGCGAAAGCGCCGAGGATACATCTCCAAGAAGCGCGGAGCTCAGGCCGCCAGAGGAAGATTCGGGGAGGAGAAGTCTCGAGGTTGCTTTAAACCAATTAGGTAGAATCAGACTGACCACTACGGATGCAATTGCAGTGATTCCCGTGAGAACGATAATAAAGCGCTTCCATCGCCAGAGAACACCAAGCAAATTCCACCACGCGGAGTCGGCGTTCTTCTTGCGTTGTTCGTCCGCTAACTGGATTTCTTCCATCTTCGACGAGTTCGCGCCCTGTCATTTCGGCGGCGTCATGATTAAAGCGATTATCTTCTGAGGCTGATGATCAGAGCGGCGACCGATGCCACGGTTGTGACCGACTGCAAAATGGTCTGCATGGTCCGAATTCGTGCGTCCGAGCGTGTCCTGATTTGTTCGCTCACCAGGCGCTGCAATTCGGGATTTTCTGCAATATCGGTTTTCCGATCGACGAAGATCATATCTCCGGAACCGACGATCTGATCGGTATCCCGTTCCATGTCGCTCGTACCGGGATGTATAATTACCGTGTCTAAGGCAAAATCTCCTCTCCCTCCTGCATTTTTTATGTAGAACTCAGCGTCTCTACCGTCTTCGAACCCGACAAACCCAGGTCTCCTGACCTGACCGAAGACATATACCGTTTTCTCGTCACGTGGAACTACAAGTCGATCCTGGTCCCTCAGAAGTGTGGGTCTGGCATCACCATTCATCGTTGCGCCAAAGTCGATCGAAACACGATTTTGCATTCGTATTTCCTGGGCGAAATAAGCGCGGCTGAGGAAGTCGAGGTCCGTCATGCGTAAGCGCAGCATGATCTCGGTTGAGTCTACTACTAGAAGTTTTTCAATCTCATCCAACGGTTTCTCGAAGACAGAACGACGAGGCTTTTCAGTCGCGTCCGGAAGCGCTCGGCGTTCGAGGTATGTTCCTCTAATCAATGCATCATCTCGCAAGCCACCTGCCTTTTCCACCAATTCTCGCAGCGTCGTTACACCGTCAACAATTGGGTACGTACCAGGATGGTGTACCATTCCCTCAACCGTTGCCGAACCCAAAATATGCTCGACTCTCGCTACGGAAATGTTGTCTCGCGGCTCAATCGGGAAGGTCCCAGCGTCGCCGTCCAATACGTCCGCGACGTCGAATTCGAAAGTTTGTGCACTACCGTCGCTATTTTCTCGTCGAACTCGAATAATCGAAATGGATGACTCGCTACTTATTCCACCTGCTACACTGATCAGACTCGAAATCGTGTCATCCGATCTATAGTCGTAAGGTCCCGGGAATAAAACGGCTCCATCGATATAAACGCTAGTGAATGCGGGATCAAAACCAGGGATGTGGATGACGTCTCCGTCCTGCAAATAAGGATTCGTATCCGTATTTCCGGATGCGAAATATTGCATCAGGTCCACTGATATGGTCTCTCCATTCGTGTGAATCAGCTGAATATTTCGTAGAGACGGTCGCAGATCTCGATTGGAGACGGGTGACCATGATGTATCTGCGTATGCAATTTCCAAGATCGTAGAAACGCGAGCCACCGGGAGTGCCAGGTACCTACCGGGCGACGGTACGGCTCCTGCAACATGAACATAGAATTGCCGAGACTGAAGCAGAACAACATCTACCGGCATATTCTGGAAGGACTCCTTAAGTCGCACAAGAATCAGGTCTCGAGCCTCGGACAAGGTTAGACCCGCGATATAGACGGGCCCCGTGTCCGGCAAGATCATTCGACCATCGGCTCCTACCGATATTTCCGGTACGATGGTTTTGATAAGAGGCATCGATATAGAAAAGATGTCTCCTGGACCAACGATGTAGGTATCGGGGTCAACAGCCCCCTCCATGGGTAACATTGCGTTCGAGAGGGCGGACTGACTGAGTCGGCGTTGGAGTTCCTCTAACGGATTCGCGAGTGCGTCCGAAAGTCCATATGGATTGATCGAGTTGACCTGGGCTCGAGCCGTATGAGCATCGAGTACGAAAAACCCAACAACTATCCCTAAAAGAGCTAATGCGGATCGTCCGCTTTTTAGATTCGTCATGTTAAAGATCCTTTCGAATCTCAAATTGCGCAGAACGCAGCGCTATTAGATAGCTGCTCGTAACGATCTTTAGATAGGCAGCAGTTGTGTAGACACGCTAATCGAATTGACGAATTTTGGCGTAAACTAAGGTTTCTACCGGCCCTGTGCAATCAAGTCACTCCACAATGACTCGTGTGAAAAGCGTTCGTCTTCGAGCTCCGGCAAAGATTAATCTGGGTCTTCGCGTACTTGCAAAGAGAACGGATGGATCTCATGATATTCAAACAGCTTTTCTTGCTCTCGACTGGTATGACCAACTCTCCATTTCGTCGTCTTCCGTAATTTCGATGACCTGCACTAATCCGTCACTGCCCACGGATGAAGGGAATCTGGTTGTTCGAGCCGCGCGGTTACTGGCCGACCGTTTCTCCGTATCCTCTGGCGCCGCAATTCACCTGGAAAAGAATCTACCCTATGGGGCCGGTCTTGGTAGCGGATCGAGTGATGCGGCAGCGACCTTGACAGGCCTGGCGAAATTTTGGAATTGTGATGTCGGGCCTAAAGATCTACATGTCTTGGCAACGGAATTGGGTTCGGATGTTCCGTTTTTTCTAGATCCAAGACCTGCAGTCGGGGAGGGACGAGGCGAGCGATTAACATACTTGGATAAGCTCTTCATGTCTTCTGATTCTAAGCCGACCTTCATGGTGGCAGTTGTAACCCCCCCTATCGTTATTTCGACTAAGGAAGCGTTCTCTCTCGTGTATCCTCGATCGGGGACAGATCGGGACTCACTCATTACCATCCTAAAAGGATCTGTCGACGGATGGCAATATGAGTTAACGAACGATTTCGAGGAACCCATCTTCAATAGATATTCCGAGCTTCGGGATATCAAGAGACACTTGCTTGGCTCGGGTGCGATGTATGCCTCCTTGAGCGGGTCCGGATCCGCAGTATTTGGATTGTTCGAGTCCGTTGAAAAAGCTAGAAATGCACTCGCTACCAGCGGGAATGATGGTTGGGTAGGACGTCCAATCAATACGTAGGATAGTACTCCTCGAGCCCACAAGGTGTACTCATCATGCGGCGTTCAAGGTACATTACCAAGCCACGCGGCCACGACGTTTCCGCGTATTCGAAAGAACGCTATCAGCGGGAGGGTTCGGATCGGATTCGAAATGAGCGCCGAACAAAACAGGAAGCGGGAACCGACTCTCTTCGATGATAAATGCGTCTTCATGATTGCTCGCTCGCTTAAAAAAGTTACCGACGATATGAAGGGCCGTGTGCGCGCCCTGGCCCCACCAGTCGGATTTGAAACTGAAGCGAGGGTCGTTAAAGCCAACCCATGAGCCCATCACCAGGTCGGGATGCATCAGCATGAACCAGTTGTCTGCACTATTTTGAGTGGTTCCAGTCTTTCCCGCCAGATCGAACTTTTGTAGACCATACTGGCCGTTTATGCGCCGGCCGGTGCCGAATTGTATAACGGCTCGGAGCATGTCAATCATGGTATAGGCCGTTGCCTCCGAGAGGGCTTCTTTCGGGGTGGGTGTGTCTTCATATAGCATATTTCCGTTCTTGTCTTCGATTCGCGTAATTAACGTGGGTCGGTACAGGAGTCCGCCATTGGCGAACGTACTGTATGCTGTCGTTAATTCTAGCAGCGTGACGTTGCTCGTTCCCAGCGCGAGAGACGGTACCTCAAGTAAGGGGCTTTCAATGCCCATCCGTCTGGCATAGAAGGCCACCTGAGAAGGACCCATTTCTAACATGAGCTGAGCCGTAATCGTGTTTTTTGAGTTCGCAAGCCCCTCTCTAAGGGTCATCATTTGACCCGTCATTGCTTCCGTGTTCTCAGGTCTCCACTCATTGCCCAGGGCATCTATATAGGATACAGAGTCATCTGGAAGTGTGTAATACGGCGACCAGCCATTGTCGATTGCCGCGGTGTAAACAAAGGGTTTGAACGTCGATCCTGGCTGTCTTGCAGCTGTTCCGACGTGATCATACCAATCCGTAGCAAGATCACGCCCGCCGACCCACGCTTTCACATATCCCGTTTGTGGGTCAAGAGCCACAAATCCAGCTTCAACTCGTGTTTTGTTTGATTTGAGAGAGTCAATGAACGTAGGTGTTTGCGTAAGCGTTCGGATTACTTCCGTCGAATCACCGATTTCGCGCATCAGCGATTTGAACCGCGGAGTTTCCGAAATCAATCGATTAAGGAGTTCAGGTTGTGACGACCAGAAATAGCTGAATGGTTCGAAATCGAAATCGAGATACGCACAGAGTTGTATTGAAGCAACCAGACTATCTGCTTTACTCCACTCATGTCCTGCAACAGCCTGAAGGCAGTTCATCGTCGTGTCTACCGCAGCTTCTGCCATTTGCTGTAGCTTCGAATCAAGAGTGGTATACACAACCAATCCGTCTTCGTAAAGGTCGTGTCCATTTTCGCGAGACCACACGTTGAGCCACTGGCGGACGTGCTCGGCGAAATACGGAGCAAGGCTCTCTGTAATATCTGCTGATTTGTAACTGGTTATTATTGAGTCCGCTCGATGTTCTTCCAAATACTGACTGGGTAACAATCCACGCTTGACCATTTGTCCAAGAACCAAATTCCTTCTAAAACGTGAATTTTCAGGATTTCTGATTGGATTATAAAGAGTTGTCCCGTTCAACATGCCGACAAGTGTCGCACTCTCAAGTACATCCAATTCAATTGGCTCCTTTCCGAAAAAGGTCCTGGATGCTGCCTCAATGCCGTACGAATTATAACCGAACTCTACCGTATTCAGGTACATTTCGATGACCTCAGGCTTCGTATATCGCCTCTCCAGCTGAACTGCCGTAACCATTTCCTTCAGCTTGCGAGATACAGTCACCTCGCGTCCGATTCGCTTATTGTAGAGATTTCTAGCAAGCTGTTGGCTGATGGTAGATCCACCCTGTGGATTGCCTCGAAGCACGTGATAAGGAATCGCCATCGTTCTAAACATGTCAATTCCCCAATGAGCGTAGAACCGGTGATCCTCAGTGGCCAGGAGGGCATTAATGACGTGGGGTGATATTTCATCATACGATACCCAGGATCGATTCTGTAGTGCATAGCGCGCCAGCTCCTGACCGTCCGTAGTGTAGGCAATCGTGGCCAACTGAAAATCCGGATTTTCAATTTCTTTGAGAGCCGGTAGCTCATCAATCAGGGAGATGAACAAGACGGATACCGCCAGCACACCGAGAAAAGCGATCGACATCACGACCGATATGATCGTAGCTGCTTGGGCTTTCTCCGGGCATTTAGTTTTGGCAAGCCAGAAACGCCCAATCGGTGTTCGAGGCTTGCTATTGAAACCCTTCGGGACTTCGGATTTGCGCGAATTCGGATCGCTGAAGTACTTGGAAAGCTCTTCGTCTGAATAGGGCCAATCAGGCATGTCGAGTGTTTATTGGCATAAATGCGCGAGTATTCTCGATAGGAACTCGTCGTAGGCAAAAAGTTGCCATCGAAAACACTTCTTGCTGAACGTAAACGATTTACAGAGGAAAATTGTTGTCTCTTGAGTTCGAGGCAGTCGTAATCGTATCAGCTATCATGGTCGGGCCAACATCGCGGTACTGTAGTATTCGGCAATATCTCCAAGTACGATAAATCGATGAACCATGACCCGGTATTGAAATAGTCTCCGTTCCGATCTGGAACGTGAGTTTGCTGGTGAGAATGGCCGAATATGACGCAGTCAATCTTCTCTGATTTGAGAATTTTAGACGCCGCTACCCTTAACCTATCAATTGTACGTTCATTGGGACGAGGGTCGGCATATTTTCGACTAACCCATCGAGGTATCGCCTGCCCGGCTCTGGACGGAATGAGGCGATAGAGATTATAGTAGATGGGCGTACGCATCAGATGCCTCGCGAATCTGGATCTGAATCCTCGTACATCTTCCTCGTCGCCATGAGAGAGGTACACTTGACGACCGAATAGCATTCTTATAAGCGGTTGAGTAACGAGGTTGAACCCTAGTTGATCTTCAAAAAAATCTAGATGCCACGGGTCGTGATTTCCGACGTGGTAAGAAAGGGTCACGTTTCGTGATTTGGCTTCGACAACAACGGGCCGCAAATAGCTCACTTCCGAATCGATTCGCAATCTATACTCCATGTACGATTCAAAAACGTCCCCCAGAAAAATGATTTCTTCCAACTCAGCGCCATATGCTCGAACGCAGTCCAGAAGACTTTGGGATAAATGATGGTCTTTTTCTTCAGTTCTGCCAAAGTGGATATCTGAGAAAACCAGGATCAATCGTACGCTGAGCTAAGGATTTGGTGTTGCATGAAATCGGTGGACGCAGACGGAAACTACGGAAGAAACGACGATCTCGTGGTCGAAGGTCGACTCCTTCGAAATGGACAAAGCGTAACATAGATCGGTTGACATCGCTATAATCGACCACGAAAAGGGACCAGACAGCGGATCCTATTGGTTATGATCGTGTATCCGATTTCCAAAATTCATCGCGTGCAAAAATCCGTCTAAATGAGCAACGGGACATACCAACCACCCACCCAATTTTCTGTATTTCCTCCTGTAATCAAGAATCTGCTGATTCTTAATGGGCTGATTTTCTTTGCTCAGGAGGTACAATGGAATAGTCTACTGACGTATTGGTTTGCGCTATGGCCCCTCAACATGCCGGGATTTCCTGGTGTTCCACAATTTTGGCCGTGGCAGTTGGTCTCATACTCTTTTCTCCACGGGAATCTCACGCATTTGCTGTTCAATATGTTTGCATTGTGGATGTTTGGAGTACAGATTGAAAACACGTGGGGCACCAAGCGATTCTCAATCTTCTATTTAATTACCGTCATCGGTGCCGCAATCGTTCAGCTGATTGTTACGACAATGGGACCAGGGCCAGGTTATCCAACCGTAGGTGCTTCGGGGGGAGTATTTGGTGTGCTCCTGGCATTCGGTATGATGTTTCCTGAACAGCCCATCTACATATATTTTCTTTTACCTATCAAGGCGAAGTGGTTTGTGATTGGTTATGGCGTAATGTCATTGTGGATGGGAGTGACAGGGCCCAGCATGGTTGCTCACTTTGCGCACCTCGGCGGGATGTTGTTTGGCTTCCTTATCATTCAATTCTGGCGGGGAAAATTGCCTTGGAAACCGGCCCATCGGATGTATTGGTGATGACACGAATATTCACCTGATAAAACTAGAGACTCGTGTCGCGATTTAACTTATGGTATCAGGCTCAGCCAAGAGCCATTCGGATGCTACTCACGATAAATGTCGTAGCATACCTAGTCTGGCAGATTATTCTGATCCATTTCGAGCCATCCAGAATGCTCGTATATCAGCATGTCGCACTTAGTCCAACACTTCCGGGGATCCTCTTTGAGCCGTGGCAACTCGTCACATACAGCTTTTTGCATTTGTCAACTGGATTCGGGGGATTGCTCCATATTCTGTTCAACATGCTTTGGATGCTCTGGATTGGACGAGAATATGAGCAGATGCATGGACCGCGCAGAATGCTTGCGCTCTATGTTATCGGTGGAGTTGGCGGGGGCCTGTTGACGGTCATCCTTCATGCGATATTTCCGGGATTTGGACCATTTGGTGGCATCGTGCACGGGGCGTCGGGAGCCGTGCTCGGCATTATGACCGCGGTCGGAGTTCAGTACCCGCAAAAAAGTATGGCGTTAATGTTTATCGGGACGGTCCGCATCATTCATATCGTCTTCGGATTTGTCTTCCTTGATATCTTGTTTCTTTCAGCGGGAGGGACGTCTGTCTCGGCGCATGGCGGAGGAATACTTGCTGGGTTTATTTGGGCGAAGTCCATACAAGCAGGTGTAGATCTTTCTGGTTGGGCGAGGATATTTTATCCGTCAGGGAATTCAAGGCGTAGAGGTGGAATATTGCATACACTTGAAGCCTGGTTTGAGAGTAAAAATCGACAGGGGAGTAATTCGCCTCCAGATCACCTAGGGCGTTCCAGGGCGCCCCATGACAAGGAGGTGCAATCTCAGACAGACTCGGAAAGTGACGTCGATACAATTCTCGACAAAATAAGTGAGAAGGGATACGACTCGTTAACCCGTAAAGAGAAGACGACTTTACTCGACGCAAGCAGGGACGATTAGGAGATACGGCCGGGAGTTGTCGATGCTGCACGGTGCTCTGTTAATTCGTGAGCAGATGCGACATACCTAGCCATGAATTACGATTCAAATGGACGGTTTCAGTTCGATCATTTACTCGAATCACGAAAATGCCAGACCGAAGAAAATCTAGAAGTGTTCAGGTGGGTCCTGTTATGATAGGGGGTGGGGCCCCCATCACCGTGCAGTCGATGACAACGGGGAAGACCCACCAAGTCGAAAGTACACTAGAGGAGATCGCAAAGCTCGCAGACGCCGGCGCTGACATAGTACGGGTAGCTGTTCCTCGTCCAGAGGATGCCGACGCACTGGCGTCAATCGTAGACGGAGCGAATGTCCCGATTGTAGCGGATATCCATTTCAATTATCAGTATGCACTCACAGCAATAGAAGCTGGAGTGGCGAAGGTCCGGATTAATCCGGGAAATATCGGGAAGGAAGAGTGGGAAAAAGAGGTGCTGCTTGCAGCGAAAGAGGCGAAGATTCCGATTCGAATAGGCGTGAATTCAGGGTCACTTGAGAAGGATTTGCTCGACAAGTATGGTTATCCCCAGCCCGAGGCACTATTTGAAAGCGCGATGCGTCACATAGAGATATGTGCGAAGCATGGGTTCGAAGACCTCGTGATCTCCGTCAAGCATTCAGACGTCAACTACATGATCCAATCGAATATCCTATTGGCGGAACGTACAGACTATCCACTCCATCTGGGGGTGACCGAGTCCGGGTCAGTCACCACAGGGTCGATTAAGAGCTCCATCGGAATTGGGGCCCTTTTGGCTCAGGGCATAGGAGACACAATTCGCGTTTCGCTGGCCGCGGACTCCGTTCACGAGGTAGAAGCAGGCCACCAAATCTTGAAGTCGCTTCGTATCGGTAGACCCGGCGTAAACATTATTGCATGCCCTACGTGTGGCCGCCTAACAGGAGATTTATTCTCGATCGTGCAAGAAGTAGAGGCTGCTGTCAAGGAGCGGAACTTCGAAAAAGATCTAAATGTTGCCCTGATGGGATGCGCCGTAAACGGACCTGGAGAAGCAGCTGGGGCAGATCTTGGCGTGTCTCTCGGTCGAGGTCGCGCACATCTATTTAGGAAAGGCGAGATGATCCGAACGATCCCCGAGAGCGAAATTGTTGCAACGATAATAGAAGAAATCGAAGCCTGGGGAGAGGAGTAGGTCGGAAAAAGAAAGGCGGGCAATCAGGATTACCTAATCGCCCACCTTAACTGACTTAACACCGACGCGAAAAAATTTTCTATGTATCAAGCACTCATCGTGCTATCTACTCATTTCCTCCGTCGGATGAGAATTCATTACCGCCATCGGAAGAAAGTTCATTTCCTCCGTCAGAAGTAAGTTCGTTGCCGCCGTCTGAGAAAAATTCATTTCCTCCGTCGGATCCAAGTTCATTCCCGCCATCAGAAGTTGTAAAAACAATAGCTCCATTATCAGAGCCGACAAGAGAATCAGGACTGCATCCAACACTTGTTATTGAAACGGCAAGCACAAACACAGTGATCGCACTCCAATTGCGTGCGTTTGTGTGTCTATTCGTGGTTTTCATGGACTGCCTCAACGATTATCCGTGTCAGTTTATTAGTGCACTACAATCTTCCTTTTTTAGAGTTTAGATCGCATTCATACAACAAAACGCAGATTAGGGCACAATCACGACATCACTATTTGTATTTAGAAGCGGGTGTTAAGGCTTAAAGAAGGAGGACCTGAGTCGATTACATTAGAGGAAACTAATCGTGTTTTCGAGATTGAGGAATTTATTCGTTTTCATATCGTTTTTCATTGTTTCTCCAGTGGGATTGTTCGCACAGTATCACCATGGAGAGTTTGGCAACCCAATGGCCGTAAGTCATTTCCAGGACGATGATTATGGGGCATACTTTCAAAATTGGGCTATAACGCAGGATCACCGGGGAATACTTTATGTCGCTAATAAGGACGGAATTCTGAGATATGATGGAAAAACTTGGATACTGATTAAAACTGATCGGAATACGACAGTTCGCTCGATAGCAGTTTCCGCGGGAAACACAGTTTTCGTCGGTGAACAGGGAGATTTCGGATACCTCGAGCCAGATTCAACAGGCGTGGAACGATTCATCTCGTTGCAGCCATTCGTACCAGAAGAGTTCCAATCATTTAATGACGTATGGAATACTCTTGCAATTGGTGAAGATATCTATTTCCAGACGAGCAGATATATTTTTAGATGGAATGGTACGTCTATTAAAGTCTGGACTTCTGAATCAGGTTTTCACACTACTTTTTCAGTAAATGAAACCCTTTACGTTCGAGAAAGAGAAATAGGCCTGCAGAGTTTGACGAATAACCAATTTGAACTCGTTTCGAGCGGAGAACTGTTTTCAGATTCAAAAATTTACGGAGTTTTACCTCATCAAGACGGTAATTCGATTTTAATCGCAACGAGAGATCAGGGCCTATATCTCCTTCGAGAAGAGCGTCTTGAAAGGGTGCCCAATGAGCTCGATGACTATCTCAAAATGTACAGGCTTTATTGTAGCGCAGCCTTAGGCAACGGTCTTTTCGCTTTCGGGACGCTTAGAGGTGGTGTGGTAATTGCCACATCAGAGGGTAAAATCGTTTATCTCATCGAAGAGCCGCTCATCACAGATGAAGTGATACGATACATATATCCAGATTCCGAAAACGGACTTTGGATTGCCACGAATAGTGATGGGATATTTCGCTTCGAGCTTCCTTTTTCTCTCTCGAAGTTCGATAATGCGAGCGGACTTCAGGGGGGTATTAACTCGATCTCCAGAATCAATGGAGTTATTACAGTGGGATCGCTGACCGGAGCATTTTCGCTTTCATCTTCTACAAACACGAGAAATAAATTTGTTCAGCTTGAAAACGTTCCTGCAACATGGCAGATCTCCCAAGACGGTGAAAGGGGATTTGCTGCAACAGAGGAAGGTACATATTTAATTGAACCCTTTAGAATCGTACAGATCGACCGACGTCAATCATACAGCGTACAACCTACTGGAAAATCAGGGGAGTCGATATTGATAGGAGGCGGGAACAGTCTCTTCTATTACAAGGCCGATAGCGGTGGCGATTATCAACTCGAATTGACTCAGTCCTTTCTTCCGCTTATTCGTTCTGTTATTAATCTAGACTCAGACATTTGGCTGGGGACAAGAGCGAATGGTGTGATTCGAATACATCACGATGGTGACTTTAATTCAGGCCAAGAAATTTTTCACTACACGGGTGAACATGGGCTCCCGT
Organism: Bacteroidota bacterium; assembly: GCA_022567305.1. Taxonomy (GTDB): domain Bacteria; phylum Bacteroidota; class Rhodothermia; order Rhodothermales; family UBA10348; genus SMXL01. Next base: position 16,111 of record JADFHF010000021.1, on the reverse strand, counting down.
TAAACACGAAAATAAATATTCTTAAGTCGCGATCTCGCCCAATTTTTTACTCCGAATTTGGTCCATATCGATTTATTGAAGAGGAAGACCGATTTGAGCTAGATGAGGAGTTGTGGCCCTTTGAGGACGGTCGGTCTGATAGTCTGTTCACGATGACTGAAGATCATCACGGAAATGTGTGGATGGTATTCCCTGACAGTGTCGTAAAGGCAACCCCAAACTCAGATGGATCCTACCGATTTACGGCACCGGAAGCGCTAAAATTTAGAAAAACCAGCACCTCATCTATCCTTGTCGAGGATGATGATGTTGTGTGGTTTAATGATGGTGACGAACTAATCCGCTATGACCCGAAGTTAGATTTACCGGCGGAGTTTTCTTACAACGCGCTTGTGAGTAGCGTATCCGTCAACGGACAACCTGATGCCATTCACAATGGGTCCTTTCGTGGACCAAACGGTGGAGCTGTTCTCGATCAGCCGAACTGGGCCATTCCAACTCTTAACTACGATCAGAAGGATTTAAGTTTTAGGGTCGCAGCAACTACCTATACGGCACCAGATGATATACGATTTCAGATCTGGCTCGAAGGCAAAGACGAATCATGGTCTAAATGGTCTGTTCAATACGAGTATTACATCACAGGTCTACATGAAGGATCCTATACTTTTCGTGTACGTGCTCGAAATACCGCCGGTCGATTGAGTCGAGAAGCAGGGTATTCCTTCGTTATCCTCCCACCGTGGTATCGGACATGGTGGGCCTATTTTCTCTACGTGACTCTAGGTTCCCTTGTCGTTTACTCGGTACAGAAATACTTCTTGATGTGGCGTGCTCACAAGTTGGCTGCGGAACAAGCTGAGGAGTTGTTACGCGAGCGAGAAGTCAATAAGGTTCTCCAAGAGGCGAATGAACGCCTCACGAAAGCGAACAGGCTTAAGGATGAATTCTTGGCGACTACATCTCACGAGCTAAGAACACCGCTTACGGCGATACTAGGATTTACATCCGTACTTCGTGAAGAAATTCCAGACGGGGCTGAATACTTGGAGTTCCTTGATATCATTGAAGATAGCGGGAGTCGCCTCATGGAAACCTTGAACTCTTTACTGGATCTGGCAAAGCTCCGAGCGAATATGATGGAGATAAATCTTGAACCCTGCGATCTCTACTACCAGTGCATCAATGGCATCTCTGACCTCGAGGCAACTGCCGAAAGAAAGGGTCTGAAGCTGCATGTCGAACGACCGTCCGAGACTCTCTTTGTCGATTTAGACGTTCTTGGATTCCTCCGAATCCTTCAGAATCTAATTGGGAATGCTATCAAATTCACCGAAACAGGATTTGTTAAAGTTGTGCTGGAAGCAGACGGTGATTTCGTTCACATGAAGATTTGTGACTCCGGCATTGGTATTGATGAAGAGTTTCTCCCTCGCTTGTTCGACGAGTTCATGCAGGAATCGGACGGCCCATCGCGATCCTATGAGGGTTTCGGCTTAGGCTTGGCTATTACCGTACGTCTGGTCCGATTGATGCACGGCGATCTTTCTGTAGAAAGTAAAAAGGGAGAAGGCAGTCAATTTACCGTAACCTTCCCACGAGCTGAACCCATCACGGGTGCCTCGATTTCCGTAAAAGGATTTGGCAACGTAGATGAACAGTCCTGGTAGGCCCTGCGTCTCTTTTCCGGAAAGGATCCGTTCAGCCGCCGAGATCAAAGCCCATTGCTTCTTCTAGTCGATTCGGAACGTCAGATCTGTATTGTCCGAATCGATCTGTGGTCATATTATCACGTGGTTTGAAGACCTTATCCTAACCACACAAGGCCAGAATGGCTTCTGATCTACACTCCGAATATCCTCTGACCGAAGCCCAAATTCTCGAATTTCAAAGTGACGGTTTCGTCCATCTGTGTTCCGTTTTGTCCACTGATACCCTTCGAGAGTACGAAGAGTCGATAAGCGCATGCGTCCAGGAACACAATCCCCTTCGGGAAAGGCAGATTCAAGATCGGACGACCTACGAGTTGGCGTTCATTCAGGTCGTCAATGTTTGGCTAGAGTCGTCGAAAGTGAAGGAATTGGTGTTTATCCGTCGACTTGCACAAATCGCGACACAACTTCTTGATGTGTCCGGTGTCCGTCTATACCATGATCAGGCACTTTTCAAAGAACCTGGAGGAGGCCTCACTCCCTGGCACGCTGATCAATATTATTGGCCATTAAGTTCCAGGAATACATGTACAGCGTGGATTCCATTGCAGGATACACCGCCCGAAATGGGGCCTTTGTCATTCAGTAGGCGCAGTCATCAGTATGAAGGTGGACGAGACCTCGTGATCAGTGATGAAAGTGAAGCTTTCCTGGAGAAAGATCTCTCGGAGCGGGGATTTGAATACGTCATGAATGGATTTTTGCTCGGAGATGTGAGTTTCCATTACGGGTGGACCTATCACCGGGCAGAGCCTAACCGATCGAATTTGATGCGGAAGGCGATGACCATTATTTACATGGACGAGCAGATGATGGTGAAAGAATCGGGTAGAACGGAACAAGTCACCGACCAAAAAGCCTTTATTCCCGGTCGTCTACCGGGAGAACCAGCAGACACAGCCCTAAATCCTCGTCTCTATCCATAGAGTATGTTCTTGCCATCTTCCTTCTCTACAGGAGACAAACCGGGGACGCATAGAAAATTGAGTTCGGCGCCCTCACTTCGAATACTAATCGTCATTCTTCTTTTTTATCCCAACGTGCGTGTATGCAACAGAATTCCGACAGGATATTTGTGAACGGTACGATTTGGACGGGAGACGCAGATAACCCGTGGGCCGAGGCAATCGCATTACGAGGAGAGACCATCACCATAGTTGGATCAACCCATGACGTACGAGCGAATACCGATCCAGGCACCGATGTCATCGACCTGAAAGGAGCCTTTACCGTCCCGGGTTTTATCGACAATCATACTCATTTTCTGACAGGGGGCTTTCAGTTAGTCAGTGTGGACCTTCGAACGTCTTCGAGTCAGCCAGAGTTTACCGACCGGATTGACGGATTCATCGAGACCATTCCGGACGGACGCTGGGTTTTGGGTGGGGCCTGGGATCATGAGGCGTGGGGCGGTGAGTTGCCAACAAAGGAATGGATTGATGCCTTTTCTAAACACAATCCCGTCTTTGTGACGCGCCTGGATCTTCATATGGGGCTCGCCAATTCAGTCGCACTACAACGGGCAGGCATTACGGATGGTACTCCAGATCCGGCCGGAGGCACGATCGTGAGGGATCCGTCCACTGGAGTCGCCACCGGAGTACTAAAGGACGAAGCGATGGCTCTGGTCTACAAAGTGATTCCGCAGCCTTCACAAGACGAATATGACGAATCGCTGGCACGGGCCATTTCTCACGCGTTTTCAATGGGTGTTACTCAAATTCACGATGTTGGAAGTTTTGGGGGATGGGCTGATCTGGAGACCTTTCAGAGAGCGTATAAGAGTGGGAATTTCGGCGTGCGAATCTATTCATTCGTACCACTGTCAACGTCCGATAGATTGCGTTCCTATATGGACGAGAATGGATCTGGCGATCACTGGCTCTGGTGGGGAGGGGTAAAAGGATTCGTCGACGGATCGCTTGGCTCAACGACGGCGTGGTTTTTCGAACCGTATGAGGATGCCAAAGAGACGACAGGACTTCTGGTAACAGATTCCACAACCATCAAAAATCAGATTCTCGCGGCCGATTCACAAGGGCTGCAACTCGCTGTTCACGCCATCGGAGATCGTGCGAACGATTGGCTTCTGACCGTATTTGAAGAGCTCAATACTCAAAACGGAGAGCGCGACCGCAGACTACGAATTGAGCACGCGCAGCACTTGACGCGCTCGTCGATCGAACGCTTTAGAGATCTTGATGTCACCGCGTCGATGCAACCATATCATGCGATCGATGATGGCAGGTGGGCGGAGAAACGCATTGGTGCAGAACGGATCAAGACTACTTACGCCTTTCGGAGTCTTCTCAGCGCCGGAGTCAACTTGACGTTTGGTTCAGACTGGACGGTGGCACCGTTGGATCCGTTAGCGGGTATTTACGCGGCTGTAACCAGAAAAACGATCGATGGGGCCAATCCGAATGGCTGGGTACCTGAGCAGAAAATTGGCCTTGAAGACGCGCTCAGAGCTTATACATCAAATGCTGCCTACGCAGGTTTTTCAGAGGATAGAACAGGTATACTTCGGGCAGGATATTTGGCCGACCTTGTCGTGCTGTCGCACAATCTTTTCGAGATCAACCCGGAGTCCATTGAATCCGTAGAGGTCCAGAGAACAGTAGTTGGTGGAAAGGACAAGTTCGTTCGTGGTCAATAGAGGTTCGTATAAAGCGAATTTGGCGCCTTATTGGATTTTGCATCGTTCTCATCTGGTACGCGGGAAAAATGACCGTCTCTGGAAAGCGAATGCAAGAGGCGGCTCGTCTCAGACACATCGCATCGCTCCAACGAAAAGGCGGGCAGCGACTTTGCCGGATCCTCGGCGTTACGGTATCAACAAAAGGAGATGTTCGAGTCGAAAAGCCTGTTTCGGTTGTCTCGAACCATGTAGGCCTCTTGGACTCCTGGGTTCTCAATTTTCAGTGGCTTTCGCTGCGAAGATTGAAATGGCCAAATGGCCAGTATTTGCCTGGATTGGCAGATCAACAGGTCTTATTTATGTGGATCGAAAATATCGGATGAGCACCGGTTCGTTTGTTGAATCCGTCAGGGAACGCATGCGGAATGGCGTGGCTGTTTTGGTCTTTCCGGAGGGAATGACCAACGCCGACTATGAGCTGCTTCCGTTCAAGTCGGGTGGTTTCGCTACCGTCGCAGAGATGCCCGACGGCTTCGTACTACCTGTCTATATCTGGGCGAAAATGCTCAGTGGAGGGCCGACCACAATACAAAGTCAATCAGAGGTCGCTTGGTCCTCCGGTAATAGTATGTGGCACAGTGCGTAGAAGGTGTTAGGTGTTGAAACAACAGAGATGGAGGTTTTGCTCGGGGAATTAATTTCTACAGAAGGCAAGGATCGAAAGGAACTTGCGAGATTATCTCAGGATCAGGTGGAAGCCTTGCAGCGTTCTACGATGAATTCGGCCGATTTAATGGATACCTGAACGAGCACGATACCTATGTAAAGGACCCAGACGGCGTCATATGACCACTGAAACCAATACAAACGGAATGAATCAAAGCGTTATAGTGCGGTACGGACTACTCGTATTAGGCCTTCTGGCAGGAATCCTTGTTACGTTGCTCGTCACGAGATCGGGAGATCTCGTTACCTCACGTCCTGCAATCGTTGAACGCGTAGAACTGGGAAGTCGCAATGAAACTGCGTTTATTCCACCTCCGGAATCGGATGCGCCACCCGTGCTATTTGATGCATTGTCTCTCAACGAAGCTTTCACATTCGTGGCCGCACAGGTTACGCCTTCTGTGGTCTTTATTGAGGTTCAGTCCGCACGGACTGGATTTTTTCGATCATTTGGAAATCGAAGCCAACCGTCTCTTGTCCCGAGAAGTGTCGGGAGCGGTGTTATTATCAGTGAGCAGGGCTACGTTGTTACGAATAATCATGTAATCGAGGGTGCAGACCGAATCTTGGTCACCCTTAAAGACAAACGTGAATTTGAAGCATCCGTTGTAGGGACGGATAGCGATACCGATCTGGCTGTCCTGAAATTGAATAATGCAGAAATCTTGCCGTCGATTCATCTTGGTTCATCCAAGGAATTAGAGGTAGGAGAGTGGGTAATTGCAGTCGGTAATCCCTTTCGTTTGACATCAACTGTTACCGCGGGGATCGTGAGCGCTCTGGGACGGCACGTTGAAGTGATCAATGGTGATTTTGGAATTGAGAGCTTTATTCAGACTGACGCCGCTATTAACCCTGGAAATTCTGGAGGTGCTCTCGTCAATCTTCGAGGGGAGTTAATTGGTATTGCAACTGCGATTGCAACGGAAACCGGCTCTTACGAGGGCTACGGATTTGCTGTACCGGTAGACCTCATGGAGCGCGTAGTCTCGGATCTCATCCAATTCGGTGAAGTCAATCGCGGCTATCTGGGAGTCAGCATTCAACCGCTCGATGCTAGTTCGGCTCGGAAACTGGGCCTTCCGGAAGTGCGAGGAGTGTATTTGTACGACGTTGTTGAAGGCCTTGCCGGGGACGCGGCCGGGCTGCAAGATGGAGATGTTCTCTTGTCAATTGACGGACAGGGAGTGTCAGAGCCAAATGAATTGCAGAGCGCGATAGCACTCCATAGACCCGGAGAGGAGTTCATGGTCGAAATTTGGAGAAATAGGCGCGTGATGGAATTATCAGTCCAGTTGGTTGGCCGCGATGATCCTCGATATCAGGAGTGGTTCGCAAGTCTAGAAGCCCGTCGAAACGATCAGGGCCGAGCTGAGCGGGAATACACTCCGCCTGGCGTCGATGTGAAAAATTTGGAACAATGGGGCGTCGGGTTGGCCCACCTTGACACTCGTTTTCGAAATCGATTTAGTGTCCCCCACGGTACATATGTTGCTTTTGTCGAGAAAGATGGACCGTTTGGAAAGGCGGGAGTCCCAAGAAACGTGCTTCTCACAGCCATTGACGATCGGCCGATCGGTAGTGTCGAAAGCGCTACCGAAGCATTAGAAGCAGCACTCCAAACTGCGGAATCTGTCGTAGTACAGGTTACTCGATCGGATGGAATTTCGCTGTTTTTCGAAGTCGACGTTCCGCAACCATGATTCGTTATCTGACGTCCGGAGAATCACACGGCGACGCCCTGATCGGCATTGTCGAAGGGGTTCCAGCTGGGCTTGAGTTGACAGCGGAGTACATTGATATCCAATTAGCGCGTCGCTGGTTAGGGTTCGGAAGAGGAGGTCGATCCAAAATTGAAAAAGACCGGGTTCAACTTTTCTCAGGTGTTCGGTTTTCCAAAACGATGGGAAGTCCTATCGCTCTCCGACTGGAGAACGCAGCTCACCATAAGGATCGGTCTGATTGGCCCCGACAGATGGCCGTCGATGGGGACGGCGAAGGAGTTGAACCGGTAACCCTCCCGAGACCTGGACACGCTGATTTGGTGGGGATTCAGAAGTACGGATTCAGCGATATTCGACCTGTCATTGAAAGGGCAAGTGCGCGAGAAACAGCCATGCGTGTAGCCTGCTGCACCATTGCAAGGAAGTTTCTGAAAGAGTTTGGGATTGAAATTGGAAGTCACGTCATCCAAATCGGTGCAGTCGGAACCTCGGGATCGGATGGATCGGATCCAACCGTTGGACAATTGCTGGAGACGGGCGCCGAAGCGTTAAGTGCAGTCGCTGATACGAGTGAAGTGCGAATGCTGAATCCGGACGATTCTGAAAAGTGCATGTCCCAAATAAGGGAGACCAAGAAAGCAGGTGATTCTTTGGGGGGCGTGTACGAAGTGATCGTGACGGGTGTGCGTCCTGGACTCGGCTCGTACGTTCATTGGGATCGTCGACTCGACGGGCAGTTGGGACAAGCCATTCTTTCGATACAGGGGCAAAAGGCAGTAGAGATCGGAGACGGTGTGTCTGGCGCCTCACGGCCAGGTTCTCAGGTGCACGATCCAATCATGAAAGACGAATCTGGATTTAACAGGAGCTCCAACCGAGCAGGTGGAATTGAAGGTGGAATCTCTAACGGAATGCCAATCATCATTCGGGGTTATATGAAGCCGATCCCGACGTTAATCAAACCATTACCGTCTGTCGATGTAGCCACGGGTGAAGCCAGCCCGACTCGATACGAGAGGAGTGACGTGACGTCTGTTCCGGCAGCCTCGACAGTCGCGGAAGCCACCGTCGCCTTTGTAATAGCCAACGCATTTCTGGAAAAGTATGGCGGTGACAGCGTCGAAGAGATCATCGCGAGGTATCCGCGCGGCTGATCTTTTGATGGAATGTCGAGTGGTTTCGAGATTGTATACTTTGTCGCCGGGCGTCAAAACGTAACACGGTCCCGCGCATAAATCCATCAGACAGCACAAAATTCTTGAATTGTAGCGTTTACAAGTGGTAGTTCAGGCACATGATTTTCGATCGTCAGACCAAGCCTTGCAATGCCGCCGCGCAATTACAGCTCAAACCAGGATTATTCGGGGGACTTGATTGACTTGCCTTTTGCGGATTATTCGGGAACTGGATTCCGTGCTCCAGACCCAGAGCAGGTCTCTTCGGGGGATGGATTCCGGGATTCAGACCTAGATCATTTTTCTTCTGGAGACGGAATTCCCAGCCGCGATTCCAATACGCCGTTCTCAGGAGATGGCTACGCTGCTCGCAGGCTACAGGATGTCGGCCGGTCTGAAAGCGTTCAACTGACGATGGCGCGTACCCATGTGATTGATCTTCCACTGGCATCTCTCGTGACAAAGCCAACGCCCTCGACTGAGTCGTGGAAGCTGGCCGGTCTTGTCGTCATGTTTCTAATCTGGGTGTCCACGGCGAGTACACTTCTTTTCCTGTATATGGATCGATACCTATTCGGGTAGAAGAACGGACTGAGCCTCAGATGGCTTTGTACTGTGGGCGTGAAGGGCCCAACTGTCGCGAAGAAATCTCCTGTCTGTCGCAGGTTGTTCGGGTAAATTGATCTAAAGGGGCTTCGAATCACGTTATAGGAATGAATGCGTACAATCGTAATTCCTACACGCTGCAGATCGCCAATGGACGAAGATTCACATCTGAAAGATCTCGCAATTCTTTACATCGGATTGGCAATGGGAACAGACGGCCAATTCCACTTTAGAGAGTGAGAACTCGTTACGGATCTACTCCGAAGCAAAGTGACGACAGACTCAGCCGACGGGATTCCTTCCTTAGTAGACAGCGTTGTCACGACGTTTGAGAATGGAGACCGTTCGTGGGAAAACGTGGTCGGCGATGCTGTAGCACGACTCGATAAATTATTCTCGGAAAGCGAAAAACGAACTACGCTGACAGAGTTGTCCAAAATTGGTCTGGCGGATCGGAAATTCCTTTATGCCGAAGCGGAATTCATCCAAAAGGTCAAAGAAACGTGGGGGGTAACTTTTCTTGAAGGACAACTAGGGGATTGCAGTATACCTGGTGAAGGCGGAATTCGCGGCGAAGCCCTTCAGGCTTTGGCCGTATTGTATCTGTCGATCTCGTATCTCCCTGACGCGGAAATAAGTCTCTCCGAACGTGAAAGCATGCTCGCTCAACTTGGCCAGTGGATCCGAGATGCAAACCAGGACGAAACAGAATTAGCTCTGAGAGATGCAATGGCACTTTTTATTGCGCGCGGTGCTGACGATAATGTGCAAGCCGCAACCGGGACTATACGTCGCCTCGTACCTAGGCACCATGTTTCAGTCATTGATCGGGACCTACAGCGCATCTCAGAATCTGATAACGTTCTTGAAGTTGAAGAAAGAAGTTGGCTTCAGAAAATTGCAGTTGCCCTCGGTATATCGTCGGGCTGAATACTTCGTCTATCTATTCGTTAGGAGCTATAAGGCCCCATGAGTTATGGTAATCGATCGAGTCGTGCTGAATGAGCCGTACACCATCCTGACGAAATACACTCCAGGTGAGAGATTCAAGTCCTCATTCCGTGGGTCCAGCTTCACCGTCAACGAATTTGGAGTAATAGGCTTTTGAAGAAGTCGCCTACCCAAAATATCATAGACTTCTAACCTCAGGTTTTCCACTAATTGGCCGCCAATTATTGGAATCGTTATCAAACGGCCTGTTCCAAGTGAATATGGATTCGGAAATGGCATCCCTAAGGTCGGCGTGGAATCTAGATTCTGATCACTCGACTCAGTAGTCACGGCAACAATCCTAGCGGCGACGTTGAGTCGGCGTCGATCGTCCCCGATGGCTGTAGCGTAAGCCACCTCAGGAAGACCGTTTTGCTTGTTAAGTCTGATTTTCCCCATATGCCATAATCCGGGTTCAATTGAAGTTTCCGTTGACGAGGCAAAGAGGATGTGCGCCGATCGGTTCCTTTCATCAAAATGCGTAAAAACGAAGGCAGAAGAATTCGATGAGATCGAGAAAGCAGGGTCAAAATTGACCCAATCAAGGTCTTCAAGTCTAAGTTCGAATCCACGTATAGGGACCACATTCGATAGATAAACTTCGATCGATTCATCCGATTCCGATCGAAAAAGAAAGGAAACCGGTGCAGTGAAGCCTCCATCCGAGTGAGCAAACGTTGTCGTTATCACTGTCTGCTGGTTTGGCGAAACGGAGGGAATATTTATTGAGTCGGGCCAATAACCACGTACAACAGCGTGCATGAGAACGGTCAGGTCACGCACGTCCATCTCACTATTTCCCGACGGAAACGGGTGTAGGTCAATCGGGGCGATTTGTACTTGGGATGACGCGAGACGCCCCAGGATGACATCGATACCCACGATGACGTCGCCGATATCGACGACGCCATCGTGATCGGCATCTCCTCGTCCCCCCGTTCCAACACCAGACATCGGTATGATATCGGTGGGGCCTTGAGTGCCGTTATGTTCAATTGTTAGCGTTGCAGACAGATAACCGAAGGCCAGGACTGTCGGCTCGAAGGCGACACGCAGAACTGCAGTCTGATTAGGAGGCACCGTGAGGGTGGTGTCGAGAGGAGCAAAAACCACGCTACTACTCGCGACGCTGGAAACGACTAAATCCTTGGTGCCCAATGGATTCGATATAGATAAATCGAGTGTCGACACAGAATCAGCAACCACAAAGCCAAAATCTAATTCGATTTCAGCGGGTACGAAAAAGGCCTTTGGCGCCTCTATCTCTAGTTCATGCCGGAATTGGCCCAATCCTAACTCGGCATCGTCTCCAGAGGGTGTTGATCGCGCAGCGATCGGCCTTGAAATAAGGAGTTGTACGAACTCGCTTACAGATGAATCAAGCGACTGTATGCCGAAATGGAGGGAAAGAAAATCTGTGTAGGTACCTGGAGAGAGTCCGAATACATCGTTCGCTACGAGTAAAATCTGTACTGAGTCTCCCACGGTTGCCCAATCAAGCTTCCAGTTCAGAGAGTCAGCGATGCTCGAGCCGCCTTGAACATCTACAAGCGAAATGATGGCAGATGACCAGGATACTGTGAATTGAAGACTATGCAGGGAGTCAACGGCAACAAGTTCTATCGGAATGGCGATAACTGTCGACGGTTCGAGTGCGGTCGATGACGGAGAACTGAAGCCGATGGTTGATGCCGAATCCGGCGGGACGGTCCCACCGTTGTCCGCCGCGGCAGTTAGAACAAGATCATCGAACCGAATATTCGATCCACCAGTGGTTCCGCCCAGCGCGTCGAATCGAAGTCTGACAGACGGCTGGTTTGACAGGACGGCTGGCAAAGAGATCACAATGGATTCGTATGTGCTGGTCGAAACCGGCAATGGTACTCCTTGCGCAGCGACCAGAATCGGATACGATACACCGCCATTGATAGAAGCGTGTATGGCAAGACTATCTTGCGGATACGATGACGTCCTCCTGGCGAGAAAAGAGAGTTCAGGAGATACAAATCCCGATAAATCGATTGCCGGTGAAATCACAGATCCCGCAGACCCACCGATATGAGCCAGATTATTGGCGCCCGATCCGGACGAGGAAGATGAAGTGCTGGATACCCAGCCGTCTCCTTGGATTTGCCAGCCGTTCGGTAAATCCGGGGCTGTAACCGAGTCGAAGTCTTCGGTAAGGACGATTACCTGTCCGCTCACGGAAATTCCATTAAGAGCGAATATCAAACCGATAACTAAAACTGCAGTACGAATTCTCATAACGCCTCACGTTGATCTTAGAGTCCATTTAGATCAATAGAGGATCTCTCCTTGGAAAACCGAACATTTCACACATTCAGACGCTCTCTGGCGCACGATTTGATGAGATGACGTATTCTATGGGCATACGCTTTGCAATACTTTAACTGATGCATCTCCAAAGCAAAGATTCACGGATTTACGTCGCGGGTCACCGCGGGCTTGTAGGCTCTGCGATTGTGCGGAAGCTCGAAACAGACGGGTATACGAATCTTTTGACTCGTTCATCTGATGAACTCGACCTCAGAAAGCAGAGTGCCGTTGATCAGTTCTTTCAATCTGAAAAACCCGAATTTGTGGTTTTGGCGGCGGCTCGAGTTGGTGGCATCCTCGCAAATAGTCAGGCACCGGTTCTGTTTTTGGAAGACAATCTCAGCATTGAGCTTAACGTTATCCGAGCTTCGTATGAATCGAGCGTAAGTCGACTGATTTTTCTTGGGAGTTCATGCGTCTATCCGAAACTCGCTCCACAGCCATTAAAGGAAGAATACCTTCTAACTGGGCCACTCGAAGAGACCAATGAATGGTACGCGATCGCAAAAATTGCCGGCATTAAGCTTTGCGAAGCATACAGAAAACAATACGATGCTGATTTCATCTCGCTGATGCCGACGAACCTCTATGGACCGGGGGACAATTTCGATCTTCAATCAAGCCACGTTCTGCCGGCCCTGATTCGGAAGTTTCACGAGTCAAAATCCAGCAAAGGGAGTGAATCCGTGATGTTGTGGGGAACCGGCCAGCCCCGACGAGAATTTCTTTTTATTGATGATTTTGCAGACGCGAGTCTGTTCGTACTGACCACATCGGAGGAAGAAATCGAGAGAAACTCAGTAAACGGATTGCTGAATGTAGGCGCTGGCAGCGATCTAACGATCGAAGAGTTGGCCACGACGATTCAAGATGCTATCGGTTCGTCGGCAACGGTCACGTTCGATACTTCCAAGCCCGACGGAACGCCCCGCAAACTCATGGATGTATCGAGAATGAGGTCGATGGGATGGGAAGCGAAAACGGGCCTGAAGGAAGGAATCCAGCATACATATGAATGGTATAAAGAATCAGAAAGTATGCAAGTAGAGTGATATAGAGCGCCCTTCTAGTGCGTTACTAGGTGCACATTTTCTCACATTTCATATTTCAGAGGCCCTCATCAATACCAATACGACGCCTATTCCCAGATGAATAACGGAATCGAATCAAAACGAATCCTGGTAACGGGTGGTGCTGGATTTCTGGGTTCCCATCTCTGTGAGCGACTGTTAAAGGAGGGCAATGATGTTCTCTGTGTTGACAACTTTTATACCGGGAGAAAAGAAAACGTTGCACATCTTATGAGTCATCCTCTATTTGAGGTAATACGCCATGATGTCTGTTTTCCACTCAACGTCGAAGTAGACGAGATCTACAATCTGGCGTGTCCTGCTTCACCGATTCATTATCAGCTTGATCCTGTCGCTACGACGAAAGTAAGCGTAAACGGTGCTATCAATATGCTCGATCTGGCCAAGCGACTGGAAGTAAAAATCTTTCAGGCCTCTACGAGCGAAGTTTATGGAGATCCAGAAGAGCATCCCCAGACCGAGTCATACTGGGGACATGTTAATCCGATCGGTGTGCGATCTTGTTATGACGAAGGCAAGCGTTGCGCTGAAACGTTGTTCTTCGATTACTATAGGCAGCACGGTCTTCGGATCAAGGTCGCACGTATCTTCAACACGTATGGTCCTAGAATGCATCCCAATGATGGTCGTGGCGTGTCTAATTTTATCGTACAGGCATTAGAGGGAAAAGAACTCACTATTTACGGAGATGGGAGTCAGACGCGATCATTCTGCTTCGTTGACGATCTAATAAATGGATTCCTATCCTTGATGAAAAGCTCCAACGAAGTTACGGGCCCCATAAATCTAGGTAATCCGGACAGTCGAACGATTCTCGAACTTGCGGAGAAAATCATCGATCTGACGGGTTCGAACTCAAAGCTCTCGTACAAAAAGTTGCCGAGCGATGATCCGGTGCGTCGTCAGCCAGATATATCACTCGCTCGTACTGTGCTGAATTGGAAGCCGTCCATCGAACTCGATGAAGGACTCAAGACCACGATCGCCTACTTCGACGATCTCCTATCAGCTACGGCCTAGAACGCGGCCACAGAGACGGCCACAGAGACGGCCTGGCGAGCACTATTTGATCAACGACAGCGTCTTAGCCTTCACATACGAGCCAGCAATCAAACGGTAGAGATAGAGTCCACTCGCGAGATCTCGGGCATCCCATCGAATCTCGTGACGGCCCGCAGAAAGTGTCTTGGAAACCAGGACATCCACTTCGCGCCCCATTAAATCGTAAATGGTCAGCGTGACTCCGGATGTCGACGGCAACTCAAAAGCAATCGTGGTCGTCGGATTGAACGGATTAGGGTAGTTCTGGTGCAGTGCTGCGACATCTGGAACTTCCGGAGCGACTTCAGTCGGAGTCGACACGCTAAAAGTCGTAAACTGACTTACAGCGGACCACGGACTGTGGCCACCCGCGTTTCGTGCGCGAACGCGCCAGATATACGTCACCCCCTCCTCTAAGTCAGAGACGTCGTAGTGCACGACGGAGCCCGGTGTGCTCATTCCGGCAGTAGGGAATATCGTCGAATCTTCGACTGCCGGAGAGGCGAATTCCGTGTCCTTCTCGTTGGAAACTTGCAGGTGATAATTCGTCGCATTTTCCACGGCCTGCCATGTGAAACGTGGATTGACGGGCATGTTCAGAGCGCCCCATCCAGGGCTAGTCGCGACGGGGGCCTGCGTCAGTAGAGCCGTAATTTCGGAAACACGCACCGTAAACTGCTGCTGGACGGTGATCGTGCCATCATTAACCTCGATCAACACACTGTGGAGACCTATATCGATCGCCTCCGGCGTCCCTGAAAACGTGGCCTCTCCATTTTCTCCGGGAATCATTTCGATCCAAGTCGGTAGGGAGGGAGCAGATATCGAGAGAACATCTCCGTCTATGTCTGCTGCGCTGAACAAGTACTCGTATAGAGTCCCCGGCGTCACAACGGTCTCAGGGGCAGAGGCAATCACCGGAGGGTCGTTGACCGGATCGACGGTGATTACTACCAACGCAGACGACGACAATCCATCCGGATCCCGGATGGTATACGTAAACGAATCCGTCCCAAAAAAGTCTGATTCGGGGAAATACGTGACCGAGCTCTCATCCTGATTTATACTTACGGTTCCATTCGAAGCAGATGAGACAGCCGTTACCCAGGACAGATCTCCGTCCAGATCCCAGTCGTTTGCGAGCACGTCGATGACCACAGAGCCATCTTCCAACGTGGAGGCGTTGTCAGCCGTCGCAGACGGGGCATCGTTAACGGGAGCGATGGTAATCACAACGGTAGCCCGGTCAGAAACATTGCCATTCACGTCTCCAACAATGTATTCGAAACTGTCTGTTCCGTTGAAATCCAATTCCGGATCATAGGTAATCTGGCCAGACTGCTGATCGATCTCAAGAATATTTCCGTGGTCTGGTGGGGATACGATGGTTAGCGAAGTAATGTCCAAAGCGTCATTCTCGGGGTCGGTGTCGTTAGCTAGAACGTCAATCAACACAGTGACATCTTCGTCCGTCGTAACTTCGTCTAGCACGACCCTTGGAGCTGCATTTCCAGAAACACTCACCGTAAAATTGAGCGTTTCTACCCCTCCCGATTGATCGCTAGCGGTGATTACAACGATGTGATCGCCAACGTCGCTCGGTGATGGTGTCCCGGAAAGAGTGGCAGATCCGTCACCGTTATCCGTGAATAACAACCAACCTGGAAGGGTTACGACGGTGATCGTAACGAGCTCGCCCTCGGGGTCGTTGAAGATGGGTTCGTACAGATACGGAATATTCGTCGCGCCGCGAACAATCGGTCCGTTCTCGAGGCGCGGCGCGTCGTTGACCCCATTCACCGTAAGAGAAACGAGTACTGCGGTGGAAGCTTCTCCAGAATTGTCCAGAACGAGATAGGTGAAGCTATCGAGTCCAAAGAAATCGGCATCCGGCGTATATGTAACGGCCCCGGTCTGCGTATTGATGTCCGTAATCGATCCATTCAGTGGCGCAGATTCTATCGAGACCGAAGAGGCGTCAATTTCATCTCCATCGACGTCCGTGTCATTTCCTAAAATGTCGATCTGAACGATCGAATCTTCGCTCAGAGTAGCAAAATCTGCAACA
>JADFHF010000053.1 GCA_022567305.1 Bacteroidota bacterium | reverse complement strand
CCCAGGCAAAGATCAATGCCAGCGGGAACCCGATCAACACCAGGGCCGTCACCAAGGTCACCGACCACTCGGGAAGCTTAATGATAGGAAAGACCGTGGCTGTAACCTCGATCAACAACCACGCCACGACCGCATAGGCTGCCGCTACGCGAAATACGTTGCGACGCTTGAGCTCCCGGAAAATGGACATCAGTGGGTTTCCCCGCACTTTGCTAGGTACAACCCTACGCTTTTGGACGGCATGAGACCAGCCTGGGCGGTTAGGTAAAACGTGGAGTGAAAGTTCGCCAAGAGCCGAGAGAGGAACACTGTTTCCAATGTGATGCCCGGAATTGAGCACCAGATTGTGCGACGTCCGCCGATATCACGACTGAGGGTACTATACTTGGACAATGCAGCCTCGGCGGGACATGCCTGTGGTTACTATCAGCGTTGCTCATTTCGTCAAAGAAGCCCATCGCCGTCGGTTTTTCGGAGTTGTTGCGCTGTACGTGATTGGCGCCTGGATAATGCTTCAGGCTGCAGATCTCGCGTTTCCAGGCATGGACATTCCGGAATCTGCCATTCGCTATGTCTGGATCGCGGCGATTCTAGGTTTGCCGGTGGCCATGGTCTTCGGTTGGCGGTTCGACATCACGAGCCAGGGAATCCGACGTACGCCACCGACCACCGGCGAAACAACCGACCTTTCACTGCGTACTCCCGACTACATTGTGTTGTTGGTTCTTTCGACCGCATCGATAGCCATGGTATTTCTGCTTGGCCAGAAAATCCTGGCAACGCAAGGTGTACCCGTAGACATAGCGGTGGAATTACCTGAATTTGATCCACCCGAGAATTCAATTGCCGTCTTGCCCTTTGGCAATCTGAGTAGTGACCCTGAGCAAGAATATTTCGTTGCGGGTATGCACGACGCACTCATTGGCGAATTGGCGCGGATTAAAGATCTGATCGTTATTTCGAGAACATCGACGTTGCGTTACCAGGAGACCGTGTTATCGGTTCTGGAGATCGCCCGCGAACTCAATGTTGCGATGATCGTCGAAGGTACGGTGTTTAAATCGGGCGATCAGATAAGGATCCAGATTCAGCTAATCGGCGCACAACCCGAACGCCACTTGTTGGCTCAATCCTACGATAGGGAACTGAGTGGTGTGCTCAAGTTACAACGTGAGGTGACTCAGGATATTGCGGAAAGGATCAAGGTGAATCTTTCGCCGCAGGAGCAATCTCGACTTGCGGATGCCCGCAGCGTTGATCCCGAGGCCTACGAGCTGTGGCTCAAGGGAAATTTTCACCTGGGCGGGCTGAACGAGGAATCGTTCGGAAAAGCCTTGGCGTTATTCCAGAAAGCCATTGATCGAGACGCAGGATTTGCACCTGCCTACGCTGGCCTGGCCATGGCTTATAATGGGCTTGGCGGTTGGCACGCGTCTGCATCACGTGACTATGTCCGGTTGGCGACAAAGGCGGCTGAGCAGGCGCTGGCGCTGGACCCTGGCATTGCCGAGGCCTATCTTGCGCTCGGCCACATACGCCGGTTGTACGAATGGGATTGGGCGGGTGCCGAACGCGCTTTCAAGCAGGGCATGGCGTTGAACCCGAGTGCCACCCCCGGGCGCATTGTATATGCTAATTTCCTCACTTCTATGGGGCGCTTCGAGGAATCCATCGAGATCGGCAGGCAAACACTGTTACTCGATCCCCTTTCACCCGCCGTCTATAACGAGTTGGGGTGGGCTCTTGAGTTTTCGGGGCGCGACGACGAAGCGCTGGAACTTTATCGTGATGGGCTGGAGATCGACCCCGATTTTCGGCAGAGCCACTGGATACTCAGCGATTTCTACTTAAAGAGGGGCGAGTTTGAAAGAGCGATCGCGTATCTGGAGCCACTCCCACTCGATCGCGTCAAGGAGATGCCCTCATCCTATATGGGATTATTCGGGCATCTCCTTGGGTTGGTTGGCCGACAGACCGATGCGCGCGCCATACTCGCAGAATTGATCCAACGCAGGGCACAGGAATATATTCCTGCCAGCGCCTTAGCCGACATATTTGTTGGCCTCGGCGAGTACGAGGAGGCACTGCGATGGTTCGAGGTGGCCTATGAAGAGCACGACATCTCTTTGGTATGGCTGAAGGAGCATTGGGTGTACGATCCCTTGCGCTCCAATCCACGGTTTCAGGCCATCCTTGACCGCATGGACTTCCCTGGGCCATGAGCAATATTGGCTGGGTGAGGAATCCACATGCGCCGACTAGATCTGATTCTCTTCGATTACCGTTCTTCGGTAGACCAGATTCCGCCGGCCAGGCCGGGTACAATCCTACTGTACCAACCCTCATTTTTTCCTTCGAACTCTCTTTTCCGCCAGCTGTTGTAACAAGTCAGTATTCAGTTGGTTGAAATTTTCGATCATCTGTGATTCCGGACATGTTTCAAGGTTGACTCCTGCCATGCTGCCGCCTACCAACGCCTGCACAAAGTTGCCTTCAATGCCCAAAACCTGGCCGCAGACATCTGTGCCGGCAGGGTATTGAGTCTCAAAGATCTGGTTCTTTATAGCACTACGATCAAGCCTGCCTTCCTTGAATCCAGCTAGCATTATTGCACCGGGACCAGCATCCCAGCCGGGCAAGCCGCTCTCCAAATAGTTGTTATTCTCAACTTTGTTAGACTCCCCGGAAATCCACACTGCACCAAGACCCGGACTGTTCACATTGACGAATTTGTTTCCGCTAACAGTGCAATGATTGCTTTGGTCAACGGATATTGCCCCAAAGAGTGAACTCATGCCGAGTTTCTGACCATCCTTGGTTTCTCCGAGGAAATTGCCGGTAATCAAACAATTGTCAGAGCCATCGAATGGATTGATGCCGAAAACCCAGTTACCCGTGACAAAGTTGTTGCTGATATTAGAATTTGGAGATCGGACGGTTTTGATCGAGATAAAGCCATCACCGGAAATGCTATTCGCTTCGATACGATTGTTAGGGGCATCAATTAATAATATGGCAATGTCAGTGTCACTTATCTCATTGTGCAATGCAATTGTCGGACTGAAGAAATTTTCTATTCCTAAAATTGCATTCTCGATCACACACCCGTCGGCCTCGCTTCCTCCTATAGCTGCTTTGGGATTACTTGAAAAATTTAACGCTATATCTGCATTCACGACGTGAACGTCTTTTGCTGTTACTCCCGTTCCAGTTGAAGGGCCCCATATGGCTATCCCGTCGAATATGCTGTTATCTTTATCGTAGGAAAATTCATCCCAAAACCGGCGGAACCTTGGATCCTGTACTCCTTGTATTTCCAAGTGCTCTACTGTGGCATCCAGGTTGATGGTGTTATATGGTTTTTCAAAGAAAAGCGCCAATGCATCGACATTCGTAACCAAAAGTACGCTCATAGTATTTAACAGAAAAGGTCGTCGCTTATCCACGAAGCCATCGAGAGGGGCGTCAACACCAGGTTCACTTATAACTATTTTCATGTCAGACATTCTGAATGTTTTCGCTTCGCTGCTAGGATCGTAAGGAAACAAAAACATACTGGCGCCGAAACTAGGACTAAAACTCCTGAACAGATCTTCAGCTTCACTTAGGTCAAAATCGGTGTTGGGCGCGGTTTGGACTGTTGTTAATGCTTTTCCTGAACCCATAAACGTCCCGTTGAACTCCGCCACGACAATACTTTTATGCAGGTAAAATGTCCCTGCTGCCAGTTCAACCGTGCCGCCATTTTTTGCCGCCTCGAGGGCTGTCTTGATGTTGGCCTGATCCGTTACGCCGGTCAGGTCACCACTTGGGGAAACTTTAAAGGTCGCCGATAAAGCAGGAAACGCAATCGCCAAAAAGACAACGAAGGCAAGAGCAGATACGCAATGACACTTTGAGGTTTGCATGGTTTTTACGTTCCTCATGCTCATGATTCCTTCTGCGGCCTTATCGGTCTATGTGGGTACAGTGGTTCTTTGAAAAGGACATCGTTTGTTGTAATCCTCGTTACAGAACCCAAGCACCGGCAAGCCCTCAAGATAGGCGCAGCCTAATTCAGAGTTTTCTCGTCTGCTGATCCTGATGTTCGTTTTTACAGATCATGCGTGTAACGGATATACGGCACCCGGCCATATATGTCGTGCAGGAAGTGGTTGTAGCCACCCCCTGGACCTAGTGGTGGATCCTTGTCGAAGAGGTTACGCGCGCCGATCGTCAGCCGGCCATTCCACGGTGTGGCCCAGTTCAGCTGAAGATCCCAGGTGATCCAGTTATCAACCGTCACGCTACTCAGAATTGTGGTTTCATAATCAGCAACGTAATTACCTATCAGAGTCGCCGAGTAGTCGGACAACGACCAGTTCAAGTTCCACCGCAGACGGTCCTCTGGTGCGAAAATTTCGCTCTGGAAGCCAAGACCGTCATTGGCGTCAAAAACGTAGTTATTGACATGGCTCCAGGTAAGCTGCGTCGTGAAATCGCCAACGCCACCAGCCGAGAAGCTGTAACGCAGATCGAGATCCAGACCGTTAGTCCTGACACCCGCCAGATTCTGGTTGTTGGCCAGAATAAATATGATCTGCCCATTGCCACTACGGATAACCTGTGCGCTGCCCATATTGGCCAGCTCCTGATCCAGGATAGTCTGCGACGCTAATGCCGTAATTTCGTCAGTCAGCTCGATATGGTAGTAATCGAGGCTGATAGACAGATCGTCGATCGGGTTGAAGACCATGCCGACGTTGTATCCTTCGGACAGTTCCGCATTCAAATCAACGTTGCCACCGGTGAAGGTCTGATACTGGGTGTTCAGACACGGATGGCCCACCGGCAGCGAGGATATTGGAATTGTCGACCTACCGGTGACCGGATCACCCTCAGGAGTGGCGGCGCAGCGAGTGGAGTCGATGGCGTTGTTAAAGCTCTGCGCAGGCGAGCTGTACAACTGGCTCATGCTCGGAGCGCGGAAGCCCTCGCCATAACTGGCCCTGAGCAACAGGGTGTCAGTCGGACGATAACCCACCGAGATCTTCGGATTTACCGTCGTGCCGAAGTCGTTGTAACTGTCGAGACGAGCGGCAAGTATGAGTTCGATGTCTTCGGTAATCGGAACACCGGCCTCTGCGTAGATAGCCAGAACCGCGCGCGAACCTTGGACGTCTTGGCACGGCTCTAGAAGTCGCGTTCGGTCTTGTAAGACGTTTCCGCGAACTTGGCATGCCGCGCGATTCAGCCAGGCTTCGGGATGCCGCCTCAATCGCATGTATACGCTTGATGGAATCGGATGACCATCGCGACGTTGCGTGCGGTCTGCGGTTCTTCCTCGCCAATCAGCGTCTGCAAATACAAGTCTTGCACATGGAGATGGAGCTCGCCAAGGCCGGGATCAATCACGCTACCCGAGTCGAGGTGGCGCAGCTGCAAAGCAAATACCGTGGACGAGCCTAGCGACGCGTGTGTTGAGCCCGTCATCCCTACACGGGCGGGTTACGTGGATCTCCTAGGCCGCATTGGGCCGCGCAAACGCCCATGATCAAAGTTTGAGAACTTCCGAGCGACCTCGGCCTCGGCATGTCACGTGGTTCTCGTCGGTCAAGACCGAAGGCGAGGCTTTACCCTTATCTTGGATTGCATCGCGAGCACTTTGAGTAGTTACCTGGGCGATTCTGCATGAGCCATCCTACAGCTTCCCGAAATGAGGGGAAGAACAGCTTCTGGCCGCTGGTGGCTACGGTCATCGCACTTGCTGCTCGTCGTGGATCGCAATCCTCGCAACTCGCTCGGTGAAGCTTGTTGAAGTCCGCACTTGAAGAGGTCTCGTGGTCACCTTCGAAGTCGTTGAAGATACAACCGACACCCGCGTCGAAAACCTCTCGCAACTGCTGACCTGATTCAATGCGGTGCATAGCCTTCGCTCTTGAGTTTTCGTTCTTGCAAGAAATTCCGTTAGAAATTCTCACCAAGCCACGACAGACCAAGTTCTATGCCGCTTCGTTCGCACAAAGCAACTCGGCCTGCTCCAACACGAGTTTCGTCGCCGCTTCTTGTTTGTCCGGTGGATAGCCGTACTTGCGAAGGAGACGTTTGACCATCGCCCTCATTGCTGCTCGAACGGTCTCTTTGATCGTCCAGTCAATCGACGCGCTCTGCCGGACCTTAGTAGTAATCTCACGGGCGATATCGCGCAACGTCTTGTCGCCCAGGACTTCTACGGCACTCTCGTTATCCGCAAGGGCGTCGTAGAATGCCAATTCGTCGTCGCTAAGCTTGAGCCGTTCACCGCGTGTGCCCGCCTCCCGCATCTCCTTGGCCAGCTTGATAAGCTCCTGGATGATCTGAGCGGTTTCGACGGTACGGTTCTGGTACTTCCGGATCGACACCTCCAACATCTCTTTGAACGAGCGTGCTTCGACCGCATTCCTCCGGCCACGGAGTTTAATCTCGTCATTCAGCAGCTTACGAAGCATCTCGACCGCTAGGTTTTTCTGCGGCAAGTTGGCCACGTCTGCCATGAACTCCTCGGATAGGATGGAAATATCAGGGTTCTTCAGCCCTGCTGCGGCGAAGATGTCAACGATCCCCTCGCCAGATACCGCTTGCGAAACGATTTGCCGAATGGCCGTGTCAAGTTCCTCGGTTGTCTTCTTGCCGGGAGTCGTAGCCTTCATGATTCCAGCCCGAATCGTCTGGAAGAACCCAACGTCGTCACGAATGCGCAGAGCTTCCGGGTGTGGAACGGAAAGGGCGAACGCCTTCGATAGTTCATTGACCGCCTTGAGGAATCGCTCCTTGCCGTCTTCCTGTTGCAGAACGTGCTCGATGGCTCGTGGTATAACCGAGAGTCGTTCGGTCTGCGATCCGGTGAAAAACGCGGAGAAATCGAAACCGTGGAACATCGCCTGGACGATCTCGTACTTTTCAATCATCACGGCCACGGCTTCGTTCTGGTCGAGAGCGGTCTTACCCTTCCCGCCGCTCTCTGAGTACGTCGCCAGAGCAAGTTTCAATTGATCCGCGATGCCGAGGTAGTCAACAACGAGCCCGCCCGGCTTGTCCCTGAACACTCGGTTGACTCGGGCTATCGCCTGCATCAAGCCGTGTCCGCGCATCGGCTTATCAATGTACATCGTGTGCAGGCAAGGGCAGTCGAAGCCGGTCAACCACATGTCACGAACGATGACGACCTTCAGCGGATCTTTCGGATCTTTGAACCGAGTCGCCAACTGCTCGCGGCGTAACTTGCTTCGAGCATGGGATGCCAGTCTCGGCCCCTCGCTCGCGTTTCCGGTCATGACGACCTTGATCGCTCCCTTGTCATCGTCTTCGTGGAACCAGTCAGACCGAAGCTTGATGATCTCATCGTGCAGGTCCATGCAGATCTTGCGGCTCATGCAGACGAACAGCGCCTTGCCATCCATCACTTCCAGCCGTTGCTCGAAATGCTGCACAAAATCTCCCGCTGTTAGGCGAAGGCGTTCGTCAGCCCCGACAAGCGCCTCCATGGCCGCCCATTTCGTCTTCAGCTTCTCTTGTTGCGATAGCTCCTCTCCCTCCGTCGCCTCCTCGAACTCGTCGTCGATCGTCAGTTTCTGGGCTTCGTCGAGTCCGATCTTCGCCAGGCGAGCCTCGTAGTAGATCGGGACGGTTGCCTTGTCCTCGATGGAACGCTGGATGTCGTACACGTCGATGTAGTCACCGAAGACGGCCTGGGTGTTGGCGTCGGTCTTCTCGATAGGCGTGCCGGTGAACCCGATGAACGAGGCGTTCGGCAGAGCGTCCCGCATGTGTCGAGCGAATCCATCGATGAAGTCGTATTGCGACCGATGGGCTTCGTCGGCGATGACGACGATGTTCGACCTGTCGGAGAGCATTTCGTATTCCCCGCCCTTCATCTCGGGCAGGAACTTCTGGATTGTCGTGAAGACCACTCCGCCGCTGGCGACCCTGAGCTTCTCTTTCAAGTCATCCCGGCTATCAGCGTGCCCCGGCGTCTGTCGCAGAATCGCCTTGCACCGGCTGAACGTCCCGAACAACTGGTCGTCCAGGTCGTTGCGATCGGTGAGGAGAACAAGCGTGGGGTTCTTCATCGCAGGCTCATCGATCAGCTTACCTGCATAGAAGAGCATGGTGAGGCTCTTCCCACTTCCCTGCGTGTGCCAGATGACGCCGCATCGGCGATCACCTTCGGGATGCGATGCCTTCAGCGTGGTCGCAACCGCCTTCCGCGCTGCGTGGAACTGGTGGTAGCCTGCTATCTTCTTCGCCGTCGTCGGACCGTCCGACTCGAAGACGCAAAAGTGCCGGATAAGGTCGAGCAGCCAACGCCGATCGAAGACGCCTTTGAGCAAAATCTCAAGCTGCGGTAGCTCAGTCGCGGCCACCGTTTCGCCGTCGATGGTTCGCCACGGCATGAAGCGATCCCGTTCCGCCGTGAGCGAGCCGAGGCGGGCTTCCAGTCCATCGCTGATGACGAGTAACTCGTTAAAGACAAACAGCGACGGGATCTCGTTCTTGTAGGTTTGAAGCTGCTTGTACGCCGACCAGATCGTCGCCTCTTCGTCGGCCGGGTTCTTCAGCTCGATCACCGCCAGCGGAATCCCGTTGACGAATACGACGACATCGGGCCGCCGAGCCTGTCCGCGTGGTTCTTGGACGGTAAATTGATTCACGGCCAGCCAGTCGTTGTTGTCAGGATCGCTGAAGTCGAACAGCCGAACCTTGTCGCCCTTGAGGCTGCCGTCATCCCGCCGATACTCGACATCGACACCGTCCGTAAGCAGCTTATGAAAGCCTTCGTTGTTCTGAATGAGCGTGGGGCTCTCGGTCGTCGTGATCTTCTTGACGGCCTCTTCGATGGCTTCAGGCGGGATCGTCGGGTTGATGCCGGTCAGAGCCGATCGCAGCCGCTCGACCAGCACAACCTGGTCGTAGGACGCCCGCTCCGGCGACTGCCCGTCATGGGCAATGTCCGGACCGTGAGCGACGGCGTAGCCCATACCCCCCAGCCAGTCAAGCGCGGCGTCTTCGACGATTGATTCGGTCATCCCCACGTTCAGCTATCCTCAATCCTGCATCTCCTCCAACCTTTCCCAAAGCCGAAAGCAGTAGCGATTGTCCTTGTCAAGCTTCAGGCCCGCCTCCACATGCTCCCGAGCCTTCAGAACGTTCTCCTCGTGCAGGTAGAGCCACGCAAGTCTACTACGACCAGTTGCGTCTAGCTTCGGGGCCAGCCGCTCCATCCGCTCACGCACGGACGCCAAATAGTACTGCCTCCGTTCCAGCGGTATGCTCCCAACGTACGTTGCGCCTTCTCCGTAACCGCTGGGATCGCAGGTCGGGCTCGTGAAGAAGTCTACGATGATGTCGGTGTTGGCCGTTGAAGCCACCGAGCCTTCGATATGTCCGTTTTCGGCCGTTACGCTTGTTAGCGAGGGCGTATTCAGGAGATCGTTTGCCCCGGTATCCGCGTCGTCGGGGTCGTTGGTGGTGACGCCATCATTTCCGAGATCAATGCCAAGACCGCCGTTGTTGGAGACGGCATTGGTTCTGAACGTGTTTCCGGTTCCAGAAACGACATTGATTCCGTTGCCACCGTTGTTCGAAAGCCGGCCGTTGAATATGACATTGTTACTTCCCTCGATACGGATCCCGTCGCCAGCAAAGCTGTGAAGATACGTGGAAACAATCCAGTTGCCCGAAGACTGCAGGACTAATCCGTTGGCACTCGGTCCAGCCAGGCTGCCGTCGATCTCGAGGGTTGCGCCACCGTCGAGAATGAGTGAGCCCGTAATCGGCGGCAGAGGCGACAGTGGTTGCAGAGTCGCCTGACCACTCTTGCCCAGCGTAGAAGCGGTGATGACCCATGGTACGCCGGAGGCGTTCGTTTCCATGATGGCCGCCCGAAGTGTGCAGTTTCCAGTCAAATCGGCGCAGAGACCGTCACCGGGATTCGCATCTTCGGTGTCGTCCGTCGAAGTCAAGTCGGTTGGGCGAAGGGTATACATCAGATAATCCTCTACCTCGCCGATGTCCTCGAAGCCGTCGTAGCTGCCGCTTCCGTCGAGCGTGAACCGAAAGCGCGAGTACGTGTAGCCTGGACTCGCATCGGCGGGCGCCGCCCAGGTCAGGGTATCGCTGGACGGTGTGATGGTTACACCGTCATACATACGTTCGCCCGGATCGTCCCAGTCGCCGTCCCGGTTCCAGTCGGCCCATGCATCTAGAATACCGGTCGTACTCGGGTACACGACGATTTCTCCGCTTTCTCCTCTTACCAGGCCCGGCACGTAGGTCTCTTCGTCAGATCCCGGGTCGAGCTTCAGGAATAGCGAAATGAAGTCGGTCAGGAATTTGACACCGTCCTCGTCATCCGAGGCCGATTCGTCGTCACCGTCCGCCGGAATGGTAGGCTGACCGTCCAATTCGGGATCGATCAGATCGCCGATACGGACGGACTCATCGATAAGATGAATGGCGCCGTTGTTGATCAGCAAGGTCGGATAACCCGTTGGAAACTCGGGCCGGGTCGGATCTTCTGCATCCGGTGCGTCGCCCAGGTCCGCTCCCGGCGGGTGGTTGCCGAACTTGTGCCCGGTCGATACCTCGCCCTGCCCCAGGTTGATCACGAAGGAATTGCCCGGAGGAGCCGTCTGCGTCATGTTGACAGGCACAGTTTCCGAAAGCGTGTAATTGCCCGGTGCGAGACCGGTGAACCAGACCCAACCTCTCTCCGTAATTGGATCTATATCTCCACTACTGTCAAGGTCCATATCATGGGTAACCTGAGACAGCATGCCTGTCGGACCATTCAAATTAATGGTTACTCCGTTAAGTCCCGGCTCGTTGGGATCTATGATTCCGTCACCGTCAACGTCTAGCCACTTCTGGGCGTGTATTGAACTTGGATCAGGTGGCGGCGGGGGTGGCGGTTGGTTGAAGAAATCGATGTTTTCGATAATGTCTCCGCTCCGGATGAGGATTTCATACGTGCCGCTCGACGGACTGATTGTCACCCAGTCAGTCTGTGTGCCTTCGGAAATCGTATAGGTCCCCGGTGGCAGGTCCATGAACCAGAATTCACCGGACGAATCCGTACTCATTTCAGGTTGGTCACACGGATCTGGATCTCCGCTACAGAAAATCGGCCAGCCGGGCTCGCGCGTATCGGGCGAGTCGATTTGTCCGTTGCCGTTTTCGTCCCGGTATTTGACGCCGTGGATTTCGCCGGGCCGGTAGTTTCCGAAGTCGACCTTCTTTGTTTCCGTTCCGTCTGTCACGGCTACCGTTGAATCGGGTAGCGTGGAGTTTCGCCACAGCGGCGAACGGTCCTCTTCGGAGACCAGGTGTTCTCCCTGAGGAACGTTGGTTATGATGTATCTGCCCTCAGAATCTGTTTTAGCGGCTGCAGTCTGACCGCCATCCAGAAAAATGTCCCAATCTGGGATCCCAGGTTCGAATACACCCGGTTCAATTTCGTCGCGCTTTCCATTTCCGTTCAGGTCTTCGTATTTCACACCTGAAATCGATCCCGGTGTGCCGACACGGACCAACCTTATAGGAATCCTACTGTCTTCTCCACCAGGATTCTTATTGACCTGAATATGGCCCTCTAGGATATTCACTCCGGGTGGGAACTGTCCCTGCCAGTGAATTTCATAGGTGTCGCCGTTCACGACATTAGGGCCGTAGAAACATCCCCATGCGGGTGGTCCCGCGTAACAGGCAAGGAACAGGAAGCCCGGTCCATAGCCAAACCAGAGGAGCGGGATAATAAAGTGGAGTTCTGCGTCTAAAAATAGAAGGGTTGTCCCGTTAAATCGGCCGTTGAACCATATCTCCCAGGTGCCCTCCAGATTGACCATCGTTTCGACGGTCCCGTTGATCTCGCTCCCTGGAACCGGGCTCGGAGGCTCTCCCACACCCGTTCCGGCCGGCAAATCAACCATCTCGCCGACGTCATTGATGTGCACAACCGTGATGTTTTTTATGGCAACGCCACCATCCGCGACCGGTAATTCGGTTTTGCTGCAATCAAACTCGCCGACGTTTCCCGGCGGCCGAGGCCCCAGCACAGTCTCAGCGCACGTGACGAGGAATCCTGTATAGGTTACATCCTCGGCGGGCACCGTACCAAACGGGAATCCTACTGCTCCGCCCGACTCGACCCCAGCCGTACCCGTTGCAAATCCGGAAAGACTCACGCTGCCACCGCCTCCGGGAAGCGCAGTGCCCCATCCGCCCTCTGCGTCGATAAGAATACCCTGCGTTCCCGGCACAATTCGCTCCACCGTTCCATTGATTTCAATCGCCATTCCGAGGCCGCCAAACGTGTATGCGACGGTGAGATTGAGTTCATACTGTCCGTACGGGCCGACAATAGCGAGGGGTGGATCGCCTACATCGGCCGGCGCTCGTAGAGTCATCGGTGTGACGGGACCACCGCCTGTCTGAAAGATCGTTACACACACCTCAGGACCACCTTCGCCCAGGTTTGGACTCGTACAGTTGGATTGGGCATTTACATCTCTCTCGCCGAAAATGCCAAGCAGCAACAAGCAGAAAAAGAGAGATGAGAGTGTACAGGTGTAGCGAGCTTTCATAACGGGTCGGGCAGGATCTTGGGAAAGGGGACTCCATCCTACGATATTGCGACCGTTATAGCAAGAAATGTTTGATTACAGAGTGTTCTGCCTGCCAGACGGTCTTCAAATTCTATGCACCCGTGACTCCACCGAGATATAGACACCAGCGCCTGTTGTCATTCGTCAGGTTGTAGCGCTCTCATCATGGTGAATGGTCTACTGCGCCGCTTCGCTCTGAAGCACCTCAAACATCATCATCATCCCGGCGTGGAGGTGTTCGGAAATGTGGCAGTGGGCCATCCATTTTCCAGGATTGGAGGCGTCGAGGAGTATGTCCATGGTGGAGCCTACGGGTACAATGGCCGTGTCTTTCCACACGAGATTGGTGTTGGGCACACCATCCAATGATAGCACCAGAAACCGTTGCCCGTGCATGTGGAAGGGGTGATTCATCGGGTGGAAACTCTTGGGATTGTTAAACAAGCGAATCTTTTTGATATCACCCTGCTGAAAAACCCAGCCGATGTCCATGTTACGTCTGCCGGTCGCCACGTCTTCGAGAATCCAGTGGACCTGATCCGCGCTCGAGAGCCAATTCATCATCGGCATGGCGTCATTCCATTCCATGGGTGGTACGTAGAGTGTGTCGATCTCCATCAAGCGAACAATGGGCAGCGGGAGATTTTCTACCTCCACGATCATGTTGATTTCGTAGTCGATTTCCTTGTTGAAATAAGGCCGGAACGTATCGATATCTGCCGTTACGTCGATGTTGGTCCGAAGGGAAGCGAAGCTCTCTCGTAGATCTGGATCCGCGGCGCTCGAACCCACGTTGATGGTTCCAAGCGTGTCGATATGCGGGTAAAATTCTCCGCGGAAGTGGTTTATGGCCTGGATCGTATTGGTCATTGAATACGAGCGGCTTTCCGGGAATCGGACATCTACGACATACCGCTCAGCGGGTGCAATGACGACACTTGTAATCCAGGCATCGTGTTCGAATTTGCTTACATCCGAGGCTACGATTTTTATCGGCGCACCGTCGAATACGACGTTAAACGTTCGCGAGTTGGCCACGTTGGTCAGGAAAAATCGCACGACAGAGCCCTTGTCAACGACCAAGTCGTAGCTCGTTTCGCCGTTCACGAGCATCACATTCCCGAATCGTCCCATCAGCGCGTGGGTTGCTGCCGATTCGCCGAAGGGATAGAGGCCGCTGGCGTCCATCAATATGTCGTCGAGGATCACGACTTCTTCCCGATTCACGGGCGGGTAATAGTCTTCTTCGAGTGGATCGACCAGCATGTTTCCGTAGAGCCCCAGATCCTGCTGGATATCCTCTCGCATGTGCGGGTGATACCAGTAGATGCCGGTATCGCGGAAATAGACTTCGTACGTGAAGCTCTCGCCGTTCCTAACCGGCGCCTGGGTTACCTCCGGAACGCCGTCGAAGCGATTATCGAGACGCAGGCCATGCCAATGCACGGTCGTGGGCATCTTGATATTGTTTGTGAACTCCACAACGACCGTCGATCCACGATCTGCACGAATAAGCGGGCCGGGATACTGGCGGTTGTATCCGTACATCACGAACATTTTGTCGCCAATCGTGCGCCGGATCAGCGACGCTTCCAGATGGAGCGTATCTCCATCCGCCATGAAGACGACCTGGCGCGGAATTCCCTCGGGAAACATCATGGGATCCATTCCTGAGCCAGGCAGAAAGGGAGCCGTGATGGGCAGTTCATTCTCCAAACCTGGCATCATGGGCATCGACATATCCATGGGCGCCATCCGCCAGACCAGGCTGTCTCCCATTGACATCTGATCCTGATTCATCGGCATCATGTCCTGATCCTGTGCAAGGACCAGCGCAGGAGTGAGAAGCAGATACACGAAGAGCTTGAACGTGCGCATGACGATCATTCTTTCAGGAGGTGGGTGAATCTGTATCGAAAGGATCAACTATACCCGTAAACGGCACAGTTTTCAGTCTCGAACGGTCCGTGCCCCGCCATGGTATGCATCAGTCCGCTTCTCGACATACCTCTGAGCACAATGGGACCCGACCAACGATCTCCGATTTCAGTCTCGAGCGACACGACGACAAGGTACTTGTTCCAGTCAACACGGCCCTGAATGTGGTGGTCCTCATCAAGCGTTCCGAGAAGGCGAACGTTTTTCAGATCAGGTGTTGTGACCCATACCGCATATTCGCCCTCCCGGGGTGCCGTGGCGTTATTTATCTGGATGTCGAGATCGTAAATGTAGGTGCCTCTGGGCGAAATTGAGACGCCGAACGGCGACGGCACATACGTTACATCAGCGGTTCCGGTAGCGAGACGAGTGCCCGTCACTTTTCGCGTCGTGATCAGATCAATCCGGTAGTAGGCAGGAGGGTCGGAGTCAATTTCGTCCACCACACATCCAGAATTACCCGGATTCACCGAAAACGGGTCGGTCCATGCTCCAAGAGTCATGGCAAAAGCAGACAGAACCAGAGCGGAGATTAGCGCACGAAATCGCATGAAAATCCTCGATGAATTATGGCTGTTCGTTGATCCGCTCAGTATCGTGTAGCCGAGGTGTGGTCCAGGTGCGGGGCGCGCGCCATATTTCCAGTTTTCGGGGGCGCCCCATCGCCTGAAAACGCAAACCCGGGGTCAGGGTTCTGTCGCGCGTGGGATTAGTGTGTTCCCTCCTGCTCTTCGTCCCATTTTTGGGCGCTGGAAACGTCGGGAACCCCCCAATCTGCTCCATTCCATCCACTGAAACCGTCCATCCGGAAGACCCAGAACCCGGTGGTCATGTCGCTGACGACAATCAATCCATCTTCGTTGCGGACGTCGATGCCGAAAGCCCCATTCGCGACACCGCCCATGCCCCCCACATCATCAGAGCCCGTGTAAGTGTCAAAGTACCCGACGGTTACAGGATTGGCTGGATCGAGCAGGCTGAATATCTGAAGTCCGTCGTGATATCCCGAGACGAAAACAAAGGGCCAGCGCACCTCGTGATTGTGAGTCAGGTTTTCCCAATTCGCAGTCCACGCGCCAATCGGTTGGCTTATGTTCGTCACCTCACCGTCGAGCGCCGGCTTCAGATCGAAAATCCGAAGTGGAGCGTACCGATATTCCGTCTCGGCTACCGCATATCGACCATCAGGCGATGGCGTGAACGTATGACCACTACGGACGCCACTGATGCCCGTCAGCGTGACGAGTAATTCTGGATGGTCGAGGTCCGTTACGTTGTAAACATAGTATCCGCCCGTTCCGCCTCCATAGAATCGATCCTGGCCCGAATCGGTATCGTATCCGAGATAGAAATCGTGATATCCGCGACGGGTATTTTCGGCAGGAGTCGGGATGCGACCGATGCGTGAATTCTCGACATCACCTTCCACCACCATTCCGAGGTCGTACACGTTCGCGAACGGGCCAGATACGGTCGTCACCAACCACACCCGACCCTTGGAATGTTTGTAGATAAAGATGTTGTGGAATCCTCCGGGAGTCTCCGGTTCTCGGATCCGAGCGGCCTCATGAATGGTCGACACGTCCGGTAGGCCCGTTACGTCGAGGATGACCGCACCAAGATCCGTGTCTGGACCACCCTGCCCGAACTGGAGCGACTGTACCATATAGTAGCGGTCACGCCACTTGAAGTGCTTCACATCCATACCCCCTCTCCCGGAATGTAACTCCTGGTCCTCGATTCGCCACCGGTAGATGATTCTAGGATTTGAAGGATCGGAGAGGTCGATGATGTCTGTACCACGTTCCCCTGCTTCGCCGTATTTCATCCGAGCAACGTATGCATACGGTCGATGGAGCTCCTGTTCGATATCCATATCCGCGACGCTAAGAGTCGGCCCGA
>JADFHF010000099.1 GCA_022567305.1 Bacteroidota bacterium | reverse complement strand
ACTGGATCGCTCTCGAAACCATCCAGATTCCATTCGCTATCATGGCAGCTCCAACGAATTGGAGAACAATCCTAAGAATCCGTTGTTTCGGCTGCAACTATCTCTCCATCTGCTTTAACGCGTATTAATTAGAAAAAATCATCCTGTGTCCAGACGTACATCATATGACAGCGAGACGTCCGCATAGGGTCGTTAGCGGCTCTTTTTGCTGATTCTAGCCTAATGGCCGCTTTTCCCGAAAGCGGACGTTCAGATGGGCGAAATCAGGGGATTTTGAAGGTCCGCTTTCGGCGGTGGCCTCAACCGGTCGATGCAACATCTACACTCTAGCACTGGAGAGGGAGATGTTGAAAATGAAGCAACGACGCAGGATTTACTACAGCTCAGAACAAAGAAACTTGATGTGGGATCGCTGGCAGAAAGGTGATTCGATGCGTGTCATCGCGGGTCTTTTTGATCGGGGCCATTCATCGGTTCAGCGCATCTTTTCGGAGGCTGGGGGAATACGTCCACGGCAACGAAGTCGATCAAGACTGGCGCTTAACTTGTCGGAACGAGAAGAGATATCGCGTGGTGTTTCGTCAGGACAGTCGATCCGTTGCATTGCAATATTACTGGGACGTGCGCCATCCACCGTGAGTCGTGAGATAAAGCGCAACGGTGGTCGTCGAGATTACCGAGCCAGCAAAGCCGAGCAAGCAGCCTGGGACCGGGCACATCGGCGCAAGATCTGTAAACTGGCCAAGCACCGTGCATTGGCGTATATCGTGGCGAAGAAACTCACACAACGCTGGTCACCGGAGCAGATAGCTGGCTGGTTGAAAAAGACTTACCCGGGGGATGAGAATTACCAGGTGTCACACGAGATCATCTATCGCAGTTTATACGTTCAAGCCCGCGGGGCGCTTAAGAAAGAACTGATAAAGCACCTTCGTAGCAAGCGTACGATGCGTCATTCCCGGCATGGCAACAGCAGTGGCGAAGGTCAGGGACAAATCAAGGACATGATCTCGATCAGCGAACGGCCAGCATCGGTTGAAGATCGTGCGGTGCCTGGTCATTGGGAGGGCGATCTCATTGTCGGATCCAATGACAGTTACATGGCGACTTTGGTGGAACGTCATACGCGCTATGTCATGTTGGCGAAAGTGGATGGCAAAGATACAAAAACGGTAATCAACGCGCTCATAAAGCAGTCGAAGAAATTACCACGGGAACTTTATAGGTCACTCACCTGGGATCGGGGCAAAGAACTTTCCGATCACAAACGCTTTAGTCTGGCGACAGACATCGATGTTTACTTTTGTGACCCGCAAAGTCCCTGGCAACGAGGATCGAACGAGAACACGAACGGGCTCTTAAGACAGTACTTTCCCAAGGGAACCGATCTATCGGTACACTCTCAGAGACACCTAAACAATGTCGCTTGTGAGCTGAACGATCGGCCAAGGAAGACCTTGGGTTTTTGCTCACCCGCAGAGAAATTTAATGAATGTGTTGCGTCGATCGGTTGAGATCACCACCCAAAGCGGACATTCGGAACTAATTCCTTGGTTCTTTGATTCTGCCGAATTGCATAGACTTATTCTAAATCGTGGTTCGACTGGACAATTTATATTTCTGTACTATAGTTAGTAGTTGCAACAATATAACCAAACCCGTCTAAAGACGGAAAGCCACGGGTCCTCGCTTCCTCCGAGAAGCCACAGAAGACTCCCCGAAGGACCGCAAGATCGCCGAGCTGCCTATTAGCCGTGGAGGAAAAGAAATGACCATGAATATGATAGTCAAGAGCACGCTCGGATGTGTTGGTCTCGCGACCTTAATGCTGTTGGGCGGTTGTACCACTGCCACTGTTTATACGGCTGAGGAATTCTCAACTTACCAGGAAGAGCACAAGATTGTAGCGATCCTTCCGTATTCGGTACATATAGAACTTAAGAAGTTACCGGAAGGAACCACTGAGGCTGATATTCGGGAGATGGAGAGTGATGAAGGCCTTATGTTTCAAAGAATTCTCTATGGTCAGTTTCTGGAACAGTACAGTAAGCGTCGATATACGGTCGAGTTCCAGGATATTGATAAGACCAATACCTTGTTGACGCGTTCAGATATCGATTTCGGAAATATGACAAAGTATACGAAAGATGAGTTGGCAGCCGTGCTTGGAGTTGATGCACTGATTTCAGGCCATATCAAGAGAGACAAGCCGATGAGTACCGCTGCGGCCATATGGTCAACTGTTCTTATTGGAGTCGGTAATACCAACCAGGTGCACGTGAGTATGGCAGTCCATGATGGAGCAACAGGGAAGCTGCTTTGGAGTTACGATAACGATGTGGGTGGAGGGCTCGGTAGTTCTCCAGAAAAACTTGCGAAGTCGTTAATGGATCAAATCTCCAAGAAATTCCCTTACGAACCCTGAGACACGGATTAGAGCTCATGCTACTGCTTTGCTGCACGGCTGATCGAAGTCGTGGGGTAAGCGATAGCTGTATTTCAAATAGCAACCATCAATCAGGCTATTTCAGCCATCTGTCAGCTGTGGCGACGCGAAAGAGTTTCGTATCCCTTATGAATGTGGAATAGCAAATTCACATGGCCGCTTCTGGCCGAAAGCGGCCCTTAGTTTTGTGGTTTTGATGGCGATTTGAACGACCGCTATTTCCCGAAAGCGGACATTCGACTTGATACGTGGCAACGTCAGGGGCCTGCGACACCGGAGTCGATTGTTCAAGAAGAATTTTCAGCGCTTTGCGGAGCTGACCGTGCCTTGTCCCGATCGATGGTCTGAGTTGATGTTAGAGTTTGTGGGAGTCTAATTAATCTGGCAGGACGGGTCAGTTATGCGTGGAATCTGTTTTCGAAGACAATTGTCCTTCTTATCACTGTTTCTGGCACTGATATTTGCCAGTAATTGTTCGACTCAACGTGAACAGGCGAATGAGCCGGAGGAAGATTATCCAACACTGCCGGGTCACTTCGCGGGAGACGCAATGACCGAGCCGTTGGTGGCGGTCGAAGCATACATCGGCACGACCGATTTTTTCATCAGCTACGAAAGCGCAGATGGACTCGTGTACTCGGGCGGCAACTGGTCGACCCGGATCGATATCGCTGCTGTCGAGCAGAGCACGGACGAAACCTACGCGGGGCCCTACATCCTGCCTCTCGAATATCAGCAGCGCGAACGCTGGCCGGAGATTCCTGAGTCGCCGATCATACCGCGACTGCTGAGCAGCAAACAGTGGAGTCGTTTCATCGAACAGCTGTTTGATTCCATCTTACCGAAGGCCGAAATGACTGGCATCGTTATGCACTTCGATGACGATGATTATTTCCTTTACAACAATGACATCAACAATTTCGAGGCACGGACGATTATCGACAAGCCGGATGACTACACGATCTCGGAGAGCATTGATTTCGGGGACTTCATTCGGCGCAGCATGCCTCTATTCAAGGAGTTTCTTGCTGGAGAGGGTGTGACCGAGCGTCGTGTTGTCGTCAGCA
>JADFHF010000098.1 GCA_022567305.1 Bacteroidota bacterium | reverse complement strand
CATATTGCAAGAGGAACTTGCAGATGACCCATTTTGGAGCCACTACATTCCCGATCTAGGGGAACAAGAAGGGTGGTCTAGGTCGGTGCATCTCGCCATATTCTTGGAGCCCTTCCTGCAATATGTTATCGAGGGGAAGAAAACGGTGGAGTCTCGGTTCTCCTCTGTGCGCTGTGCGCCGTACCTCCGAGTGAGACCGAAAGACATTATTCTGCTTAAACGTTCGGGAGGTCCCATCAGTGGCATCTGTACCGTTGATGCTGTTTGGAGCTATAAACTCGACCCGGAGAGTTGGGTGGAGGTAAAGCGGTTTGCAGCTGCCCTCTGCGCCACAGACCCATCGTTTTGGGCTGACCGTGAGGATGCTTCGTACGCAACGCTCATGCGGATAAGAAACGTTAAAAAGCTCACTCCCCTCCGCTTCAAGAAGCGGGACCGACGGGGTTGGGTTGTACTTCGGGACGGGTCAGGAATCCCAAATCTCACGTAGACCTTCATGCTGAAATGGATATACGCATGGGCAATCCTGTTAGCCGACATCTTCCACCTGTGGCACTGGCGATATCCGGTCGCATTGCGAGCGGAAAGTCGTCACTCGCTCAAGGCTTGGCTTCTACCTTGCGATGGAAGCAAGCGAGCTTCGGCGATTACGTTCGCTTTGTTGCCATTGAGCGCGGAATGGAGCCTACAAGAGCCAACTTGCAAACAATTGGGGCTCAACTTGTAGATGAAGATCCCACCGGCTTCGTCTCGGCGGTGTTACAGCACGCGGGTTGGATCAAGGAAGAGCCTATCATCATCGATGGATTACGACACATCGTTATCCTAGAAACCCTACGTCAGCTTCTGAGCCCGCTTTCCCTCAAGCTAATCCTCGTCACGGTGGGCGATGACGTGCGCGGTGAGCGATTGAAGTCTCGATCTGATGGTTTGGCGGAATGCTTACAGGTCGTCGAGGCCCACTCAACTGAGCAGGACGTACGGGGTGATCTGCTCGCTTTTGCGGACCTCTCAGTTGATGGTTCTAAGCCGCTGAACCAGTTGGTTGTTGAGGTAGTGGAATGGGTCTCCGGACTTACTACTTGTGATAGATAAGGAGAGCTTGTTCTCTTCAATGTAACATAAGCCCCCGCTTATGGTGCGTGGAGCAATCAAGAGTTCTCACCCATAAGACAAGCCTTGGCTCACCCTGTACGTCATCCATCCCCGTCCATCAGCGGTTGCACTATTCATACCGCAGCGCCTCCACCGGATTCGTCAGCGCCGCCCGGATCGACTGGTAACTCACCGTCAGCCAGGCAATCGCCAGCGCTGCCAGGCCCGCGATCACGAAGATCCACCAGGAGATCTCTACTTGATAGGCGAAGTCTTGTAGCCATCGATTCGTCGCGAAGTAGGCCAGCGGGGCGGCCACGACGAAGGCGAGGGCGACGAGCTTCGTGAACTCTTTCGAGAGCAGCAGCACGATGCCGCCGACCGAAGCGCCGAGGACTTTGCGCACGCCGATCTCTTTGGTGCGCTGCTCGGCGGTGAACGCGGCGAGGCCGAACA
Organism: Bacteroidota bacterium; assembly: GCA_022567305.1. Lineage (GTDB taxonomy): Bacteria > Bacteroidota > Rhodothermia > Rhodothermales > UBA10348 > SMXL01. Next base: position 1,989 of record JADFHF010000098.1, on the reverse strand, counting down.
GGCCCAGGCAGGCGATCATGATGGCCAGCAGCGCGAAGGCGCCGAAGAGCGAGCCGGTCCGCTGATCCGCCTGGTAGAGCGCATCGACGTCGCGGTCGAGGAACGAATAGGTGAACGGTTGCTCCGGCGCGAAGGTCTTCCATTGGGCTTCGAAAGCCGCCAGGGTGCCCGAAACATCACCCGGCTGGATGCGGACGGTGAGGTAGTTGAGGTTGCGACCGATAAACAGGCCCAGCGGGCCGATGGCCTGGCGGAGCGACTCGAAATGGAAATCTTTCACCACGCCGATGACAGGGATGAACTGGCTCTCCCCCCCGCTAAAGCTGGGCGATACCAGGCGCTTGCCGACCGCTTCGGTCCAGCCTAGTTCTTTAACGGCAGCTTCGTTGAGGACGATGGCGGTCGAATCCGTAGCAAAGTCGCGGGAGAAGAACCGTCCGTCTACCAGTTCCAGGTTCAGGGTTTCGAGCAGGTCAAAATCGGTGTAGAGCAGGTGGATGTTGCGGATATCTTCGGGCGGGGCGCCTTCGGGGATAAAGCTGGTATCGCCAAAGGAGCGGCCCGGCAGGGTGTTCGCGGCTGCCACAGCGACGACGTTGGGGTGTTGCTGGATCTGCTGTTTGAAGGCTTGTTGCTGCGGACCCAGCGCATTGAAGCGTTCCAGCACGATCACGTGTTCTTTGTCGAAGCCCAGACGCTTGTTCTGTATGAAATCGACCTGCCGATAGACCATCGCCGTTCCGATCATCAACGCAATCGAGATCACAAACTGGAACACGACCAGGCCGCTGCGCAGCCCCGAACTTTTCATCCCCACTAGCCCTTGTCCTTTCAGCACGTTGACGATGCTGAACGAGGCCAGGAAGAAGGCCGGATAGCTGCCGGCCAGCAGGCCCACCAGCACGGCCAATCCGATCACGCCCGAGAGCATGAATCCGTCGAGATAATCGATCTGCAACGCCTTGCCCGAGAGGCTGTTGAACACCGGCAACAGCACGGCGGCGAGCACCAACGCCACGCCCAGCGCGATCACGCTCAAGAGCATCGATTCCATCAAGAACTGAAGCGTAAGCTGCCGCCGGTTCGAACCGAGCACTTTGCGGACGCCGACCTCTTTGGCCCGATTGGCTGAACGCGCGGTAGCCAGGTTCATGAAATTGATGCAGGCAATCAGCAGAATCAAAAAGGCGATCACGGAGAAGGCGTAGACGTACGTGATGTCGCCGTTGGGTTCGATCTCAAAGTCGAGTTGGGAGTGGAGATGGACGTCGGTCAGCGCCTGGATTTGGAACGCGAAGCGCCCGCCCGAGGCAAAGAACTGATCGATCGTGATGCCCAGGATCTGTTCGACCTGCGGCCCGGCATAGTTCTCCACCATCGCCGGAAACTTGGCCTCCAGCGCCTCGGGCGAATGGCCTTCGGCCAGGATAAAATACGTGCGGAAGTTGTTGCTGACCCAGATCGGGTTGCGGCTGTTGTCGAGCGTGCCGAGCGAACCCAGGAAGTCGAAGTGGAAATGGGAGTTCGTCGGCACGTCGGCCATCACCCCGGTCACCTCGTAGTCCGTCTGTTCGTTGACGCGGAGCGTTTGGCCTATCGGGTCTTGCTGCCCGAAGTATTTGCGCGCCGTCGATTCGGTCAGCACGACGGTGTTCGGCTCGACCAGAGCCGTTTCGGGGTCGCCTTGGAGGAAGGGAAAGGTAAAGACCTCAAAGAAGGTAGAATCCCCGAAGAAAAACCGCTCTTCGACAAAGCGGTTGGCCTCGTAGCGGACCAGGGTTTTGTCCCTGAAGGTAAAGAGCCGTGTGGCCTGGACCACCTCCGGGAAGTCGTTGACGAGCGCCTGGGCCATCGGCGCCGGCGAAATCGGCCCATGGATTTCCTGTTCGCCCAGGAGCGCGTCGAGCGTGATGCGGTAGATCCGGTCGGCGTTGTCGTGGTAGCGGTCGTAGCTCAGTTCGTCGCGGACGAAGAGCACGATCAGCAGGC
>JADFHF010000020.1 GCA_022567305.1 Bacteroidota bacterium | reverse complement strand
TTTCCGCTCGTAGGGGAGGGTGGAAGAACGGCTCTGGCGGGGCCGGTTTATCACTTCAACGACTTCGAGAAATCGGACGCGCAAATTCCGCAATACTACGACGGCAAATTGATCATCTATGAATGGATGCGGCACCAAATTTTCGCAGTAACGATGGATGGAAACGGCGATTATGCGTACATGGAAAGATTCGCACCCAACGTGGAATTCAGCCGCCCGACGGACATGATCATCGGACCCGGCGGAGTGCTCTACCTACTCGAATATGGCACCAATTGGAACGTCCGAAATCCGGACGCACGCCTGGTGAGAATTGAATTCGACTCGAGCCTTTGATCGGGTTTACTGGACGACCACCATATTGTGAATGGGTACAGAGCCTTCCTCGCTCAGGCGAATGATATAGACACCAGGTGAGAAATTGTCTGTATTCATGGTAGCGGTTGTTCCCCCGAAAACCGTTTCGATTCGGATCCGCTGGCCCAGCATATTGAATGCCTCGAGTATGGTGTGGTCGGCGGGTTGCCTAAATTCGAGCCGAATTAGATCGCCCCGGTTAACGGGATTCGGGTAAGCCGACAACACGGACACCTCCTTGGGGAGAGAGATCGTTTCATTCGACGTGATAACGCCGTTGAAGTATAATTCCGCAAACAAAAAGGCATCTACTCCCAGTATTTCGCCCTTGATTCTTCCCGGAATGTCATCGGCAGGAGGATGAATTCCTCCCCAGATTCTAGAGAGACTGCACTGGTCCGAGGCGTCCCGATACGTCGCCCACTGAAGCACAATATCGACGCTCGGACCCTCTTCAAAGACGAGAAATTCGTTCCGCGGAGCTTCAAAAACACCCATCCCACCGGGAAAGAATGGATCCCCTGTCAGTAGGGTTAGCGCTTCGGCGGCGGCTCGAGAGTAGGTGGAATGCCCGGATATATAGCCTGCAAAAGGTGGCGTAATGAATGTAGGTCTCTGGTACGGCCACCAATTTTCTGCAAGAATCCAGCCCACACCGGCGGCGTCTGCGGCCGGGTCACCAATAAAATCCGGACCGCGCCAGGCGTACAATTTGATTTTTCCTAAATGTTCTCCTCCAAGCCCGACGAGCGGGTCATCAGACATGACCTGTTCGATCAGTCCATCAACTAGAGGAATTCCCTCCGTGGAGTAGTTGGGAAGTCCGGGATCCGTGCTCTGCCCGTTGTCGGCCATATACCGGATTGCGGATATCGGCCGAACGTAGTCATACCACCCTTTGATGCCCCAGGCGGTTATGGCAGCATCGTGCATAGTGCCTCCAAGAAGGAAATACGATTTTACGTCCCACTCCAAATCACCTAGAATCGGCCCTTCTCCCCGAAATCGTTTGACCAGATCAGGATGATCGTTCAAGTAGTTCACGATCGTGAACCAGTGACCGGGTGGTGTCTCGGAATCGGGGCCGTCTGCCCAAAATTCAGCAAGAACGCGGGCGTAATCCCCGCGCGGTACGACCTGCTTCTCGTACGGCTGACCAGTGAAAGGGTTAAAAGCGTGCCCTGTGCCCGGATCACCCCCGTTTAACCGATCATAAAAGGTGCGGAATCCCTCCGACGTCTGGGGGAATGAGTCGATATTTCCGATCGACCCGGGAGAGATGTCCCACAAGACACCGTCGGAAGGATCCAAGTGCGAAGACCAGTTGGCAACAAGATCGAATCCCCATTTGTAATCGTCGTCCAGATCGGTGCCGGTCTCACTGAGGAGAGGAGGTGGACCTGGATCATGATAAACCCAGTATTCGGTGCCATCCCGCTCGTAGATAGACAGGTCTACTCGGCTGAGCGCAAAGGGTGATACCCGTCCCCATTCCGGGCTTACAAATTCCGGGGTTGTTCCCTCAGTTACGTTTCCCGATTGATCGATAAAGAGCGGGAATGTGATCGGTTGCCACCGATTTGGAAACAGCAGGCCTGGATTTCCGGGAAGAGCGCCTGCGATCGGCGGATTTACCGGCACATAACTCTGAATGGCATAACCATTTGCTTCGTTGGATCCATCCTGAAGACCATAGTCGAGGACGCACTGACCGATGTAGTTTCCGAGCGCGGCGGGTGATCCAGTTGTGTAATCCGAAGACAGAGAGGAAATACTGTATCCAAGTGAGTGTAGCAGTTGCACAAACCGACCCACGGATACCTGGGCTCCAGGGGAGTAACGAAAGCGTTGAATCAGGACGCGATACGCGGCGTAGCTGATCGCTTCTTGTCGAGCCGCCTCCAAATCTTCGGGAGGATTCAGGTCAAAAAGGGGACACGAGAAACCATTTACCGTATTGCCGGCGAGATAAGGCCGTGCAATTCCATCAAATACTGCCCAGGCGTCATACATCGCGACCGAGACATGAAACAGATTTCGAGCATGAATGGTGGGGCGCGCAAAATCTTCTCGAATGGCCTGTAGTAGCGCCTCATTCCAGAGCCGGGCAACCGAGTGCTCCTGTGCCTCTGCCCGCTTTACTGAGAATGCTGCGAAAATAACAGCGAACAACAGCCCAATCCACTTTTTCATGTATCAGCCTCGGTGTGCTCCTCTCGCTACTTTGCGAAAAAGTACGAACGCACCCCGCAATTCGCTACGACGACGCGCCGAGGAAGCAATGAGCCGTGAAACCCCCGGGACTTCCAATACATTTACGGCGGAGTTATCATTCGCTCACATTCATCAACTCGAACCGCCCATTCAAATGGAAATCGCGCGGCCTACACCGGACGAATACAACGTATTCTATAAAGAGTATATCGATCAGGTACCCGATGCCGAAATACTGGGCGTATTATTGTCTCAGAAGCTACGAATGAACGATCTACTTTCTTCCTTTCCTGAATCTCGAATTGACTACCGATACGCAGAAGGGAAATGGAGTGCTAAAGAGGTGGTTGGCCACATCGTCGACACAGAGTGGATTTTGACGTACAGAGCCCTTCGGATGGCCAGAAACGACAGTACGCCTTTAGCCGGGATGGATCAGAATGAAGTGATGGAGGGAGCCAACTTTGACGATCGAACGCTGCAATCGCTCATGGATGAATTCGACCATCTCCGGTCTGCGTCCATCGTGCTGTTTTCCAGTTTCGATGAAAAAATCCGGAGTCGATCGGGAATGGCATCTGGCTTTTCATTCACGGTCCGCGCTCTCATGTATATCATCGCAGGACATGTAGAACATCACATGCGTGTTCTCAACGAGCGGTATTTATGACCTATTCTCACGCTCGCAGGCACCCCGCTCTATTTTTTGGTGTTGTGCTGTTGTCCATGTCAGTGACGAACTGTCAGAATCAGACTCCGGACGCATCGGACTGGATTCAACTCTTCAATGGACAGGATCTTTTGGACTGGGATGTCAAGCTTACCGGAAGGGAACTGAATGATAATTTCGGTGATACGTTTCGGGTTGAGGATGGAGTTCTGAAAGTTGCATACGATGCCTATGATGAGTTCAGAGATGACTTTGGCGTCCTGGTGTACAAGGAAGAATTTTCTTATTACGTGATTGCGGTAGAGTATCGATTTACCGGCGAACAATTGAATGGCGGGCCGGATTGGGCACTCCGAAACAGCGGCATCATGATCCATTCACAACCCGCTGAGAGCATGACGAAGGATCAGGACTTTCCGATTTCTATCGAGGTGCAGCTACTTGGAGGGACGGGCGAAGGGGATCGCCCGACGGCAAACCTGTGCACGCCCGGCACGCATGTCGTGATGGGAGATTCGCTCGTTACCACGCACTGTATTCCTTCGATGTCCAAAACATATTACGGTGAGGCATGGATCCGGGTTGAAGTCGAGGTTCTTGGCGATTCGCTCATCACGCACCGAATTGAAGGTGAAGATGTGTTGTCGTATCGGTTGCCCCAGATAGGAGGAGGCGTAGTCAACCACTACAACCCGGATTTCAAGGAAGAGGGTAGACTGCTTTCCAGCGGTTTTATTAGCCTTCAGAGCGAGAGTCATCCGATCGAATTCCGGAAAGTGGAGCTGCTCAATTTGGCAGGATGTACCGATCCCAGTGCGCGAAACTTCGCATCATACTACGTCCATTCGCTCCCTGGTGATTGTATTTATAGGTAAGGGGTTCCAGGGCGTTATCGTCTAACATGCTGGACGATCTTGGACGCTTCAGTAGGATTCCGTCACGTGATACAGGGGACATACGGTTTTACTTTACGACAGGAGTCAATTCTGCGAATCTGGACTCAATTCCGCGATGAGCTACAGTTGCAGTGGAACCCAAGCGATACGAATAGAAACTCTCGGGTACGGTATTCGCAATGTTTATTTCAGACACATTCGTCACCGTCGTTGTCGTTCTTTTGAGCTTCCTGGCGAGTTTGTATTATTTTGGAGTCTACAGTAGAGTGTTACCAGATTTTTTCTCGGCGAAACCGGACTACGACGAAAGAGCGGCTGAATGGTTAAGTTCATGTTTGAAGGAGCCGAGTATGACTGAAGGCGATGAGGCCAGTGATCGAGAGCAAAACGATTTGTAGAATGGACCAGGCATAAGTGCCTGACTCGAGTGCAACTCGGGAAGGAATGAAGAGTAAAGAGACAAAATTTAACCAGACTTCGATGAAAGTAGCACACGATCTCAGAACGTTGGTCCGAAAAGCAGCCGGGGCCACTGGGATTCGTCGCCATGATTTGAGCGACGGAGATGTGTTGCTGCTTTACACTCAGAATTCCATTTATCGGGCGAGAAAACTTGACGCGAATCGTTTTGCCGTTTCTGGTGGGTGGTTTGATCAGCATTACGGCACTGAGGTAATTACGTCTATTGTTGGATGCACTTGGGGAGGGTCCAGCATCCATAGGGATTTTGTTGCCAGCTGCGGTATGCGCGTCGAATTCGGGAATCGAGTTCTCACGTCGGTTCTCAAGCGGGTTGTTAGAGTGCCCGCCGCACTTCTGAATTAGATCGCCGTAGAGTCGGTCGTTCACTGACGGGCATTACTCTCGGCAACTCACTCAGCAATTCGCTGCCGCCCATTCATATGCGGTGGTTGCATAAGCCGCGATCCCATTGTATCGTTGAGCCGCAAGACGGCGGAGTTCTCCCCATGTCTTTCTTGACGTACATCCCCTCGAACTAACGGTTCAAGTTTTTGGCAGATGCCGGTCCATGATGTTGTCATTGTAGGAGGAGGTGGAGCTGGACTACGGGCGGCAATTGCTGTGACTGAAACCGATCCATCATTGGAAGTCGCGCTGGTGAGCAAAGTTTATCCGATGCGCAGCCACACGGTGGCTGCGGAGGGTGGTGCGGCGGCAGTCATCAAGGACCATGACAGTTTCGAAAATCACATCTTTGATACGATCTCCGGCGGGGACTGGCTTGTCGATCAAGACGCCATTGAGCTGTTCGTCAATGAGGCCCCCAACGAATTGGTCCAATTGGAGCACTGGGGTTGTCCGTGGAGTCGCGAGCCCGACGGAAAGGTTGCCGTGCGACCATTCGGGGGGATGAAGAAAGAGCGGACCTGGTATGCTGCAGACAAGACCGGATTCCACATGCTCCATTCGCTCTTTCAAACGTCGCTCAAGTATCCCGGCATCGTCCCGTACGACGAGTGGTTTGCCACCACGCTTCTGATTCACGACGGTCGTTGCCAGGGGGTGGCCGCCCTAGAACAGCGAACCGGACGCGTTGAAGTGATCGCCGGCCGATCTGTGATTATATGCACGGGCGGCGCGGGAAAAGTCTATCCTTTTACCACGAACGGCGCCATAAAAACCGGTGATGGAATGTCTATGGCGTATCGGGCCGGTGTTCCGCTTAAGGACATGGAATTCGTTCAATACCATCCGACGGGTCTTCCGGGCACGGGAATTCTGATCACCGAAGCGGCCCGCGGAGAAGGTGGAATTCTTGTGAACAGCGACGGATACCGGTATCTGCAGGATTATAATCTTGGTCAACCACTTGATGTCTCCGATTCAAATCACCCGGTCAAGAAAAGTATGGAGCTTGGACCGAGAGACCGGCTCAGTCAGGCATTTATCCACGAGCAGCGAAAGGGTCGAACGATTAAGGGGAAATTTGGCGACGTTGTTTACCTGGATGTCCGCCATCTGGGAGAAAAGATAATCGACCAGAAAATTCCCTTTGTCCGGGAGCTGGCATCCAAGTATGCGGGTATCGATCCGGTTCATGAGCCGATTCCTGTCCGCCCCGTTTTGCATTACTTCATGGGTGGCATAGATACGGACAAGACGGGTTCAACGTCGCTACCAGGGCTTTATGCCGCGGGGGAGGTGGCATGCGTCTCCATTAACGGCGCGAATCGGTTGGGTTCGAATTCGTTAACCGAGCTTCTTGTATTTGGAGCCAGAGCCGGGCGTGCCGCTGCACAGTTCGCACTCGAGCAATCCCCGACGGAATTGGCACCGCTCCGCAAACAGGTGGTCGATGAAGATGAGCGGATCACCAAGTCATATCTGACCAAAGAAGGTGGAACGGAACGAATCTCAACCATTCGGACTGAAATGCGCGATACCATGGAGGATGGTGCGGGCATCTATCGCTCGGAAGAGGGTTTGAAAAATACATGCAATAAGTTGGCGGAACTAAGGGATCGATTCTCCAACATTTCTCTCGATGATCGGAGCCTGACCTACAATACTGAGTTGATTTCGGTGCTGGAATTGGACGCGATGCTGGACGTGGCCGAAGCAGTTGCACACAGCGCCCGAGCCAGAAAGGAGAGTCGGGGCTCTCATCAGCGAACGGATCATCCTGTACGCGACGATGATTCCTATCTCATGCATTCTATGGCTTACAAGGGAGACGGCGCCCCAAAGATCGATTACAAAGATGTGGTGATCACACGCTGGCCTCCAGGCGAGCGCGTCTACGGACAGGAACAAGCTGAATGAGCAACTCAGGTTTACAACCGACGATTGATCTTGAAGTGTATCGGTACCGGCCCGAGCAACAGGCCGAACCGACCTACGATACGTTCACGGTCCCGCTGCGCGATGAATGGGTCATTCTTGACGCTCTCAATTACATTAAAGACGAGTTGGATGGTTCGTTGTCGTACAGGTGGTCGTGCCGGATGGGCGTGTGCGGGAGTTGCGGTATGATGGCAAACGGGGAACCGGTATTGACGTGCGCGGCCTTTCTCAAGAGTTACGCGCCGGGTTCGATCCGTGTCGAGCCCCTGGCGAATTTTCCTGTAGCGCGTGACTTGATCATTTCCATGGATGACTTCATGGAAAAGATGAATCGGATCCAGCCCTGGATTATCACGGACGAGGAAAAACCGCTCGAAGAGGGCGAATACCTGCAGACGCCCGATCAGGTCGACGAGTATAAGCAGTTCAGTATGTGCATCAACTGTTTACTCTGCTATTCTGCCTGTCCAATTTATGGAATGGAACCATCGTTTATAGGACCCGCAGCAATCGCTCTAGCACAGCGATACAATCTGGACAGCCGCGATCATGGCCAGGAGACGAGAATGGATATTCTTTCAACAGATGACGGGATATGGCAGTGTACTTTTGTTGGCGAGTGTTCGGAGGTTTGCCCCGAGAACGTGGATCCTGCCGGGGCTATTCAGCGGTACAAGGTGACAAGCACGAACGACTGGTGGAAATCAAAACTCTTGCCCTGGACCAGTAAACAGTGACATACGGTCGGTATCAGAAATATCATCCATGGCTGTATGAGCCGAGATTTCCTATTCTCTGGTGGATTAAGAAATGGGCCTATATCCGGTTCATTCTCCGGGAGATGACCAGCCTCGCTGTCGTGTTCTATGCGGTCGTACTGCTCTTGTATGTCAATGCTGTCTCGGATGGGCCGGAGGCGTTTGCGGCATTCACAGCCTGGCTGAAGAGTCCTTTATCCATCAGCCTTCACGCGGTGGCATTCTTCTTTTTGGTTTTTCATAGCATCACGTGGTTTAACCTGGCCCCCAAGGCCATGGTCATTCACATTGGCGCAAAGAAAGTGTCCGGATCAGTCATTCTAGCGATGAATTATTTGACGTGGGTCGTCGTGACGGTCGGGCTTTTCTGGCTGTTAACTTTCTGATGAGAAGCGAAAGCGTGGCATAAATAATGGTCAAACGATCCAACGAACCTTTTTGGTGGGCGCTTTTTGGGGCTGGCGGTGTTGTGGCCGCCTTGTGTCTGCCAGCCCTGTTGTTCATGACCGGTGTTGCATTTCCGTTGGAATGGCTGGCTGCGCCGGATTATGAATCTCTGTACGGTCTGTTCGAGAATCCGTTGGTGCGTCTTGCCATTCTGGCCATCGTTTCGTTATCTGCGTTTCATTGGGCTCACCGATTTCGATTTACGCTGTATGACGGGTTACATATCAAGCACTTAAATGCCCCTGTCGCGCTCTTCTGTTATGGCTCGGCCATAGCGTTTACGGGGTTTGCTGCCCTATCGCTTTATACGTTTTAGAGGTGTTTAAAAATGGAAAATAAAACCCATGAACTGAAGCGACTTCGAAGCGAATCTATTCCAGAAGCGCTGGAAAAAGCGCACCGATATCGCCTTTTGAACGAGCCTCTCGAAGCCGAGAGCATCTGCCTCGATATTCTGGACGTCTTTTCAGAGAACGAAGAGGCGCTGGTTATCCTGATTCTTGCATTGACCGATCAATTCGCGCAAAGACTGCAGCCCGTCTATCGAAATGCATGTGCTCTCCTGGAACGACTTCCCGACGAATACAGTCGACGCTACTACGAAGGCTTGATTTTCGAGCGCAGAGCCAAGGCCAGTTTTCATTCGGGACAACCGGCATCAGGCTACGTGGCATACGAGTGGTTTCAACGGGCGCTGGAAAGTTACGAGGCTGCATCCAAGTTAAGTTCAGCTGAGAATGCGGACGCAGATCTGCGGTGGAACACGGTCGTCAGGATCTTGCAGCGGTATCCCGAAATTCGTTCGGAACCGATCGATTCATCCGAACCCTATCTGGAGTAAGCGACCGGTAGACGCACACTGATTCCAGCGGTGGGTCTCTCGTTCCAACTCGTCACTCGATGAGATAGGCGAGTGATTCCGGCCCGAAGGGGGTTAATTGGATCTCGAAATCTTCCTGAAACTGGTTCGAGTCACACGTATTTCCTCCGATCAGCAATTCCAGTTGTGCAGGTGTTATCGGTAAGATTCCCGTTGGTGCGAGCAGGGATACAAGTGGTCTCATCCCCCAAATCGGCTGATACAATTTGGGGCGCGGCTTCTTTCCGATGGCACGCGACAGCATGTCTAAGATCTCGACATATGAATGTGTCTCCGGTCCACCGACACAATAGGTTTTCCCCGAGTGCCGTCGACTTCCGAGGGCGTTGACAAAGGCCGTCGCCACATTTTCAACGGCAACCGGCTGGAGGCGATAGTCACCGCGGCCGGGAATCGGCCAGATCGGGAAGGGCCTGATCAGAGTATCAACAATCCTCGACCCGAACTCTATGCAGCCCGAGTCTGGTTTTCCAAAGATCAGAGAAGGGCGAAAGATCGTCCAATACTCCATTCCCGAATTTCGAACGAGTTCTTCTGCTTCCCACTTGGTTCGCTGATACGCGGTTCGCCCGCTCTCGGAAGCGCCATTAGCGCTCATGTGGACAACGGAACGCACCCCGGCCGATCGGGCTGCGCTTAACACGTTTCGGGTACCCGTTACGTGTATCGAATCAAACGTGATACCCCGGCGGGGAGCTTCTTCAATAATCCCGACCAAGTGAATGATTGCATCACAGTTCTCGGCGGCCTGTTGAATAACGGATGGGTTAAGAATGTCACCTTGTACGATCTCGGAGCGCTCACTATTTTCTGAACTCCCTAATCGTCGCCTATTCGATCTGGCAAAAACACGGACGACGTATCCGTTTTTCAAAAGAGTCCGGACGACATATCCTCCGACAAAACCGGTACCTCCCGTAACTAAAACGCGCCCTATTTCCGGGTTCTTTGTTGACACTTGGCGGTGAATGTGATGCTTGCTATCTGATGACTCTGAAAGATACTGAGTTGACACCCCAGACTCGCGCGTTTATTTTCATGCTCGCTGGAGCATATGACCCGTCACCCACCCCCTTTGACACTTGCCCCTGCCGATACAATGATCAGCCCGTTGTTCGACTTGTTGAATCTATGAGTTTACCCATTCAGAGGCGAGGGGTACTACTGCTTGCAGTCATCCTTTCAACCGGGTTGCTTGCACCCGTACATACGGCCGTTGGGCAATTCAAGCTGGTCCATGGCCCGTCCCGGATTCACATCGGGCAAACGGTGAATTTTTACGTCACGATTGATGCCTCGATCCGATTTGACGGTGCATATCTGGCCATCCCAACCGACTGGGAGCTGGAACATGTAACACTGATTTCGGCGTTGAATCGAGCATCGGACGTGTCCTTCCGGCCGCTTGAAGCATCCAGCAATCGGTATCAGTTGCTTCCAGCTCGGCGATTGACCGGACAGGAGGAATTCATACTTCGGCTGAGTATCGGGGATTTGACCGGTCCATTCTCCTTTCGAATCACGCCCTTTACGCTGATTACCTCGGGCTTCGAGAGTCGAATGGTGCTCTACGATGGCCTTTCTCTCAGGCAGGATGTCAGAATTAACCCCGAACGCGAAACACCCGAAAACCGTGTTCTGGAGCGGACAGAAGAAAATTCGAGTTTGCTTGTGGTTTCCGAACTGGATCTGGCGGCCACGACGGCTTTCACAGCCGAGTTTTGGATTAAGACGGCCTCATTGAATGCGGTTGTGCTCTCGACCTGGGATGGTGACGACGAATCTTCCTATCCTCTCGAACTTGTCCTCGACGCAGCCGGGCATGTTGTTTTTTATAGAGGGGTTCCAGGCGAACACCGGTCGATGCGGAGCGCAGAGCCGGTCGCGGACGGTTCATGGCACCATGTTTCCGTTACGCACGACGGTGATTCGCGATGGAGCCGGATGTATGTAGATGGCCATTCGTCTGATTCGTTGTTCCATCTTAATCCGCTTCCCTTTCAACGAGCCGAACCGCTCGTTCTGGGAAGACGTCGAGGTGATGTGGAAGATGATGATTCAGACGTGGATTCGTTCATCGGATTCATCGATGAGATCCGGATCTGGAACGTCGCACGGGATGGGCAATCTGTCAGAACGGCCATGCGTCAACACCTGGTATCCCAAGAAGGCACGGTAGACGTGCTCTCTTTTGATAACGAGGACACGAGATTTCTTGAAGGGTCTAAAGAGGAGGCCTCTATCGCGCTCTCGGATCTGTCATTTTATGAACCGATTCGGGACCTGGACGTGAGTCTCGACATCGCCAGCGTATTGTTGGTGTGGCGGGGAGTCGATCCCAACGCCACCGGATTCGGTGTAGAGCGATCGATCGACGGCGTGAATTACGACGAACTTGAGCGGATAGATTCCGGATTAGGCTCCGTCGTAGAAGGCGGTAACTCGCTCATTCGGTATCGAGACGCTACGATCCTCGGAGGCGTTGCGTATTACAGGATTCGTCAGTTTTTTGTGGACGGAATGGAAACCGTATCCGCGGCCGTAAAGATCGGAATGGGCGTCGAGGACAAGGACACCTCTGGAACGATCACAGGGAATTTCCCTAATCCATTCAATCCCAGTACGACCATCACTTATTTACTGCGCGAAGCCCAACATATACAGGTTTCCGTTTGGGACCTTTCCGGGCAGATGGTTGCAATGCTGGTAGACGGTCGCCAGGAACAGGGAGAACACCAGGTTCAGTTTGAAGCGATCGATCTTCCAACCGGTACCTATTTTGTTCGCATGAGGACGAAAGAAGGGGTCCAGACGCGACAGATCATTCTGATGAAATAGGCGAATCGAATGCCCATCACGAGTCAACTCTTTTTGTAGATGGAATCCACTGATCGATCTGATCCAACTGCTTCGGTGGCCGGGCCGTTTATCCCGGCCTCAACATCCCTTCCCGAAATCACTCTGAAAGCGGTCGTTCTGGGTGTTTTACTCTCGGCGATTCTAGCGGCCGCCAACGCTTATCTGGGGTTAAAGGTGGGCATGACCGTATCTGCCTCGATCCCGGCCGCCGTCATATCGATGGCACTGCTCCGACTCTTTCGCGAGCATAACATTCTCGAGAACAATATTGTGCAGACGTCAGCATCTGCCGGCGAGGCGCTGGCGGCAGGTGTCATATTTACGCTGCCTGCGCTGATCATGCTACAATACTGGCAGGGATTCGAGTTTCTGCCGACGATGGCCATTGCACTTTGTGGTGGGATCCTGGGCGTTCTCTTTACGATCCCGCTACGGCGGGCCCTGATTATCAAGGCCGAATTGCAGTTTCCGGAGGGGGTGGCAACGGCAGAAGTCTTAAAGGTCGGGGAGAAGGGTGGCAAAGGAGCCAAACTTATCGGAATCGCTGCCCTGGCTGGCGCCTTTCTCAAATTGTCTCAGACCGGTTTGAAATTGGTTGCCGGCAAGGCATCCGGTTCTGTCACGATTGGCGGATCGATATTCGGTATGGGAACAGAACTCGGTGTGGCCCTTCTTGGTGTTGGGTACATCGTGGGGCTAAACATTGCGATCCTCGTCTTTACGGGCGGACTGATTTCCTGGTTGTTTGGTATTCCAATCTATTCGGCGGTGGTAGATGCTGCGACGCTTCAGGAGGTAACGGGAGGTGCTACGGGATACGCTGCGGCTGAGGAAATCTGGAGTTCACAGATACGATATCTGGGAGTTGGAGCGATGGCAGCCGGTGGAATCTATGCCCTTCTTTCACTTTGGACGCCCATCAAGGAGGGCGTACAGTCCTCGCTCGAAGCGATGCGAGCCAACCGGGAAGGCCGAGAAACGACCATTCTTCGAACCGATCGAGACACCCCTTTCAATTACGTTCTTATCGGTACGGTCGCATTGGCCATTCCCATTTTGGTTGTCTTTCTAGGCGTTGTGGACCGCGGAGAGCTCGGAATTACGACGGGTCTCTACGCCAGCACAATAGGTTTCGCAGTCATTTTCTCTCTTCTCGCCGGATTTATTTTTTCATCCGTCGCCGGCTACATGGCGGGCCTCGTCGGTTCGTCGAATAACCCAATTTCCGGAGTAACGATCGCAACCATTCTGTCGACCTCTCTGATTTTGCTGGTCCTGTTAGGATCACAAATCGACTTCGCGATTGATGCGTCCAAAGCCACTGCCGCGGCCGCAACGGCGATAATGGTTGGCGCCGTAGTCGCCTGTGCAGCGGCGATCGCCGGAGACAATCTTCAAGATTTGAAGGCCGGATACCTCGTTGGCGCGACCCCCGTGAAACAGCAGATTATGCAGATCATTGGTGTGGTGGCGGCAGCTATCGTGATCGCACCCGTTCTACAGCTTTTGTTCACCGCGTATGGTCTGGGCGATGTGTTTCCAAGAGCGGGGATGGATGCATCGGAGGCTTTGAAAGCACCGCAAGCGACCCTGATGAGTTCGGTTGCAGAAGGCGTGTTTACACGGAATCTGCCATGGACCATGATCTGGATTGGAGTCGCCATAGCCGTCGCAATTATCGTCTACGATAAATTTTTGGAGGCCAGGGGAAGTACGTTCCGGGCTCCCGTGCTTGCAGTGGCCGTCGGCATCTATCTGCCCATCGAGTTGACGGTTCCCATCTTTGTCGGTGGAATGATCGCCTGGGCGGTGACTCGACGTGTAAATGCCGCGTTCGCCGCAGACCCGGATCGAGCGTCGGTGGAAAGAGCAGAGGCCAGTCAGCGCGGTCTGTTATTCTCATCGGGATTGATCACGGGAGAGGCGCTCGTAGGTATTTTGCTAGCGGTTCCGTTTGCCGCCACACAAAGCACGGATGTTCTCCGTCTTGCCCCAGAAGGATTTGAGACCGTTGCTACAGGCCTCGGACTCGTCGGATTTATACTCTTTTGCACCTGGTTATATCGCGTCGCCAAGGGGACGGTTTAGACAACGGTCTTAGTCAGTAGCTCAAAGTGATAGTCAACTATAGAAACTCCTGCCGATGAAGCTTACTTACTTCGGTCACTCAGCCTTCCGATTCGAGATCGGAGGAGTGGACATACTTTTGGATCCCTTCATCACCGGAAATATTCACGCGGAGGGTGTAGTGACCGCTGATTCTCTGTCCCCGGACTTTATTCTCCTGACGCATGCGCATGGGGATCATTGGGGCGATACCGCCGAGATCGCTACCAGATCGGGGGCGAAAGTCGTGGCCAATTTTGAGATTACGCAGTACCTCTCCGAGAATCACGGACACAGCAATGTCCAGCCCCTCAACACGGGTGGATCGTGGAAGTTTGAGTGGGGTCGTGTCACCCAAACGTACGCTCGCCATTCATCCGCCTTCCCAGATGGTACGTACGGTGGGAATCCAAATGGTTTCATGATTGAGGCAGACGGGAAAGTCATTTACGCCATGGGTGATACGGGTCCATTTTCGGAGATGGAGTGGCTCGCACAAGACTACGATATCGATATGGCGCTCATGCCGATAGGGGATTGCTTCACGATGGGGCCGGCCGCGTCAATCCGGGCGGCCAATATGATTCGAGCAGGAGTTACGATTCCCATCCACTACAATACGTTTCCGCTGATAGAAGTGGACACGTCCGAATGGGAGCGCCTCATGGCCGACGCCGGGCACCGCACCCGTGTCTTGACTCCCGGTGAGACCATCGAAATTTAGACGCGAACCAACCGCTCCAACATTCGTCAAACTCAAATGGGTGATTGTTCGTCCGGTAATACTCACTAATCGAATCCCATTTCCCTGCGTCCCCCGTACTCTCATAGCGCCCAGGCCCTTTTCGAGAACACATGGAGTTCAGTACGCCGACTGATGCTCGTATTCGCTGTCGCGACGATCGGATCGGCCTATTTGACGGCCAGCGCCCAGCGACCCATGCAGATTTTTGACCCGTTTTACCACGGCGAGACGGCTGAACGGGTGTTTTTCGATCGATATGCTGTTACGGGCGAGCTGTCCTATCGACCTGCGGGGCTGCTTCAGAGCGATAATTTCAGTTCGTCCAACGTTCCTACGACTGTTTCGGATCCGTTTGGTCTGAGTCTGAAGCTGGATTATCACCTCACGAATGGTTTTAACCTCGGTTTCTTTGTTGACGCCTCCGGAAATACAGCCTCGAGTAGCCTGTCGCTCAGTTGGGTTACTCTCAAGTATTATCGAAGGCAGGAAAACATGGACTATGCGATCCGCCTGGCGGTCGACCCGGCTCTGGATGGCAGATCAGGATTTCCGCAAACCGACCTCGCTTTCTTGTATGCATCGTCTCTGTCTCCGACTCTGAGATCCGATTTTGCGGTAGGAATACGGCGTGTTCAGCTGGGATTTCAGCAAATTGTACCGACAGACGCCCCTCCCATCGATCCGGATGCTCCAATCGTATCGCAGTCGGTACCCGACCGCGAAATTTTACGTTCGAGAGCCCATGGGTGGGAAGTTCATATGATGAGCGGTTACAACCTCCTGTTTGATCCTGCTGGAAGCAATCTGTTCGTTTCCTTCATCGGAGAAGGCGGGCGATACGATCTTGTGGAATGGACCGTCGCCAATGCTGCCGCCGAAGAGACGGACAGAAAGACGACCGAATTCAGCGGCGGTGTCATTTGGGTTAGATCGGGCCTGGAGTTCGATCGGCCAGGATACCAGATCTCCCCGTTTCTAAGCTTGCCACTGAAGCAGTGGACGCCCTCTGGCGACGATTATCCCCATGCGAGAGCGCAGATAGGTCTTCGACTCATGATTCGCTGAGTCATGTGCGATGAATATCGGTATTCTCTCTGACACACACGGCTATTTCCATCCTTCTCTTGTCTCGGATTTCGAGGGAGTCGACCTCATACTTCACGCCGGTGATGTAGGATCAGAAGATATCCTGGTCGGGCTCGAGGCTATTGCGCCTGTACGCGGTGTTTTTGGCAATGTAGATGGCTTTGAAATTCGGTCAATCCTCCCAGAGCACAATCGATTCGAAGAGGAGGGAGTGACGTTTTGGATGACGCATATTGCAGGCCGACCCGGTCGCTGGCAACGAGGGATGGAATCCAGATTGAAAGAAGAGGCCCCCAGCGTCTTTATTTGTGGTCACAGCCATATTCTTCAGATCGAGCGTGTTTCCAGTTTAGACGAAATGTTATTTGTCAATCCGGGAGCCGCCGGTCGACAAGGTCTTCACACGATCAAAACTTGCGTGAGACTGTCAATTTCTAACGGAAATGTAGATCAGGCTGAAGTGATTCACTTAGATGAGTAACTTGAGCCACCCACTCAACTATCGGCGTCCCGCCCCTGGGGCGCAATCGTAATGGCAGAACCGTCAATAGATACACGAAAAACGGACCGATTCGACCTTCGAGCGCTCTACGAAACGAGTCAGCTCCTCAGTTCGTCGCTCGATCTCGAATTCGTGCTCGGCAATCTTCTTCTGACCGCGATGAGTAAACTCCTGGTGACCAGAGGAAGCGCCTTCGTTTTCGATCCGGTGATGGATTCATATAAGGTTGCGGCATCCAAGGGCATAACGGATCTGAAGAAGGGAGAATATTGCTCGGTTTCGGGAGTGAATAAGGAGGAGCTGATGACCGGAGATGACGTTCCCGAAGAGCTCGCAGCACACGGTATCGCTCTTGTCTTTCCGGTTGCGTTCGGGCATCGAGAGATCGGTCTCATCGGTCTCGGTCCCAAGTATACTCAGCAGCCCTTTGGCGAGCAGGAGCTCGAATTCATGCTTTCGCTGGTCAATATGTCTTCGTCCGCTGTGCATAATTCGCTTATGGTCGAAGAACTCCGACAGGCCAATCGCGATTTGGACGGAAAGGTGCAGCAGCTGAATACACTATTCGATTTATCTCAGGAATTCAATGCCACGGTTGATCGAGATCGCCTGGTAAAGCTGTTGACGTTTGCCCTCATGGGTCAGATGCTAGTCCAGAAGCATGTCTTTCTACTTCGTACCCAGGACGGTGCAAAATCTGATAGCGTCGAAGGAACAAACATTCACATCGTCACGGCTAAGGGAGTGAAACGATCTGTCCTTTCGGAAGAAATGATTGAATCCCTTAGCGCCCTTGAGGAAATGCTTCTGATCGATGATGACGAAGTACCCGAGGAGTGGCAGTCGCTAAAAGACGCAGGTCTGACGCTCATCTTACCGATTAAGCAAAAGGGAGAGACAGGTGCCCTGCTCTGTCTTGGTAGCAAGATGACGGGAGAGCAATATCAACCGGATGAAATCGAATTTCTTTACGCCCTTGGTAACCTGGCCTTCGTGTCCATTCAAAACTCCTATCTGGTTGATCAGCAGATCGAGAAAGAGAGACTGGAAGAGGAAATGCGACTTGCCCGAGAAATTCAGGAGCGACTCCAGCCATCGGAAATTCCTGGATTGGCATCCCTGCAGACGGCCAGCATGGCGATACCGAGTCGCTATGTAGCGGGCGATTACTTTGATGCCATTAAGGTGGGAGAGCATAAAATTCTCTTCGCCATTGCTGATGTGACCGGGAAAGGGATGCCGGCGTCTCTCTTGATGTCCAATCTCCAGGCCTGTCTCCGCGTGCTCGTTCCGATGGACGTGAGTCTCGAAGAAGCCGCGGCGCACATCAATCGGGTCATCTCTGAGAATACCGGCTTCGATAAGTTCATCACGTACGTACACGGCATCTATGACGAAGAGACCAAGACGTTTGAATACGTTAACGCCGGTCATAACCCACCGACGCTCGTCAGGGCCAATGGGGATATTGAATGGCTGGAGACGGGAGGCCTGCTCCTGGGAGTCATGGCAGATGCGGTCTACGAAAGGGGATCGGTGACGCTCATGACTGGCGATGTGCTCACGCTGTTTACTGATGGAGTGACGGAGGCGATGAGTCCCGAAGAAGAGGAATATGGTGAGGAGCGCCTGGAAAAACTCCTCCAGGACACCCGTCATATGAGTGCTTCGGAAATTTTGAACGCGGTTCGTGAAGACATTCGCGTCTTTACGGAGGATGCCCCTGTACTTTCCGATGACATCACGATGATTGTCATCAAATCTGTCTAGGCGGGGGGCTTTAGCGAAGTGGCTGCCGGAAACGGGCGGCCGGATACGCGCTACCGAATGCGACGCGACGGAAAGCTGACAGGGCTTTCGTTCCCGTCGTTGCCAACGGATG
Organism: Bacteroidota bacterium; assembly: GCA_022567305.1. Taxonomy (GTDB): domain Bacteria; phylum Bacteroidota; class Rhodothermia; order Rhodothermales; family UBA10348; genus SMXL01. Next base: position 44,625 of record JADFHF010000020.1, on the reverse strand, counting down.
CAACACCGAACAGAAAATTGTCAATGACGATTCCATCCAGTGTATAACGTGTCTCTCTGCCGACAAACCTCGAGTATTGCCACTCAGGCGCGGTCGTGTCGCGCCAGTACACGATGTATCCGGCCATACCGGGATCTTCAACTGCATCCCAAGTCAGTGTCGTCGACGGACGAACGGCCCCACCGATGCCTACATTCGACGGCGCCGGCGGCGCCCAGGCAATAGCGGCAAGAGAGATAGCATTGACGGCCGTCAATTTGGCGGCGTACTCGAAGTTGACTCCTTCGATCACGTCTCCATATTGGATCCCGTTCTCCTCGCGTAAATCCTGGTGCTGACGCGTGTAGTTTTCATGGGCCTCCATAATGCGGATACCGGCAAATCCTTCGTCATTGAAAGGCCGGTGATGCCCGCCCCGCCCGAACCGGTCCAATCGATAGATCATCATGGGATTCATGCCCGGCATATACGAATTCGTCATTTTGACAACGTACCGCGCCAACTGTCTGGAGACACCATCGACTTCACCCCCGCTATACCGTCGACTCCGTCGTTGCTGCTCGGTCTCGGTCACGGGTGTCGGTTCTGAGAAGATGCGAAACGTCCGATTGTCGATCACCCCATCAACCCCTTCGATATTCCCGATCATGTCGTTGTTGAGCACGCCGACGATATCCCATCCCTCTTCGCGGGCGACCATGGCCATGTGTTTTCCACCGAACAATCCCTGTTCTTCACCGGACAGTCCTAAGTACACAATACTCGTAGGAAAGGAGTAGCTCGACAGGATTCGGGCGGCCTCCAAAACACCTGCCATGCCTGACGCATTATCATTGGCTCCTGGGCTATCGAGTGAATCGTTCATTGAACTCGACACCCTGGAATCGATATCTCCCGACATGATTATGTAGCGATTCGGGTATCGTGTGCCTCTGTGGATCGCCACCACATTGACGATCCACGTATCTCGCGGGATGCGCGTTCCTTCGCCACCCGTAACAAGGGATCGTTGAAAAGAAACATTCAGGCAACCCCCGCATGCCTCAGAAATCCGGTCGAATTCGTCTTTGATCCACCGGCGAGCTGCGCCAATTCCCCGTGTGGCCGATACCGTGTCAGACATCGTGTGACGCGTCCCAAAGTTCACCAGCGTTCGAATATCCGACTCAATTCGTTCGGCTGACACTCCCTTAATGATGTCGTACATGCGCATATCACTCCGGCTGGGACCTTGCGCTGAGCAGAACTGAGCCAGGTAGAAAAAAATCACGACTCCAGCAAGGATTGAGGAAGGACGAGCTCTGAAAAGCATAGGGAGGAAGGGTGACATTCGAACAAACGGGGGAACATCCAATCTACTACTCAGAACAGAGAGAAGTGCCTGACGTCGAGATGCTGAATATCAGAAAACCCGGGTGAGCCAGAGTCAGACGAGTACCCCCTCAAATACACGTCCGACTCCTTTTATGGCTCACGCTTAGTATGGGAAACAGGTGCTTTTCTTGCCAGAATGTGTCAAATTTGACGAAAATCGGTGCCTGTAGTACATCGACATGGTGGGGAATGCTGAAATCGGGGTCAGAGTCAACCTGTTAATCGGTTATTTCGGTGCCCTACTAAAGGATGATCGACTAGAAAAAATCTTATTCGTGTTAGATCAACATTTGGTGGCTCGAAGGCTCCTGGCCTGGATAAAAGAAGTGAGTCCAGAACCCGATTTTTGAGCGGATTTAGAGCGCGTCAAGAAGCCAGTGATCGCTCCACGAGGCGCAGCCCCAGGGGGGGTCATTTCCGCGGCATCCGTCCGGTCATTCAGCGAGCGGTTACGTGCGCACGCAAGGCAGCTCTATACGAACGCGCTCCCGGCAGCCTACTGTCCGAAAAAAATCGGGGTAAAGCTTTAATCGACAACATTTTCGGCCGATACCGGACAGGCAAAGTTTTGCCGATGCAGATTCTCCTATGGCTGAATCTGACGGCGGCGATAGGACCTGCAACGAGTTCAGTCCCCCAAATCATGAAATTCCTCAACATCCGACGTACACAGAGACTCGCCACGTATTGCCTGAGCACGAGTATCCTCTTCCTGAGCGGTTGCCTTGACCAGGTTATCGATCCCATCCAGGAATTAAATGAAACACAGCACTCAACTGATAAAGTTCGAAATCGCCACCTGTTCGCTGAGGCAAGTCAGCTCGTGTCGAAAGGAGAGACCTACACAGGGTTGGTGTTTACGATTCATCCAAGCAAAATCGTTGACCGGTACAAAATTGTCGACCGGTACAAAATCGTTGATCGATATAAGATTGTAGATCGATACGAGTTCATGGATGTGTTCCCCGGATTTGCCATCTGGGCATCGAGCCGTCACCTGAACGAACTCCTTGCTCTGATGGAAGCGGATCCGGATGTTGCCTCTATCGAAGCTGCATTCAGGATCGCCGCGCCAAGACGGGGGAAACGCCGCAGAGCGAGACAATTGGGCAGCGTTCCATGGAGCGTCGACATGGTGGGTGGAACCGAAAGCTGGGCCGTTTCCGGTGACGGGAAAGGTACCGTTGATATTGACGTGTTCGTGATCGACACGGGTGTTTCCTCCGTTGACTTGAATATTGTCGAGAATATTGACTTTTCAGGGACCGATCCGAGCGCTTCCGATTCCGATGGACACGGAACGCACATCGCAGGAATTGTTGGAGCGAAAGATGACGACTACGGGATTGTAGGATTGGCTCCAGGCGCTCGTATTCACAATCTCAAAGTATTTGGTCCAGATGGGTCGGCAGATGACTCAATCGTGATCCGGGCGTTAGATTATGTTCTGTCCTGGAAACGCCATAATGCTGATCGCCCTGTTGTCGTAAACCTGAGTCTTGGAGTCGATGTAGGAACGACCGAATTCACGTTGTTGGACGATGCCGTAAAAGGGCTCATTGAGGCGGGAGTTACGGTCGTCGTGGCGGCCGGGAACGAAGGTGTGGATGTATCTGTGATATCACCTGCGCATGTACCGGGTGCCATTACGGTAGGATCTTTGGATGAGCGCAGGCGCTTTTCAAAATTTTCCAATTTCGGTCTGGGATTGGACATACTGGCCCCTGGCCAGGATGTGATATCCACGTCGTCCAACATATTCGGCGTCGATTTGATGTCGGGAACGTCTATGGCTGCTGCCCACGTTAGTGGTGCAGCCGCACTATTTCTGGCGGAGTATCCGTCCGGGGACAGTGATTATGTGTCTCAGATCCTAGCGTCGAGGTCGTCTCCAGCCGGCAAGAGGGTTCCCAAGGGCACCACGCGTGAGTTACTAAGCGTTGTCGTGCAATAGGATCTCGTAACAAGATTGATTCGCTCTTAACCATTGAGGGCTTGAAACGGGGCGTCTCGCATACGAGACGCCCCGTTTTCGTTCAGGTCGTCAGGATTGTCTCGTTTTGATTCTAAAACTCCACTGACTGGCCAATATGGCCGTATTTCGGCATTTTTGGGCCCCGAATAGTTCTTAAGTGCAGGCATCTATAGCCGATATGATCCTAGAAAGGTGCCCCATTTCGCGGGTTCGCGAACGCCAGCTCTGACTTTCCAAAAAACCGGAATACGGACCATGCCGACCCGAGATATAAGTAATAAGCCATCACGTTCCGACTCACGTAATCCGTCGAACGGAGCCGCGCCCCTACCTGCAAAGGCGCGCGTTGCCAGACGTCAGTCTCCTCGTAGCGTGTCTCCTATTCCTCCGGCTTGTGCGTCGTTAGCTGAGAACACACCGGACCGCCTTCGAGGCGGCGGCCGACTGGCTTATCAGCTCGACCAACTTAAGCGGCTCAAGGCCAAGGATCGGATCTCAATGCACGTCCACATGGACCAGTTGATCAGCAAAATGATCAGATCAGATGCTTCGGATATTGACATGGGCGGCGAATCTGCAAACGGTTCGGTTTGGTACCGAATCCACGGCGACAAGAGCCCGGACCGTGGAGCCGGCGGCTATACCGTCGACGAAACGAATTTCTTGATCTTAAACCTACTTGATGAAGTTAACGTCACGAGAATCTTGGAGCGGGGAGCAACCGACTTTTCTTATCAGGTCGCCGTCAGGGGACAGCGACGTTCCGTGCGACTGCGTGCCACCGTCTACTTCGACATGGAATATCTCGCACTCAACATGCGCGCTATTACGGATCAACTACGCACGCTGAAATCGATCAACTTACACCCGAGTGTGGAACGCGGAATGATGTTTCAGTACGTCCGCGATGGCCTCACTCTGATAACGGGCGTGACGGGCTCAGGTAAATCGACCACGCTGGATGCCATCATCGACGCCAACAATGAAGAATTACACGGTCACATCGTAATTATTGGAAACCCGATCGAGTACCGGCATGATTCGAAAAAGTGCATCATACGACATCGAGAGGTGGGTCGCGATGTGCCGAACTTCAAGGACGGGATCGTTCAATCTCTTCGACAGGATCCGGATATCATCGTGATCGGTGAGATGCGTGACCCGGAAACGATTTCTGCAGCTCTCGAGATCACGGACTCAGGCCACAAAGTGTTTTCTACACTTCATACGTCCTCAGCCGTTGAGAGCATCGATCGAATCATCGCTGAGTATCCCCATGAAGAACAGACCCGCGTTCGAAATCGACTCGCCGACGTTCTTCGATGCATCATCTCTCAGAAACTTGTTCCCAGCACCAGTGGCGGGCGAGTACTCGCCAAGGAAGTCCTCTGGATGACGCCCCCGGCGCGTGCCGCCATTAAGAATGGCAACATTAACGAGGTTTACCAGATGGTGTGGGAAGGGACAGCCCACGGACAGTGTACGCTCGAGCAGGACCTATTTCGACTGTTACGCGAGGGACAAATTACACGCGAGACCGCACTCAATTTTGGCAATAACAAGCGCAGATTGAATCAATTGATTCAGTAGGAAGAAAACACCCCTAATTGCAATGAAGCGTATCGGTTCAACAGAATATGTACTTGGAATTTCAGCCTCTCCAAAGGCTATTAACGCTGTACTCGTTCACAATACGACGGACGGCCCGGTCATATTGAAGAAATTCCATCGGTCGCGAGGTCGCGGCGACACGTTTGGACCTCTGACCCCGGAGTTAAGTGACCGCTCTTCCGGCGATTCATCATTTCATGTCGGCGAGTACGTTCAGAGACCTGATTCCATGTTTCTTGGATCCGAGTTCCAAGGGTCCGGCGACTTCGACTCTGCGCCTATTCTTCCTGACTCACTTGAATCCGGTTATTCTGAGATGTCGATGTCCATGTACGAGTCGGCCAAAAAATTTGACATCGAATTACTCGACATCATCACCGAGTGCAAAGACGCTGGATACGATGAGTTTCGGATCGCATTTACTGTCGGTTCGACGTTTCTCGAGACCGAAGAGATTCTTATCGGCGGCGATGAGTCTCCCTCGTTCAAAAAAGGTAGGTCTGCGAAAAAGGACAAGAAGAGCAAGAAGAAAAAGAAGTTCAGCCTCGGAAACGGTTCGCGTTCAAGCAATGCAAGGATGGAAGCCCTGAAAGAGAAGCATCCAGGTGAAGTGGACGAAGGCAAGGTTACATTCCTTCCCATGAAATCTAAGAAGGAGGGAGAGCAGCGGAGCCTGGCAGTATTTACGAAGGCTTTTGAACCAGTCGGTCCGACCATTGCAGACATCCGGGCCCGAAAACGACCGCTTCCGCCAGTAGAACTGTTCGATACGGAGTTTACACTCTATCACGGTTTAGCAAGAGCAGTGTATTTACTCAGCGCCGAAAGCGTTGATTCTCCTAGATCCAATACCTATGAAGAAGGTCGTATTTTGTTCGTAAGAGCCGGTGTCGGGGATACGATTGTCATGTTTATCGAAGGAGAAGAGCTCGTTCTCTTCGAGAGCCTTCGGTCAATTACAGCGATCGATCCGCCTGAAACCATCTGTAGCCGTGTGCTGCTTTTACAAGATGAAATTGGGCTGGGTGACGCCGACATGGTGGTTCTCCTGGGTGAGGAGCGGGAGTCAGGACTGGTTGAGAGTTTTCGTACGTTCTTCCCCGACACGAGGGTAGAATTGTTGCGTTCCTACCTTCCAAAGCATGCAGGCGATGGTGCCCTTGCGCTCCACGGAGAGGCGATTCTGGCTGCAGCGGTTACCCTTCGGGTGATCGGGTCTGATCTGCACAAGAAAGTATTTCCGCCCGTCAATTTCCTACCCAAGGATCTACTTAAGGCTCAGTTTCAGCTGCCGTTTTCATGGCAGATCGCCGCGACGTACGGAGTGCTTTTCTGTACATCACTTTTCTTTGTGTACAGGTATTTCGCCCAGCGACATGAGATAGAGCTTTACCGGTATGAACTGAGCCACATTCCAGAGGCCTTGATTGAAGCTAATGTTAAGGTTCTTCAGTCGCGTATAGACAGTTTGCGAGCTCAAACGATAGGGTATCTGACGTCCCTCGATGTATTGGATTCTCTCCTCGTCGGAAGCGATGCCTGGAGTCGCGCACTCGAACATACCGCAGACGTTTCTGCGGACGTACGGGGAATCTGGATTGAGAGGTGGAGCGAAGACGGCGATTTCCTTCGACTCGAAGGAAACGCAACGGATCGCGATGAGGTCGTCGCTTTTGCCACGCAGTCCAACGCCACGATCGAGACACTTTCATTCTCTGAGATTCGTGGATGGCCTGTCTACAGTTTCAGTATGCGACGGAGAATTCCGAGAGAGTTGCCGAAAGCAGCTGTCTATCTACGCAATAATGTGATCCTGGATAATGCCAACGCACCAGCCGAGAAAGATCAGGATTCTGTTGGAGACTAATTACACCCAGGTCACACGATAACAGCGAAAAGAAAATGGGAAACGTTTATCAGAATATTCTCGCCCTCGGGCTGTGCTTCGCCCTGGTCGCCGGGGGTGGAATCTGGATCACCTACTTCAAGCAGGAAGGTGAGATGAAACGCCTTCAGAAAGCCGAACAGCTGGCAAAGAGTAAGCAAGCCGAACTTGATGGACTCATGCTGGAAGTAACGGCATCCAAAACAGAGGTGGACCAAGTCATGAGGCGTTGGAGATCACGTTACAAAGTGATTCCTACAACCCTCGTATCCGAAGAAGTCATCGCCTATCTCAATAAGAAAACGCGCGTCGGATTCAATCCATTCGATGTCGTCTTCCGCGACATGAGTTCGGAACCCAGTTTCAAGAAATACATTTTTGAAATAACAGGTCGTGGCCGGTTCAACAGCTTATACGACCTGATCTGGAGTATCGAAAACGAGCGACGCTTCTACCGGATCCGAAATCTTGAACTATCTCATTTTGACCTTATTACGACCGATCCAGATACGAATCGCGACAAAATGGAGGTCATGGTCAGCTTCAGTTTTGTGCTTGAAGCCTACTACGGTGGTGCAGCTGGGCTTAGCGCCCAGGATGATCTACGAGGAACGGGTATCGGGCAGGAAGGCGGAATCCCAACACCGCTTCCGGATCTGAGTCAACTCCCTCCGGGCATCCTACCCACCCGTAGAACCGCTCTAAATCCGTTTTTACCTCTGATTCTTGATCAGATTCCACCGAATACGTTGGGATTACTTGAAATTGAACAGGCTAATCTTATTTCCATTGTAGGAGATCAAGCGGTCTTTGAGACGAAAGACGGATTTGTGTCGCTGGCATTAGGCGACCACGTTTATCTGGGACAAATAACAGAGATCGATCCACGCCAGGGCAGGGTTCGAGCCCGCCTGAACAAAGGTGGAATTATTGATGAGATCGAGATCTTTCTAGATACAGAAGAACAGTTTCGCCAGGCGCTAGGTCCGATGAAGCTCACGCCTTCGAATCCTTACTGACCAAATTTCAAGAGCTATCACAATCACCAGAACCATGCGTACATCCATTATAAAAGTTTTCCTGGGCACCTTTCTGCTCTTGGGATTATGGTCGGGAATCGCGAATACCTCCAGCGCCCAAGATGCGGCTCTTCGAAGGCAGATTCGCACTTACATTCCCCCGGATCAACTGGTATCGTTTCTTCCATCGACACCGTTTGATCGATTTGTTCAATTTCTCAATCCAATCTTTCAGCGAGTCACCGCGAAACAGATCATCGATCCGGAAACGCGCAAACATCCAATCGGTATCTCGATTGCTGGAATGCACTTTCTGGATGCGTTAGAACTCGTACTCGGATACAACAATCTTCAGTATCGAGAGACAGAGCAGTTCTTCATGATTGAAGTTGCCCCGGAGAGCAATCTGATTCTGGGTTCTGAAGCCGCTCTAGTAACAGCGGGTGGTCAAGGTGTTGCGCCAGGCTTACTTGGTCCTCCTGCCACACTCATGACGAGGCAGATCAGGATCAATGCGATCCTGTTCGAAATCGATCATACCGTATCCAGAGACTTTGGACTGGACTGGAGCGTGATCGTTGGACAGCAGCAGCAGGGAGGCCAGGGTGGTCAACAGGGTGGTCAGGCAGAGGAGCAGGGAATCAGTATTTTCGTCAAAACAGACAAGTTGTTTGACAACTTTGACAATATTATTGGTCCGGACCTAATCAATCTGAAAGATATCAACTCTTTTATTCGTCTCGCTGAGGTGAATGGATTGGGAGAAACTATTGCGAGTCCGTCCATCACCGTGCAAAGCGGTAAGATGGGTAGCATCCAGGTTGGCTCGGACATTCCTGTTCAGGTCCGTGATTTCTCTGGAAACGCCGTGACTCAGTTCTTCAAGACGGGAATCATCATCGATGTGACCCCGACGCTGATAACGGAACCGATCGCTGACACACTGGGGTCTCCAGAGCTCGAATTCATTCACCTGAAGGTAAAAGTCGAGAAATCGGGTAGCCGTCCGTCAACCGCTGGTATCGTAATCGACCGAAACCAGGCTACCACTGAGCTTCTTCTGTTGGATGGTGAACAGACGATTATTGGAGGTATGTACAGTACGGATGAGTCCTTTACACGCTCCGGTATCCCGATTTTAAAAGATCTTCCAGGATGGTTCTTTGGTTTGAGGTATCTGTTCGGGCGCACGCAACAATCGGAGACTCAGAAAGAGCTGATTATCGTTATTCAGGCTACGATCATCGAGCCATTGTTGACTCGATCACAAAATCCGTTCCAGAACAATCTACTTCAGAACAGACGGGATGAGATTCAGAGAGCGCTGCAGCGCTTCAATGAGCGCGTACGAGAGAAAGCGACGAAACCTCGCGACTTCTCTGGACAAAACAACTAGTACCGATCCTGATTGTGATTGTCCAGATGCGGGCGGTCTCCACGTGTGACCGCCCGCATTTTTTTGGCCTATTTTTCTTTGGCGACAAACCATGGATTGTCGCGAAAATATTCGTTATGGGTATAACCATTCCCATTAGACTTCGTCTCTCGAAGAGGGGACAACTGATCGACGAGCCACTCTACCAGGTCCCAATACAACGTGTGGAGTCGAACTCGCTGATCTCGCAACGAGATATTGAAACTCAATTCCAGCCAGCAAATCATAGTAAACAGACCCAGTCCTGTAACCACCAGAATGGTCGCTGCGAGGACGTTCGGACTTGGGTTCAGGATGGCATGATACACCCAGGTTCCGATCCACAGAAAAAGGAACGTATGGTCGGGCCAGGGCGACGGTAGGGCGATGTTCGAAAACGCTCGTTTAAGATGCCGTTCAAGTTTTATGTTCGGCATGCTGGACGGAGATACATCCGCGTAGGGTCTGTAGTTCGCCCCTTTTATGCTCCGAACAATCGCGGACTGATTCCACCTCTCGCTCTTGGCCGAAAGGCTCTCGCGAAAATGCCGTGGATTTGAGCTGAGCGAGACAAATCTCTCTTCAAATTCGAGCCGTTTCGTAGAGTGACGTGCGTAGACATACATGTAGATCTTCCTGGAGAAAAACAGGATGCTGGAAACGGCCATTGCTAGCCGCGCTGGAAGCTCCAATGGAAGGAACACCCACGTGGTCATCGAGCCAAGCGTCAGAGTCGCCGATGTGGCTGCAAGTGTCTGCGTTCTGCGAACGATCTTGGTCAAAGACAGTATCTTTCCACTGATCCGAGAAAGCATGCCGTACCTCGTTCATGTCGAATTGGCATCGTACGAACTGCCGATTCAATCCGCAAAACGTTTCTGAATACGAACTCGCAGAAGAAAAAGGACTGACGAGTCGTCTCCGTGATGAGAAGCTAGAAAATGATGGCTGCGAAAAGTCCTAGAGATGTGTTGTAAAGCGGTGGATTATCCGGCGAATCCGGATTCGTTTTTCGAGCATTGGAAAAGCCAAGTGAGCTGCGAAGACCGAATGAAATCCGCTCACTTCCTACATCCATTTCAATTCCTGCTCCGATCGTAAGTCCGATATCGCGACTCTCAACCGAATCGTCCGTCTCCCGGAATTCCGGACCCCCGGCGACAGCTCTAAATTTTACCTGAGCGTCCAATTTAATCGCCAGTGTGGGACCGGCAAAGATTTGCGGCCGAACACCTCTCGATCTAAACTGATATACTAGCAGTATGGGAACCTCCAGGTAGGTGAGGTCGAACGTCGCATCAATCAGAACCTTGTCGTCGACACCCGCGACTTCCAGTGCACCCTCTGCCTGCGCCCCTTTGACCACGTAAAGAAACTCAGGTTGAATTCGAAAACCGTTCCCGATGCCAAATGAAAAGCCGACACCACCAGAAAACCTCATAATGCTCGAATAATCCGTTTCCGAGTTCCCCCGAAGCGTTGAGCCATTTATTCCGGCCTTAATCATCCCACGCATTTGAGCATGAGCCAGTTGATTGGTCGAGAAAAGCCCGAGGAAAAGGAGTACGACGGCCGGCTTGAAGAACGGAATCTTATTCATTACAGCGATTTGAAGCGACGGTTACAGAAAGGTTAAAGAATGGTCACACAACAAAATTTTTGGGAAATTACCTGTTTCTGGTAGATTCATCCAAGGCATTCCGGTGTGCGCAGCTTCACTTTTGCTCTATTCAGGCTGTCCGAGCCCCACAAATCTAACCATTTCAAATCTAGATCATTTATTCTTATCCATTGAGTAATCCAGGATCGAATTCTCGAGCCAAAAAACTAAGCCGGCGCAGAACGTGAACACTGACGACTCCTGGGCAGAACTTGAATTCTCGATCGGGCGACGCCTATTCTATTTCTGGGCGTTGGCCTGGGGATGTGCCATGACCGTCGTCTCAGCGAGTGGCTACCTGCTAACTCAGTTCTTTCTTCGGCGAGTTAGCGTATTTCGATGGTGGAGCGTGTTTTGGGCACGCTCGATGTTTATTGGCGTCGGGCTCCGAATCGAGCAGCGTCAGCTGGGACATCTTGACTGCGACACCTCGTACGTTTTCGCCTCGAATCATCAAATATTAATTGACATTCCTTTGACGGCCCTGGCTATCTCGTGCCCGTTTGGATTCGTTGCGAAATCCGATTTGGCTCGAGTTCCATTTCTAGGTGCCGCGCTTCGATATTCACCTTCAGTATTTGTCAATCCATCCAATCCTCGCAAGTCGTACGAAAGCATAAAGAGGGCGGGCGAACACATTCGCGCCGGGACGTCAGTCATCATCTTTCCGGAAGGAGCCCGGACGTATCAGAAGGCATTGATTCCGTTTCAAAGGGGCGCGTTCCTGCTTGCTCTCGAAGCCGGTGTACCTATCGTACCTGTTACGATTCTGGATGCCTATCGGGTCTTCAATGAGAAATCGCGACTAGCCCGACCCGGATTGATTCGCGTTGTCGTCGGGAATCCAATCCCCTTGGCTGAAATGTCTCGATCAGATCTTCCGGAACTAATGGATCGAGTCAAGAACGAAATCGAAAGTCAATTTGATTTCGCCTTTGATCCCGACGGGTAACGCCTCAGCCAGGAGTGGAACACCGTAGAACCCCTTCCGTTGAGATTTGCCCTGTGGAATACTCTCTGAGATGCTTACTCGGATCCCGGTCACGACACGGGTATATTTGCATCACGGGACGAGGGAATGATCTCTGCGCAATTACAATCGGAAGATGGCCATTTCGATCGAAGAAGTAACACGTGTCGCCGAACTCGCACGACTTCGTTTTTCCGAGGAAGAACTGAGACGCATGGCGGGCGAATTAGAGAAAATCCTGGAGTACGTCAGAAAACTGGAAGAAATCGACACGTCCGATGTCGTACCCATGACCCACGTTCATGATGATTTCGGCACGCTTCGGGAAGACAGGGTCGAACCGCGTATCAGTAGAGACGAGGCGTTATCAAACGCCCCGGATACGGACGGGAAATTCTTCCGCGTCCCAAAAGTAATTGAGTAGCAGGGCTTAGGAGCTGCACCGGGACATGTCAATAAAGAATCCTCGTTCGGCAAAAAGGAGACAAAAACGGGCCTCGTACGAATGGGCTTCTCTGTGGAATAAACAGTCAGAATTAAGGCAGCACGTAATCGTCATTCTGGTACTGATCGCCGTTTCGCTTGGCTTCTTTTCTTCGATCCACTTTTCCTCGAGGTACCTGATCGGTGGAGACACGATTCATTGGTCAGGCATGGCCAATGCGATGATCTCGTTTGAGCAGGAGACCGGGATAAAAGCACTTTGGTCGCCAAATGCCTTTGCCGGGATGCCGGGATTTATGGTTTCGTATCCCCTGGACGTACCGCAAGTCGATTCTTTTTTCAGATTCCTGCGCGGATTCATGTGGCCGAGTTCACACTTGATCCTCCTTCTCTGCGGCATCTATCTGCTCACGTGGTATCTCTCGAAAGACAAAATTGCCAGTCTCTTTTCTGCGATCGCTTTCGGCTTGACTACGTACTTGCCGATTATTCTCATCGCGGGTCATAATTCCAAATTCGTGGCATTGGCATGGGCACCCTGGTTACTACTCGTATTTGCGTATGGGCTCAGAAACCCGTCGTTAAAATCCGCGCTGCTCTTGGCCCTCGTGATGGCCGTGAACCTGCGTGCAGGGCACGTACAGATTACCTACTACGCCGTGCTTGTTGCCGCTATATGGTGGATCGTAGAGGCGGTCAAAGCCATCCGTTCGGAGGATGCGAGTCAGTTTTGGCGGGCGTCCGGGTGGCTTGGGCTCGGAGCGGTTCTGGCGCTGTTGATGATCGCCCAGCCGTATCTGGTTCAATGGGAATACAAGGCGTTTACGATACGCGGTGCGGCCGCCGGGGGTGCACCGGGAGGGATGTCGTGGGATTATGCCATGGCCTGGAGTCAAGGCGTAGGGGAGTTGCTAACCCTTTTTGTTGCAGACGCCTATGGAGGTGGCGGTGCTCTTTACTGGGGACCGAAAACGTTTACGGGAGGTCCGCACTATTTCGGAGCATTGACGGTGGTCCTTGCCGTTATCGCCCTGATCAGGCGCCGTGATTCCGTCACTCGAGCACTGGGTATCGCCTCGGTGGTAATGATCCTCTTTGCCCTCGGCGAGAATATGTCGCTCGTGAACAGGCCCATGTTCATGTATTTCCCGCTCTTCGATGCTTTTCGCGTACCGGAAACATGGCTCAGCATGGTCGCTCTCACGGTCTCCGTCTTAGCTGGTTTGGGTCTGGCATCGATACTCAAGGACTCACCGCGAGGTGGGTTTAATCGGCCCACCATGTTATCCATCGGATTCGCAACCGGCATATTGCTCGTGATGCTCGTAGCCCCCGACGCAGCTCTGGATTTCGAAAAACCGAATGAACGAGCCCAGATATTTCAGCAGGTAAACGGTCAATACCCAGGCATATCCGAGTCGGATCCGAGAGTTCAGCAGATCCTCTCGCAAGAACTAACTAGGCGAAAAACGGGAAGGATGGAGCGATTTCATTCGGATGCCCGGCGTTCGATTCTGTTTTTGGTCGTGGGAATGCTCATTCTTTTCCTATTCTATCGGGGAAAACTGCCGACCTGGCTCGCAGGGTTTGCGTTCGCGCTGCTGGTCCTTCTGGACCTGGGAGGCGTCGGTAGACGATATGTCAACCGGGATGCTTTGAGAAGTGCAGAAAACGAGGCTTCGGACGTCCCACTGTATGAATTCGACCAATTCATCCTTGAAAAAGTAGCCACCGCCGGTGGCCCCGGTCATTTGAGGGTTCTGTCTCTTGAATTTGGAAGGGACCCGACGGTGAACTCAAGACCGTCATTCCACTATGAATCACTCGGCGGATATCATGGCGCAAAGCTCAGATTGTACCAGGATTTCCTAGAGAATATTCTCTTCGACCCGGTCTCCAACGCGCTCAATTCGAACGCGCTCAGCATGATGAACGTACGCTACGTAGTGGGCCGTCGCGCCGTACCAGGATATGAGATGGTGTTTCAGGACGACGCAAGCGGGAATTCCGTATTCGAGAATCCGGACATGCTTCCACGCGCCTTCTTCGTCTCTGACGTCGAGTACATCGAAGACGCCTCGGCTGTCTGGACACGGTTACGCTCAGCTGATTTCGATCCTTCGAGGAGCGTGATTCTAAGTCGAAGAAGCGACGAGCCGATCGCAGCGATCGATTCAAATTCGATCGCAGAGACCGCGCTTCTTCATCATTCACCGAATGAACTGGGATGGCAGGTTGAAACCGACGAACCGAGATGGCTCGTTATATCGGAAATCTACTATCCGGCCGGCTGGAGGGCCACGATCGACGGACAGCTCGTTGAGATTGAACGGGCAAATTATCTGATACGCGCGATATATGTCCCGAAAGGTCAGCATACGGTTGAGATGGTGTTTGACCCGGCCATGCACAAGCGCGGCGTTTGGATATCGAGTGTGTCAACCGTGCTGGTCTATGGCGGACTGCTTTTTCTCCTGATTCCTGGATTGATCCTGCGATGGAGGCGGTCGAGCGGAGGATGAAACGCGTCCTCATCGTTACATACTATTTTCCTCCGTCTGGTGGGCCTGGCGTGCAGCGATCTTTAAAGTTCGTCAAGTACCTGCCGGAGTTTGGCTGGGAGCCGACCGTTTTGACCGTGGATCCGGCCTATGCTGCATATCCAGAACAGGACCGGGAATTGGAGAATGAAATCCCAGCGAAGCTCGAGCTGATTCGGACGAAATCCCGTGATCCGTATTCGGCCTACAGTCGACTATTCGGGAAAAAAAAGGATGATGTCGTCGGTGTTGGATTTTTGAGTCAAACCCGGCCGGGATCCCGAGAACGGCTGGCTCGATGGGTGAGAGCGAATCTTTTCTTGCCGGATGCTCGCAAGGGATGGGTTCCCCATGCCCTGGCTGCAGCTCGAAAAGCCCTTGTCGGGGACTCTTTCGATATCGTTTTTTCGACCGGACCCCCTCATTCTACTCATCTTGTTGCGCAGGCGGCGACACGCCCGTTGGCCCTTCCGTGGGTGTTGGATCTCCGCGACGCATGGCCACCTGAGTCTTATGCCGATTTACTGCCCATGTCCGAATGGGCACGGTCCAGAGATGTTAAGATCCGTCGTTCTTCGTTTTCAGATGCCGATGTCATCATTACCGTCAGTAAGTCTCTTGGGAGGGATGTTGGAGCATTAACGGAGACGCCGATAGAAATCATTCCCAATGGTTTTGACCCGGATGATTTTGACACCGTCGACCCAATTCGACATGACTCGTTCACGATCGTCTACGCTGGAAATATGTCGGCGGAGCAAAATCCGATCGCCCTCTGGCATGGAATCAAGCAATACAAGTCGCGGGGCGATTGGCCCGACCTCCGCGTTTGTCTGGTGGGGAATACGGCCGGTGAAGTACTTGCAAGTATTGAGCAAGCCGGATTGAGGAATCATGTTGACTTGATCCCCTATGTCGAGCATAAAAAAGCCGTACGGTACATGTGCGGGGCAGACATGCTCCTGCTCTCTATAAACCAAGTTCCAAATCCCGGCGGGATCGTTACCGGAAAGCTGTACGAATACCTGGCATCGGGCCGACCCATCTTGTGCCTGGCCTCGACCGACGGGGATGCCTCAAACATCATCGAATCAGTCGCTGCAGGTGAGTGTCATCGGTTCGAAGATGGCGCTGAAGTCGGGCGAATGATCGATCGGCATTATCAGGCATGGAAAAACGGAGACCGACTGAACGGGGCACCGGCGGACCGTGTGATCCAATTCAGCAGGAAAGCGCAGACCAAACGGCTCGCGGAGATATTTTCAGAAATCGTCTGCGAGAGAACATGAACGAAATCGTCAGTGTCGTCGGAGCTAGGCCTCAATTCATCAAGGCAGCCATGGTAAGCCCTGCTCTTGCAAAAGCGGGTATTCAGGAGCGGTTGATCCATACCGGTCAACATTACGACGATGACATGTCTTCGGTTTTCTTTGATGAACTGGATATTCCCGCGCCTGATACTAACCTGGAAGTCGGGTCTGGATCTCACGCCATACAAACCGGTGAGATCATGGTTCGTCTCGAAGCCTATCTGTTGCAGAACGACCGACCGGATTGTGTTTTGGTTTACGGTGATACCAACAGTACGATCGCGGCGGCTGTAACAGCCCGGAAGCTGCTTATTCCCGTTGCTCATGTAGAGGCGGGACTTCGATCGTTCAACATGCAAATGCCCGAAGAAATCAATCGAATCGTCACGGATCGGCTTTCCGATTTTCTGTTCTGTCCTACCCAGACCGCTTGCGATCAACTGAAAAAAGAAGGATTGACCGCTGGAGTGTTTCTCACGGGAGATGTGATGCGTGACGCCGTTGTTCATTATTCCTCATCAAGTACACCAGCGAATTCGCAGTTTCCGGACGGTTCTTACGCGCTTGCGACCGTCCACCGAGCGGAAAACACAGATGACCCCGACCGGTTGGCAGGAATTATTCGAGGATTGGGGAGCGTGGGCCTCCCAGTCATTTTTCCGGCTCATCCAAGAACGGCTGGGCGCCTAAAAGGAATTGGCCTGCCTGACAATGTCAGAATCATCAGGCCACTTTCGTACAAACAGATGTTGCGCGCGATGAAGGGTGCCCATCGCGTCTTTACGGATTCGGGTGGTATGCAGAAAGAAGCACTCTGGTTGGGGACCCCCTGTATCACGTTTCGCGACGAAACCGAATGGGTCGAGACGCTCGAGCGCTCATGGAATGTCCTTGTAGGGGCAGATCCTCTGCGGATAAAACAGGCCATGGAACTTGAACCCGTCGATCCACCACCTTTACTGGGTCAGTTCGGTAAAGATACCGCATCCTCTCGCATAGCCTCCATCCTAGTGAGTGCCTGACGTATGTCAAGAATTCTAATGATTCTGGATCACTCGTTTCCTCCTGATCTGCGAGTTGAGAACGAGATTGAGACGCTGGTGGAAGCCGGTTTCGAGGTGTGCCTGCTAGCCATAGGTCCAGACTAGCGGCCAGAAACGGAGGTCGTGGGTGGACTTCGAATTATTCGAGATCGAATATCCGCCCCGAAGAGAATCAGAATGCGGGGCCTCGCTGGGGTCATTCCGATTCTCGATCACTACATCGCACGTCGGATGCGTTCGATTTATGAATCCTGGCCATTTCAAGCGGTGCACGCACACGATCTCTATCTCGTTGGCGGGGCGCTACGGGGAGGACGTCAGCTCGGTGTCAAAGTGATTGCGGACCTTCACGAGAACTGGGTGGCTGCTCTGAAGCATTACATGTGGCAATCGGTTTCCGGCCAAAATGATCATCAATCTGAATCGCTGGGATCGGTTGGAGTCGGCGTGGTCATCGGCAGCAGACGGAGTTATTGTCGTTATAGAGGAGATGGCAGAACGACTAAGAAACAAGGGTATCTCGCAAAGTAATATGATCGTTCTGCCAAACACGATTCATCGCGCCCACTTCGATACTTTTGGAATTAATCAATCATTATCAGATTCAGTCGAAAGCGACCTGACCCTGGTGTATCCGGGAGGAATGGATGGGCACCGGGGTAGAGACACCGCCATCCGGGCGATGCCGACGATTTTAACTTCGGTTCCGACGGCAAGACTCATTCTTGTCGGGGACGGAGCTGCTCGGCGAGAACTGGAAGAACGGTGCAATCAACTGGCTCTTGGGGACTCTGTTCAATTTCTAGGCTGGCAGCCCCAGGAGACGATCCCAAGCTACATCGCTGGCGACGACATTGGATTAATTCCCTACATAAAAACTGAGCAATGGGACCACACGATTCCACGCAAACTGTTTCACTATATGCGTTTGGGACTTCCAGTGGTCGCGTCAAATTGCAAACCAATTGAACGAATTCTACAAGACTCCGATTCGGGTTTAATCCATTTATCCGGCGACCCTGAAGATCTGGCTCGGGCCGTCATATCGTTGGCGGAGAACCCCGGCATAGGCTCTGAAAAAGGAAAAACGGACGAAGAAGTGTCGCCACCCGGTATAACTGGGAAATGACATCTTCGGGACTGGCAACTTTTTATCGAAAGTTGCTCGTCTGATCCGATTTTTAGGACGCGGGCACTGAGAGTTCGTCCGCTAGTATTGCAGCGATTCTTTCAGCCGCATGACCATCCCATAACTCGGGTAACGAGCCCTTCTTCCATTTTCCGGATAGCGCCCGTTCGGCAGCGTCTTTAATGGCGTCTGTTTCAAGAGGAATCAGTTCATTCGTCCCCACGTCAATCGTACAGGGTCGCTCCGTGTTGTCCCTGATCGTAGCACACGGGACACCCAGTACGGTCGTTTCCTCCTGAACACCGCCGCTGTCTGTCAAGACCAGTCCGGCGTCCATCATCAGACTCAAGAATTCTAGGTAACCGAGCGGCTCGACCAGATGGACGTTTTGGTTTCCATCCAATAAATCCCACAACCCGGAGTCTTTTATTCGGGAAAGGGTTCGTGGATGAATGGGGAACACAAGTGGATGATCATTCGATATCTGGGCCACGCCTCGAACGAACTGTTCCAATTTTTCGGGGTGATCCACCATCTCCGGCCGGTGCGCGGTCAGAAGCACGTACGACTTTGCCCGAAGATCGTAGACGTCGTGCTGTCGGACGGCCCGGGCCTTGTCCTGAAATCGCCGGAGCGAATCGATCATTACGTTACCACAGAAAAAGATTATATCCTCAGACTTTCCTTCGTTTTTCAGATGAACTTCGGCAGCGGCTTCCGTCGTAAAGAGGAAATCGGAGATGGCGTCTGTCGCCACTCTGTTGATCTCCTCAGGCATGCGTCTGTCAAACGATCTTAGCCCTGCCTCCACGTGTGCTACGGGAACGTGTAGTTTTTTGGCCGTCAGCGCTGCGGCGAAGGTTGAATTCACGTCTCCAACTACAACCACGACGTCGGGCCGCTGCTCAATAATAACAGGTTCCAGTTCCATCATGACGCGGGCTGTTTGTGTCGCGTGCGTGCCCGATCCAGACGAAAGGAAAATATCCGGCTCCGGGAGCTCGAGCTGGTCAAAGAATACATCGCTCATTGCCGCGTCGTAGTGTTGCCCGGTGTGTACCAGTGTGGTCTCCAGGCCATCATGCTTCGCAAACGCGTGATACAAGGGACCAATTTTAATAAAGTTTGGCCGGGTTCCTGCGACTAGAAGCGTGTGAATCATAGGAGGTTTGCGTAGATGGAGTCAGATTCGCTTGACATCAAGGATCTAAAACGATGGTCAAGACGGGTACGCGGTGCATCTCAAGTCGATGGCGTATATACGATCTTAACGTGGATAGGTCAACGTGGATGGGTCAACGTGGATACGTCAATGCCGATGGGTCAGCGTCAATAGGTCATTCTGGAGTGTCGGCTGGATATACACGAAATTCATTTTCGCCATCTTGCCTCGTATCGTGCGATCCAATCCGATGCGATGGGTTACAACGGATTACCATCACCCCCTCTAACAACTGGTTCGAACCGATGCTGGTTTCGCGAGTCGATTGACAAAGGCTATGAGCCGATCTATATTCATCAAAGAGCTGGAAGACCTGCTCCCGTCAATCTGAAAAGATGCTCCGAACCGTTACGGTTGGGTGTATATTCAGGGATTCGGAGACGGGATAGAACCGAACTCCGCTCCTTACCACTCTTTATTCAACCGAACGCACAATGTCAGAAGATTACGGAATAGCCCTCGGCATGATAGAGACCCGAGGCCTCGTTGGTTCAATTGAAGCGGCCGATGCCATGGTTAAAGCCGCCCGTGTCCGATTGATAGGCAAGGAAAAGATCGGCGGAGGATACGTTACCGTTATGGTCCGGGGGGACGTTGGCGCTGTTAAAGCAGCTACAGATGCCGGGGCGGCAGCAGCAGAACGGGTCGGTGAGCTCGTTTCAGTACATGTGATCCCGCGTCCTCATTCAGACGTGGAGATGATTCTTCCAACGGGCATCTCGGACTAATTTAATCCGGGACCCGGAATCGGCGGCTCCGGTGCGCAGTTTGTGAATCGGGTCGGTCGATTGCCTTCTCAATAGTACGAACGTGCACATGGCGATTTCCGACGAACAAGCATTGGGATTAGTCGAAACCAAAGGTCTTGTCGCGGCTATTGAAGCTGCGGACGTGATGACCAAAGCCGCAAACGTGAGGCTCGTTGGTATCGAACAAACCATGGCTGCCTTGATGACGGTTCAGATCGTAGGTGAAACGGCTGCCGTTCAGTCTGCTGTAGATGCGGGAAGAGTCGCCGCCGAACGTGTTGGAGAGTTGGTGTCATCGCATGTGATTCCGCGACCGGCTTCGGCGGTTGCGAAAATGCAGTTGTACGGGACGGAAACTCAACCTGCGAATCCGGCTTTCATATCATCAAGAAAGGAACTTGGAAGCATGACCGTTCGTGAATTGCGTGCGTTGGCAAGAAAAACGTCTGGAATTTCGATTCAGGGGCGTCAGATTGCCCGGGCAAACAAAGAGCAATTGATCAATGCGCTGAGGCCTCATTTCCACTAGGGTACGATGGCGGGTTCTGGAGATTACGTTTCGTTGAGAGAATTGACCAGCCGTGCTAGACGGATGTTTGCGACATCTGAAAGCCGTCGTCTGCTCCCTGAAAATGCTCCTCGAAAGAAGGGTTGGATCATCACCTTCTGTCTACTGGCGTCCTGTTTGCTCTGGTTCACTTTCTCAATGCAGGAGACGTACACTCAGTTTTTCGACTTCCCTACCGAGCTGCAGAATCTTCCTGTAGACCAAGCCCTGACCCAGGTGCCGCCGGCAACCATTCGGGTTCAGGTTGAAGGGGAGGGCATTCAGCTACTTCGTCTGTACTATAACCCGCCGACGATTACGATAGACGCGTCGCTCTCGGAGATCGACCTGGAAGTATTAGCCGCAGAAGCGGCCAATAACGTTCGCTCTGAATCGGTGTTTCCGGCATCCATTGTTTTACACAAGGAAGCCCGCGCCGAGAAGCGACTTCCCATTCGATCCAGACTTGGGATCGATACGGCCCCAGGATATCATGTGGTTGGACCGGTTACTCTCACACCGGATTCTGTAACCGTCTGGGGAGCCGTCTCCATACTGGAGGGCCTTAGTTTCTGGAATACCGCACCAGCGACACAGACGACCGTCAACGATTCCGTTCGCGTATTGCTTTCTTTGGCGGACACACTTGCTGGTCTGGTTGAGCTGAGTTCACTGGAGACCGAAGCGCAGGCCATCGTGCTACAGTTTACAGAGGGACGTCGCGAGATAGCCGTGCGAGTCAAAGACGGGGTGGATTCAATGCCCGTTTCGTTCGAGCCCGCTACGACGATGGTCACGTATCAAGTCCCGATTATCCAGTATGACCTGGCGCAAGATGCGGTCGATTTCTACGCGTTTGTTCCGTTCGAGGAGATCAGGACGGACACGACCGGGAATGTCTATCCGCTCGTCAACCCGCCTGCAGGACTCATTCTCAGGGAAATAAGAATATTTCCTGATGCCTTCAGGTACTATCACAACCTTCCTGGTCCGGACTGACGTTTCGGTGGCCGTTCAGCCGGGATAAGAAGGATAGGGTTTGTCGGAAACGTAGCCTTTTAGCTGAGTCAACTCGAATTCCTTCTCAGCGTTTTCGCTGCGAAGTACATCTCGTAGGGACACCACTCCGAGAACGGTTCCTTCATCAACAATCGGTATGTGACGAATGTGTTCACTGTCCATCATTTGATGAACATCACGTCGGTCCGCTGTTCGGTCTACGACGTATACGTTTCTCGTCATCACCGATTCAATCGTCGTCTTCGCGGGAATTAAATTCTTGCCGACAACTCGTCGAAGGAGATCCCTCTCAGTGAAAATGCCAATCAGAATTTCATCGCTGTCGAGGACAACGATGGATCCGACATTTTGGTCGACCATGATCTCGACGGCTTGGTCAACCATGACTTCTGCTCGCACAGAAACCACTTGGCCGTCGGAACGAATGAGTCGGGATACAGGCGTATTCATGATAGGAGATTAGGGTGGGAAAGAATTCTGCCTTCACAGAAATATCATCATTTATAGCCGATTTCGGAGGATTGGTTCCGATTGGTGCCGTGATATCCATTTTACGGACGCTATCCGCGGTTCTGTTCAGTCGAAACTCGATCAGTCGTGAATCGTAACCCGATGCGCCCATATAGGCCTGATCACGAAGGCGTATCCACAAGGGCCGGCCCGTTCAGTATGATCCATTTAATGTCGACCAACCGATTCAGACAGATTTTCGAGATGAAAAAACGCGCGAGGCTGAAAGACGACGATTCATGGGTGGAATTGCCCACAGGGATTTTTACCACCGACGGGATTTGGTTTCATACCTCCGAGGCTGCGCTTTACGAGTACGCCGGAGAGGTTATCGAGAGCGTGGGTGTCGGGAGGCTCCTTGCTCAGGCCGGATCCTGGCTGAAATCCGCTGAAGCTGCGGCCGTTCTGAGTCTCGCAATTTCTCTCCTCCTGGTTTCGCCTTTATCAGCCGTGTTAATCACTCTGGTCGTGTTCGTGGGTTGGGAAGCCATTGGGCCAGCCGTTGTATTCGTTCCGATCGTCCGTCTTTTTTCAGTGCTTTCGACCGCTTCTTTTCAGGGCATACTCTATGTATTGATCATGAGTTGGTTGGCATCCGGCGGCCAACTGATAGCCGCAGGCGTGGGCTTGTCAGGGTTCATTCTGTTTCGATGGGGAATTATTCGTAAGGTGTTGGAGCCCCTGGCTGAACGGCTGTCGGGTACAACACAAGGCGCACCCGGATCAGACCGAGTACTCCGCTCATTGATCGTTCGATATGCGATCTCCATGCGCGTTACACTCTCGTCGACGGAATCATTCGAAAAGCGCATCATTGAAATCTGGCAGAGAGGAAAACGGAACGAATAGTATATTCGGATGAATCGGTCGGCAATCGTGACAAATACTGAAGCGCTTGGGAAGCAAAGAGATAGATACAGTAGCACCGACTAAGGTCAGGGAATGGACCGCCACGCTGGCCAGCGCCGTACGAGCAGCCTTTCTTCGCGGTAACAGTCTACCGCTCTTGATGCGTGTCGGTGTTCCGGTTGGAAATGTAGATCCATTCGCCTGGCTATCTTCCATGCAAGGACCGGATCGAATCATCTGGCAAGCTCGACATCACAATAAGATTCGGGCCATGTTCGGGAGCGCTGCAGTGATTGCCGGCGATGGCAGGGTTGATTCTTCCATCTTGACGAGCGAAATTGATCGATTCCTATCGAGGCCGGGAGATGAAATGCGGTTTTTCGGTGGGACGCGATTCGATGGGTCTTGCGAATCCGACGAGGTTTGGAGGGCATTCGGTGGATATCGATTTGTACTTCCCCGATTCGAATTGCACACACGGGGTCCGAATGCACAGATCTATTGCAATCTCGTTTTTCCGGAAGACTCCGAAAATCTGGATTCGATCCTGAAGGTAATCGCTCGGTTGAATCAGGGCGTTGAGGAGTTCGAGGAGGGATTATCTACTCCGGTTACGCGAAACGATATTCCGGACAAGAATGAGTGGGTTGAGCGCATCCAATGGGCCTTGGGGATGTTTTCCAGGGACCAGTTTGAAAAAGTAGTCCTTGCACGGCGTACAGATTTTAAATTTTCGGCACCGATCAATCCCTTTCTTCTATTGAAACGTCTGGTTGGAGCCACCCCGAACTGTTTTCACTTTTATCTTGAATCAGATCAGGGTGCGGCATTTGTAGGAGCTTCACCAGAGCGGTTGTTCTACAGAAACGGGTTACAGATTGATAGCGAGGCGGTAGCAGGAACTCGTCCGCGTGGTAAGACCGAAGATGTGGATGAAGAATATCGGGCATCGCTTCTCTCTAGCGAAAAAGACAGAAGAGAACACGCGTACGTCCGAGATACTATCGAATCCGTCCTAAGAGCGTATTGCGATTCGGTGACCGTCGATCACGAAGCTTCGGAAATGAGACTCGCTCAGGGTAGGCACCTCGTTTCCAGAATTTCCGGAGTCTTGTCCAAACCCGTATCCAATTTTGATCTACTCGAAGACCTGCATCCGACGCCGGCCGTAGGGGGGCACCCGACGGACCTCGCCGTAAGCGTCATCCGAGATGTCGAAAAGTTCGACCGTGGTTGGTACGCGGGGCCTGTCGGATGGGTGGGTCGAGATTCAGCTGAGTTTGCCGTAGCCTTGCGCTGCGGTGTGGTCGACCGAGAGCGGCTGTCCTTGTTCTCCGGAGCAGGTATCGTTGAAGGGTCGCAACCCGAATTGGAGTGGGAGGAAATCGAGCAAAAGATCGTCGATTTCATAAACGTGATTGGACTTGAACTCCGAAATACCAAATAGAAACGGTTTTTGGGCCGGCCTCATTGTCGAGGAATTGGTGCGACTTAGCTGTACCATGTTCTTTATTTCTCCCGGATCCAGGTCGTCTGATCTGGTAGCTGCCATCGGCCGACATTTCAAGACGCGTACTTGCGTGCATTATGATGAACGTGGGAGTGCGTTTGCCGCGCTTGGTTACAGTAGAAAATCGTCCAGCCCAGCCGTGTGGGTGACCACGTCGGGCACCGCGCTGGCAAACGGTCTTCCGGCCGTGATCGAAGCCTCAATAGATTCGGTGCCGCTCGTTCTATTGACCGCCGATCGACCACCCGAACTAAGAGACACGGGTGCCAATCAGACGATCCGCCAGCCGGGTCTTTTTGGAGACTATGTAAGATGGCACTTCGACATGCCGACGCCCTCCGAAGACGTCGATCCGAGTTTTGTGCTCTCCACCGTGGATCAATCCGTCTATCGTGCAACGTCCGAACGTGGTCCGGTTCATCTCAATTGTATGTTTCGTGAGCCCCTGGCGACGGAGGCCCCGGCGTTTGAGAGTGCACGCTCAGACGCCCGGCTGTCGAGATGGGATGCCAGCGAGAAGCCGTATACGCAGTACATTAAGGCCGACAGGGTAAGCGGCGATGCTGATCTGTCCGAGATCAAAGAAGCGCTTGCTCAAGCAAAACGCCCCATCTGTGTTCTCGGGCGCCTGGCGGATACCCGGTACGCAGAGCCCGCCCTGAAGTGGGCGGAGCAATCCGGGATTCCCATTCTACCGGATATCACGTCGGGATTTCGACTCGGAAGAACAGAAAAATCGCTTATTCCTTACTACGACCTCTTGACGAATTCAGAGCGGTTCAACCGTCTCATGAAACCTGACGCCGTTGTTCAAGTCGGGCGTACTCCTGTTTCGAAACGTATTCAACAATTTCTGACTTCGAGCAGGCCGGAAACCTACGTGCTTGTCGTTGACGGTCCTGAGAGGCAGGATCCGAACCACCTGGTTTCGCACCGAATGGACCTGAACCACTCGGGTGTCGAATCGCTTTTCTCTGGGATGAAGCCCGTGTCCGACGTAGAAGAGGGGTGGCTGGCGGGATGGAGAGAGGGTAGCAACCAGATAGAAAAGTGGTTGCGCGTTCGATTCGGCGGTTCTTCCGAATCGGCATTGTCGGAACAGGGCGTTGCACACCGGCTCTGCTCACTTCTTCCTGAATCGCACCAGTTCATGATCGCCAGCAGCCTCCCGATCAGACATGTGGATACGTTTTCATCGTCCCAGGGCAATCCAGTCGGAATTGTGGCGAATAGGGGAGTCAGCGGAATAGACGGCACGATCGCGACGGCCGCTGGAAGCCAGTGGAGTTCCGGAGAGCGGACGACGGTTCTACTAGGAGATCTGGCCATGCTCCATGACCTGAACTCGTTGGTTCTCGCCAAGGACCGAGGCTTAATCCTGGTTGTGATTAACAACGATGGCGGTGGAATCTTTTCGTATTTACCCATCCAGAATCAAGCGGATATCTTCGAACGCTTCTTCGCGACGCCACACGGTATGAACTTCGAGCATGCCGCAAGCTTGTTTGGAATTGAATACCATGCGCCCGAAGATTTGAATCAGTTTTCGGACGATTACTTGTCGGCTCTCGGGCGCCGCGGCGCGACCCTGATCGAAGTGAAAACGAATCGAGACGAGACCAAAGCCTTTGGCGATCAGCTATTGGAAGAAGCAAAGTCGTTGCTATCAGAGAACGCCTACCACTAAGCACGGCCAGCATGTTTTAGAGAAGATGAAAGTCAGGATAACCCCAAATCAAATCCGGCTGAGGCTGTCTCCGGACGATGTACAGGTGCTCAACCGTGGAGAAGGATTGGAAACCTGTCTTGATCTGGGACCCGGTGGCTTGTTGGCGTTTCGTCTAAGATCTAGTCCATCGCATGGCGAAATTGCTCTGGGCCTTGAGGGTTCATCCCTTGAGATCGTGGTCCCCGAAAACGAGGTGAGCACCTGGGCGAGTACGGACCGGATCGGAATTGAAGGCTCGGTTTCGATCACCGACGGGAATTCTCTTTTCGTCCTGATCGAAAAGGACCTTCCTTGCGAACATCCTTAGGGGTGGGGGCTCACGGTCTTGTTAGGCAATCTTTTTGCCATCGTTCAACCGTCGTTCGGCGGTTTTTCTGCCATCGTTCAGCGGTCTTTCCGCAGTTATTCAGCAATGTTCAGCCATGGCTTATCTTCACGCCCTGAATTGAGCAACGTCTTCACTTTCCCCACAGCGTATCATGGCTACCATCGAATGGCAGTCGTCGGGCGATTTTACGGATATCAGGTTCGATAAAGCAGACGGCATCGCCAAGATCACTATCAATCGCCCCGAAGTTCGGAATGCATTTCGACCGTTAACCGTTACCGAAATGCGGCATGCCCTTCAGGATGCCAGAGATGATCCATCCATCGGTGTCATCATACTCACGGGGGAAGGGTCCGAGGCGTTCTGTTCAGGAGGGGACCAAAAAATTCGGGGGAATGCAGGATATAAAGAAGAGGGCACGGGAATCGAACGTCTGAACATTCTGGATTTCCAGCGAGAGATGCGCTCATGTCCAAAGCCCGTGATCGCGATGGTTGCTGGATGGGCCGTTGGAGGGGGTCAGGTACTTCATGTGCTCTGCGATCTAACCATCGCGGCAGACAATGCCCGATTTATGCAAACCGGGCCGAAAGTAGGATCGTTTGACGGCGGTTATGGTGCCAGTTATCTAGCCAGGATCGTGGGTCAGAAAAAGGCCAGAGAAATGTGGTTTCTCTGTCGCCCGTACGATGCGCAGCAAGCTCTGGCGATGGGCCTGATCAACATGGTCGTTCCCCTTGAGCAGCTCGAGGAGGAAACCGTTCAGTGGTGTCGCGAGATTTTGGCCCACTCGTCCATGGCGATTCGATGTCTGAAGGCAGGCCTGAATGCTGACTGCGATGGCCAGGCGGGGCTGCAGGAATTGGCGGGGAACGCCACCATGCTGTTCTATATGACGGAAGAGGGGCAGGAGGGTAGGAATGCGTTTCTTGAAAAGCGTCCGCCCGATTTTAAGAAGTTTCCTTACCGACCCTGACTTTCCGCGGTCAACGCATAAACAATACGGGACTCGAATACTTCTTGAGCAAGGGTACTCCATGCCGGGGAAAGTCAACGTTTGGATCTTAGCTGCGCGTCCAAAAACGCTTTGGGCCGCGGTCTCGCCCGTCCTGATCGGCATTGCGATTGCTATTCGCGCTGACGTGGTTCATCCCACGGCGGCTGCATTGACCGTTGCCGCCGCGATGCTCATTCAGACCGGAACGAACTACTACAACGACTATAAAGATTTTGTCGGTGGTGCAGATACGAGCTCCCGAAAAGGCCCGACAAGGGCCGTTCAGGCAGGGCTGGTGACGCCGGCCGCTATGAAGCGTGCGACCGTTTTTGCTTTTTCTTTGGCGGTCGTTGCGGGTCTCTATTTGATGATCAGAGGAGGGTGGCCCATCGTATTGATCGGGGTAAGTTCGATTCTCTTTGGCGTGCTTTATACGGCAGGGAAATACTCGCTGGCAAATCTGGGACTTGCTGACGTATTCGTGTTCATCTTCTTTGGCCCAGTGGCCGTAGCCGGAACGTATTTTGTACAAGCGTTGGACTGGCCAATTGAGGCGTGGCTGATTGGAATAGCGCCCGGGGTTCTGTCGGTCGCGATTCTGTTGGTCAACAATATCCGGGATATGGACGAAGATCGAGATCATCAAAAAATGACGATCGTGGTTCGTTTCGGTAGAAAGTTCGGGTACTTCGCCTACGTGAGCTGCATCTTCCTTGCGGCAGCTACACCTGTCCTTCTCTTTTTTCTGATGGGCGCACCCATCTGGTCAATGGCAGCCGCTCTTATTCTCCCGATCTCCATTCCGACGATCAAGACACTCATTACGACGTCGGAACTTGAGATGGAAAAACTGAATCCTGTTTTGGCCGCCACGGGACGACTGCTTCTATTCTACAGTCTTTTCTTCTCTATCGGTTGGGTCGCAAGTCCATAGGCCAGCATCGATCTGACGAAATGCGCATCACCTCGATAGAAATATATCGTTACTCCAGGCTGGTTCTTGATGAATTTCCGCGACCGGCTTATTCGGATACCCAGGCGCTCGGCTCATTCAGAAGAGAAGGTCTCTTAGTCAGAATTCGATCCGAGCTGGGCACCGTCTCGTTCGGTGAAGTGGCTCCGCTGTTTGGGCGAAGTCGAGAGACACTCGAGGAGGCAACGCTGGCCATTCAGAATGTTCTTCCGACGCTCGCTGGGATGACTCTCCCTCGTTCGTTTCGGGAATGGACAGAGCCCGACGAATTCGAGGACCTTCCGTCCTCCTGCAGATATGGAATTGAACAGGCGATTTATGGTCTCTCGGCCAAAGAGTCATCCGTTTCGCTTTCAAAGTGGCTTCGCGAAGACGCTCGAGATCATGTCCCGGTAAACGCACTACTCAACGGCTCACCCGATGTGGTTTTACAGCAAGCTCGCGATGCCCAGAGTGGCGGATACGGCGTCTTCAAACTCAAAGTTGGGTCCAATCGCATCGATCAGGAAGCGCAACTGGTTGCCGATGTCCGATCGACAATCGGCCCCGAAGCAGAATTACGACTCGACGCAAATCGAGCCTGGGATTACGACAGGGCCGTTCAATTCCTTTCTGAAATCGAAAACCAGGACATAGCTTATATCGAAGAGCCGCTCTCAAATCCGGAACTGCTAAATCGGATGGCTCGGAACGCCTCCGTACCTATCGCCCTTGACGAATCGATTCCCGAAATTCTTGAACAGGGGAAACGTTTGGAAGAGTTCGCGTTTGCATGCACAGCCATACTCAAACCCACTGTGATAGGCGGAATGGCGACCACGATCGATCTTGCAAATCGATTTTCTAGCATCGGCGTCGAACCGGTAATTACGTCGAGCTTCGAAACTGAGGTGGGGCATGCCGGCCTCGTGTCTCTGGCAGCTGTGATTTCCGGTTCAGGATGGGCCGCCGGCCTGGATACGCTACGATATTTCGATGCGGATCTGCCATCTGAGCCAATTCGAGAGGCAAATAAAATTTCCTTGTATCAAAATCCTGATTTATCCGGACTCGCACGAGTCGTGTAATCGTCAATTTTCGAACGAGTTTGCTCAATTCCTATCCACTCAAATATTCTACGCTCGCCGAGTCCGATCAGATAGAATGCCCGATCCGGGCTCACGCTCGGATGGCTCCAGATAGCATGGCCGTTTGGAAGTCAGGCGTGGCCACTTCATATCGAGATCTAGACGAGGCCGTATCGAGGGCTGCTGGTTGCTTGAAGCTCGACAGCGAAAGCCATCGGGTGGCCATCTGTGTTGACGATCCACGTGACACCATGGTGTGGCTGTTTGCTGCACTACGGGCGACTGCCGAGATTATCCTGCTAAGTACGCGTCTACCACGTGCTGCACGGGAAACAACCTGTACGGATCTGGGCATCCGAATGTACATCTCCCACGAACGACTCGACGTGGAAAAAAGCCGTTGGATTGACCCAACTCAATACGACGATGATTCCCCTCCAAGTGTGGACTATCTGCTTCCTTTGGACCGACCTGCAACGCTCGTCCATACGTCCGGAACCGCAGGCGCGTCCAAGATTGCCGTTCATTCCTTACGAAATCATTTTTCGAGTGCGCTTTCATCGAACACGCGGATCCGGGTCACACCTTCGAGTAAATGGTTGTTGTCATTGCCGCTGCATCATGTCGCAGGACTTGGGATTTTATTCAGGACCTTCGTTGCCGGAGGCACCGTAGCGATTCAACCGATTCAGCGATCAATTGGAGACGCGATAGACCTGTCCGAAGCCACGCACGTATCTCTGGTTCCGACGCAGCTTCGACGGCTGCTTCACGAGAAGCCATTTTCACCGCACTGTTTGAAGGATGTTTTGGTCGGCGGCGGTCCCGTTCCTGCGTCGCTCATCCGATTGGCTGTGGAGGGTGGATATCCCATTCGGACGACGTACGGAATGACAGAGATGAGCTCGCAAATTGCAACGTCCGATATCTGGACTGAGACACGGGAGTTCTATTCGAGTGGTCGGGTGTTGCCACAAACGGAGCTAGTGATCGATACGAACGACGAGATTTTAGTACGCGGGCCGTCGGCCTTCCTGGGGTACCTCAAGTCAGGTGGATCGTTTACTCGACGGAAGCAGGGCGCCTGGATACGAACCGGAGATGTTGGCCGAATGGACGACGACGAACTTTTTCTTTTGGGTCGTCGAGATCAAATGTTTGTCTCCGGCGGTGAGAACATTCAGCCTGAAGAGATCGAGCGTGCCCTGTTGACTCTCAATCACGTAGAATTGGCCGTAGTGGTTCCTGTATCGGATATAGAATTCGGATTCTATCCGGTTGCGTTCATCCGGAGTACTGGACCTGCCATTGACGAGAACGCCATGAAACAGCAACTGGAAGAAACGTTACCCTCGTTCAAAATCCCGAAGCGATTTCTTGAATGGCCCGACAGATTGGATTCTAAAGCCATGAAGGTCGATAGAAAGTTGCTTGCTGAGCTTGCAGCCTCCATGTAGTCCCAAGTACGGCGGATTATCCCTTCGAAATATTGGGGCACCCGTGCAACAATGAAGTAGTCGTCACGTAGTCCCGATTTCACATTCGATTTATAATCGCCTGGTATCGCTGACAGGTACTAAAGATCGGTATAGCAGAAATTGGATAAGTCGCGAATAATACTTTTTGGAGCGCTCATCGTCCTCGTTATGGTGCTGATGAACGGAGGGTTCGGGTTTCATGGGATTGGTTTTATGCACGGGGGCTCATGGATGCGTTGGATTCTTTTCGGACTCCTGTTCTGGCTCCTTTTTTCTCGTTGCCGATGCTGCGGCAAGAAAGGATGTTGTAGCACCGACGAGGTTGAAGACGAGTCCACAGATGAGTCCGCAGACGACTCGGCAGAAGACTCTAAAGACGACACCAAGTAGATCGAGCGAATGATTTCGGAGGGCGTGTAACGCCCATTATGACGCTGAAATTGCGCCTCGTATCCTTCGGGATGCGCTGGGCGCTTTTTCGTTTTTAGTCGGACGGTGGTTTTTGGCCTGAGCTGGATCGCTCAGCCATTCTATTTAGCCAGTCAGCTCAGAAATTCTCCACTACCCGAGCCCTTGAAACTCTACTCTCGATCATACGGCGAAGGACATCCGCTGATCATCCTCCACGGACTCTTGGGTTCTAGCGGAAACTGGCACACTCTCGCATCCAGAGTTTTTGGTAAATCCTATCGGGTTATCGTGGTTGATCAGCGTAATCACGGGCGGTCTCCACATTCAGAGGCGTTTTCCTATGATGCCATGTCAGAAGACGTCGTGGAACTGATGGACGATTTGGCGATCGAGTCTGCCCATTTGCTGGGTCATTCGATGGGCGGTAAAACGGCAATGCACTTCGCGTTACAGCACTCAGAACGGGTAAATGGGTTAGTCGTCGTCGATATCGCTCCGGTCGATTATCCACATCTACACCGGAAAACTTTGGACGCGCTCATCACGTTGAATCTGACGGAATTCTCGTCCCGCGAGCAGATTGACAGCGCGCTCGAGCCATCGTTTCCGGAGGCCT
Organism: Bacteroidota bacterium; assembly: GCA_022567305.1. Taxonomy (GTDB): domain Bacteria; phylum Bacteroidota; class Rhodothermia; order Rhodothermales; family UBA10348; genus SMXL01. The sequence goes on along the minus strand of JADFHF010000020.1, from coordinate 12,245 downwards.
CCATGCGCAATTTTCTTCTCAAGGGTGTGGTTCGAGGCGAGGCGGGATTCGAGTGGATGTTTAATCTGGACGCCATCAATAAAGGTTATTCGTCGCTGATGGAAGCCGTATTGGGGTGGCAGCCATTCGAAGGGCCGACGCTGTTTGTTCACGGGGGAAAATCCACTTACGTACAGCAGGAACACTTGATTGCCATCCGGACTCAGTTTCCATATGCTGAGATTTCGACCATCGAGCAGGCCGGACATTGGATTCATTCGGATGAACCTGACGAATTCGGGAAGATCGTGATGTCGTTTCTGGAGAGCGTCTAGCGTGATTCGGGCCATCTAAAGAGGATCTCAAATGCCCAATAGGCCGTAGGACGGTCCCTGACTGGATTATTACCCATTACCTATGCCTGGTCGCTTCAACCAATTGCTCGAACGTCTTCACGCCCAGATCCTCGTCCTGGACGGGGCCATGGGTACGATGATCCAGGGCGAGAGTCTTACCGAAGAAGATTTCCGTGGGAAAGCTCTGGCGGAGCACGAATCGCCTCTTCAGGGCAACAACGATATACTGAGTATCACTCAGCCCGGCGTCATTCGCTCCATCCACGACTCGTTCTTGAGTGCCGGGGCCGATCTCATCGAAACGAACACGTTCAACGCCAATCGTATTTCGCAGGCCGACTACTCGACCGAATCGTGGATTCCCGATATGAACAAGGCGTCCGCTAAAATCGCCAGAGAAGCGGCAGACGACTGGACACGCAAAACGCCGGAAAAACCTCGCTTTGTTGCGGGAGCTCTCGGACCAACCAATCAGAGCCTATCCATGTCACCCGACGTCTCGAATCCAGGCTATCGGGCAACCACCTTCGATAACATGGCGGCGGCATATGCTGAGCAGGTGGCCGGATTGATAGATGGCGGCGTCGACGTCTTGCTGGTCGAAACCATATTCGACGCCCTCAACGCCAAGGCAGCGATCTATGCGATCGATGAGTATTTCCAGCGAACCGGAACGTCATGTCCGGTCATGATTTCGGGGACCATTGTAGACCAGTCCGGCCGCACCCTGTCAGGACAATCTATCGACGCATTTTGGGTTTCGATCTCCCATACACCTCAATTGCTCAGCGTCGGGCTGAACTGCGCCCTGGGATCGGAGCAAATGAGGCCGTACCTCGAAACACTCTCGACCGTGGCGAATGTTTTTACCAGTCTTTATCCGAATGCCGGTTTACCCAACGCGTTCGGAGGGTATGACGAAACCCCTGAATTCATGGCTCAGCAGGTGTCTGAGTATGCCGCCGAAGGATTCTTGAATCTGGTGGGTGGATGTTGCGGAACGACTCCTGAACACATTGAAGCCATTTCTGAGGCCGCCGCTGCGCATTCCCCTCGTGTTGTTCCGGAAACGACAAAGGCACTTAGATTGAGCGGCCTCGAAACGCTGGAGTTTCGAAAGGATCTGAATTTTGTCAACGTTGGAGAGCGCACCAATGTGACCGGGTCCAAAAAGTTTGCCCGTTTGATTCTCGACGATCAGTTTGAGGAAGCCCTGTCGGTTGCCCGGCAGCAGGTAGAAAACGGGGCGCAAATCATCGACGTGAATATGGATGAAGGCATGCTTGATTCCTCGTCCGTGATGACCACTTTCCTGAACTTGATTTCCACCGAGCCGGACATTGCGAGGATTCCTTTGATGATCGATTCTTCGGACTGGAACGTGATTTTTGCCGGTCTGAAGTGTACCCAGGGAAAATCGGTTGTGAATTCGATCAGCCTCAAGGAGGGCGAGGAACCGTTCAAAGAGCAGGCCGGACTCGCACGGAGGCTGGGAGCGGCTGTCATTGTCATGGCGTTCGACGAGGACGGGCAAGCCGATACCTACGAACGCCGAATAGCAATCTGTAAACGGGCCTACAGAATATTGACCGAGGATGTTGGATTTCCTGCTGAGGATATCATCTTCGATCCGAACATCTTTGCGATTGCTACGGGTATCGAGGCCCATGCAACCTACGCTACTGATTTTATTGAAGCGACCCGGTTTGTCAAGGCCAATCTGCCTGAGGTTCATGTCTCCGGTGGGGTAAGCAACGTGTCTTTCTCATTCAGGGGTAATAATCGCATTCGCGAAGCAATTCATACGGCCTTTCTATACCACGCCATCGATGCGGGGATGGATATGGGAATCGTAAATGCGGGGCAGATCGAGGTCTATGAAGAGATTCCCGCCGATCTCCTGGAAGTCGTCGAAGATGTTCTTTTCCACCGCCGAGACGATGCCACGGAGCGCCTCGTCGAATACGCGGAGACGGTTTCGGGTGAACCGGATAAGGAAGAAGGCGAAATTGCGGAGTGGAGAACAGAAAGTGTCGAGTCCAGACTCAAGCATGCCCTCGTTAGAGGCATTACGGAATTTATTGTCGAGGACACGGAAGAGGCGCGGGTGAAGCTCGGCCAGGCACTTCTTGTCATCGAGGGCCCACTGATGGACGCGATGAATCACGTCGGAGACCTCTTCGGTTCAGGGAAGATGTTTCTACCTCAGGTCGTCAAGAGCGCGCGGGTCATGAAACAGTCCGTGGCTTACCTCACGCCGTATCTGGAGGAGGATAAGAAGACTGGATCCGGTCCCGCCCGCCGTACAAAAGTGCTCTTGGCTACGGTAAAAGGTGATGTTCATGACATCGGGAAGAATATTGTCGGCGTGGTCTTAGGATGCAACAACTTTGATATTGTCGATTTGGGCGTGATGGTCCCGGCCGACAAGATTTTGGACGAAGCGGAAAAAATTGGAGCCGATATCGTCGGCCTGAGCGGTCTGATCACGCCGTCTCTAATGGAAATGGTTCATGTTGCAAAGGAAATGCAACGGCGCAATCTGACCGTACCGCTTCTGATCGGGGGCGCGACGACGTCTGAGATTCATACAGCCGTTAAGATCGAACCCAACTACGATGGCCCCGTAGTGCACGTCTTGGACGCTTCGCGAAGCGTAGGCGTCGTGAGCCAGTTGGTTTCCGAGACACGAAAAGAGGATTTCAGTCGCCAGGTGCGCGAATCCTACATCGCGAAGAGAGAGCAGCACGAACGCAGGCAGCAGAAGACAAAGTATTTAGCCATTCAAGATGCCAGAGAAAACTCACTTCAGTTCGATTTTTCCACCTATCAGGCGTACAAACCCAAAGAACTGGGTATCGCGTCCGTTGAGAGTATCACCCTGGAAGAACTATCCGGCTACATCGACTGGACACCATTCTTTCAAACGTGGGAGATGAGAGGAAAGTACCCTGCGCTTCTCTCCGATCCGGCCAGAGGAGAAGCCGCCCGGAAGCTATGGGAGGACGCTCAGGAGATACTCCAAATGATCATCAAGGATGATCTTCTCGAGACCAAAAATGTTTTCGGAATCTTCCCCGCCAACCGGAGCGGCGACGACATACTCGTCTACCGGGACGAGTCACGTTCCCGGGTCATTGCCACGCTACATACGCTGCGGCAGCAAGCACAAAAAGCACCAGGCAAGCCAAATCGAGCCCTGGCTGATTTTCTTGCTCCATCGGACACTCCGGATTATATCGGGCTTTTTGCGGTCACGGCCGGGCACGGAGTCGACGAGCTGGTTTCGGATTTCGAGAAGGCACATGATGATTACAATGCCATCATGGTAAAGGCTCTGGCGGATCGCTTGGCAGAAGCGCTTGCTGAATACGTCCACTGGTATATGCGAACTCGAAGCTGGGGATTTGCATCGGGCGAAGAGCTGTCGACCGATGAACTGATTGCCGAACGGTACGCAGGCATCCGACCTGCTCCTGGATATCCTGCGCAACCGGATCACACCGAGAAGAGGACGCTCTGGGACATGCTGGGCGCGGAGGCTGCGACAGGAATAAAGCTCACGGAAAGCCTCGCCATGATGCCGGCCTCCTCAATTTGCGCCATGGTTTTCTCCCATCCTGATGCGGCCTATTTCAATGTTGGTCAACTGGGTGCCGATCAGATCCGCGACTATGCAGATCGAAAGGGCTATTCATTGAGCGAAATGGAGGAATGGTTAGCTCCGCGATTGAACTATGAGCCTGTTGAGACCGTCGTAGAATAAGACCCTGGCTGAATGATCAATGCGACGCGCGAGGGCGCACGATCCAGCAGCCGACGCAGCCTTGGGCTGCGTGTGTGTAAAAATCCCACTATCTTGGCGCTCTAGGATTCTCGTTGATGGGGAAACATTTTTTAACCGATCGGAAAACAGGTCACTTCAAACGCCCATGGATACCATTCTGAATTTGCATTCAAATAGAGCGTCGACCGTGGATATACTCCGCAGTCGCGACGCGACGATTACCCTTCAGATCGTGGGAATCGTCGGGTTTGCTCTTCTCACAGCCATGGGTTCTCAAATCCGTCTTTATGTCTGGGAAGTGCCGTTTACACTGCAAACACTGGCAGTCTACGGGAGTGGTCTGTTTCTCGGGTGGCGAAATGGTCTGTTGGCACAGATTCTATACCTGTCGATCGGACTTTTTCTTCCCGTTTATGCAGGTCCGGAGTTTGGAATTTCCTTCCTCCTGAGCGGTTTCACGGTTGGATATCTGATTGGATTTCCATTTGCCGCGATGGCGACCGGCTTTGTTTCGAAAAACTGGAATGGACCGATCGGCAGTGTTCTGTCTCTTCTCGCAGGTTCGATCGTATTATTTACCCTGGGCGTGACGTGGCTTCACTATGCAGCGGGCCATACTTCCTGGTTCCACTCGATCGATATCGGATGGCTTCGGTTTGTGGGTGTAGACATGGCAAAAATCTTGCTCGTTTCCATGGTCTATATCGGCACTCGCAGATTCACCAGGAAATAGGCGTTCGTTCATGACGCTAGATATGCGGCCAAATTGTGAGCGCTGTGGGACGGATCTTTCTATGGATGCCGAAGCGTATATATGTTCCTACGAATGTACCTACTGTCCAGACTGCTCTCGCGTAGTCAGTCGCCGATGCCCGAATTGCGAAGGAGAACTTGTTCGACGACCCCTCCGCGTGAAGGAGGTTATTCCCGATTGAAGGCGTTCATTCGATCCGTCCCAACCGTCATTTTCTCCGCTATCTGGATTTTCCTGATAGGGACCCTGACGGTTGAATCGACCGCCCACGCCCAGTCGGCATCCCTGGGGATCCAAAACGACTCATCTGAGTCGGTTTTGGACGACCCGATTCTCATCGAGGAAGGTCGTGCCGGTTTGATGGCGCTATACAATATGCGATTTGAGGCCGCCGACTCCATATTCTCCCGGATAGAAGATCGGTACGTCGGGCATCCCGTTGGCCCCTTTCTGAAAGCACTTGTCGTCTGGTGGCAAATTCTGCCACGCCTGGAACTGGGACCAACGGAGGATGACGACAAGTTTTACGAGGCGATGGAAAGCGTCATTCGTCGGTCCGATGAATTGCTTGATGCCGACGAGGACGATTTCGACGCCATGTTTTTCAAGGGTGCTGCTCTTGGTTTCAGGGGTCGACTACGATCCAATCGCCGCGAATGGCTGGCGGCGGCCATGGACGGGCGAGCCACGCTCGATTACATTTTCAAGATTGCTGATGCGGATACAACCAATGCAGACTTTCAATTCGGGCGAGGGGTCTACGACTATTTCGCATCCGTTATTCCGGAGAAATATCCGATTGTTAGGCCGATGATGATCTTTTTTCCCAATGCGGAGAAGGAGAGAGGATTGAAGAACCTTATGTTTACAGCCGAGGAGGGCCATTTTATACAGACAGAGGCCGTTTATTTTCTTCTTCAGATCTTCCTGACGTATGAAAGAGATTATGTCGGTGCGAGGGAGTACGTTGAGTGGCTACGGACTGAACATCCGCGGAATGCTTTTTTCCATGCTCTGGAGGGACGGGTGTTTGCATCCTGGGCCAGATGGGATCAGGCAGTCCGTGTTTTTAGCGAAGTCGTGGACCTTTACGAACGTGGAACTACGGGCTATAATCCGTTGATCGCGTCTCAGGCATTCTATTACATCGCGCGCTATGATATGCTTGCGGGACGGCTTGACGACGCGCTGACCGGCTTCGACCGGGTCATCGATCTCAACGAGTCTCTTTCTGCGGAAACCTATTTCAAACTCTATGCCACGCTGCGTCGCGGGATGATTTTCGATAAGAATGGGGAGCGCTCCAAGGCTCTTCTGGACTATCATCGTGTTCTTGACATGAAGGACCAGGGTCAAGCGCATGAATTGGCCAAACGCTATCGAAAGGACCCCTATTCGGGTGCGGCTGGCTCCTCGTAATGCTGAGACCGAGAAAACATCTTGGTCAGCATTTTCTCCACGACCAAAACATCGCTCGGAAGATCGTGGGCGCTCTGGAGGCAGATCCCGGTGATCCGGTCGTTGAAATTGGCCCCGGGACCGGCGCCTTGACCGGCTTGCTCGTTGACCGATTCAAGCACGTTCAGGCCATTGAGGTAGATCCAAGAGCAGCCGAGCTGCTCCGCGAAAGCTACCCGAGCGCATCGGTTCATCTTTCGGACGTTTTAACCGTCGATTGGAATCAGATTTCTGAATCGTCAGGCGGCCTGCTTACCGTGATCGGAAATCTACCCTACCATATCACGTCTCAGATTCTGTTCTCGTTGCTGGACGCTTCAACGGTTTTCTCGGAGGCCGTTCTGATGATGCAGTACGAAGTGGCGGAACGGCTGGTTGCCACGCCGTCAACCAAGGCATACGGCATACTCAGCGTCGCGACGCAGCTGGCAACTCGTCCTAAAATGTTATTTTCCGTCTCTCGGAGTGTGTTTTACCCTAAGCCGAATGTGAGAAGTGCGGTGGTTCGTCTCGATTTTGGAGCCACGTCCAAACTTCCCGAGGGCTCAGATCCCCGCTGGATTCGAAGGGTTCTCCGAACGGCGTTTAATCAACGTCGAAAAACGCTCAGAAACAGCCTGAAAGTCATCTCCGAATCGAACAATTTGCCTGTTCCTGGCGAGTTTGCAGACAAACGCGCTGAAGAGCTCACCCCTGACGACTTTGTCCAACTCGCTGGGTATCTTCAGACCGACTTGTAAAAGGGCGCCCCAAAAAGGCCTTTCAGGAAGATTTTCCAAATAGATTTTCGCTACGCAGCCGCGGGCTGCAATCCAGATTACCAGAGAACTTTCCGAATCAGATGGAAACCGTTCGTACAACCGGCTCAGAAACGTCCCCTCATCTCGGTCCGATCATCGAAATGGACGCTGAGTTGATTGACGACATCACTGCGCTCGTTGAGTCGGGCGAGCAGGGTATGGTTCTCAATATTCTGGCCGATCTCCACCCGGCCGACCTGGCGCAGGTCTTGACCCATCTACGCATTGAGAATGCTCAACAGGTTTTTCTCTGGCTTCCGGTAGAGAAGGCCGGAGATTCACTCACCGAGCTGGACGACGAGTACCGCGCGAAGCTCGTTGAAGAGATACCGGAGGAGCGTCTTACCGAAATTCTGGACGAACTGGATTCGGATGATGCGGCTGACGTTATCGCTGATCTTCCCGAAGAAGTTGTAGAGAAGGTTCTTCCTACACTCGAGGATTCAGAAGACGTCCAGGAGTTGTTGGCCTATGACGAAGAGTCGGCCGGGGGCCTCATGGCTACGGAATACGTCGCGGTGCCGAGCCACTGGTCGGTCGCTCAGGCCACCGAAGAGGTGCGCCGAAATGCAGAGTCCGTGGAAGACATCTATGTCGTCTTTGTTATCGACCAGGACGGACGACTGTTGGGAGTTGTCAAGCTCAATCGGCTTCTTCTTTCACCGGCATCTCATGCGATTTCTGACATCATGGAGAGCGACGTTCACTCCGTTCAGACCGATCTGGACCAGGAAGAGGTGGCCCTCATCATGCAGCGCTACGATCTCATCTCACTTCCAGTTGTGGACACGGCATCCAAGCTCGTGGGCCGAATCACGATCGACGATATCGTCGATGTAATCCGAGATGAGGCTGAAGAGGATATCCAAAGGATGAGTGGTGTATCCGGTGGTGAGGAGCCGACCGACTCGGTCATACGAATCGTAAGTCACCGATTGCCGTGGCTCTTAGCAGGACTCGCCGGCGCCGGTTTGGCGGCCGGTGTAATCTGGACGTTCCATGCTACCCTGCAGGAAGCATCCATTCTCGCCGGATTCATTCCGATCATCATGGCAACCGCTGGAAACGCCGGGATTCAAAGTTCAGCCATTACTGTTCAGCGTTTGGCCTCCGGGGACATGTGGGCAACGGATTTGGCGCGACGATTGGGAAAGGAAATGCGTGTTGCCCTTCTAAATGCAACGATTTCTGCGGTAGTTCTGGGCCTCGCTATACTATTGCTCGCGCCTGTTCTATTGGGCGGAATCACGGACCCCTTGAAACTGGCGACGACAGCCACGGCGGCCTTGTTGATTGTGATTGTTCAAGCGACCGCTTTCGGTACGCTAATTCCGCTGATATTGAATAAATTTGAAATCGACCCGGCACTGGCGACCGGCCCCTTCATCACGACGAGCAACGATATCATTGGTATCATCGTTTTCTTCTCGCTGGCGGAGCTGCTCTACCTCTAGGGTTCAGCTGGATTTTCACGTCAGCCTCCCGTCAGATCGGGTACATCATCGGGCACAACGTCCAGTCCTTTGACACCCTCGTATTTCGACGGGCATTTGATCAGAATATTTTCGGCAAGAAATATTTCCTTCTCAACGCGACCCTCGACGACGATTTTCTCCGCGTCCTCGAAGTTCGGGGGCTTCGGGTGATTGTACCGGACTTCTCTTATTGCCCCTTGATCATCCCGCATATGGAAACTGAAGACGTTTGACTCTACGTCATACTGGAAGGCCCTTTCTTCCACCCAGTCTCCCACTACATGGGCTCGGGAGCCCGATTCTTCAGCCTGTGAGAAATTCATATATCCACCCACCTGCTGCCCGAAATTCATGAGCAGAAAGCCGGTAAATACCAGGATGAGTACGATTCCTATGATGGTTTTCGGTCGCATGATGTCTTCTGTCGTTCTTTTATTTCATATACGTGTATTCGACACTGGAACTATTATACCTCGTCGTCCCTTTCGTAAATGCGGTCTTCTAGAGTTCGTTCCACCTGGCTCAATCGCCGATCCGTTCGGTACACGAAGAAAATGAATCCGAACCAGATGAGCAGCACCACAGCCAGTACCACGTAAAGCTTGTCGTTCGAAAGCATGACCTGTTCGAGCGCGGAAGGATCAACGGTCGGGACATCGGCGCCGGTCCAAATGCTGTCGAAGGGAGTCGAGATCGATTCCTTAGCCCTCAGAGAATCTTGAATGCTTTGTACTTCCTGTTCCATTTTTTAGGGTAGAGGCCGAGTCAAAGTTCGGGATCGCGAATCACCCGGTATTTGATCCAGGCCGTGCGCACACGCTGGGTATATAGCACCCAGAACAGCCCGATGAAACCAATAATTGCCGGATAAAAAATGAGACGCATCACAGGTTCCGTGATATCGCTGAATGCGGGATTGCCCTCGGCCCCCGGATGAAGGCTTTGAAGCTGACGGGGAATCACGTACAGGAGAAAGGGGGTCGTCGTTGCCGCAAACAGATTGTACACCGCAGCAATTCTCGCGCGTCTGTCCGGGTCATCCAGGGCCGAACGAAGCACGAAATAGGCACCATAAATAAGCAACTGGAGCGAAGCCATGGTTTGCCGAGGGTCAAAATTCCACCAGACGTCTGTGCCGACGTACCATGTAAATTTGGACCAGATAATTCCCGTGAGTAGTCCGAGAACTCCAAACCAGGCGCCCACGCGCGCAGCCTGCATGGCTCGGATATCTCGGATAAGGGAGCCCGTTTGCAGCAGGCGGAGCGAGTGATATCCCGAAACGCCGACGGCAGCCATCATGGTGAACCACATCGGAACGTGGAAATAAAGGTTTCGGGCCGTGTGTTCCAGAATATTGATCCGCGGAATGTTCACCAGAAATCCAGCCACGACGACAGCAGTCAGCCATACAAAAACTGTATTTCGGACAAGCGCATAGCGATCGATTCGAATATGCGGATGTTTATTCAAGCCTTTTCCAGATGTGTTTTCTCGCCGCTAACCCATCTTACGGCGAAGGGGTCCATCCGGCAAATCAAATGATTGATAAAGCGGATTCAACTTCCTTTCAGTCGTTCCAGACGAAGTCGAAAAGCAGAACCGAGGCTGTGATAACTACGCCCGCAAATGCGGCGAGCGTGGTCAGGTCGGAACCGGATTGAGCCCAACCGAATCCACCGATGAGAGCATTTTCACAAGCGCTCACGACCGAGAGCAGCAACGGAAAGAGAAGCGGGAACAAGAGGACGGGAAGAAGTGGCCCCGCGTTCGTTGTCCGGGCAATAATGGCCGACAGCATCGTCGTGGCGGCGGCGAGCCCCAGAGATCCAAGAAGCAGCGTTGTCGCGAGCAATCCGATGTGAATGATGTCCAGATTAAGTAGGAATGTAAAGACAAAGACCCCAATCAGGTTCACGCAAACCAGAAGGAAATAGTTGAAAGCGAGTTTTCCTGCAAAAACCTGGCTTCCTGGAACGCTGAGTTGAAGGATGAGCACGGTTCCCCTTTCTTCTTCACTCACAAACGTCCTTCCGAGTCCAATTGAAGCCGAAAACAGGATGACAATCCACAAAAGGGCACTCTGCATCTTGGTGCTCACTGCATCCTGTCCGATGGCAAAAGAGACCAATAGAAGAGAAGACAGGACGAACATGATGAGCATGTTGATCGCGTATCGACTGCGAAGTTCGAGTCGAAGGTCCTTCTCAAAGACGGCCCAGGCGCCGGATAGCCAATTCATTCTTCTTTTCCCACAAGCCTTTCTATTAAGTCCGAACGATGGCCAAACTAGTCTACTATTGAGCGGGGTTCAAAACTCGCCAACGAACGCGACTTCCGGTTCGAGTTCGTATCCCGTTTCACGCAAAACGGTTTCGCGTACCAATTCAATCAGATCCAACACGTCGCGCGCCGACCCCGTCCCTCTGTTCACCATAATATTGCCGTGTCGATGTGTAATCTCGACACCCCCGATACTCGTTCCCTTGAGTCCGCATTCGTCAATGAGTCGACCGGCTCCGATCCCTTCAATTTTTTTGAAGATGGATCCGACACTCGGCTCCGTATCCAAGGGCGGATGTCGTCCGCGACGCCATTCCAGGTTGGCTTCAATGATCGATCGCATCAAGTCCGGATCGCCTTTCTCGAGTTGGAACGTAGCCGAAAGAACGATGTCGCCTGAGGTGTGCAAAATGGACTGGTCGTACCCGAAATCAAAATACTCGTTGGGTACGCTCTTGAGCTCGCCTTCGGGCGTCAGAATTTCCGCTGAGAGAACGACCTCTTCCAGGAACATGGTGCGTGCTCTTTCCGGTGGCGGCGACAGAAAATGCAGATTCTGCCATAGTGCACCGCCCACCGTGGAAGGAATACCGGCATAGTGTTCTAATCCGGATAATCCGGCGTCAACCACCGGGGTGATGATGTCAGGCCACACGATTGCACCACTTTCAGCTCGCAGTTGCTGGGTTTTATGGTCGATTTCGAACCGACTGGCCTTGTTGTGAACGACGAGACCCCTGACCCCTTTGTCTCCGACCAGAATATTCGCACCCCTTCCAAGTAGGAAATATGGGATGTCGAGATCTCTGGCTGCTGATATCGAACTCACCAGTTCGTCTACCGAGCGAGCTTCGAAATAGAGATCGGCCGGACCCCCGATCTGAAACGTGGTCATGGGAGCGAGAACAATCTCTTCCGATATGCGGGACTCGCCGAGAGTCTGTTCGAGCCGCTGTTTGTCCGTCATCCCCATACGTTATTCCAGAACCGATTCCTCAAGATTCGCACAATAGTCGGCAACCCCAGTGCACACCGCGCCGTTTACAAATCAACTTATCCTTTTGAACAAAGACCAGCGGGTAGCAAAAATGACAGAACCCCAATTTCCCAATTTAACGCGCGCGACCATGCGGTTCGCAGTATTTGGAATCATATTCGTCGTTGTAGCTGCCATGGCCGGCGGATGCATGACGACGACGATCGGTTCCGGCCAAGGAGCCGTCAAATACAGCGTATTTGGTGGTACGGACGTGGATGCACGTTTTGGTGAAGGATTGCAGATTCACGCGCCTTGGACGACCCTGTACAAATATGATCTTCGTGTGCAGGAGTCGCTCGAAGTGGTCAACGCCC
>JADFHF010000019.1 GCA_022567305.1 Bacteroidota bacterium | reverse complement strand
CCCCCGGCCGTGGCGCAGGGCCTTTTTTGATCCGGGCGGCGACTTTGTCGGCATCGCAGCAGGTCAATTGGCCGCGCTGGTAATTGACCAGCGCAAAGTGCTTCTCGTTCCACGCGGGGGGAATGCCTCCGAAGCTCAACGTCGATCGGCGGCCGCCCGTGACGACCTGGAAGCTGCCCTTGGTCGAAACATTTTGCGGGGCAGAAAAGAGAATCCGGCCGCCGACGATGGCATGCTCCCCGCGAAACGTGCCGACGAACCGGCCGTTGTTCGACTTCGGCTGCCCCTGCGTCAGAGCTGCGGCCGAACAGACTCCGCTGTCGAGATCGTACGCGGCGGGTGAGACCTGATTGCCGCCGGCCAGAAGCAGCCGGTTACCCTGGACTGTGAGATTGCCCTGCACGCTGACCCCTTTGCGCAGCTCGTCGCTGAGATGCCCGGAGGAGTTGTTTTGCCATTTGATCTGGCCGGTCTTCGTCCACGACGGCGACGGCCGGATCGACTTCGCGATTGCGAATGACGGAGTGGATCACATCACGGTGTTTTTATCGCGGTAGCAACGAAGCCGCATCAGGATTGTATCTGGGGTCGAGGACACGATGCCGGAAAGGACGGTGGCCAACGTTTCATCGTGGTGTTATCAAATGTAGACAGAACAGTATCGTACGTGAACGAATGGTCAGTTTTGCACAATGGAGAGAGAGCGAAACTCAGAAGGCATAGAGCACCGTTTTTCAATGCGATTCGTTTGCAGTTCGCGGCTGGTTGCCGACTTGATCATACCAAGAACGAACACGTAAAGCCGTCAAGCGGATAAACTGCGCGTTCGAGTGACGTAAACTGACTGCTTTACTTGGAAGAGAAGTAATAAAAGCCGTAATTAGGCAGCGTACCTATACCCAAAGCGTTGTCGACACCCTCCCGCGTGAGCGAACGTGCTGAATACGCTTTCGTGAGGACGACGCCCACCGGAAGACAGAAACCGAGATCCCGTACGTCGCGATGCGCGCTGCCCGGTCGATTTGCCTCATTATTGAGGTTTATCGTTTCTATTGTCGTTTTTTTCTCGGTTTCATTCACACCTGCTACCGGCGCAGCACAGGATCGGGGGGGGTGGTTATCAGCGTGCGGCCTGGGCAGCAGAAGTGTAAGACCTCCGAAGAGATGAGATGTGAACTCGAATTGCAAGCGATAGCAAAAAATCACGGGCACAATTCCATCTGAATGTGTAACCTTACAGTGTTAGACATCCAATGTAGTCCCACACGTCGTATTAAGTCGAGCTGCGAATACCTCTTTTCATATTGATCATCGTTTGTGTCCCGGGTCTTCACTGCTCCCTGGATCAGGAAACGACCGGTGGTCTTAGCGGTTCTTCCGGGGTGAGCGGTACGTACAGCCTGGTGTCGGCGCGTGACAAGGCAGGTACAACATTCGGGCGATCCGGGATCACTATTCCAGCCGATGAGCCGACCGTCGTTCAGGGGAACGGAGCCTCGGCAATGTTTCTGATAACAGGATCGCTCACCTTCACGGCGAATCGATATTCGGTTAAGATATCGATGAACTTTGTGGGATCCGGTGGCACGCAACAATCACTTACGCGCACCGATGACGGCACCTACGAGATTCTCGGAACGAACATCAGGTTCATGAGCGATATCCCGGAGATAGGAACGGAGTCGGGAACGGTCAGTCAGGGGGGAGCGCAAGTCTCCATTGATACGCGGGATATCTTTTTTGTGTTTGAGAAGATGTAGGCGGCCATGGCCCCAACTCCGGCAGCCGGGAGAACAGGCTTCTTTAGATGTTGTATTAGAAGCCGAAACCTCGCCCGCATGTTGAAGGGGACTAACCCCCGCCCCTAGCAGCTCTTTCGCCCCTCCAGCCCCTAATTGCACTTCCGCTTCGAACCCCGGTTCTTGCTCTAACGAAATGAAGTGGTTACACTTATGAAAAATCAACTGCGGTGATATGTGGACGCACATTAAGTGCTCGCCGATTTTCGTCCGCGGATTACATGTTGGGAGACTAACAGATCACATGGGCCATGGGGACGCCTGTCAAGTAAGAATGGAGGCCACGAGCATGGGAACCATAGGTTTTACGCATCCACTAACCCAGGACTGAACCATGAACACCAAGGACATCTCATTGGACCAAGCTCACGACGCGCTGCACGCGGCGTTGGACAAGGCCAAGGCCATTGACACGAAGATGGATATCGCGATCGTTGACGCCGGGGCCAACCTCAAGGCCTTTTTCCGTATGGACCGGGCGTGGCTGGGGTCGATCGACATCGCGATCAAGAAGGCCAAGACTGCCCGTTTCTTCGACATGCCGACTGGCGATATCGGCAAGCTCAGCCAGCCCGGGGCCCCGCTGTTTAACATCGAGCACTCTAACGATGGGCTGATCACCTTCCCCGGCGGCGTGCCCATCACCGACGCTGAAGGGAGCGTCATCGGCGCGATCGGCGTATCGGGGTCCTCGGTCGAGAACGACCACACCGTCGCGGCGGCGGGCGCCGCAGTGGTGAAGTAGCACGGGCTCCCCGGAAAGCCTCCTCTTGGTCGAGAATCCTGGTGGGCCCAAACGTTATCGAGTCCATGACCAAGGGCTACAACACATAAGCCGTTCAAGCAGTCAGTCGATTAGGCTGACGCTCTCTCCATTCCCGTTTAAAACCGGTGCATTTCCTATGTCCGGCGAGTCCATGAGCGGTTCTCGAAGAGCAAAGAGAATTGCCCGCGATCCGCTTCCCCCTGTAAGCTGTCGGTCCATTTCGAGGAGGCTCTCGAGTCGTTTTGGACCGGAATACGTCGAATCAACGAGCCAGAAAACGCGAACGTTATGCTGGCCGAAAGCTTCCTTGCGGTATCCGTTTCTTGTTCTTAACTAGACATCGAGCTCGTCTACCTCCGAGGCGTGCTTCATGATGAATTTGAATCGGGCTGAAGCGTCTTTTCCCATCAACTCAGAAATGGTCTTCTCGGTAACAAGTTTGTCTTCATGAGCAATCGATACACGGAGAAGCCGACGTTTCTCGGGATCCAGCGTGGTCGATTTCAGTGTGGCCGGCATCATCTCTCCAAGGCCCTTGAATCGTTGCTGCTCGATCTTGATGTTGCGATTGGCCTTTTGAAGCTTTTTGACTATAGCGTCCCGATCGTCGTCATCGAGTGCCCAGTATGTCTTCTTGGCTGCGTCTACCCTGTAAAGGGGTGGCTGGGCGAGATATACGTATCCCTCATCGATAAGGGCTCTTAAGTATCGATAGAAAAATGTCAACAGCAGGGTCGTAATATGATGACCATCTGCATCCGCATCCATGAGTAGAATCACTTTGTGGTATCGGAGCTTAGACAGGTCCAAATGCTCCCCGATCCCGCACCCCAGGGCCTGGACCACATGGGAGAGCTCCTTGTTCTCCATCACTTTCTTGAGCGTCGCCTGCTCCGCGTTGAGCACTTTCCCTCGTAGTGGCAGAATAGCCTGGGTTTTTCGATCCCGACCTTGCTTTGCGGAGCCGCCGGCTGAATCTCCCTCGACGATAAATATCTCAGACTCGGATGGATCGGTCGAAGAACAGTCCGCGAGCTTTCCCGGCAGGTTCAGACGGTGGCTGACTTGTGACTTGCGCCGAACGGATGTGGCCGCTGCACGACTGGCGTGCCGGGCTCGCGCCGATTGAATCACGCGCGTCACAATGGCCTCGCCCGTAGAGGGATGCTTGTTGAGATACTTCTCCAGTTCAATCCTCAGCGCGCCTGAAACCAACGCCCGGGCGTCCGGATTATTCAGTTTCTCTTTGGTTTGACCCTGGAACTGGGGTTCTACCATGTACAGATTGACCACCGCAACAATTCCCTCGCGGATGTCATCCGCAGCAACTTCCAGATTTTTCGGCAGCAGATCATGCGTATCCATGTACGCGCGAACGGCGCTCCGAACCGCATCTCTAAATCCCTGCTCATGCGTGCCACCGTCCTCCGTAGCAATTCCGTTTACATAGGACTTGACATGCTCCTGAGTTGCTTCCGTCCACTGGATGACGAGTTCGAGGCGCGATCCGTCTTGTAGCTTTTCCTGACAAAGTAGAAATGGCTGTTCGTGAATCGGACGTACGCCCAGACTTTTGATCAGGTGTTCGAGATACTCGGAAATGCCCCCTTCGTGCTGGAATTCGTATTTGCTGTCCGAGGTTTCATCCCTGAAAACGATTCTCAAATCACCGTTCAAGAATGTCTTTACTTCAAGGAGCTCCCGAATCCATTCTCCGTCAAAAGTGGTGGAATTAAAAATCTCATGATCCGGTCGGAAGAAAATCGTAGTCCCGGTCCGCCGCGTTTTCGATGATGTCTTCTTGAGCTTCGTGATGGGAAAACCGCGAGCAAACCGCTGCTCAAACGTGCCCCCATCGCGCTTGACGATCGCAATCATTTCTTCCGAAAGCGCATTGACGACCGAGGCTCCCACGCCATGCAGACCACCAGAGGTAATGTAATTGGAGTTATCGAACTTCCCGCCTGCATGCAACGTGGTCAAGATGAGTTCAAGCGTCGGGATTTTTTTCGTGGGGTGCTTGTCGACCGGAATCCCTCTGCCGTTGTCGCTGACCGTAATGCTTTCGCCATCTTTGTGAAGCGTCACATCGATGTTCGTCGCGTAGCCATTGGTGGCCTCATCTACAGCGTTGTCTACGATTTCCCAGAGAAGATGATGGAGTCCGGGCTTCCCCGTTCCACCGATAAACATTCCGGGTCGCCTGCGAACGGGCTCCAGCCCCTCTAAAACTTGGATATCTTCGCCGGTGTAGGTCTTGGCTACCACGCTAATCGTTTTCCTCTTCGTCTAATCCGTTTTGCCCATTCCCATTGCTGCCATTACTTCCATTAATGCGTAGTTCCGTAACGCCTAAAATCACTTTCGAAATCGTCCCGCGCCTGATAATCGAACGTCCTTTGTTTCCCCGATTGCTGACCTCAAATTTGGTCGTGCGAACCACTTCCCGGCGACCCCGGCTGGTTTCCACTTCAAGACCCTGACGGGCAGCGGCTGAAAGCGCAAACCCAATCAGTTGGTCTCCCTCGTTCAAGCGAATTCCGATCACACCCTTGGCCGCAGCTTTGACAATCGGAACCTGACGAACGGGAAAGATCAGCACATGACCATTCCGCGTGGCCAAACAGATATTTTCATCACCCGACGCCACGGCCGCTGCTACGACGGCGTTGTCTCCTTTTACTTTCATGAACTGGCGGCCCGATCGCGTTGACGGCTCCAAGAATTTGTTGGTAGAAACGCGCAGGCACATCCCCGCGGTCGTGGCTGCAACCACGAAGGGTCCGGACTCGACAATCTCTCCATTCTCATCGAATAGAGCTTGCTGGTCCTGAACCTCACGAATCGACTCGGGAAGGGCTCTCGAGTCCAGTGAGACCACACCCACGACATACTCTGCATCCGAGAAATCGAAAAGCTTCTGCACCGGGCTGCCGTGCCCCGTCGTGCTGGGTAGGGTTTCAATCCGGGTTGAATACGCCTTTCCGAAACTCGTCAAGAAAACGACGGTCTGCCTGGTTGATCCGGGAAGAATCCAACCGACTTCGTCTCCATCTCGAACTCGAATGCTTGATAAATCAGTGTACGACCGTTGTCTTTTGACCCATCCGTCGCGTGTAGCGATCACGTAAACATCTTCATCTACGATATAGTCTTCGGCGGAATACTCGCGGGCTTCATCGGGCCCGGATATGAGCGTGCGCCGATCCTCTCCAAATTGGGATTTGAGTGCCTTGAATTCATTTTTGATCAATCGCCAACGCCCGGCCTCATCGTCCAGAAGAGATCGAATGTCAGAGGCCTGGATTTCCTTTTCCTTCAGCTCATCCCGGATGGCACTGATTTCCATTTTGGCGAGCTTGTACAGTTTCGTCTCCAGGATGGCCTCGGTCTGTTCCTCGTCGATGACGAAACGATGCATGAGTCGCTGAGCCGCGTCCGCTTTGTTCTCAGATGAGCGAATAATGCGAATCGCCTCGTCAAGGGCGTCAAAGATCTTTTCGAACCCGTGCAGGATATGAATCCGCTTCTCGAGCCGCGCCAGCTCGTATCGCAGACGTCGAGTAACGACTTCCAGGCGGAAGTCGAGAAAGTGGCTGAGAATCGTTTGCAGATCAACTTTTTCGGGGCGGCCAATTTCAGGATTGTCTGTCGGGATCAGACAGGTCAAGTTGACATGGAAGCGTGTCTGGAGTGAAGTATGCTTCAACAGATAGGCCATGGCCGCATCTGCTTTCGCTCCCCGCTTTATCTCAAGGACGATTCGAACCTCATCAGTGGACTCGTCTCGAACATCCACCAGTTGCGGCACCTTCTCTTGTATGATCTTATCTGCAATTTGCTCAATGAGTGTGCTTTTCGAAACGCCGTACGGAATGGAGGTAATGACCACCCGTGACTTCCCTTCATTCTCATACTCACCGCGGACCTCAACGGCGCCTTCTCCTTTCGTATAGATTTCGAGGAGAGATTCCGGCGTATTCAATATTCGTCCACCCGTCGGGAAGTCAGGACCTTTGATATACTTCTCCACCAGGGTCTGAACCCTAGCATTGGGCGAACCGATCATGTAGATCAGCGCGTCCAGGAGTTCGGAAATATTGTGCGGCGGGATATTCGTGGCCATTCCGACCGCGATCCCGCTCGAGCCGTTCAACAGCAGGTTCGGAAGCTTGGCGGGCAAGACGACGGGCTCGAAAAGCGTCCCGTCGAAGTTGGGTCGAAAATGAACGGTGTCTTTGCGAATATCCTCGAGCAACTCCATCGCGGCGGGTCGAAGCTTAACCTCGGTGTAGCGCATAGCGGCTGGGCTGTCACCGTCGAGAGAACCAAAGTTACCGTGGCCGTCTACGAGCGGACTTCGGAGCGAAAAATCCTGAGCCATCCGCACCATCGCGTCATAAATGGCGGAGTCTCCGTGCGGGTGAAACTTGCCCATCACTTCTCCGACTACCGTCGCGCTCTTACGATATCGGGAATCCGGATAGAGATGCAAACTCGAATGCATGGCGTAGAGAATCCTTCTCTGAACGGGCTTTAGACCGTCGCGGATGTCGGGAAGCGCGCGACTCGTAATAACGGATAACGAGTAATTGAGATACCTCGTTCTGGCTGTTTCATGCAATGGGATGATATCTACTACAGGCATCGAGAGAGAACAATAACGGAATTAGAAGGGTTTATTTATAATGTACAAAGGCGCATTGACTTAGTTCACTCTATTGTATGCGAGCGTGAAATAGTCGTCATCAAAGTCCAAATGGTGCGAGAGTATGCCGGCTCGCGTCATCAGGACCAGAATCATTCGAGCCCGATCGATCGTGATATCTACGAGTCTTGAAAACGAACGGACCCCGATCCGGCCATACTCCTCCATGTACTTCATCAAGGTGAGTTCATAATCACCAAATTCGAACTGAACATCCTGACGGTCTTTATCCACCAGCATCAATTGGACGGCTTCAGACGAAGCCTCGATTGAGCGATCGTCTACGCGCACATAGGGGATCGAATCAGAATGGCCGTTCGAAGACAGCAGGCCGTGAGGGCGCTCTGTACTCCGCTGAACGGCTATGACAATCACGTCTCTTTTTCTACTGATTTCGACGCGTTCCGTCCGCCACTTTAACGGAGGGCTACAGTGCGTCTCGAGTGCAATTCGAAGGGCATATTCTTCTTCTTCGGAGTCTTTCACTCCCAAGACGGTTCCGTCGTCGTCAACGCCAATGAGCACGCGCCCTCCATTCGTGTTCGCGAACGCGATCACTTCTTTGGCAAGCCGCTCGGGTTCAGGTGTGCGGTGTTTGAACTCCAGCGTCACGCCCTCTCCCCTTTTTGCCAGTCGCCTTACGTCTGCTGCCGTCATCGAATTTTATAGGGCGGCCTCTCTTAGTGTTTCCGGGAGCCAGTCCTCGCGCTTCGCCGTGCGCGACATGAGTTCCTTGATCACCACATCGGGGCGTTTTCCTTCAAACAGACACGCGTAGACCCCCTCGGTGATCGGCATCTCAACGTGGTATCGGCGCGACAATTCATATGCGGACTTCGTGGTTCTGACACCCTCGGCCACCATAGTCATCTCGGCTTCGATTTCCGACAGGGTACGACCCTTTCCGATCTGTTCACCGAAATAACGGTTTCGGCTCAACTTACTCATGCACGTAACGACCACATCACCGATACCGGCCAGTCCTGAAAAGGTGCTCGGGTTTGCGCCCATGGCCATACCCAGTCTCCTGATCTCGTCGAGCCCTCTGGTTATGAGGGCCGCCTTCGCGTTGTCTCCGTAACCGATTCCTTCCACAATACCTGCCGCGATGGCCAGGACGTTCTTGACCGAGCCCGCAATTTCCACCCCAATGATGTCTGGATTTACATATACACGGAGCGTAGACGTCATAAAAACGTCCTGCATAATTTCGGCAGCCGCCAAGTCATGTGCGGAAACGACGACCGCGGTTGGAACACCCACGGCCACCTCTTCCGCGTGACTGGGACCATATAGAACGCCAAGACTTCCCAATGGTACACGAGGAAGGGCCTCGTGGAGAACACCCGTCGTGGTTAGCAGCGTTTCGTTTTCAATACCTTTGGCCACCGAAACAACAAGATGGTCCTCAGCAGCAAACTCGGACAGTTGTTCAGCTACGGAGCGAACAGCTTGAGATGGTGTGGCGAAGACCCAGAAATCAGAACCCTCCACAGCCTTCTCCAGATTTGAGGTCACCTCAATGGACTCAGGAATAACAACGTCCGGGAGATAGGTAGGATTGTGCCTGTCGTCACGAATCTGTTTTGCTGCTTCTTCTCGTCTGGCCCATAGCCTTACGGGCACGTCCTTGGATGCGAGACTGACTGCCAGCGCAGTTCCCCAGCTACCCGCACCAACGATTGTAACTGATTTTTCGCGAGAGCCGTTGGTGCTCATGATCTATTTCCTGAATGAATGGCCTTGGCTGAGCGGCCGTAGCTCAGGTTGGATCTTGCCTGCCTCTTATTCCCAATCCTGGCCGGAAGCTTCGGACTCTTTTTTCGCTGCCGTTTAGAAGCCGATAAATATTTGTTCGATGTGCAAGAAAAATCGTGAGCGCCATAAAAATACTAAAAAAGAGAATGCTGGCGTCAATCGAATCGACGTGAAAGAGATACTTTCGAATCGCAACAGTCGATGGGAAAGCAGCGACAGCAGATAACGACGCGAGCGAAACATATCTCGAAGAGAAGAGCACGACAGCGAAAATACCGATGGTAATGACCATGGTAACGGGCGTAATCGCGAAGAGAACGCCTGCGGCCGTATTGACACCCTTACCGCCTTTAAACCCTGCCCATATCGGAAACATGTGGCCAACGATCGCTGCAACACCTGCCATCAACATCAATACGGAAGACGCCTCCCAGAACCCCAATCCCGGGGGAAGCGCATCAATCCGTATCGTGGCGACGATTCCTGCTGCAAATAATCCTTTTCCAAGATCCACCACCGTGGCGAGAAGACCCGCCTTCCAACCCAGTACCCGAAATGCGTTGGTTGCTCCTGCATTTCCACTTCCATGGAGACGGATATCGATTCCGTACAGGTGCTTACTTATCCAGACGCTGCCGGGGATGGAGCCGATGAAGTAGCTAATGACAATAATGATGGCAACAGATAACATAGTACAGGCTTATTGCTTCGCGCTTTCGATTCTCTGATCCAATCTAATGCAAACTCTTGAACTCTATTAACGAGAGAAAAGGTTCAAAAGGCAAATCAATTCACCCGGATCGAACCCATCATAACGGATTCTTCACCCTTCTCCATGCAGTACGTAGTGACATTGTGTTTATCGTCAGGATGTACGATAATGATTAGGCCAATTCCCAGGTTGAACGTCTTTCGCATATCAATTTCAGGCACATTCCCGGTTTCCTGAATCAGCTTAAAGATCGGGGGTCGTTGCCACGAATCATAATTAAAGTCTGCCGATAGGCCATCCGGTACGATTCGGGCCGCATTACCTGGAATTCCGCCTCCTGTAACGTGCACCAGCCCTCGAACATCCGCTGGCCCCGCGACAAGCCCCCGAATCAGGCGTAAATAGGACCGGTGTACGTCCAAAAGCACGTCCCCGATCGTTCTTCCGGACAGACATTCGGGAGCGTCACTTACTGAATATTTAGAAAACAGAACCGACCGTGCTAATGAAAACCCATTCGTATGCAGTCCGGTCGACCGAATCCCTATAAGAACATCTCCCGATTCGATTCGCGCGCCGTCGATGATGGCGTTGCGATCGACGACGCCTACAATCGTCCCGGCTAAATCATACTCACCTTGTTGATACAGGTCCGGCATTTCTGCGGTCTCACCCCCGATTAATGCACACCCATTTTCGACACACGCCTTGGAGAACCCGGAGATAACGTCGCGAGCTACGTGGGGAACCAGCCTTCCGGTGGCGAAATAATCAAGGAAGAAAAGCGGTTCGGCGCCACAGACCGCAATATCGTTCACGCAGTGGTTTACCAGATCCTGTCCAACCGTGTCGTGGCGATCCACCTGAAAGGCCACTTTTAATTTCGTACCCACACCATCCACCGACGAGACCAACACCGGTTCTGAATACCGGGCAAAATCCGGCTGGAAGAATGCGCCAAACGAGCCGATATCGGTCAGCACACCGGGTGTAAAGGTCTTTCGAACCAGCGGCTTGATCTCATCGACGACTTGCTCGCCAATCTGAATATCAACTCCAGCTTCTCGATAGGTGGTCATATTCTGACTTGAACTTCAACTGATTGGGTCATTAACCGACGAATCGTTTTCGAACGCCTTTTTCCAAGGGGGATCCTCGCGTTCAAGAAATGCCCGAATTCCCTCCCGACAATCGGTTGACTTCCGCATGGTAGCATTTCGTTCCACGGCTACCCGGAGTGCTTCCCGCTGGCTCATAAACTCGATCTCGAAAAGCATTCGTTTGGTAGCTGCAACGGCTTCCCGGCTCGTTTCACGAACAATCTCATCGGCCAATTCCCGGACCGCGTCGTCGATTCTTGCACCGTCTACGACTCGATTCACCAATCCGAACTCCAGTGCTTCCTGTGCCGAAATGAGCCTTCCCGTGAGCAGCAAGTCTCTTAACGCCAGATCCGGAAGGCGGGCTCGGAGAAAAGTCATCGCGATGGCCGGCATGAATCCGATGCGGACTTCGGTGAATCCCAGCCGAGCACGATCGTCAACAATGGCAAAATCACAGGCGGTCAAAAGACCAAATCCGCCCGCAATGGCATGGCCATTTACTCTAGCAATAACAGGCTGTTCACAAGATCGGATACTTGTGAAAAGGTGTGCAATTTTCTGAGAATCAGCCAGGTTTTCTTCATACGAGGCCTTTTGCATCTCTTCAAGTGCCTGGAGGTCGGCTCCAGCGGAAAACGTGTTCCCCGAACCGGTCAGCACTATCACCCGTACGGATTCGTCTGACGAAAGGCTCTCGATGACGCGCGTCAGCTCGCTAATGAGCTGCTGATTGAGTGCATTTCGTTTTTCAGGTCGCTTGAGTGTCAGTGTAACAACGTCCGCTCTATCAGATTTTTCTAGTCGGATCATCTCACGTTTTCCAACAGATAATTGCAGCCCCTTAGTTCCGCACCCGTTAATCTACCGACCAGATCAAACCCCTCCCCTATACGAATTGCGGAATCCTGCGTAAGAATACTCGACACCGAATATATATTCGCGAGGTCCAGGACGGCTAACGCTCCAAGCTCCCCTTCATCCAGTTCCCTTTCGGGCACGTACGGGTCGAAGACGCGGAATTGAACCCATGGCGGCGGGTAGAAAAGACCATCCTCACGCATGTAGAACTGACTCAAGAGTTCGCACATCCCGTACTCGCTGCGTATGCGATCTCGCGATACGCCAAATCCACGGCTCAATTTTTCATGGAGTTCAGTACGGCCGATTTCTCGCCGATGCACTTTCATGCCCCCCGTTTCCAAAACGATGGAATCGGGTGGTAGCTGCAGGCCTCCCGCGTCGACGATATCCAGCAGCCCAAAAGCCAGCCCGAAGAGAATCAAGGGCGCCTCGGACTCCTTTGCCGATTTGACTGCGACGTCGAGAGAGTCCAGGTCGACACGGACAAAAGAACTCACCGGCGTGCCAAGCTCCTCGATCAGCATTTGAGCCATGGTTACGAGCGAGGAACTCTCAAACGCGCCGGAGCCGACAGGCATGCATGCGATGATCGTAAACGGACCGCGTCCGAAGACGATCTTAAAGTGCGCGAGAACGGAGCGCCGGTACACGGCGAGGCTCTTTATATAATGTGTGCTTCGGTTGTCGGGCGTAGCGGTACCGCTGCTTTTAAACACTGCTTCGGCTTCTTTTGGCGGAAAAGAGGCTACATCCGCCCGTTTGAACGCCTCGATGGGTAAATACTGAAAGTCAACGAAGCGGCGATAGACCGGGGTGTTCGCACGTTGGTGCTCCATAACACAATCTGCGAACCGATCAAACAGTTCCTTGTCACCCGCCTTCAGATGGGGGAAATGGGTCGAAACGTAGCTGACGTCGATAGGTGCTAGAGCGCGATCCATTCCTGGACGAAACATTGAGCGAATAGGAATCAGTCGATCGATCGATAAACGGGATATTCTCCACCGACTTCAATAAACGCATCCAACAGTGCCCAGTTTACCAGGCCGTCATCCGATCGAGGTTCAAGCAGGTAGAAAATCAGTCGGCCGAGCTCTTGATCCACGGATACCTCAAGAGTACCCGGTTCCAATGTCTTCTCTACCGGGGAATACGACCCATACACGGTCCGCTCCCGAATATTCTGAAATACCCGAGGGGACACCTCTGTGGAATCGATCGTAAAAGACTCGACGGCTACCCGTTCGGTCGTGTTCGTCTCCTTGTATTGGATTCCGTGAAGATCCAGGTACTCGCGTACGATTCTCGCTTCAGCCAACACATAGTATTTTGAAGGAACCCGCTCTGATTCGGTGGCAGCAAACGTGCCGTACTCGAACATTCGCTGGGAGCGCGTGGCTTCATCTCGCACACGAACCATTTCCCCAGAGAATGGATTTGGTTTGGTATGCGTCTCTCCCAGCAATATGTCCACCGGCTCTTCACTTCGTTCAAAATCCGACCGAACAGCCAGTTGCAGACCAATCACGGATACAGCACTGGCGTCCTCAATAACCCGTCGAATGTCGTCGGCGCGGCTATGGGAGTAGTTTAAAATCTCTTCCACAAAATAAAGTGACGCCAATATCCGTTCTTCAAACGATGCATATGCGTAGGCCTCACTCAAGATGGCGATTCTATTTCGGAGTCCGACGTAGTTATTGTTGAATCGAGGGCGATGATCGAACGTGTACCATCCCGGTTCTGAGCCCCGACGAAAGGGAAGGTTTCCATAGTAGTAATACTCCCATCCATGCTTTTTCCGGATCGTCTCGGTGATGTCTGGAAGCATGTCAACACGCAAAAACGATGTAATCTCCGTTGCCGTGTTCGGGTTGAGCGGCGGTGAATAGGTCAGGTGATAGGCATGCTGTGTGCCATTCGTCGTGTGAAGGTCGACGAGCACATGCGGGTCATACTCATTCATGAGCTGAATGAGCGCCCGGGCTTCCGGGCTCTTCACTTTGATATGATCTCGATTCAGATCCAGGCCCTGCGCATTCGGACGCTGGCCCATTCCACCATAGGGTCCATTTTGTCGGGAGCGGTTAAACAAATTGATTCGCTCGTTGCCATCCACGTTGTAAATGGGTGCCAGTAGTACGACCAGGGAATTCGCCCATTCTGCATGCCGGCCCGACGCAAGATCCCGGATCAGCATGAGCAACGCTTCTTTTCCGCAGACCTCCCCTGCGTGAATATTCCCCTGAACGTAGACACGGAGTTTGCCGGTGGCTCGAATCGAGGTAGGTGACGTATCCGATACGTTCCCGTAAACCACGAGTGGCAGGGCTCGACCCTCGGTCGAATAGCCAAAAGTTGTAAGCTGCAGTCGCGGACTCTGTGCAGTAGCCACCTCGAGAAATCCCATCAACTCATCGTAGCGGGTCGTTTCGACATAGTCGGTCCGCTCTGCTCGGGTTGTGAGGAATGACAAATCCGTTTCCTGCGCGAAAACGGAGGGAACGAGTGTACACAGCAGGAAGACACCGACGGTCGTACGAATATTCCCCGCGACGAAACCGAAACGCCTCAACATCTTTACCCTGTTCGAGTTGAACCAAATGAAAAATCCGCCCCAGATTGAGACGGACTCCGAAACCAAGTCGTATTCAACTCAGCCCTTCTTTTTTTTCTTCTTGTTCTTTTTGGGACGATATTTCCCATACGAACCAGCGATAATTTTGCCTTTACGCGTGCGTTTATCTCCTTTACCCATGTATCCTCCCGATTGTACTATGGCTCAATGTTTGAGCAGAAAGTACGATACAGGAGGGGTAGCACAAACCGTTCCGTAGGGGGTGAGCCGGACAGAATGGAAAAGATGAACCGGCTGAGTCATATCCGGAAACGCTAACCTGAATAAGGTGTATATGACCGCGATTGACAACTAAGACGACACTTCATTGATCCGATCGGATTCGTTTGACAATCTCTATTAGATCGAGTTAGGTTTCTCCCAATTCAGCACTCGGTTCATGACACTATCTCCAACCGAAATTACGCTCGCCCTCAATCCGGAGTCCCGGATCGACATTATTAATGTCTCTGAGAGTGTCATACGGGAAAACGAGGATTTTTTCAGCTCCTTCAGGAAAAGTCTCTTCTGCTCATACCATACGACGGCGGGATATTTCGAGCAGGCATTTTGCAATCGTTTGAATAATAACCCTGATGCTTTACAGGCGTACGTCGGGACATTCAGGAGACTTTTTCCTCCGGAAGCGAATTATCAGCACGACCAGATGGAATTGCGGGAGGAGCTGTCTTCCGCTCAAAAACAGGTGGAGCCCCGGAATGCCGACTCCCATCTGACATACATCGGATCGGGACTCGAAAACTGCGTCACCTACAAAAACAATCCTGATTCCCCGGTCTTTTTCGTAGATTTGGATGGGCTGAATGGCAACATCAGGCGGCTGCGAAAAACAACTGTCATCGGTTACAACTCCGAAAGCGTCGCGGCTCGGGAGCCGCTGGAAGTAAAAATGTCGGCCCACCCGATTGATTCCGTAAATCTGTGGGACCCCAAACTGGGCGTCATCCAAATGCTTGAGGATCGGGTTCAGGAGCTGGGTATCCAGAAAGGCCGCATCGAATTGACACTGGACGCTTCGGAGCGAAATACGGGCCTGACGGTGAATGAATACGAGACGTTGCTGATGCAGCATGATCTGGTAGACGTGCTTCACAACCCCATTCGATTCATGGCTCAGAAAGGACGGAATATGCTCCGAGATCCGAGAGCCATAAAAGAAAAGGCCAAAGACTACGCGAAGTATGATCTAGTCCATGTCGTCAATGAATTCATCGAGGCGATGGGTCTGAGCGAATCCTTGATCGAACGAATCATCGACAAATTCCTGGCGGTCCCTGCGGCTCGCTTCCTGAGAATGAAGCGTTCGGTGAGTTTGGTCGTATCGGACGACGTGGAACCCGGAAGCAGTCGAATCATCACGGGCACCTATCAGAGTCCGATTCTCGTGCAGTGGCAGAAAGCCGTGGAAGGAAAGCGGTCTCTGAATATCACGTTTACGCGGTTCGCCTGATGGATTCAGCCGGTTGATTCGGGGGGGGTCCTGAAAGGCGGTACGAAGAGCCGGTTCTAAGCAATGTTCAGAAGAAGCCCTTAGATCAGCGACTTTGATTGGACACCATCTACGTTAAGGCAGGCCCCAGAGATCCAACTTGCTCTTGGCGAAGCAAGAAACGCCACGACATCGGCCACTTCCTTCACGGTTCCAAACCGGCCCATCGGAAGGTTTTCTGCGATAAACTTAGCCATCCCGTCCGGGTCTTCCATGCATCTTTTGTCCCAACTGCCACCGGGAAATCGAATGGATCCCGGAGCAACCGTATTGACTCGAATACCGTCGGCGCCCAATTCGAGGGCCATGATTTTGGCAAGACTGATCAAGGCCGATTTGGTGGCATTGTAAATCGAAAGCCCCGGTCCGCCGGCTTCACGCCCGAAGATGCTCGAAACAAATATGATAGCCCCTTCGCCTTTTTTGCGCATTTCCGGAATAACTGCGCGTGAGCACCGGACATGTGTATTCAGATTAAGATCGAGTACCACGGCCCAATCCTCGTCGGTAGTTTCTTCAAATGGTTTTCGTCGATTACCCCCGACACTCCCTACGAAGATGTCAATTCCACCGTACGTATCCACCGCTAGGCTGGCGAGTGCGCTTCCGGCCGATGAAAACGTCAAGTCCAAAGCAAGAGTTGAAACATCGGTACCGAGAGCTCTGAGCTCCACGGCCGTTTCCTCAAGTGCTTCTTCTCCGCGGGCGCAGATAACCAGCTTACACCCTTCCTCCGCAAGACTTCGGGCTATTCCTCGTCCGATACCCCGACTGGCTCCGGACACGATGGCTACTTTGTTTTGAAGGTCAAGATCCACGACGTTGTGTTGGCTGAACCGGCGAAAAGAAAGAGGTCCGGAGTATAGCGATCTTTCACACTCAATATGCGTACTCTGACGTCAACGGATGAATTTCAGGAATTCTTAAGCCTTTTGAGGCAACCAGGAAATTAGATGACCGGTCCGAGACTTCTTTTCCAGGATCAACCCGATAGTGCCCTGCTCTGGATCTACACGTCAGATCAGACGATCAGTCGTGCGGATCAGGATCAGCTTCTGGCTTCTGTCAGGGGTTTCATCTTGTCGTGGACGTCGCATGAAAGGCCGGTAACGGCTGAGGTCGAGGTCCTGCAGGATAGATTCTTAATTATCTCTGCTCATATCCCGGACGGCGATGTTTCTGGATGCGGGATCGACAAACTCGTTCACGCCGTGATGGAAATACAATCCGAGTATGGATTCGCATGGCTAGACGGCCTACAGGTCGTATACAAATCTGAAGCCGATGCAATCGTTTCGATCAGCAGAAGTGGCTTTCGGACTCTGGTCGAAGAGGGCACCGTGAGCACTGAGACGCTCGTCTATGATACCAGTCTATCGACTCTGGGAGAACTACGCCGGATCGGCCTGGAGCAAAGTGCAGGAGAATCCTGGCACGCGAGCGTGTTTAACATGCGCGCCTCCGTTAGCCTCTGAATCCGTCAAATGCGCTTAAGTCATGTCGGGGAGCGGAGCAAGACGTCTAAAATCGAGTCCGGCCAGGAGGGAACTCCTCATAGCCAACCTTTTCCTTCTCGGA
The DNA here is from genome assembly GCA_022567305.1 of Bacteroidota bacterium. GTDB lineage: Bacteria > Bacteroidota > Rhodothermia > Rhodothermales > UBA10348 > SMXL01. The sequence continues at coordinate 46,246 of JADFHF010000019.1, read as the reverse complement.
CTGATGGGAATAGGTACGGTCGCATTCATTGCTACGCGGTCCGTTCAGATTCTGATTATGGGTCAACGATTGAAACAACGACAACTCATGCAGACGATAAGCAAACTGTCTGATCATTATATCCTCTGTGGCTAAGGTCGCATTGGAATGCGCATCGCAGAAGACCTCCGCCGCAGTGGTGTGCCCTTTGTCATTATTGAAAATGCGGAACACAAAGTCGAAAAGTTGAAGAGCTCGCAATTACTTTATATCGACGGAGATGCGGAGGAAGAAGGATCTCTCGAGGCCGCGGGGATCTCGCGGGCGCGAGGTCTGATTCTTACGTTACCCGAAGACAGCGTAAACGTCTTCGTCACGCTGGTTGCCAGGGAAATCAATCCAGAGCTTTTCATTCTTGTCAGAACGAACAAACACGAGAATCGCAAAAAGTTGATTCGTGCCGGAGTGGACAAAGTGATTTCTCCCTAGGAGATTGGTGCCGACCGGATGGCCCAGGTCATCCTACGTCCGAACGTGGATCGCTTCATGGAACAAGTATTGCATACGGAAGCCCTCAATTTGATGATGGAGGAGGTGACCGTTCATGAGGGCTCCGCCTTAGCGGGCAAATCGCTGGTTGAGAGTAATCTGAGACAACATTTCGACGCGATTGTCGTTTCGATCATGGATGGGAAGACACTGGAAATGAAGTTTAATCCGTAAGCGACCGATAAAATTATGGCAGGAGATACTCTTATCGTTCTCGGAAGCCAGGAAATGATCACTCATCTTGGACGAGACGGCTGTGGATCGTGATTCTCAGAAATAATTCCTGGACAGGTGTCTCTTTATTGATTCCGGGCATGGATGTCTTTAAGCCCATGAAAGCTACTTCTATCATGCGTTGCGCAATTCTGCTGCTCGTCGGCATGGCCTCTCTTACGGCGTCTGAGTCTTTCGCTCAGTACTATATCAATCAAACCGAGTTGGCAGAAATTGTCGGCCCTTGCTCCGCCGAACTGGAAAAACTTCCCAACATCGAGTATCGCGATCAGGTTCTTTATGATCGGCGCGATAACAGCGTGCTCGCCCGAAACACGTTTTACAAGATCATTGGAGACGGAGACGTGGACGTCGGTTATGAGCGAGCAAAGGTAGTCGGTTTGCTCAACAGAACACTCATGTCACGGGCGCAGATCGGTGACACGCTCGTCGTCCCGTCAGAATACGTATCGGATTTTTGCGCGTACTCACCCTTCCCGCTCTTTTATCCGGGCGCTGATTCGTTTGATAAACTCTTCATCATTGAAAAAAGCATACAAGGCTGGGCGGCCTATGAGCACGGCCGTCTCGCCCGTTGGGGCATCGTCAATACAGGTGCGAAAGAGTCGCCCACGCCGAACGGTCGATTCAATTTCAATTGGAGAACGGAATATCGCGTTTCGTCACTAAGCCCACCCGGAGAGCGCTGGGAAATGTATTGGGTATTTAATTTTTTCGATGAGAGAGGAATCCACATTCACCAGTACCCGATGCCGACAGGTGGACCGACCAGCCATGGTTGCGTACGGCTCGTCGAAGAAGACGCCGAATGGATCTACCGATGGGCCGATCCTTGGGACACGACCCTCGGCGACGGATTTGGTTCGAGCCAAGGTAAAATCAAAGCTCCGGGTACGATCGTTCTTGTCGTGGGCCAAGATCCTCCATCAGACCCGGTCCCGTTCTTCAGGCCTGATTCTAAACCCGTTCTCGTAAAGGTGGAGCTTCCTCTCGACCCCTATAGCATCCCGGCCGGCTCATCCCAACAACGATTCTTCGATCAACGCCGCGCGAGTGGATCAGACTAGACTCCGGACAAACCACTATCGGATTAAAGAGAAGAGTCTCTTAAAGCGAGGCAATCTCGCTTCCGCATCCCAGGAGAAGTAGACCAGAATCGCCTTTCCGACGACGTGATCCATGGGGACGAATCCCCAGAATCGACTGTCCTCTGAATTGTCCCGGTTATCTCCCATGGCGAAGTAATAGTTCTGTTCGAATCTGTACGTTTCAGCGGGAAGACCGTCGATCGTAAATACACCCGGTCCAGTTCTTTCTGCAGTATGTCCTTCGTATCGAGTAATAGCTGTCCGTATCAACGGCCAGTTTTCATCCGTAATCTGAACCGTTTCTCCCTCTTTCGGAATCCACACCGGTCCATAATTATCCGGTGTATACCCTCTGCCGGACGGGTACATGAGCTGATTGTATCGATCATTCGGAGGGGCAATTGCAGGCTCCACCCGTTCGACCCAGAGCCAGGATCGAATCACGTCTACCGCCGCCTCCGTGGCAACGATCAGAACTATGGCAGAACCCTGATTCTGTACGATTTCCGTGACGCCGAGGTCCTCGAGCGCTGATGGAGACAGTTGGGCTCTGGGATCTGTTTTGTGTACGGTCCACGACTGCTGCATGCCCGAAGTCATATCCTGCGGCACGCCATCGATGTACACCACCTTGTCGCGTACCTCCAACTCCTCGCCAGGAAGCCCCATGATTCTCTTGATGTAATGCATTCGCCGGTCTATCGCCGAGACATTATCTGCGGGCCAGTTGAAAACAACAGCGTCACCCCGATGCACCTCCGAAAATCCAGGAAATCTGAAAAACGGAAACTTGAGTCCTTTCAGATACACGGACGTGAACGGAATTCCCAGCGTCATGGGTGTACGCGTACCATAATGCAATTTTGAAACAAAAAGATAGTCGCCGACCATGAGGCTCTTCTCCATGGACGGGGTAGGGATTCGAAATAAATCGAAAAACAGCGTCCGGACAATGAGCATCACGACAACAGCAAATACCAGGGCGTCGAGCCATTCGCGGATTTTCCCTTTTCTGGGCTTAACTGCCTTCCTGTTCTGGTCGGATCCTTGAGAAGGATTCCTGGAACGGGCTTCTCGCCGCTTTTTCCGCTGTTCTCTTTTTTCGTCTGACGGGGACTTGGGCACAGTTTACAGAGGTGATTATTGGATCGGCTCGGATCCGGATTACTCCGGTCTTTTGTCTGTCGTTGAGATGTATGCCCCTAGCCGGGGCCTTCCCAATTGTAGATTCGGCGGTTCAGTACGCACATCATAAAAAGAAGCTCCATCGAACACGGTTACGTACCATTGTTCCTGTTCGGAATTGAAATAGTAGTCCGCAAACGGCATACGCTCGTCCGAAGACGCGAGTTGCCCCAAGAACGCTTCTTTTATGTCCGGTAGCATCTCCCGATACGGTGAAGGAACGGACATCACAACGCCCCTATCCCAGGGACCGTTCACGTCGATCAACACAATAGGAAGGGAATCATTAATTACGAACCAGTATTCGAACTGAATGATATCCTCATTCGTCGAGTCAGGGAGTACCTCCTCCTCAACCAGTGTAACGGTGGGTGGTCCGAAATGAAATTCCAGCCTTGCTCGTATATCCTTGGTCAACAGTGTATCTACTCTGAAGAGAGTCGTGTTGCCAAGAAACGCCCACTCTAGGCTGTGAAAGCCGAGTCGTTCCCAATCTGCCTCCGTCTGCGCAATCAGCCGCCAGGATGAAACAACGAAACCAACTGGTTCAGTCAAGGAATCTTCATGGAAAGAATTCAGCAGATCATGAATAACCTGACGTATGGAATCAGAGAGGGCGCTTAGAGGCTCCGGATCTTTCGGTGCCATTCGAGACCCCTTCTCTGCAAAAGATTGATTGGCGTTCTCGATCAGGCGCTGCCAGTGCATTTTCGAAAGGAGAGACTGCGCAGAAGCAGACGTTAGAGGCAGGGAAAGTATAAACGCCATTTGAAGAAAAAAGCGGAGTAGAACCGAAGACATCGGAGTCCGAAGGATGATTTGAGCTGAGTGTCCGGAGAGAGTGTGCCTACCTCAGTCGTCAATGGATAGTACGGCCAGAAATGCCTCTTGCGGGAGCTCGACATGTCCCACCTGCTTCATTCTCTTCTTCCCCTTTTTCTGCTTCTCTAGCAGTTTTCGTTTTCTCGAGATGTCTCCACCATAACATTTCGCCGTTACATCTTTTCTGATCGCCTTAACGGTTTGCCGGGCAATAACACGCGTTCCAATTGCGGCTTGAAGAGCCACTTCAAACATCTGACGTGGAATGAGTTCTTTCAGTTTCGCCGTGAGTTTCCTTCCCATATCATAGGCCTTGTCGCGATGCACGATCGTTGAAAGTGCATCGACTGGATCGCCGTTCACGAGGACGTCCAATTTGACCAGATCGCTTTTTCGAAAGTCTTCAAACTCATAATCCAGAGACGCATAGCCGCGGCTGATACTTTTCAACCGGTCGTAATAATCAAATACGATCTCGGCCAGAGGAAGATAGTATTCAAGGTTTACCCGCTCTGAATCGAGATACTGGGTATTGATGTAAATGCCCCGACGCTCCTGGCACAGTTTCATAAGTCCGCCAATATATTCGGACGGAGTGATGATCTCGGTCTTGACATACGGCTCCTGAATTTCATCGATAAGCCCAGCCGGAGGCATCTTACTGGGATTCTCAACATGGATCGTTTCACCGTCGGTCTTAATCACTCTGTACTTAACGTTCGGTACCGTCGTAATAATGTCCAGGCCAAATTCCCGGTCGAGTCGCTCTTGTACGATCTCCATATGGAGAAGGCCAAGGAATCCTATCCTGAACCCGAAGCCCAGGGCTGTTGATGTTTCAGGTTCATACGTCAGGGACGCGTCGTTCAGGTGAAGCTTATCAAGAGAGCTCCTTAGATCCTCAAAATCGTCCGAATCAGTAGGATATACGCCGGAGAAAACCATCGGCTTCGGATCCTTAAAACCCGTAATCGGGTGCCGTGCCGGATTTTTCGAAAGCGTGATCGTATCTCCAACCCGGGTGTCTTTGACCTCCTTTATCGAGCCGATAATGTATCCGACTTCACCGGCGCGCAGTTTTTTCACAGGTTCCATGTCCAGTCGAAGAATGCCGATCTCCTCGACATCATATTCTTTTCCGTTGGACATGAACAGCATCCGCTGTCCTTTTTCGATCGAGCCTTCGAATACGCGCGTGTAGACGATCGAACCACGATACGTGTTAAACACCGAATCAAAGATGAGCGCTCTCAAAACCCCATCGGGGTCTCCTGACGGTTGCGGCACCCGTTCGATGATCGACTCCAGGAGCTGATCAACTCCCTGTCCTGTTTTCGCGCTGATTCTGATTATGTCTTCGGCAGGTTCACCCAAAAGATTCTCAAGCGACTGAGCCACGATATCCGGATTCGCACCAGGCAGATCAATCTTGTTCAAAATCGGGATTATTTCAAGATCGCCCTCAAGCGCCAGAGAGAGATTTGAAAGCGTCTGCGCTTCGATTCCTTGAGCGGCATCCACAACCAGGATGGCTCCTTCACAAGCCGCGAGCGCTCTGGATACTTCATACGTGAAATCGACGTGGCCCGGTGTATCAATCAGATTCAAGACATACGTGCTTCCATCGGGAGAGTCGTATGTCATTCTGATTGCATGACTCTTAATCGTGATCCCACGCTCACGCTCGAGGTCCATACTGTCCAGGACTTGCTCTTGAAGCTCTCGCTCACTTAGCGTCCCGGTCTTCTCGAGCAGCCGATCCGCAAGTGTACTCTTCCCATGATCAATATGGGCGATGATGCAAAAATTGCGGATCTGTTTTTGTTCGTACTTCATGCAACGGGCAAGGCCTTGGACGGGAGAAGGCGTATTTTGGGCGTGCGTATAATAAGGATCCATCGATCGGGTTCCGCCGCGAACCGTAGGTCGATCTGTACAGTTTTGACAGATAATGAATGGAAATTCGATGTTCCGGAAAACCATTCAAAACAGCTCGAGAGACCGGTGTTCGATTTAGACTGACGGTGTAAGAAGTCTCTCATGTAATACTTGAGGTTCCTTGAACCGTCTCGGATGCCTGTTCAGGCCTAATTCGGTACGGTTCATCTTAATATCCTCCATTCGACAAATCTGGTTAACCCTTGGGCTTTAAAGACTTATTGTTTTTACTTCATTAATTACATGCGTTGCACATATACTTCGCTGAAATTATTAGGTAATACTAATTTCTTATGTGTATTAATTAATTGACTGAGGGTTGTAGCCATGCGCTCCATAACGGAGGAACAGTTTCGATCCTGGAGTCTCGGTCTTCGAAATTCTGATAGACGCTCCTATACTGCGTTGTTTGATGCGACTTATGATGCATTGCACCGATATGGTATGTATATCCTGCAAGATCAAAGCGCTGCGTCAGACATTCTTCAGGATGTATTTCTGAAGCTCTGGCAAATCAGGAGCAATATCGACCCGGAACGGTCGCTTAGGGCGCTCATGTATCAGATGGTGCGTAATTATGCACTCAATCATGAACGTCAAAGAAGGCGACATTTCGCGGAAGAACTAGAAGCGGATCACCCCTCAGTCGGCTTTGACACGATGACAGACGAACGGTTGGACGCCGATTCGTTGGGTAAGCATTTAACCCACTGGATCGAAGAAATGCCTGCTCGACGTAGAGAAGCGTTTTTACTCAGTCGTTATGAGGGCCTAACTCATGAAGAGATAGCTGCGTTGATGGACCTGGCCCCCAAGACTGTGAATAACCATATCGTCCTTGCTCTGCAGCACTTGCGGCAGCAGATGCAGGAAATTGAAGACAGGGACGAACAGACCCCGTGACGACCCGCCGACATATTACAGAGATTCCTGACGGCCTCGCAGCCTACATAAAAGAGGAACATGCTGCCGAGCGTGATGCGCTCCACTCGGTATGGAATTTATGCGAGGATGCCAGACCCGATTACAGCCTTGACGCTGATCGCAAGGCTGGCATTCGGCAACACATTCTCGCCGTAGTGAATCGACCTGCCGACCGTCCCGGCATACGCCACACTCTCCGACTCATCACTGTTCGGGGTTACGCCGTAGCTGCCTCGCTAGCCCTACTCGTTGCAGTAAGCTTCAATCTTGCACCCGATGTCTACACGGTACGGGCACCCGTCGGGAGTGGATCGACCATTTCGCTTGATCTACCCGATGGATCAACCGTTACACTCGCACCAGGCTCGGTGGTCTCATTTAGCGAATCGTTCGCCCAGACTAGGCGCCGTGTGACACTAAAAGGGGAAGCCTTTTTCGACGTCTCCTCGTCAGACATTCCTTTCGTTGTAGATACGTACAACGCCCGGATCACCGTTCGTGGTACCCGGTTCTCTGTACGTGCCTGGGCCGATGATATAGACGCCACAACGGATGTTCGAGTTGACGAAGGCCGTGTGTCTGTTGCATCACGCAGGAGTCATGATTGGGATGTCCTGTTGAGTGCTGGAAATGAGATTTCTGTCGCTGGCGCCGGACGGGATGGAGCGGAATCGACTTCGGCCGATCTTAGGCACGCGTTTAACTGGATCGACGGTGGGTATGAATACAAAAATGAGCCCATCGGCAATGTCCTTGCTGATCTGAAGAGGCAGCATAACGTACTCATTGAAGCTCCAGCCTCTATCATGTTTCGGCCTATCTCCATTTTTAACCAGGTGAATATCAGTCTCGAAGAGGTGCTTGGAGATATCTCGGCCACCGTGGGCATCATGTACCGCCCGATTTCCGGAGGCTTTGAACTCTACGAGAAATAGAGACTGAACGCGGGAACAGAGCCATTCCGGGCGTTTTCAGTACGAGATACGGGGGATGTAAACGCTGCAAAATCAATTATCTCGTACCCATTCCCTTCCCTGTTAAAAATCCGTATTTTTAGCAGCATCTAAGACGGCAGCTATCACCGTTCGACCGAGTATCTGGAGTCGGTCCGGACGCTTCTTCATATCTGACTCTCCAGCAGTACATGGGATTCTCCGCGAAGCGGATTCCGTTCATATCGCCCATTCTGTTCGTGACGGCCACGTTACTCATTGCGGGGGCATACAACAACGCGTCGTTTGCTCAAGATCAGGAAGGACGATACACGCAGGCTTGGCGCGGGGAACCACTGGCTGATGTTCTGGAAGAGTTCTCGACAATGGCCATGTTTCCGTTGTCATTTGACCCACTTCTTGTCGATGGGAAACGGGTTTTTTGCGTTTCGCAGAATCAATCGGTCACTGAGGTCCTCAATTGCATTCTTGTGGGTAGTGGCCTGGATTTCATCATTCGATCGTCAGGTACGTTCGTCATTGTTCCTAGAACGCAGGGAGATCCACTGTTCGGAAACCTCCGGGGAATCGTTGTGGATGAAGAAACCGAGCAGCCGGTTTCCAATGCCCATATCCTTCTCGTGGAAGCTTCCGACGTCGAACACGGGCGTACGGCCAATCAAAACGGCATCTTCCTTTTTTCGGAACTCCTTCCCGGGTCGTATGCGATGACCGTTAGTCACCTCGGCTACAAACGAGCAACTTCCATCATAAAGGTTGAAGCAGGCGCAGACAAAAGGACGGTCGTCACCTTAAGGTATCAGGCTATTCCGGTAACTCCGATTGTCATCGACGGCATCGGGATGCAACCATCCTCTACGCTGCTGGGGTCGAGCGTCTCGTCCCAGGCTGAACTGACGAACGCCCTGGAAGCAGGAACGGCGGGTATTTTACGGGGAATTGACGCGATGCCCGGTGTTCGGGTTAACGATGCAACCGCCGACATACATATACAGGGTGGAGAGGCCGGTGAGCATCAATTCCGACTCGACGGAGCCCCGGTGTTCATTCCGTTAAATGTTGCTCGGATCATCGGACCCTTCTCCCCCTTCGCGCTGGGAAAAATCACGGTTCACAAGGCCGGATTTGGGGTGTCTCTCGGCAGTCAGATCGCGGGCATAATCGAAGCCGAGCATGATTTGAGTGCCCCCATTGCGCGGTCGGGATCAAGGGTTCGAAACCGTCTCGTTTTTCAAATTGATCCGCTGTCTTCGAATGCCAGATTCAACGCCAGTTGGTCGCGTCCAGATGGATTCCATGTAACATACATGAGCGCTGCCCGAATAGGAATGTGGGAATTGTCCGCACCCCCTTCATTGAAGGGTTTGCTCAATGATTGGAACACCATCGACACTTTTTTGCTCTCGGCTTTTGCCGAACGAAATACGCCATTTGCCAACCTTCCACCCAAAGGGCAACCCAGCATCGGATTCTTTGATTGGCATAATGCCTTAAAAATCAGGCTGAACGGTCTGAGAACACTCTACATCTCATCCTATTGGGGATCATCACATCTCGGAAATGATCTTTCGAACGTTGATCTGTTGGGAGAAGATGGTCCGGAGCAGAGTTCGAGTACAGACTTATCAGAATTCAAAGATGTCTATCGCTGGCAAAACGGCACGGGCCAGGCTCGGTACGAAGCGGTTCTGGGACCCACAACGTGGGCGAGCATTCAAACTCGGGCGAGTTTCTACCGACTACGTCACGATTTCATGGCACCGGATGATTTTACGCTAGACTCGGCCGAAGATGATGGAAACAGGGTCTTTGAACTTGCACTTGATGCCACCCTCGAATTCCTGCCACGAAGTGGTCGTCACGATATGGAATTTGGCGCTGATTTCATTTTCACAGATAGTCGGTTTTTTGTTGCGGGTACGCAGCTTCTGCCGCTGAATCACACCTCGAGTGGATGGAGATCATCCTTCTATGTACAGAATAAACTTCAACTCGGACGTCATACCCTCTTCGAGACAGGGGCTCGAATCACCTATCTGAATTCGAGGCAAACCCTTTATTTCGAGCCCCGAATGTCAGCCCGATTCGACTGGCAGGATACGAGCGTGGGAGGAGTTTCTCTTTTTGTTGGTACGGGACTCTATCGACAGTTTGTCAGCCAGTTCGATATCAGTAGTCGAAGTCCACGCACATTCGTTTCGTCCACTCGTTTCTGGATGGGTACAGATCATTCGGTTGAGCCACCCAAAGCGGGACACCTGGCCGCCGAACTCCTGATAATCCCTTCGGACAAGTGGTCATTCAGAGTAGAGAGTCACTATAAGAAGCTCTATCACGTTCTTTCGCTGGACTACTCTGCCGATGTAACCGATCCATCGTTGAGCCTCGATCAAGCGAGTTTTCTAAAACCTTCGCATGGCTATTCGTTCGGTTATGCCGCTCTCGTTTCGCGGAAGATCGGATTGGGGAGAATGCGCATCCGATATGACTATACCGAGAGCAAACGAACTATCCAGGATCTGTATAGAAATGCCGAACTGAGCGTTCCGTGGAACGAACCGTATCGATTTGAAGTTGGCCTCGATCTGATCCCGATGCGACACACCGTCGTTCTTGCCCGCTGGCGAAGCAGCTGGGGCCGGAAATGGGGGTATCGCCAAGCCTACTATGATTTTCTTGGAGCCCACCTCAACGACCTGGACGCTCTTCTCGAAGACATGAGGGCAAACGGCGTGTCTCCCGATGCCGTTCGCCGCGTCGAAAGACAGGTGGGCCACTATGATCTCACACACCCGGAATCCCACGGTCTTCCTCCGATTCATCAACTCGACTTAAGTGTAGCCTATTCTATTCCCTTCGAACGCATTGCACTTCAAATACGAGCGGATCTCATCAACGTGTTCGACAGTCGGAATACGGCAGAGTGGCGATTTGAGCTCGACGAGGAATCCTATTTCGGACTCGATGAACCAGGTACGTCTGGTCTTTTGAATCGGGCCAACAGGCCACTACTGCCAAGAGTGTTTACCCTGGCTGCAAAAGTGACCTGGTAGACGGTCAGCTCTCTGCCGAGGTTGATGCGGGAATCGGTTGCACGTCTTTTCCCCCTGCCACGGTTGCCTCGGTATCCATATCGGCCTTCTCCTGTTCAGCTGCCAAATCATGAAACCGGCGCTGAAAGATCAGTATGCCTACGACACCGAAGACAATAGCCATGTCGGCCACGTTCCAGATAGGAAAGAGTTGGAGATATTTGCCGCCCAGTACCGGGATACTCTCAGATACGTATCCCTTCCAAGCATTGATATGGATAAAATCGACCACCTTGCCGGAGAAAAGCGGGCCATCGTATAAAATCAATCCGTAAAAAACCCGGTCAATGATATTTCCAATGGCACCACCCAGCACCATTGAGAGACTCAACCGGTACGGGGTATAGAAATGGCCGACCTTCCTGAGATAGAGTATGATCAGACCCGTGGCTGCGATGGAAAACACCGTTATCAACGTTGCCGGCCCATATTCGATGCCAAACGCCATCCCCGGGTTTTCTGTAAAGGTGAACCGTAACCAATCGCCGACCAGGCTGATCGACTCCTGCCGCTTCATCGTATTGAGAACCGCTATCTTGGACGCCTGATCTACGACAATGACGCTGACGATGAGCCAGATCGCTCGCTGGGTGAAAGAGCGTTTCGATCTGCTCTGGCTCGCCCCCGCTTCTATAGCAGCCCTCAAAATGAAATCCTATTTCTTTTGCTGCTGAAGTTTCGCTTCGATGGATATCTCGGTGTGAGGTACGGCTTCGAGTCGTTCTTTAGAGATGGGCTGCCCGGTAACCTTGCAAACGCCGTAGGTTCGGTTTTCGATGCGTTCTATGGCCCGGTCCAGATATCCGATATACTTCTGCTGACGTGCAATCATCAGAAATAGCTTTTCACGCTCCATGGCATCCGTTCCAGCGTCGGCCATATGGAAACTATACGCGGTATCATTCTCGGCCTGTTCTCTGGCGTCCGCAAGTTGGCCCCGCATTCCATCGATGTCTTCCTGAGCGGAGTGCCTTTTATCAACGATCAGTTCCATGAAGTGTTGGAGCTCCTTCTTTGAAAATGACGTCTCTACGGGTTCCGAAGCGACTTCTTCCTGGTTCAGATCAGTCTCGGCCGCAACTGCTTTATTCCTTGCCATAATTGATAACGTAAATCTGTTTCCTCGGTATAAAAACCGAAGGTGTACGCCTACTTTATACGACGCACACCCACTGTCAACCGCTCGGAATCAATCTCAAAGCTGGAGACGAGATCACCATCTGGATCACTAGCCACCTCCAACTCCAAACCCAACGTCTCGTTCCTGATCCAATCGGCGTGAAGGTCGATTGCTGCGAGCAATAGTTCCGATCCACTAACCGTGATCTTGATCCGATCAGTAATGTCGAAATCAGCCGTTTTTCGCATATTCTGGATTCGATTAACGGTCTCTCTTGCCAGTCCTTCGGCAATCAATTCGTCCGTTAATTCTATATCCAGCGCCACCGTGACCCCTCTCTCCTGACCCACCAGCCAACCCTCTACACCTTCGCTTACAATTTCCAGATCATCACCGGCCAACTCGACTGCTTGACCGTCTACGGTTACCTCTATCGAACCGTCTTCGAGGAATGCGTCGATCTGTTCATCAGAAAAGTCGCGAATCACAAGATTCACCGGTTTCATGAGCGGACCCAGTCGTTTCCCGAGCACCTTAAAATTCGGTCTGGCCTGACGGGTTACCACCGAACTGGACCCCTCTACGTATTCAATGTGTCGAACATTAACCTCTTCAAGGATCATGTCCTTCATCTGTTCGATCACTACGCGCTCGACCCTGGGGCCCGTGACCACCATGATTCTGCTGAGAGGCTGTCGGACGTTGTGTCCGGATCTATTTCGAAGGGCTAGAACAATTGATGACACGGCACGCGCCTGTCCCACCCGATGTTCGAGACTGGGATCTTGTAAATCATCCGACTTCGAAGAATCAGGGAACTCCGACAAATGAACCGAAATGCTCGTCTCCAAACCGACCACCTCATTCACAGCTTTAAACAACCAGTCACTAAAAAACGGAGCTAACGGTGCCATGAGCTTCGCCACCGAGAGCAGGCATTCGGCAACCGTCTGATAGGCACTCAGTTTTTGATTGACCTCTTCACCATATCGAACGGCGTCCTTGGCAGACCAAAATCGCCGACGGTTCCGTCGGATATACCAGTTTGAAAGATCGTCGACGAATTCCTCAACCGCTCTAGCCGCTTTAGTGGGGTTATAATCATCGAGTGCCCCATCCACCATGTACGCCGTGGAATGAAGACGACTCAGAATCCACCGGTCAGATTCCAACCGATCCTGGACCGGTACTGGATTTTCTGCGTACGTGAAGCCGTCAATATTCGCGTACGTAGCAAAAAACGAGTAAACATTTGAAAGGGTATTGAAGAACTTCCTTTGGGTTTCGACGAGTCCTCGCTCAGAAAACTTGAGGTCTTCCCAAGGAGGTGCATTACTCATCATGTACCACCGAATCACATCGACGCCAAACTTATCAATCATTTTAAACGGATCAACGGCATTTCCTTTGCTCTTGGACATCTTCTCTCCGTTCTCGTCCAGAACGAAACCGTTAACCACCACGTTTTTGAAAGCGAGCTCATCCATGACCAGTACAGAAATGGCATGCATCGTGTAAAACCAGCCTCGAGTTTGATCGACTGCTTCGGCGATAAAGTCAGCAGGAAACGATCGCTCGAACTGGTCCTTGTTTTCGAACGGGTAATGCCACTGTGCAAACGGCATCGCTCCAGAATCAAACCAGACATCGATGAGGTCCTCCACGCGTCGCATGGTCCCGCCGTCGGGTGCATCCCACGTTAGAGAGTCGACGAACGGCCGATGCAGATCTACATCTTCGTTATTACCGGGAAGTTGATCGCCGCATTTCGAACGGAGTTCTTCCAGCGACCCAATCACTTCGATATACTCAGATTCGGGTGCGTCCGACTTCCAGATGGGAAGCGGTGTCCCCCAGAATCGCTTCCTCGAAAGAGCCCAGTCCACGTTATGGACTAGCCAATCTCCAAACCTGCCCCGCCCAATGCTTTCCGGTTGCCAGCGAATCTGGTCATTCAATTCTATCAGACGATCCTTTATGGCTGTCGTGCGAATGAACCAACCCTCGACCGGATAGCTCATTAAAGGCGTCCCTTTTCTCCAGTCATGGGGATAGTTATGCACGTACGTTTCGTGTCGATAGAGCAGTCCTCGATCCCTGAGATCTCTGGAAATCACTTTATCGGCATCCTTAAACCAAAGCCCCGATACGAGCTCGGCCTCTTCAGTGAAATGTCCGTCGGGCAACACTGGATTCAGCACCGGAAGATTTTCCTTTTTGGACGTTTCAAAATCTTCAGCTCCGAAGGCCGGGGCGGTATGCACGATTCCCGTGCCGTCTTCAGTGGTGACATAGTCGGCCGAAACGACTCGCCAGGCATTCTCGGCCCCCTCTTCATCTTTGAAATAGTCAAAGAGCGGCTGATAGGTTTTTCCAAGCAGGTCCGAACCCGTCGTGGTCTCGACAAGCTCATATTCTTCCTTGATTACAGACAACCTGTCTTTGGCCAGAATGAGGTATTGAGTTCCGATGTCATCCGTCTGGCACCGGATCTTGACGTATTCGATATCGGGCCCGACCGCCAGCGCCGCGTTCGATATGAGTGTCCACGGCGTCGTGGTCCATGCCAGGAAATACGTGTCCTCCTCCTCATCAGACTTAAATCGGATAAAGACACTCGGATCCTGAACCTCCTCGTAGCCCAGGCTAACCTCGTGCGAAGAAAGGACCGTGTTCGATCCCGGACTGTACCACTGAATTTTATACCCCTCGTACAGATATCCCTTTTCATAAATCTGCTTGAGCAACCACCAGACCGATTCGATGTACGTCGTTTGGAACGTGACATACGGATTCTCCTGATCAACCCAATAACCCATTCGAACGGTTAGGTTATCCCATTGCTCCTTGTATCGAAGAACGCTTTCTCGGCAGGCCGCATTGTACCGCTCGATACCAAACTCTTCGACTTGCTGACGCCCCTCCAGGCCCAGTTCCTTTTCAACCTCGATTTCAACCGGGAGCCCATGCGTATCCCATCCCGCTTTTCGCTCTACCTGAAATCCTTTCATGGTTTTGTATCGGCAGAAGACGTCCTTAATCGTCCTGGACATTACATGATGAATCCCCGGTTGCCCATTAGCGGTCGGAGGACCTTCGTAGAACGTAAAACTAGGTTCCCCTTCGTGTTGGGCTATACTCCGTCCGAAAATGTCCTCCTTCTTCCACCAGTCCAAAATCTTCTCTTCGATCTCTGGAAGATTGATCTGGCCGTATTCAACAAATTGATTCATAAACAATATCCCGGTAGTCGTACAGACGCACCGGAAATAAGAGTTCGAATAGGGACGGCGAACAAGTAATAGGCCTCTTTTGAGGCGCCGCCAAGATACTGAATTCCAACCTAGCTACGGTTGAAACAGAAATTATGAGATGAGCAAATTCCGATGAAGTACGACTCTAGTCGTGGGATTACTCAGGAGTATCCCGCCGGAATCCCGCTGCTTACCCGCCGGGTTCCCGCTGATTTCCCAACAGTATTCTGCTAATGTCCCACTGACATCCCTCCAGTATCTCGCTGGAATCCTAACCCAGGCCTGGAGTCCTAGACGCTCGTAACGACATTCGAAATGAGTCGTCTAAGGTCCGGTTCCGCAGAGGCTGCGGCCGCCAGCACGTCTTCAATCGAAACCGGCTTCAGTGCATCGGGAAAACACTCATCAGTAATTACAGAAAAAGCCAGAACGCGCATATCCATATGGCGAGCAACTATCACCTCCGGTACCGTGCTCATGCCTACCGCGTCTCCGCCGATTGCCCGGAGAAAACGGTACTCCGCTTTCGTTTCAAGATTGGGTCCAGTGACGGCCACGTACACTCCCTGAACCAGGCGAACACCGAGTTCCAAAGCCGAAGACTCCGTTAAGTCGCGGAGCGCCCGATCGTACGGTTCGCTCATGTCTGGAAATCTCGGACCCCACTCATCTACATTAGGACCTTCTAGTGGATTCGCACCCTGTAGGTTAATGTGATCCGTGATCATCATGATGTCGCCCCTGCGAAAGAGCGGATTCATCCCACCAGCGGCATTGGATATGATCAGGGATTTTATTCCGAGCGATGAGAGGACCCGCACTGGAAGCGTTACTTCCTGAGCTGAATACCCCTCATACAGATGAACTCGACCCTGCATGGCCAGCACGGGCACTCCAGAGAGCGTACCCACCAGAAGCCGTCCAGAATGGGATTCGACCGTAGAGATAGGAAAATTCGGAATCTCATCGTACGCGATGGAATCTGACGTTTCGATATCCTCGCCAAGGTTTCCCAATCCCGTGCCAAGAATGATGGCTAGTTGAGGGATTTCCTGAATTCGATTGGATAGAAATTCTCTGGCGGCATTCGCGGCCTTCAGAGCAGGTGAGATATCCAAATTGTAGATCGTCCTCGACGTTATTTCTCCAGGTCCTCCAGTATACGCCTGATCTTCGCAATCTCGTCTGACACTTCCGGTTCTTGCAGCTGAGAATTCTTTCTGGATGCTTTCTTCTTTTTGGAACTGGATTTGGGTTCGACCTGTGCCTCCTCGCTTCCCGCCTCGTCTACCAGGGCTTCTTCCAAGACTTCGTCTTCTGCGGGCTGGTCAGCAGCCGCGTCTGACTCACTCTGCCCGGTGACATCGATCTCATCCACTTCGCCACTCTCGTCTCCATCCTCTGCATCAGGGTATTTTTCCATCAACTCAGAAAATTCCGCAGGAATTAATTTGATATAATTGACAGGTGTCTCGCTTTCGTACTGTGCGAGGATCTCCAGCTCAGACATTAAGAAGGCCCGCAATTTTGCTATGATTTCCTTTTGTCGAACGGAGTACTTCGCGGCCTCCTTTCTAATATTCAGCCTTTCTGATTCCGCATCTCTAGTAATTCCAACGGACTTCGATTCGGCTTCTTCAATGACCAATCTCGCTTTGTGCTCAGCGTTGTCGATCGTCTGCCTGGCCCCATCTTTGGCTGTTTTCAGAGCTTGCTCCAGCGCCTCTTCAACCTTTTGATAGTGTCCGAGCTTGGCGTTCAGGTCGTTCGTCTTTTCTTCCTCGCGTCTAAGGTCGTCGACGAGTTCCTGCCATTGATTGGCAACCAGCTGAAGAAATGCATCGACTTCTTCCTTGTCGAATCCGCGAACAACCCGGGTAAATTCTTGCTTCCGAATGTCCAGAGAGGAAAGTTTCATGGTATAGCCTATTCTCGTAGTCGAGGTTCGCTTGTCGGAGAAGGGCGTGCCTTCAAAGATAAGGAATCGGCCGAATCTGGCATTTCTATACCGGTATCAGTATCAAGCAGCGTATCAGATTCGATGGTCTCCAGGTGTTCAAGTCTATCCTGGAGGCCGTTCATGCGCTTTTCGAGTTCCGAGAGCCTCTCCAGGGCCGCCAGAGCCCCTTCCCTTTCATATTGCTTAAGTGCCTTAAGAAGCACCCAGGCAAGAAATCCGCCTGCAATCAGGACTGGAAGTATCCAGAAATACATCTCAATTCGTCAGGAAATGCTCATCGTCGCTACGCTACGTCAGCTGATCACTGGTTCGTGTAGGCGCGCTCACCAAATATAGCACTTCCCAGACGAATATGAGTGGCCCCCTCCTCAATGGCCACTTCGAAATCATGACTCATTCCCATGGAGAAGAAGTCCAACGAGCCTTGATCACCCAGAGAACCCGAAAAGGTGGAAGAAAGGTTTCGTAGCATCGCAAATTCCGATCGGACCTCTTCCAGATCATCGGTGAAGCGCGCCATTCCCATTAGGCCCTTAATAACGAGGTGCTCAAATCCAGCGGTGGCTGAAAGAAATGGATGGAGGTCTTCCGGTGCCACCCCATACTTCGAGTCCTCCCCGGAAATATTGACCTGGACAAGGCATTGCTGTTGAGTCTTAGCCTGCTCGGCACGTTTATCCAGTTCTTTTGCCAGGCGTAGACTGTCGAGTGAATGAAACAGGTCGGATATGCCTATTACCTCTCGCGTTTTGTTTCGTTGGAGGTGTCCGATCATGTGCCACCGGATTCCGTTATAGTCGGGTTGATACTGAAATGAGTCGGACTTGGTCACCAACTCCTGGACTTTATTCTCGCCGAAGTCCCGGTGCCCCAAATCGTACAGCACTCGAATATAGCTGTCTGAAAACGTCTTGGAGACCGCAATGAGAGTGACCTCATGAACGGCTCTTTCAGCCTGGGTACAGGCATACGTAATACGCCGCTTGACGTAATCGTATCTCTCCTTAATGGCCTCCGGATCCGGTCTGTTCATCATGTTCGCTCTCTGTGCGGTCGATTACATTCGTCGCCTATCTGTCATCGACGTCGTCATACTTCTGCTCTTAAGACTTCCAACGGCTTTTTGGCGTAGACCCCACGCGAATTTAGCAGTCCAATCGTAAGTGTCATGAACACTTCAAAAAAGACCAGACCGATGAGCTGAAGGGTCGGGATCACGAAATCAATCTCGAAGACAAATCTCGACAAGGCCCAGCCTCCTCCAAGCGCCAGGATGATTCCGGAGGTAGCTGCCAAGATGCCGAGCGCTATATACTCCACGAGCATAATTCTCAACACTTGGGACTTCGATGCACCAATCGTCTTGAGTAAAACACTTTCCTCTATGCGTTGAAAACGACTGATCAGAACAGCCCCCGAAAGCACAATCAACCCCGTGATGATGGTAAACAGGGCCATGAATCGGACAATAAAGGCGATTCGGGAAAATATTTCGTCAAATACATTCATCACCAAAGAAATATCGATTGCCGAAACATTGGGGAATCTCCGGACAATCGCAGTTTGAGCAGCTGCCGACTCCAATGCAGTATCTGTTCGTGACAAGACCACATTAAATTGCGGTGCGTCCTCCAACACGCCGAGTGGGAAAACGAAATAGAAATTTGTCTGCATTCTCTGCCAGTCTACGGTCCGGATGCTCGTTATTCGCGTGTCCATTTCAAATCCCTGGACATCAAAACTAATCCGGTCGCCGATCGATACGTCTAGCATCTCGGCGATGTCATTTTCGATGGACACCGGGATGAATTCCAATGTGTCAGGATCCACCCTCGGGTCCATGACGCCTGAGATGAGCACCTCTGAATCGGTTAGCCCTTCTCGATACGAGGATCGATACTCACGTCGGTGGGCCCAGGTGAGATTTCTGGTCGTATCAGCTCGCATCGCGGAGATGGTCGTTCCATTAATGCTGGAGATTCGCATCGAAACGATCGGTACCCGGTCCAGTACCGGTAGCTGTCGTTTTCGAAGTTCTTCCTCCACTCCGTCCACCTGACCAGACTGAATGTCGAAAAACACCAGATTGGGCCTGTCGCCCTCCGCGACGAGCGACATTTGCTGGAGGAGCGAATGTTGAGAAAGAAGCATCGTAGCGATGAGAAACGTACCCACGCCCAGTGCCAAGGTCATGATGAGTGTTTGATTGTGGGGGCGATGCAGGTTGGCTATTCCCTGCCGGGACACGTAGGATAGTTTCGTGGGAGGATGATTCTTCAGGATCCGGATCAGTGTTTTTGCAACCAACACCAGCGCACCAAATACGATCACCAGGCTCATGGAATAGCCAATACCAATCTTTGGACTCGGAGACTGCATGATCGCAAACAGGGTCACTGAAAGACCGATGGTGACGACGACAAGCCACCAAAGAGGTGATTTTTGGCCCCGCACATCGGCCTCCAGGTCAGCTCGAAGAGCCACGAGCGGAGATACGTCTTTGACGACCAAAAGCGGTAGTAACGCAAATAGAACGGTCACTCCGAGACCGATTCCTGATCCCAACCAGACCGCACTCCATGACAAAGCGAAGTCCACACTTACCGGCAGGAAATCTCCAAGTACGAGCGGTAAAGAGGCTTGGATTGCAAATCCCAGAAGGCTCCCGAGAACTGCTCCAATAACCCCCATCCCGACGGCCTGAATGAGGTAGACGGAAAACGTCGGCCACGTGCGAGATCCAAAACAGCGTAGGACCGCAACCGTCCCAATTCGCTGCCGCACATAGACGTGCACTGAACTGGCCACACCCAGGCTTCCCAATAAGAGAGACATGAATCCAACAAGACTCAAGAACCGGTACAAGTTGGTCAGTGATCTGTCCCATCCCTCCTTTTCTTCCTCAACGGTGTCGGTTCTTACCTGGGCCTCTCTTAATCGAGGTCGCAGATTTTCAACGATGGCATCCGCATCCCGGCCTTCGGGGAAACGGAAATAGACCTCATAGTCGGCTCGACTCCCGGCTTCGAGTAAGGTGCGATCCAGATGCTCTAGAGGAATGTAGATGCGCGGACTGAAGAGCATGATTGCAGCCGTTTCGCGCGGGGTCTGGATCAGTTTACCGGCAATCTGATACGTCAACGTTCCGATTCGAATCGAGTCCCCCACTTCGGCAGCAAACTGACTCATCAGCGTAGCGTCAACCAGAGCATTGTTGCCCGTCAGGAACGTACTTGCCGCGCTCGGTGGATCGGTCTCAATCGCGCCGTAATAAGGAAATCCAGGCTCCTGCGCCCTGACGGTTGAGAGTCTTACATCATCCGTCCGTTCGAAATAAGCCATGGAAGAAAAAGAAATGCGCCGGCTTTGTAATCCTCCAAGAGAATCAATGACGAACTCTATTTCCTCGGGAAAGGGCCGAGAGCTTTCAAAGCTGAGATCAGCCCCCAGAAGTGTTTCTGCCTCCCGGTCTATGGCATTTCTCAGGTTGTTTCCAAATGAATTGATGGATACCAACGCCGCAACGCCTAGAATCATGGAGGACAGGTACAGCAGCATCCTTCGACGGCTACCTCGACTGTCTCGCCATGCAAATTTCAAGTACCAGGGTGCCATTTAATCCACTTCCGTACTTAAGGGTTGAAGAGAACGTACGGGGTCTTCCAGGGCTGAATCGGATACGATTTGTCCGCCCTTCAAACGCAGAAGCCTCCCCGCCCTGGGGGCCAGCTCCATGTCATGGGTTACCAGCACCAGGGTCGTGCCAGCCGTTCGGTTCAGATCAAAGAGAAGCTCAATGACAGCATCACCGGTTTCCGCATCCAGATTTCCCGTGGGTTCATCGGCGAAGAGAATACTCGGGCGGTTGACGAACGCCCGTGCGAGGCCAACGCGCTGTTGTTCACCTCCGGAGAGTTGCGCCGGGTAATGATGTGACCGGTCGGCGAGTCCGACCCGATCGAGCAAATCGAGCGCGATCTGCCGAACGTTCTTTTTGCCTCGTAGCTCACCAGGGACCATCACGTTTTCCAAAGCCGTCAGCGTCGGAATTAACCTGAATGTCTGAAAGACAAATCCAACGTGTTGGTTTCGAACGGAGGCCCTATCGTCTTCAGAAAGATCTCCCAGGTGGTGTCCGCAGAGTACGATTGTTCCTGCGGACGGGTCGTCTAATCCTGCGCTCAGACCAAGTAGTGTCGTCTTCCCACTACCAGACGGTCCGACAATGGCACACGTGTCACCAGCCATCAACTCGAACGAAATATTCGATAGAACCGTTATGAATTTATCTCCGCTTGGAAACGTTTTGGTGAGATTGGATACCGAGAGAACAGCCGACATAAATGTGTGGATTGAAACCTGGCCTAAACCGACCGGTTGTTGTGAGTCTTTGTAGGATATACAGCTTTATGAAATCGAAACTGCTATACCCATTAGTACTGGTTGGGGTCCTGGCGGGGGTCGGATGTATGACAACCGATGAGGCCGAGACTGCCGCGGATTTCGAAGAGCCGATGCCCAATGAGAAGAACGAGAACCATGTGAAAGACTCAATCGGGGATCATTCGCCCGACTCAACAGACCATCGATATCGAGTTGTCTTTCTGGGCGACAGTATTACGGCAGGATTCGGTGTCGACGAGGAAAAGGCATTCCCTTATTTGGTCCAATTGCGGGTGGACGAGGAGAGCTTACCGTTCACGATCGTGAATTCGGGCGTCAGCGGGGAAACCAGTAGCGGAGGACTCAACCGTATAGACTGGCTCCTCCGAAATCCGATCGATGTGCTCCTACTGGAACTTGGTGGTAACGACGGGCTCCGCGGAATTGACCTGTCGTTTACTCGATCCAATCTACACGCGATTGTAGAAAGAACCTTGGAAAGGAATCCGGAGTGCCGAATCTTGATTGCCGGAATGATGGTCCCTCCAAATCTCGGCCATGAATACACGACAACGTTTCGCGAGATTTTCCCCGAACTCTCTCGGAAGTATGATGCAGACCTGATCCCATTCATTCTTGAAGGGGTTGGGGGCGTTAGAGAGCTCAACCAACCGGATGGCATTCACCCTAACGCCGAAGGCCACAAAATTGTCGCAGAAACCGTCTGGAAGCACCTGGAACCCATTTTGCGGGGCTTCGACGATCGTGAAAAACAGTCGATCCCCGAAGACGACTGACTAGAGTTGCTTGATTTCCGCGACGATTTCGTTGATCGAATCTTTCGCGTCGCCAAACAGCATTCGATTGTTTGCGTTATAGAAAAGCTCGTTTCCGATCCCTGCATATCCCGGCCGCATGCTTCTTTTAAGAACGATCGATGTCTTGGAATTATCCACGTTTAGGATCGGCATTCCGTAGATGGGACTCGACTTGTCATGCCTTGCTGCTGGATTGACTACATCGTTTGCACCGATGATGAGCGCCACATCGCAGGTTTCAAACTCACCATTGATATCGTCCATCTCAAAGAGCTGATCATATGGGACGTTCGCCTCAGCAAGGAGCACGTTCATGTGACCAGGCATGCGTCCCGCAACCGGGTGAACCGCAAATTTTACAGAGATGTCTCTCTTGAGAAGCTCCTCAGACAGGGCCCGAACTGCGTGTTGAGCCTGGGCAACGGCCATTCCATAGCCGGGCACGATGATGACGCTCTCAGCATACGAGAGAAGAATTGCGGTATCGTCCGGCGTGGTGGACTGAACCGTCTTGCCTTCGAGCGACATGGTTGTTGATTCTCCCTCATGGGAGTCACCCCCGAATCCTCCCAACAACACGTTTAGCAGAGATCGATTCATCGCGACGCACATAATGTTCGACAGAATGAACCCGGAAGCTCCAACGAGTGCACCACTCACAATAAGCGCCGTGTTATCGAGTACGAACCCAGTGGCGGCCGCGGCCAAGCCCGAGTAGGAGTTGAGAAGCGCAACGACCACGGGCATGTCAGCGCCGCCGATCGGAATAACAAGCAAAATACCTAGAATGAATGCAATAGCGGTTACCATGAGCGCTCCGGTAACGACGGGATCGGAAACCTGCGGGAATTCTCCAGCCCCCATGACCATGAAAACCCCACCGGCTACCGCGCCTGCAGCCAACAGCAGCGTAATCAGACGCATCCCCGGAAACGAGATCGGATTCCCACTAATTTTCCCGGCAAGTTTTCCAAATGCGACAAAACTACCCGTGAACGTGACTATTCCAATCAGAATGCTCAGTGCGATCGTGATCGCTGCCGTCGTTGAGAAGAGCATGCCGTCCGGGCCAATCTCGGCGTTCGGCATCATGACGCGAGCGATCTCCGCGCCGGCAACACCTGCCGAGGCCAAACCCCCAAAGCCGTTAAACGCAGCGACGAGTTCGGGCATTCCCGTCATCTTCACCTTTTTTGCCAATACGACTCCGATTAGACCTCCGAGCGCAAGCCCTCCGATCATTTCGGCAGGCGTCAAAATGTTACGGATGAAAAGGGTAGCCACGATGGCTATGAGCATACCCATGGCGGCAAGTTGATTGCCGTAGCGGGCAGTGGCGGGTGACTGTAGCCTCTTCAGGCCGAAAATGAACAGAACCGAAGCCAGCAAATAGGCAATATCAATTAAGGCAGTGGCCATATGATCGATTGGAAATAGAATTCAGAAGAGAATTGACGCGTTCGGATCTTGACTCCCAGTTATTCTTTCCTTTTAAACATCTGGAGCATACGATCCGTAACCAGAAATCCGCCGATGACATTGATCGTCGCGACGACGAGTGCCACGAAGCCGATCCACTTTGCCCAATCGCCCCCAACCATTCCGGCCACGACGAGTGCTCCTACAATGGTAATTCCACTGATCGCATTCGAACCCGACATGAGCGGAGTGTGAAGCGTTTGGGGCACCTTGCTGATGACCTCCATCCCGATAAACGCCGCCAGAACAAATACGATGATGTTTTCTAATAACATGTGGCTACTCCCTGTTATGATATCGTTTCCGTCTCAAGGAGCCCTTTGACTCTCTCGTTGACCACTCGCCCGTCGTGCGTTACACAAGCACCGGCGAACACTTCGTCGTCGAAGTCGACAACGAATTCACCTTCCTCTGTGAAGTCCTCAATCACAGCGAGAAGTGTTTTGGCATACAGTTGACTGGCATGCACAGCCATTTCAGCCGGGAGATTCAATGGGCCGAAAATGGTCACCCCGTGTTCGACGACCGTCTCTCCGGGACGGGTAAGTTCGCAGTTTCCTCCATTGGTCGCTGCCATATCAACGATTACTGATCCGTCGTGCATCGCCTTCACAGCTTCAGCGGTGATTAAAATCGGTGCCGGCCGACCGGGGATAAGAGCCGTGGTTACGACCACATCCGATTTCCCGATGAAAGGAACAAGCAGTTCGGTCTGACGCTTCGCTTTTTCCTCCATCATGGCTTTGGCATAGCCGGCGCTATCCTGCATGTCGTCGATTTCCAGTTCAAGTTCCACAAACGATGCACCCAAACTCTGGACTTCTTCACGAACCGCGTCGCGAATATCGTATCCGGACACGCGTGCACCCAGACGCTTTGCTGTGGCAATGGCCTGAAGTCCTGCGACACCGGCTCCGAGGACAAGCACATTGGCGGGACGCACCGTTCCCGCCGCTGTCGTAAGAAGCGGAAAGAATTTGGGAAGCGTAGAGGCTGCGTATAACACAGCTCGGTACCCGCCAATCGAACTGAGCGCAGAGAGTGCATCCATTTTTTGAGCGCGTGAAATCCGAGGCACAAGCTCCATGGAAAGCGCCGTCACCTTTCTCGCCGCCAGCTTGGCAATAATGGACGGCTTGTCCAGTGGACTAAGGAACCCTATCAAAACAGCTTTCTCTCGTACGGCCTGGATCTCCTCATCGGACGGCGGCTGAACCTTAAGAACGACGTCGGCACCCAGCGCCTCCTCCCTATTTCCAATTCTGACCCCGGCTTCCTGAAATTCTGAATCCGGGTAGTGGGCCGAGACTCCAGCCCCCTGTTCGATAATAATAGATGCTCCTGTTTTCGTAAGTCGCGCGACCGTCTCGGGAACGAGCGCGACCAGATTTTCACCCGGAGTGCGTTCAGCGGGAACGCCTATCGTATATGCCATAGTTGATCTATAAGGGTCGAATTTTGTCGCGAACTAGATACAACCAGAGTCGGCCGCGCGCAACGTGATTTTGAAGTGGTGTCCTCCGACTTGCGATGCGAGAACTTCTGATCGGCTCTATCCATGGAGTCGTTCGAACTCATCCATGAATGAAACAAGTGCTTCAACGGTCGCTGGCTCGCATGCGTTATAAATGGACGCACGAATCCCACCCACGCTACGGTGGCCTTTCAGCGAGAGTAATCCGCTTGTCTTTGCATAGTCGATGAATGCGGCCTCTAAGTCCTCGGTCGGCAGACGAAAGGTAACATTCATCAAGGATCTTGACGCCGTGTCGGCCGTACCTCGATAAAATTCCGTTCGGTCGATGCGTTCGTAAAGAACGCTGGCTTTGTCTTCATTTCTTTGCTGCATGGCAGATATCCCACCCAGGTTCGTGAGCCAGCGTAAGATTTTTTCCACCACATAGACCGCGAATACGGGTGGCGTATTGTACAGCTTGGACGTATGCGTTCCGTAATCCATCATCGTCGGCAGGTCTCCCCGCCTTCGTGCTAAAAAGTCGTCCTTAACGAGCACGATGGTCACTCCAGCCGGTCCGAGATTTTTCTGGGCACCTGCGTAAATCAGACCGTGTTTGTCAACGTCGATAGCCTGTCCAAGAAAATCACTTGATGCGTCGCAAACCAACGTGGCGTCAACGATTGGGGTAGACTTGAACTGGGTTCCAAAAATGGTGTTGTTGGATGTGTAGTGCAGATATGAGGCCCCTTCAAAATTCGACCACGTATCAATCGCGGGAATCGCGGAGAATTGCTGTTCCTCCCCGGATGCAACGAGTCGCGCATCGCCGATCTTCTTGGCTTCCGCCAGGGCCTTCTTTGCCCAGGAACCCGTAACGACGTAGTCGGCAACGTCTCCTTCACCGAGAAAATTTAGCGGTACCTGGTAAAATTGCATCGAGGCGCCGCCTTGTAGAAAGAGGATCTGCCAATCCTCGGAAAGGCCCAACAACGTCTTCAACTGCTCACGCGCACTCGCCTCGACGGCTGCGTACTGGGGTGACCGATGGCTGATCTCCATCACCGACGCCCCGGCGTCTTGATACTCCAGCATCTCAGCTTGGACCTCCTCCAATACTTCTACAGGAAGGGTGCCCGGTCCTGCCGAGAAATTGTGCTTACGCTCCATTCCTCCTTACCTGAGTCAACCTTTGTTCTCTTCCATGACGCACAGCACCTAAAGATCGATCAGACTTACGGCAAGTACGTCTGAGTTTGCTTGAATTCTCTCGAGTACTTCTTTCCGGACCGTCCCATCAAATCGGATACTCGCACACGCGGCGTGCGCACCGGCGAAGACCAGGTTCTCCATTTCCTGTACGTTCCACTCTGCCATTCGGACTTCTTCCAGAATCGAGGCCAATACACCCACTTTATCCAAATGACGGACCGTCAATTGATGCGTTGCCGGTGTCTTTTCGGCAATATTCACGCAATTGGGTACCGAGTTGGATGCCGCATAGGTTAGAATAACACGAGTGGCCTCGTCAGCTATCGCTTCTTGCGCTTGACCGGTCGATGCCCCGATGTGATGGGTTAAATAAACATCTTTGCGGGTTGCTAGAGTGTGTGAAATTTCTCCCTCCTTATAGGCAGGTTCCTCCGAGAAGACATCCAGTGCAACCCGGATACTCTTTTCTTCCATCGCAGATATCATGGCATCTTCATCGACCACTGAGCTACGGGTCGTATTGATAAAGAATGCGCCCGGCCGCATCGCGTCAAAGAACTCAGCACCGGCAAGCGATTCAGTCTCCGGCGTTGCAGCCACATGGAGCGTGATGACATCTGCTCTCTTCGCAACGTCAACGGGTGTTTCCACCCGCTCAATTCCCATGGATTCGGCCTTGTCGTTTGTAAGAGATCGGCTCCAACCGACGACGTGCATATCAAATGCGTGAGCTCGGCGAACCACTTCCAGTCCGATATTACCCAGTCCGATCACACCCAGTGTCCTTCCCTTTAGACCGCTGGCCTTTCCATATCTGGCCTTGTTCCAAATCCCCTCCCGAGCATCGATCACGTTGTCAGGTATTGAACGGTCGAGGGACAGCATTAACCCGATGGTCAACTCTGCAACAGCCGCGGCATTCTTTCCCGGACAGTTTGCCACAAAGACCCCTCGGTCTGAAGCACCGCTTACATCGATATTGTCATACCCCGCACCCGCTCGAACAATCAGTTCCAAATCTGGCGACTGATCCATTGCCTCCGCGGATACTTTCGTCGAGCGTACGATCAGGGCCGTCGGTCGAACTTCAGACAAGGCCGCAAGCAGCGTCTCACCCTTTGCATCCGGACGACTAACCACGTCGTGACCGCCATTCATCAGCTTTTCTACTGCTGACGTCGAAAGCTTATCTGCAATTAGAATTTTCATGGTCTCCTCAGCTATCTACGCGCTCCTTTCACGGTCCGTTAAAAGAGATGAACCAGGAGGCCACTCCTCAATTTGGGTTCAAACCAAGTCGATTTCGGAGGCATGAGTAAATTGGCATCCGAGACCTCAACCAATTCCTGAATACTCGTTGGATACATCGAAATCGCCATTTCAGCGTGTCCTGAATCCACAAGTCGCTCTAATTCATCCGTTCCCCGAACTCCGCCTACGAAATCAATATTTGAATCCGTTCGAGGGTCGGTAATATTCAACATAGGCTGAAGGATATAAGCGCTCAGCAAACCCACATCCAACCGATCCACGACCGAGGCATTTTCAGGCGAAAGTAACTTGAAACTTGTCCATCCACCCTGCAGATATATCGAGATTTCTCCTTTGCAGTCGGGCACCGGGCCCGAAGATGAACCAGCCGGTAAGGAATCCCTCAGCATCGACAGGAATTCACTCTGCGTTCGAGGAAGCTTTCGGATGATTCGGTTGTATGCCAAAATCTCCATATTGCCCATCGGGAACAGTACCGCAGGAAAAAAGCCCACCTCCGATGATGGATCATTAGCGTTTGCCAGGTCCGCCGCCGTCCTACTGGCTGCTTTGCAGCGATGATGTCCGTCGGCCACGTACAGCCTGTCTATTTCTTCGAAATAAGAAATCAGATCCGCCGGTGCTGCGATTCGCCAAATCGTATGCTGGATCCCATCCGGCGACGTGAAATCATACAGGGACGGAGTGGTCGAAGTCTCGTTGAGAATACGGGCAACGCCGTCGTGATCTCGGAACGTGAGCATAATGGGCTCAGCGTGAGCACGCTGGGCAATGATGTGACGAGTTCGGTCGTCTTCTTTCGCCGGCCGCGTTTTCTCATGCTTCAGGATCACATTCGAATCGTAATCTGATACGGCTACACACCCGAAAATCCCAGTGTGAGGACGGCCGTACATGATGAGCCGGTAAACGTAGAGGGAGGGCTCATCCTCCGTCAGCGAATCGGACCCGGAAACGTATGCGCTGAGATTTTGAGCACCCTTGGCATAGACCAGACCGTCGTACTCGCCGATCCCGTTTGAGAGATCGATTTCTGGTCGAATGACGTGAAGGAAGCTACGTGGATTCCCATGCGCCAAACGTCTCGCCTCCTCCGTATCGACTACGTCATATGGAACGCATGCAACGTCTGATGCTCTCTCCGGAAGGGGACGAACGGCTCGAAATGGATGAAGGATGGCCATCGGTGGAATTGCTACTGCTTCATATACATGGACTTCATTGAGATCGGCCAAAAATACGTACACCATGACTATCACTCACCTGAACGATAGACCCCATTGTCGAGTTAACAGAAAAGACACACCTTCTGGACTTCACGGAGCCAATCTGGTCCGCGGTGAGTTGTTCTAGGCTGGAAATAACCGTAACTTCGGCGCCTTACATCGCGGGGTGGAGCAGTGGTAGCTCATCGGGCTCATAACCCGAAGGTCGTGGGTTCAAATCCCACCCCCGCTACGGCATGCTGCAGAAAAGGGTACGGTTCGTTTTGAATCTTACCCTTTTTTGCATGAACGGCTATTTCCTATACCAGGCGCGTGAGGGATCAAAGAATCGAAGCAGAGACTCCCGCTTCAATTTGGCATCTTCGTATCCGATTTCAATCAACCGGGTTGAATACTCAGGTTCAAACAGAATCATGGAAAGCCAATCAGGAGATTGTGTGTCCTTACTGCCCAGTCCCCTTCCAATCAGCTTTAGAATGCCACCGAGGTCAGCCTCAAACTGTCTTGATAATTTTCCCAAATCGACAGACGGCCTGAGTACCAGTAGATCGATCGGACGCATACCCCGACGCTTTTTTGCGGGAATCACACGAAGCAATGCGTTTATCCGTTCGAGTAGGGCAGCGTCCTGGTCGAGTCGATCGAGAAAAATGGCATTCAACAGCAGTCCGAAAATCTGAGCGGCAGGGGGATATCCCTGTATCTGTGGCTCATCCGCTTCTCGTCTTGAACGACCGTACCGAGTTGAAATCGCGAATATCCTGTCTGCCCCCAGATGTACGGCCGGACTCAGCGGATCGGCCAATCGAATGCCCCCGTCACCGAACCACGTGTCCCCCAATTGAATCGCAGGAAAAAGAAGCGGCAGCGACGACGAAGCCATAATGTGATCGACGGTCAACTCTTCGCAGTAACTCACACGATCTGATCGATCCCAATTTTCCAATTCACGTCCGTCTGTCCACGCAACGGTCTGACCCGTGGCATAATTCGTTGTGATGAATGCGCACGCATCCAGAACACCTTCGCGAATGTTTTTTCTGATTCCAGTCAACCGGCCATCAGATGCAGAGAGGCTTTTGCTTAGAAAGGAATGAAGGGGATCCGTGTGCACCAATCCGTAGCGCGGAATCAACTCACCTGTCTCCTCAGTGTCCGATTTCCTGAGGACGCTCCAGAATAATTGAAATCCGGAGGGGGTTTCATAGACATCTTCGGAAGTCAGGTTTTCCCAGGTATTTACGAGATGATGTACGGCTGCCTCGAACCCCCTGAGGTCGTTACAGAGATAGGCTGCATTTAGTGATCCGGCAGATACGCCGGTTATAATAGATAGGTCGACCTGAGGAAGCGCGTCGGCCATAAATTGGAGTACGCCTGCCTGGTACGAGGCTCTCGCACCACCCCCGCCGAGAACCAGACCATAGCGACAGCGCTTCGTCTCCGCTCCAAGTCGAAATCTCATTTTCTCTATCGATTCCCACATACCGGAATTGCTTTCATTGGACAGAAGCTCTGTTGGAACGCACCCTGAGTGCCAGCATAATAGGGCGGCCACCCGAGGATGGAGACGGGATATCTTTCAGACTATTCACTCTCTCGGAATGTACTACTCTGAATCCCCTTTGGCCGCTTGCATTGAACCACATTCTTCTCGTTTTCATTGACGGAATCGGCCTCGGCCCACCAGGGGACTTTAATCCCTTCTCCTTTCTGTCTCTTCCTGGATTTGAGCTGTTGTCAGGAGGAAACTCGTTTGACGATGAGTCGCCAGAACTCAATGGTGCGAAGCATATTTATCGACACATTGATGCTGGGCTCGGTGTACGTGGGCTTCCTCAGAGTGGAACGGGACAGGCGTCACTTTTCACTGGAATTAATTGTGCCGAGGCGGCGGGGCGTCATTTTGGACCTTTTCCTCATTCTTCGTCGCGCCCAATTCTCGCTAGTTATAACGTCTTTTCCCAAGTTAAATCGCTTGGCCTGGACGTTGCATTTGCGAATGCTTATCCACCCATTTTCTTTAAGCATGCCCATAAGAGAAATCGATGGTCCGTTACGACACGATCCTGCCTGGAATCGGACACCCGAATTCGTAATCTCGACGATCTCGAAAAGGGACAGGCCGTCGCAGCCGATATCACCGGTCAGCGACTCGTAGATCACCTCGGTCTGAAAATAAATGTCTCCTCCGAGACCGAAGCAGCCGTCAATCTTGCCGATCTCTCAAGCCGGAATGCATTTACGGCCTTTGAATATTTCCACACGGACAAGGCAGGTCACGCTCGTTCCCATGAGGAAGCCGAAAAATGTCTGGTATCTCTCAGTTCCTTCCTCGTCCAGCTCGTTGCGGAGTCATTCAACCGAACACTGACGCTGGTTCTGACCAGCGACCATGGCAATCTGGAAAACCTGGCGATCAAAACGCACACGGAAAATCCAGTGCCTTTCGTTGCATTCGGTGAATTGGCTCCATCTTTTTACGGCGTTCGATCGCTGGTCGATATCGTACCCGGGGTAATTGACGCGCTCTCATCTTAAGGAACAGCGTTGGGTCGCTTACTCAGAAGAGTGGTTCGACCCGGACGCGATTTCTTCGACGATACGATCTGCCCCATAGATCACTTCCAGGGCCTCCATAATTCCTCTGGCGTCAACAGATACGGTGCGTGCGCCTACATCAGTGTAGAGATACTGAGAGGGTAAGGATTCGATATTCCCATCAAATACAAGTCCAACCACCTCGAGCTTCTCGTTGAGCAGTGGGGATCCCGAATTTCCTCCCGCGATGTCGTTGGTCGAGACCAGATTCATTGGAGTACCATAATTCAGCTCCGGACCCGGGTTCTTCCATTTATCCGGAAGTGCCCATTCGGATCGACCCGCATGGGCGTACGACGCATCGTAAAGACCGTAGAATGTCGTAAAAGCTGGCGCGACAGTCCCATTGTATGCATAGCCCGATACAATCCCGTCAGCAATTCTCAAAGAGAAGGACGCATCAGGAGGCATCGTTTCACCATAGACCGCAAATCGAGCCCTCGCTAAATCGGCTGCAAATGACTCCTCCTGGTTCACGAAATCCCGAAGCTGCTGGTCCAACGTGTAATAAAGTGGAGCAATCGCATTGATAAACGATACGGTGGGGTCTGAACTGGCGAGGTAGTTGTCGTCGAGAAGCTCACGGAATCGAGATGAATCACTGAGCGCTGAAAAGTAGGCGATGGTGTCGGCAAGCGCACTCGCTGTACCGTTACCGAACAGTCTTCGAATAGTCGGGTCCGAGCTCCCAAGATATTGTTCGAATTCACCCAGACGATGTTCGATCACTCTTCGCTCTAAGTCCTTGGGCCAGTTCTTAATTTCTAATGCATCTTTCCTTATATCCTCAAGTTGCTTGTCAGGGGCACCGCGTTGTTTGAGAATCTCAAACACCCACCCGTACATCGCTCGAGTTAATATGTGTGAGCTGACTGATGGGTTCAGAAAATGCGTGAATGCGGCTGCTTTTGCCAATGACGCCTTTTTTGCAATCTGAAGTCGTTCGATATCACCGAGAACAGATCCGTAAAGGGCATTAAGGGAGTCCGACTCCTCCAGAGCTTTCGTGAAAAGCAACTCTGCAGCACCTCGGCGCTTGATCAGTGAGCCTTCCATGAGTCCATCCAGTTGTCCACTCTCGGCCTTCAAAGAGTTCTGAGCAGAGAAATAGTCGTTTCTCACACCGGACGAATCGACCGCCTCAGGGTGTAAGTCCAGATACTCCGCCATCAGGGAGGCGCGATCTCTCCATACGAGGGTGCTCTGCGGTAATTCGTTGTCCCGATAATATTCCAGTTGGGCAACGGTACTGAGTCGACTCGTCGACCCGGGATTTCCGACAACGAATACAGCCTCCCCATCCTTCGCTCCCTCCATGCTCCACCTGTAGTAATCCGGAGTTGAGACCGGCACACCATCCGGGTCATAGGCTCGAAAGAAACTAACGTCCAGATTATACCGCGGAAACGTAAAGTTGTCGAAGTCTCCTCCAAAAAAACCGATCTGAAGTTCGGGCGCCATCACAAGGCGGATGTCGTCGAACCGCCGGAACGTGTAGGCGGCATACTTTCCTCCGTTGTAAAGAGCAATGACCTGAACCTGTAACGATGAATCTTGGGCCGAAGCCACAGATTGCATTTGAGCTTTAATGGATTCGGCGCGGCGACGTCTTACGTCGGCCCGCGGTGTGTCGTCAAAGATTTCCTGTTCCGCTCGATACACGTCATCCGTCACATCTTGAATATCAACCAGTTGCTCGACATACAAGTCTTCCACTTCTCGCTCATCAGACGCGTTGGTTGCATAGAATCCGTCGTCCAGGATCGTTTCTCCCTCTTTACTTACCTCCGTGATGCTTGTCCGAGCACAATGGTGATTCGTCATGATGAGCCCCAGCTCTGAAACGAAAGAGGCTGAACAATACGTGGAAAAACGAAGCGCACCTTTTCTTGCTTTGACAAACCAGGCAGAATCGGGCCTGAATCCGTAAGCCTCAGAAAAGTAATCCGTAGGTGGATTGTCAAAAGTCCACATCTTCCCTCCGTCAAACCGACCGACTTCTATGCCTTCAAATGGATTCTCCACGGCAGCAACGTCGTTCGGGTCGGTGGCCGGAGTCTCTTCTCGAATTATATTCGCCGGTCGTTCGGGGCGTGCGGTTACGGACAGCAGCCCGGGCGATGAACAGGCGCCTCCGAAGACTACGATGATGAGGAGCGATGCAGTCGTCTGAAAACTCGAAGGCTGTGGGCGAGCCTTCCGTCGTGTCGGCTGAAATGTGGGCGAGTTCCCCATAGCAAAGTATGTGAAAATTATCGATCCTGAGAAGAACGGATATACAAGGGTACGGCGCACTTACCCGCCCTTAATCTGGCAGTTCCATAACGAAAGGGGCATTTATTCCGAGCTTGGAACCGAGGCCTGTACAGAAGTATACTAGCGCGCCTTGCGAGAGTGGCGGAATTGGCAGACGCGCTAGATTTAGGATCTAGTGGGGTAACACCCGTGGGGGTTCGAGTCCCCCCTTTCGCACATCAGGCGTCGGTGTCGTTCGTTCACCGGCGCCTTTTTCAATGCTATCGGATAATTTGAGAGTAGTCAGATAAATGTGACGGGTCTATTCGAGTCAGCGTATCGTAGGCCTGATTGGCAACCGAAGAACCCTTAAAAACAGCGGTAATTTCTTTGTATTTGGTCGTGAAGAATGCGTCTAAATAGAATGCGCGGCTTACGTCTTCTGTCAAACCCTCCAGGCGTCCAACTACATCGAGCATCGTTCGTCGAGCCTTGTCCGGATCTGCAACAAACTGGTCCAGGCTCAGCAGATGGTAATCGTGGTATGCTTTTCTGAGCTCGCGAAATCGAGGGTCCATAATCTGAGCAATCAGCTCCCCTCGCGAACCCTCGCCCTGCAGCGTACTCCAACCTATCGAGCCTGATGATTCAGCGAGTTCGGCAACTCTACGAGCTTTTTGGAAATGTTCCGTCCCCCCCATTTCTGAAAACGTATCATAATCATATCCGAGCATGAGATAGGCATAGAAATTCAGGACCGATGTAATGGCATGGTGTCGGTCCGGCTCAAAGATAAGTGGAGTGCCACGGGGATAGTCAAAAATCCAGCTATCATCGTTGAACTGAACAACCGTCGTCTGTTGGGCGGTGCCATACACGGGTCGCCGACTGGCTACGATGATTCGACCACTGAAACGCGTGAGCGTGATCGCTTCCGTAATGACGATCTGCATGTTGCAATCTATCCGCTCATAATCTTCGTATCTGTCATCGGTCCACCTTCTGTCGTTCATGTACTCCTTGACGCGCTCGCCCAGCTCCTTCAAGAAAGAGAAGTCGTTGCCGGTCAGGTTCTGGAAGTTGACCGAGACGCTGCAATTAAACTCCTGTGCATTCACTTCGCCAGGAGCAAAGCTGCCAAGAGTCGTGACACCGGCTAGAAGTAGGACGTTGAGCCGCAGCATTGCGATTTCATTCTTTCATTCTGGTCGAATTCATGATACAGAATCATTCGGTTACGGTTTCGCGCCGTCCGTCTCTGTGTGCAAAACCAATCCATCCAGTTTTAGACTGAAAACGAGTTTCATGACGTTAAATGGAATAGACGGCTGTCGCGTAATCAGCTCATCCACGCTCAGTGCGTTTCTCCTGTTTTTGTCTGGATCATCGATTCAAGCTACCCCTCAGAGTATCGGAAACGGGGCTCTAATGTCCGGATTGACGGCTGGAGTGGCATTCAGGGATCCATTCGCTGCAGTAAATCCATCTGGCGCAGGCTTGGTGCGCGGCAGTGCCGTTTCCATATGGACGACACGACCATTCAATATTTCTGATATCAAAATCCTCGGTCTCTCCGGAACGACGTCAATCGGGGGATTGGGAATTGCACCACGATTTCGCGCCTTCGGGTTTGACGAATACCAGGAATATCAGATGTCGGTACAGATCGGATTTCCGATTTCGCGCGAGATGGAGCCCGCGGCAAGACTTGGCTTCGGTATTCAAGCTCACTCAAAGAAAACGGCGTCTAATGGGTTCGCGTCGTTCTTCGTCGTTCGTACCGGCTTTCTCATCCCGGTTGCACCAAATATGGATTTGGGGGCGACTTTATCACGTTCGATGGGGCGCACCATTCACGGGTCTCAGTCTGCTCTTTTCGGCTTCGCGTTTCGCATTCATGAAGAGACATCGCTCTACCTCGATGTTTTCTCTGAAAAGCGATTTCGACCGTCCTACAGACTGGGTGTTTCGACAACCCCGGTATACCCATTCTCCGTACAGTTCGGAGCGTCGACCTATCCTGAAAAGTTGAGCGCTGGGATTTCCGTTCGATCCGGGCCTATCTCGGGTAGCGTCGCAGTTGAATACCACATGCTGCTCGGCACAACAACAACGATTGAAACAACGATTTTACCCGCGAGCTTTTAAATCGATGGTCGGGTGGCCCGGACGTCAGGTTTTCTGGTGGCTTCTCAGTGGCGTTCTAATGCGGGTGCCCGCGCCGGTCTGGGGACATCAAAGTGCACCATACCCGGAGATGGAATTGGGCCGTATTGTCATCGAGGGTATCGATTTGAACGCATTCGACTTGTCCAGCGAGGAATTCCAGTCGATCGAACGATCCTTGTTGGAGATGTCAAAGCAACCAATCAATCTTAATGCTGCAACTCGGAGCATCCTCGAGCAGATCCCCCTGCTCGCGGCGTCAGACGTAGACGCGCTGCTGGCTTACAGAACATCCGCCGGAACGATCACCGCTCTGTCCGCCCTGGACGATATCCCCGGACTCTCAACGAACGCGGCGCTCCTCCTGAGGCTGGTCAGCTACGTAGATAAAGAAACTCACCGGAGTCGGGGCCCCAAGCGTTCGTGGATGCAGGCAAGAACTCTTGTGAAAGGAAGGTGGGATTCGAACGAAGGCCCGCCAGCCAATGGGGGGAGTCGCTTTCAACGAATGCTTCGAATCAGGGGTCGCATGGTCGAGGTATCCTGGGCACTTACCCTCCAAAACGATCCTTATGAGTTATTCCGTTGGAAACCTTCCGAACGGTGGTTTGGCTTCGACCACATCTCCGGATATCTCCAATGGAGCACCCGGGGTTCGCTGCTCGCGGTGACGATTGGAAGTTTTACCGTGGACGCGGGACAAGGACTCGTGCATGCCAGGCCTTTCGGGACGCGTCTATCAGCCAGCTCTCCATCTCGAGTTGTACGCACCTGGTCAGGGATCCGCGGATATGCCGGATCGTCGTCTGATTCGTCGCTCCGTGGTATCGGTGTCTCGGCTGGAGTTTCGAAAAATCTTCGAATCCTTGGATATATATCCCGAAAAAGCCTCGATGCGCGCAGAGATTCCAGTGCTTTAGCACCTGGCTACCACTTTGTGCTCTCCAGTTCCGGAACTCACGTCTCGGCCGTACAACTCTCTAGACGCCAGGTGTTGTCGTCTTCCGTGTATGGAGGGCTGATGGAATGGCAGATGGGGCACGTTCAAATCGGAGTCCAGTTTTCGAAGAGCTTCTTTCGTCACCCCGTTCAAAAGCGAGCCGGAGACGCCGTAAAGAGTCACTTCGCTGCGGCGAGCCTGTATGCGGTGGCCGACGTAAGCTGGTTTCGAATCGTAGGTGAAATAACCCTTGACCATGGCCCTGCACGGCAATATGTCTTTGGGGCTACCTGGAAACCCTCGAGGTCCGTCAGACTTTTTTTCCATACGTACAGGTACGTCCCAGGAATTATTTACCAGTTTGGGCGCCCGTACCGCCTGACGCGCTCACTCAAATCTCAGGAGGGGATCACAGTTGGATCTACGATGCGACCATCTCGCGATTGGGCCCTCTCAGCGTCTCTTAGTATAGCCGCGGGCTCCGGCGTAAAAGGACTCCCCTACTTTCCACTTATTTCCAGTGACCTCAGGCTCCATCTTCGTGGCAAAATCAGTCGTGCCGGCACGATGAAATTTCTTCTCCGATCAAAGCAGGTTCAGACTTCGATCACGACCATTCACCCGTCGGGCAGTCAGATTCGTGGTTCGGGCGAAGAGCGTCTTTGGCAATCGTCCTTTTTGTTGTCCTACTCGGTCTCACCGGCGCTGACGATCACCAGTCGAATTGACACAAATCGGGCCTACGATCTTGCCTATAATGAAGGTCACCGATCGAAGTCCGGGATACATGTGTTTCAGCAGGTGACTCTTTCTTCCGGGCACACGTTTTCAGTCGTTCTCCGACACGCGCTTTTTTCCGCCCCGGAGTCCGAAA
Organism: Bacteroidota bacterium; assembly: GCA_022567305.1. Lineage (GTDB taxonomy): Bacteria > Bacteroidota > Rhodothermia > Rhodothermales > UBA10348 > SMXL01. The sequence goes on along the minus strand of JADFHF010000019.1, from coordinate 8,486 downwards.
ACCGATTCTATATCTATGAAGCAGACGTTCGGGGCCAATTGTCAGTTCCCGTACTCTCGGAAGAGGGCTCGCGCACTTCAATCCTATTGACCTACGCCCCAAGTCCTCGGTGGCAGTTTCAGGTAAAATGGGCCGGCATGATTCAGGAGTCAGAAACGGCGAAAACAGTCGCCGGGACGCGAGTTTTCGCTCCCCGTCGCGTTCAACTGCTCAGCCTACAAGTTGCTGTTGAGCTGTAGCTGTTATTCGCTCGGCGGACTCTCCAGATCACCTAGTTCTTGTACTTCTTTATGAATGCACGAGCATCCGGATGGTCTGAGTTCTTGAGAACTCTGAGTGCCTTCCGACCGGCACGGCCGTTAGGATTGGCTTTCACAATCTCTATCAGTGCCACCGTAATAGATTCATCGATTTCCTCATCGATCTCGTCGAGGGCATCCGCAACGGCTTCTTCAATCTCTTCCCAATCAATTGTATCGAGAGACATCTCCGTAGCATGGGTCACAATAGCGTCAAGTTCCGGGCTAACCAATTTCTCCGCAATCATCGAAATCGCTGCAACGGCTACATCTGCAATTTCTTCTCCTACTCCTACCACGACATTCGCGAAGCCGTCAATATCTACGTCGCGGTCTGATCGGTCTCTGTGATACGAATCATCAGAAAAGTCCACTTGGATTAGTGCTCGAGTAGCCGCCTTACGCACTTCTGTATTTTCGTCTTCCAGGGCCTTTTCCAGGACTAAAATAGCCTTTTCGGTTCCGATTTCTCCTAATGCGTACGCAGCATGAGCTCTCACATCCATGGAAGAATCGTTTAGCAATGTGGTTCCCAATGCCACAACCGCCCGATCAGATTCGTATTCGCCGAGACCCAAAGCAGCCATTTCTCTTACGTCTTCAGAATCGTCCGAAAGGCTCCGTATGAACGCGGCTTCGATGTCACGCCGCTCATATTCCATGAGTGCATGAATGGCCATCTCCCGGACATCCTCATCAGGATCTGCGGTGGCTTCAATGATCACATCGATCGAACGCTCGTCCTCGATTTCTGCAAGAGCCCACAGAACGGTCTTCCGAACATCTCGGCTTGAATCGTTTAACGCCCTCATTAGAGCAGCAACTGACTGTTCGCTCTCTATTTCTCCCAGCGCCCACGCGGCCATCTGCCTGGTTTCCTCATCATCATTCGCGAGCGCTTTAATGAGTCCATCGAGGGCCCCTTCGTCCTGCATCTCTCCCAGAGCCCTCACGGCTGAGCGTCTTACGGACACATCCTGGTCATCGAGCGCGGGTCGAAGAGCGGCAAGCGCACGCCCATCCTCAAATTCCCCAAGGCCCCAAACCGCCATCTGCCGGACCTCGGGATCTGAATCTCGAGATGCTTCGATGAGTCCATCAACGGCCCCCGGATCCTCCATTTCCGTCAAGCCCCAAACGGCTCTTCGACGAACATCTGGATCTGAATCCTTCAGCGCTCGACGGAACGCAGGGATCGATTCAGAATCGTCCAACTCTGTCAGGGCCCAGAGGGCCATCGACCTGATTTCAGGGTCCTGATCTTCAACCGCACGTCGAAGAGTCGCTGCTGCCCGCGGACTTTCGATTTCTCCGAGCGCCCAGATAATCTTCTCCCGAACCTCAGGATTCGATTCGTTTATATAGGCACTTGCCAGGCCGTCAACAGCTCGTTCATGTTCAATTTGACCCAAGGCCCAGACGACCAATTTTCGAGCGTCGGCGTCTTTTTCTTTCTCCAATTGCTCCAAAAGAGCACCGATTGAATCGTCACTTTCTATCTCTCCCAGTGCCCATATTGTCTGTCTACGAACGCCCGCGCTTGTATCGTCGAGCGCTCCTAGGAGCGCGTCAACCGCTTGATGGCTGCCAATCTCTCCCAAGCCCCAGGCAGCCTGCTCGCGAACATCGGCTTCGTCGTCCGAACGCAGAGAAGCAGCCAGCGCTTTAATAGACTCCTCCTTTCCGATCTTACCCAACATGTGAGCCGCATTCTGGCGGATCTCCGCATCGCTATCTGAGAGCGCCGTTTTAAAAGCCCTTACCAGACGCAATCGTCGTTTTTCCCTATCCGTTGTATCGGCGACGGACACGAAATCGTCTGTATTCTGAACCACCGGATTTGGACGGATGGTTGGCCTTGCACTTGGGACGAGAGCCATTTCAGATGGGTTAGTTTTAGACACGAGGGCTACGTCTCTCTCGAACGACGACTCCGACACCGGAACCATGGCCGCCAATGGAAAGATGACGCCGAGCGTGAGTACCGCTACGAGGACGCGCGCACTCGTCGAAAACCGATGCTTGCGAGGAGCAGGATCAAGAATGGCCAGTACCCTACTCTCCAGTTGGCTTGGGCGTGCCATCGATACCGCTCCTAATGGAGGAAGAAACGATGCCTTGAGTGATCTCGCAATTTCAAGGAGATGCCCGGCGTAATTCGAGCCTTGCATGCCTCCCGATATCACATAGTCATCACAGGCTTTTTCGCGTTCAATGCGAAGGCGTTTTGCGGCGAGCCAGACAAGCGGATTGAACCAGTAAATCGCACAGGCCAGTTGAGCGACTCCCTGTGTGGCACAGTCCCAACGTTTAATATGAGCGAGTTCGTGTGTCAGGACACATCTCTGACGTTCTTCCGACCAGGTGTCCGCGTCAGTTGGAAGGAGAACGACGGGATTCATACCCCCCCACGTCATGGGCATACTCGTATCTCTGCTCTTCAGCAAGTGAACATCGCGCGTCAAGAACAAACGATCACCGATTTCATCTGACAGATCCCGCCAACGCTGATCCCGTACGGGTGTCGCACGTCGAGCCAGAAAGAGAACTCCGACCGCACCGGTTACCAACTGCGATAAAACGGCGATAGCACCGATCAGCCAAACCCAAAAAAGAGCCGTCGTCCAGTGCATATTCTTCAGACGAGTGGCCAGCGCTGAAAGCGACTGAAACAAGGGATGTGACGACTCACTCGAATCAACGGCTTCTTGAGAGGCTATCTTGGGAGGTCCGGGCACCGGTGCAGTACCGGCTTCGGCCGGATCCCTTTCAAATACCTGAGGAACGGCTCCGACAACAAGTAGTGGTGAACCTTCGATCGCAGATGACAGCGTTGGAAGTGGAGGGACACCAGCCAGGGCCATCGGGTCACTCAATTCTGTATCTGCGTTTCTTAAGGTGTCCAGCCATTCCGGGTTCTGAATAACCCTCCACGACGGTAGAATCGCCGTCAAGATGGGAAACAGGATCACACCTGCGAGAGCAGCAAACCAAATACGATGCCGATCCGCAGCGGACGAACGTCTGAACAGAACAACCATCAGTCCTGCCAAGGCGAACACAACCAGACTTTTACCCGTCACTTCGATCAGATAGGCGAGTGCCGTACCGGTACCAGCCAGGTTGAACCAATCAAACATATTAACGACCCTCCCTCTTTGCTTGTGAAATCAATTCCGCGAGTCGATCGACTTCTTCTTCATTCAGATCACGTTTCTGGAGATCCAGCAATGCAGCCACAGCCTGGGAAACAGAACCTTCGAAAAACGTAGAGACTACGTGTCTCATGGCCGTTGTCTTGGCACGATCTACAGAAACGGTTGGCTTGTAGACGTACCGTGGTCCGACTTTGTCGTGTTTCAGATGCCCCTTGTCTTCGAGTATCCGCAGAAGAGCCCGCACCGCTGAATAACTAGGAGGATCAGGAATGTTGTCCATTACCTCGGCCGCGGTCGCCGAATCCTTCCGGTAAATCACATCCATGATCTGCCTTTCTCTTCGACTGAGATCAACGTGCTCGGATCGTTTCATCGTCTGAATAAGCTTTCTGATTTATTTAAAACTGCTAATAATTTAGCACTTGTAAAGGTCACTGTAAAGCGCTGGAAAATTATTTTGCTAATTATTTAGCACCCTACGGGAGGACTCGCGCAGGGTTTCAAACGATGGACGGTCAAACACGAGATTCTAGTTCGTGCAGATTGACTTGAGAATTTTTCGACGATTGTTCAGCTTTTCCTGCCACCGTTTTTCTTCTATTTCCTCGTCGTCGAAATAATAATCCCACTTTTCTACTGTGGTTTCCTTCAGCACGACATGCTTCTGGAGATGCGCGACTCTTTTGAGCACCGGCGACATGCCCATTTGGTGGACGAAAGTGACGCGACTCTCTCCAGTATCTTCGTCCTCCCTTACGGACAGCCAATTGTCACCGCAGACGTGGCAGGTATAAAATTTTGAGTCCGCGTTGGGATCTTCAATTTCTTCAGCCTCCAAAGAGACTTCCATGGGCACCATGCTGTAGCATTTGCACGCCTTGCACTTGAGTCGTTCCATAGGAGAGAGTATTAATCATTTTCCAATTAAACCCCGGTTGCGTTTTGGGGTTCGCTTGACATTAATTCGAAACGATGAAATTTTTGTTGCGATTCAATACCTGGTTGAGTTTATCCAGTATGCCACATCCCACGATTTTCTGTCAGGGGAATAAGCCGCTTCCAATCGCAAATCGAGATCAAACGTATAGAACAGCCTCAGCTGAAGACCCACGCCAAATCCCAAACTCGAATAGTCTTCCGAATCTATTCCAGTCGTAAGTAGGCGGTCAGCAAATCCGTACACAAACGCAGCTTTTAAATAAACTGGAAGTAGAAGCAGTCCATCATCGATGAAGAGGATCGGCTGAGTGGCGGTGAATCCATAGCGATATGACGTGCCCTTCGGAATAAATACGTCTTCTCGCCCTCTAGGCTTAAAAAAATCGAGATTAAATACAGACGGACTGTTTTGGACGACTACACCCGTATTGATACGCAAACCCGTGTTGATCCGTGCCAATAACGGTAGGTATACGTCGCCCAGGCCGATCAATGCTCGTTTGAGACTTCCTCCATTCACGGCCACGTCGATATCACTGAAAAATCGTATACCAATGCCTGAATTAGGAATCAGATCTCGGACGTTTTGCTGGAATTTGTATCCGAATATGATTGCAGGGGAAAGTGTTGTCCGATTTGTCTGTGCGGTGATAGGCTGAAAATCGTCGTCAACGAATTGATCCTGACGAAAGTTGAGAGAGAGTCGCCCGGTGACGGACGTTCGAAATACGTTTTCCGCAAGCGTTATTGGAACCCTAAGACCGACCGAGGCCTGCTGGCGAAGGCGAATCAGTCTTTGCTCTCTCGTGGTGGTTCCGCTCCTAATGATCGCGTTTATGGTCTGCGGCCGGCTTGAATAGTTGAGAGACGGACGGACAAGACTGCCTCCCCACTGCAATCCGAGTTCACCCCAGAGGCGACTTCGCTGCAAAATTCCTTCTCCGTAATACGTCCATTCCTGAAGAGGGTCTGTTCCCTGCGTCGCGATTCCTATTCCGAATCCCATTCGAGCATCCGCATCCTGTCTTCTGGGTGCATCCAAATAGAAGGTCGGGTAGACCATCCGAGGCGCCACATAGTTCAAACTGCGGTATGGCTTTGGCTTGAGATGTCCATAGTAATCGTAAGATTCTTCGAGCCACGATCTCCATGGGACACTCTCGGTGTAACGAGCCAAATCGCGATCGATTTCGAGAGCACGGTCGAGGTCAAAAGGCAATGTCTTTAATTCAAAGCGCTGATCTCTGTACTCGACATAAGCGAATACGCGGTTTGACGGCGACAGGGCTCCCTCCAGCGCACCGTACGGCACGTTAGTCAATCGCCACATCCTGTCGGTCCATTCGTCGGAGACATAGACATTTTGCACATCACCAAGATCGGCCGTAAAGATCAAATAGCGACCATTCTTGCTCCAGGTTGCGTCGTAGATGCTCACTCCCTCGAATCCGATCCAGGGCAACAAATCTGCCTCGCCGAGATTTCTTAACGATGTCACAAACAAAGCCTGATGACCCTTGACGTTCATCAACACAGCCAGTGAATCCGTGTTTGGCCTTGGTAACAGGCTCACGAAGTCCGCCCTGTCGTAGCTAACAACCAGGTTAGAAAGACCCCTCTCGTCAATTTCCACGACCGAGTTAAACTGACGGTCGTTCCTCAGAGCCAGGATTTTTCCAGCGGCCGTTTCCACCGGATTAATAGCATGCGCCCACCTGGAATGTCGTTTGATCTCGCCGGTGACCAAATCCGTAGAGAAAACATTGGCCCGCTCTTGAACGGCTACGAACGGATCTCTCTCGTAGCGCGAATAAAGAATGGCCGTACTGTCGTGGTTGAGCGAAAACGTGGCATCTTCAGTGATCGTCGTATTTGAAATGAGTTCTCGATTTCGGCTTTCCAGGTCGAAGCGATAAAATCCCCGACGAAGATTGTATCCCACAGAAAATGCGACCAGGGTCGAGTCATTTAGCCAGTGCGGGCGCCGATTCACCAGGCCCTCCTTTCCGGAAATCAACGTGCCGTCTGTCAGCGCGCCGAGCTCTTCAATTCGAGCTCTTTCGTTTTCCCGAATCCACTCTCGAAATGAGCGGGAGAGCTTGGAAGGAGTCGTATCAGTGGCATAGATCAGATTGGCACCGTAGCCCAGAAACGGGAATCGAAATTGCCACTGCGAAAGACGCTGAATGACGTTATCTCCGTAATGATCAACCAGATACTCTATGAAATGGGCTCCACCTTCGTAAAAACGATCAAACGGTCTCGTAAACGAGGGCGATTCCAACATCTGGGTGAGAGACCAACCTCGTCCGTTCTCAAAAGCGGCCCGGAACTGCATCGTAAAAAACGGGTGATGCAATCGTCCTGCATCCTCCGTCAGCTGGCTTTCACGAAATATCGCCACTCCCTCGGAGATACCTGGGGGTACGAACATATTCAGGCTCCTGGCAAAATCAGGAGAGAACCACCTGAAAAACCCAACCAAACCGGTCCCACCACTGAAATCTGCTTGGGCCGCGTGTACGGCTTCGTGTGGTGCTACGACATAGGTCCATGACGGATGGCGTCTGGATAGGCTTCTCCCCTTTCTGGCCGTCGCCGCAATCTCCTGCTTAAAAGGAAATGAGGTTACGAAGCCGCTTGCCCGGTCGTTGAATTTATTCAAGACAACCGGCATAAACAGGTTGAATCCCGCCCCGGTCAGTGTATCGGTTCCCGCAAGCGTGCTCTCCAGGACGAACAGGGTTTCACTTGCTTGCTCCCTCAATCCACGCTCAAAAATGATATCGAAATGGTCGCCTCTGAGCACCAAATACTTCAGCCCGGGTGGGCGATAAATGACATCGTAGAGTGGCACCACCTGGGCGCTCGCGCTAGGCAAGCTGCAGGTGATCATTACGAATCCGAATAGAAAGAGAAACCTCTTCGTGAGTGCAGAGAGGCGAAGGTCGCTGAGATCAGGCAATGACCGAGATAAGATGTTTTTCCCTGCCTGTGAAACTACGGAAAAAGAGGGTGAGCCTGAAACCGGGTGTCTTAGGCGGGTTGGTGTCGAGTTTTGCGAGGCTGGTGCCCAGTGGAATTGAGCCTCACTGCTCTGCGAAATCGATATTCGGCTAACGACCATGTGACCCGCCATTCCTGGGCAGCCTTTATGGATGACCATAATTTGGCCATCCAGCGGATCCACAAAACTCTCTCCGACAAGGATGCGAAAACCATTCCGGTCTGTCGTTATAGCCTCCGATTGGGGATGTTTGACGGTGAGCTGATTCGAGTTCTAAATCGCACTTGATTATTCTGCATCGCGTTTGTCGTAGAGACAGGTTGTTCTCACGTCTACCTGGTTCGCTGACATGTGATGAAGTTTGCAGGCTTTCTGGTGGAGACGACATACCCGAAAGCCCGGCTCCTCGAAGTAATCTCTGACGAGCGATTGGGCGGCTGCTCCGATACTCGCAACTACTGTGTGATTGCGGAGGGGGTGGTATTCAACTCGGCGGCGTGGGCAGTTTCGATGTAGCGTTTCAGCTTCACGCGGCTGCGGCCGACCGCGGCGATGCCTGCACGAAAAGTCTCATGCGCCCAGCGGGCCGCTTTCAATAACTTCTCTGGCTTCACCGGCCCAACCACTGCGTAGATCACGCGGCCCTCCGGCGTGCAGAAGTAACTCACCACGTTGCCGCCGTTGCGCTGGATCTTGCCGCGGACGTTAGTCACCTTGAAGTCGCCCACCTGCTGGTGCGCCGCCACGAAATATTTGCCGAGGTATTCTCCGACCTTCGGGTCCGACAGGGCAACTGCCCTGTATTTCTGGGCGTTGTTTCACGTGAACTCTTCACGGGCGAAGTTGCCGGAGACGTGCAACAGGAAGATGAGCTTGTCCTCTGCTCTCGCCTGACTGCTCGCGGCAGAGACGTTTTCGGCCCACATCAGCGCCGTACCGAGCGTGCCGTTGATCTTCTTGGGGGTGCAAGCAGGTTTGCAAGACCCATTTGAAACCTGAAGCGCAAGCGGAGGAGGGTTGCCCTGCTTTGCGAGAGGTATCTCCGGAAGCCGAGGGACAAATCTGAAATCTGAAATCTTAAAT
>JADFHF010000097.1 GCA_022567305.1 Bacteroidota bacterium | reverse complement strand
GCGCACCTCGACGCGCTCGCCGATGAGGCGACTATAAACCGAGTAGAGATTGCGATGCACGCGGATGGTGCTGCTCGGGGCCACGCGCACCGTGAGACGCTTGCAGGCCTCCAGACGCCGGAGTGGCAGACACCGGAGTGCCTTAACCTCCTCCTGAAAGCGCTCACGACGGCCCTGATTGAGTTGATCGAAGAGCTTGCCGAGGAAGGCTGCGTAGTCTGACCGGCTGTCGAAGTCCCGGCTGCCACGCATGAGCAGCGACTGTTCGAGGGCCTGCTTGAAGCGGTAGTGGCGCTGTTCGACGTCGCCGTTCTCGTGCGGCGAGGCAGCCTGCGTCTTCCGCCCCTCCAGGCCGTAATGCCTCAAGAGCGCCGCGTAGCGATCCGTAAACTCGTCAGGATGGCGGGCCTTGTGCACGGCCGCTGTCATGCGGTCGGTCTGGTGCATCTTGGGTACCCCGCCGAGTTCAAAGAGCGCGCTTTGCAGGCCCTCGCTCAGAGTCTCAAAGCTCTCGGAGAAACAGATCGAGCCCGTCTCCCAGTTCGAGTAGGGCAAGACGAAGTGGTAGACGAGGTGGTCGAACGTCTGGCGCTCTATGGTGATGCCCAGGGCGTTCATCGAGGTGAAGTCCGACTGGCAGCGCTCGCCGGGGACGCATTGACTCACTAAGAATGTTACCGAAGACCAAGTCGTTGCCTCATCAAAAATGTTACCCTCCATCCGTCTTCCCGACATCGATGGAGAAAGACCATGAGGCATCCCATGAGCCTAAACGCACGACGCGAACTCATCCAATCCATTGCCCTGCGATACCACCAAGCCAGCAAAGCTGACAAAAAAGGCATCCTCGACGAACTCGTCGCCGCCACCGGCTATCATCGCAAATCCGCTACCCGCTTGCTCAACAACCCACCTGCCAAACCCTCACCTCTATCCCCACGCCGACGCACGCGTCTCTACGACGACGACGTCTCGATTGCCCTGGTCACCCTCTGGGAAGCTGCTGACCGGATCTGTTCCAAACGCCTGGTGCCGTTCCTGCCCGAACTCATCGAGGCGCTCGAACGACATGGCCATTTACAGCTCGAAGAGTCCGTGCGGCAGCGCTTATGCGCGATCAGCCCAGCCACCGTTGATCGAGTGCTCCACCAGGTACGCTATGGCTCTGCTGCTGGCGGCATCTCGACCACACGACCAGGATCACTGCTCAAACATCAAATCCCGGTACGCACCTTCGCGGACTGGGACGACCTCAAACCTGGATTCTTCGAAGCCGATCTCGTGGCTCACTGTGGCACGGTCAATGCCGGTAGCTATCTCAACACCTTGACGATGACCGATATCGACACGGGTTGGACCGAATGTCTGGCACTGCTGGTTCGCGAGCAAGACATTGTCGTGAAGGCCATCGACGCGGCCCGTCGGCTGATCCCTTTCCCGATGCTCGGGCTCGACACCGACAACGGCAAGGAGTTCATCAACTATACGCTGCTCGAGTATTGCCGGCGTGAATCGATTACGTTTACCCGTTCTCGGCCCTACAAAAAGAACGATCAGTGCCACGTCGAACAGAAAAACGGATCTATCGTTCGCCGCGTTGTCGGCTACGACCGTTTTGAAGGCCTTGCAGCCTGTCGCATTCTGTCTTCGCTTTACCAGCGGCTGCGGCTCTACGTCAATTTCTTTCAGCCCTCGCTCAAGCTCATTGCCAAAGAGCGTTTCGGAAGCCGGGTCGTCAAGAAGTACGACCAAGCGCAGACACCCTGCCAGAGGGTGCAGGCTTCGGATGCGGTTGAGGAATCTGTCAAATCCGCAATGCGCCATCAGTACCACGGGCTGGATCCGGTGGCGCTGCTCGTCGAGATCGAGCACCTACAAGACCAACTCTGGCAACAGGTCCGCCTGGAGATGCCCCAGATCAGCAAACCCGAGTCTGTTCAAGCCATCGATGTCGAGCAGCACAACGAAGCAATCTCGATTCTAGAGCTTCGACAGTTCATCGAAGCTGCTGGTGGCGACGGCGAGAGTCTGGGCCGGGACCATCGGAAAGGCCGGATGTATCGCCGCACGAAACGTCCCCGTGTGGCGCACACCTGGCGCACACGCAAAGATCCCTTCGAGACGGTCTGGCCCGAGTTGAAGCAGCGTTTGGAGGAGCGCCCCGAGATGACGGCAAACGTCTTGTTCAATACACTTCAGCAGCGCTATCCAGGTCAGTACGCCGACGGACAACTCAGAACACTTCAACGCCGGGTTCGGGCCTGGCGCATGGAACGGGCAGCCGAGTTATTCGAACCCTGAGTCGGGTAGCTGTGGATATGTGGACTCGCTTTGCGGGGTCCACATATCCACAGCACGACGACAACGACAACGAAGATGTTTTCTTCTTATTTTATCAACTCAACCCCGGTGACGACAAATACGCTTCGGTAACATTCTTACATGAGTCAACATGCAACGGGAAATATAGTTGACGTTGATCAGCACAGCAAAGTTTATCTCCTGACGGGAAAAACTTACAACGTCCCCGCTTTCCGGATGCTCGCTACAACTCACACCGAGCCACACGGGTAAACCCGTTTCCAAAGCAGCCTCCATCGCCAGCGGAGAATGCTCATCGTCCATCATCGTTTCGAGCACAATAAGATCGACGCCGCCCTCATACAGAAGACCGGCAAGTTCACGATACGCGTCCAACTCAACGTTTTTCGCCGGGTACGCCGTCCAGTCAAACCTGGGCGGCGAGGGGGAAATAGAACCCGCCACCGTGATGCTCTCCTCTCCTGAGCGCTCCCGGGCCCGCAACGCCGATTGGATAGCCTGCTGATTGATTTGAACAACCTCCTCACCCAGGCCCGCTGCTTCCAACATCAATCGGTTCGTCCCGAAAGTATTGGTAATGATGACCTGCGCCCCTGCCCGAATGTACGCTTCGTGCACTTTCTGCACCGTGTCCGCATGCCACCGCGCCGCCGTCCCGCTCCACGCTTCCAAATTCATCGGCACGCCACGCCGTTGCAATTCAGTGCCCATGCCCCCATCAATAAGCAGCACCTCCCCACCATCAAGCGTTTCTTTCCAAGCGTTTCCCATCGAATCTTTCTTTCAACCGTGATTTCCCCTATGAGTCAGCCCGTGAGCGTCACGGGCAATGCCATTCTATCATAGAGACAACCTGTGGTTCCTGCATATTCACGCACGTTGATAGGGTCGCACTTACGAAGTTAAGGGGCAAGCGTTCTGGAAGGGTTTTATGTTGGGCGACAAAGGATCGTTTGCTTGTGACCGTCGGCTTCGCTTTTCTTCTATTCAGATCAGCTTGTCGTATTCAGCGTGTGTGCCGATCCAGAACCATTGCACGGTATCGGCCTGCTGCGATGTCGTCCTTTGCTTCTTCAATCAGCTTGTCGAGACGGCCGGCCTTCAAATCTTTCTCAATCTGCCGGTCCCATTCTTCCGCCATATAGTTCTGAAACCAGGAAGAGAACCTGGTCAGGTCCTCCCGTGGCAATTCAGACACGGCTTTTTCCAGTTCTTCGACGCTCATGTCGGCCTCCGGTTATACAGTCATCTAGCGGTTTTCAGCCCAAGCGGCCAGAAAGGTTCCGGAAGATAGCTTGGTCCCACACCACCCAGTATCCGGTCCTTTAACGAGCCTGCAATAAATGCGACTGCTCGGCGCGTATAGTCTTTCATACCGGTTTACCTATAGCTGTTCATGCCATTTACTCCGGAGGTTTCACAACGTGAGTGCAATGAGGATGGTTAGGGATCTTAAGCTCCCGTGTCCACTCACCAAGTTCGTAGGAATCTATCAAAA
>JADFHF010000018.1 GCA_022567305.1 Bacteroidota bacterium | reverse complement strand
TGGTGAAGAAGGTGCCGGGCGGCAAGTGAGCCTGGAAAATAAGGGCCAGGTCGACGTCTGATGGGACTCGCTTGTCCAACACCATAAAGCAGCGTGAGGCGATGACGCCGGCGACGAAGGTGCCATGGAAGTTGTTGGTCGATAACGTAGAGCCCTCGAACTCGGTCCCCACGTCGGGTGACAGGTCCGGACCGGCAATCACTCTGCTGCCCGGGTGCCCCACGTCACCGCGGCCGGATAGACAGGTATGACTCGCCTCGGTGCCCGTATCGATAACGGCAATAATGGTGCTGGCTCCCGCCCCCGTCTCCGGCCATACGTCGGCGGCGCCGCGCCTCCCAACCGTCCCGGCAACCCCGGCGTGCTGGCATTGATCGAACGATTCGACGGCGATCTCAAGTTCAGGAAGACCGTCTACAAGCCGCCCAGGGGCCAGCCGCTGCCACCTTCGAAACGACCGCCGGTTCGTTGCTCAATCACTGAGCGCAACCAGACTCAACCGAGTTTGCCTAGTCCGTTAGATGCTTTAGAAAATGCAGAAATTGTGACAAACTGTGCAGATCGCTACTATTTGTATGACGGCCATTTGTCATATTGTGTTCGTAGCCTGTAAGGACGGAAAGCCACGAGTGACCGGCAGGGCAATACAACTCAAGCAGGCGAGCCGTCTGCGTGGTATTCACGTTGGAAAACTCCCGCTGCCAGCCTCGAATTGAGTTGAAGGAACAGGCTACGGTGATTTTGCGACGGATGCCCGTTTCCGGAACCATCGAATTCAAGCCGCTTCAAAAGACGAGTTTTGGGACAACAGGCCGCCGCGATGGATGGAACGCAACCGACGGTCTATTTCATCGACGACGATGACGGCAACGGGTACGCGTATGACATCATCAAGCTGTTGCTCGACCACAATATTGAAGTCGAGAGAGCCACCGAAGCGTTCGCCGTACGACGAGCCCGTGATTACTGGACGGGGACGCCGGCCACGCGCTCCTTCGGGGAAGGTACGTTTCTCATTCGCACCGATCAGGCCCGGCACGTGCTGATCAATACGTTGATGCAGCGAGAAATGGCCATCGAAGATTCGGTGATGTATGACATGGCCACGTGGTCCATTCCGCTCGCTTACAACCTGGATGCCGCCTGGACAGAATCAGACGTCAGCGTCGAGACCGAGCGGGTTCTCATGGCGCCAGAATATGCATCCGGCGTTACGAATTCCGGGGCGCAGTACGCCTATGCCATCGACTGGAATCAACGGCACGCCCCCCGCGCTCTTGCGGCTCTCTGGAATGCAGGATATCGAGTCCGTTCCACGGAGAAGACATTTATGGTTGATGGAACGACATACTCTCGCGGGACACTCGTTGTCTTATTGGGACGAAATCGGGAGAAGGCCTCGACGGTCGAAGCCGATATGGCTCGGATTGCTCGGGACGCCGGCGTGAAGATCGTCGGTTTCGATTCCGGCCGCGTCGACGACGGAATCGATCTGGCATCGAACAGCAGCAATCCGGTGAAAGAACCTCGCGTAGCTTTGGTAGTCGATTCGCCGATGTCCTCGTATACGTCCGGGCAGCTTTGGTTTCTTTTCGACCAGTGGGCCGGTTTCAGCCTCGACCGGGTCCGCGCTCGAAACCTCATGTCGACCAATCTTTCCGATTACGATGTCATTCTTTTCCCGGGTGGAAACGTATCGAGCGTGATCGACAGCTCGCAGGCTCTTCAGCTTCGAGATTGGATCAGCGGGGGAGGGACACTCGTTGCAACAGAGTCAAGCGCCCTGTTTTTTACCAAGGACAACTCGAAAATCACAGATGTCTCCTTGAACACAGGAGACCGTGATGAAGACGACGAAGATGCCAAGGACGAGGCCGGGTTCTATACGGCTTATGAAGCTCGCGGCGACTCAACGGGTCTGAGACGCGTTCCGGGATCCGCGATGCGCGGGTACATGGATACCACTCATCCCCTGGCTTTCGGGGTCAAAGAACACCTCTACTCATTGAAATTTAACGGAAACGGACTCGAACCTAGCGAATCGTTGCAAACGGTGGGATACTATGATAAAAACCCGGATTCCATTCTCGCCTCGGGGTACGCCTCCCAGAAAAACCTAGAAAAGATAACCGGAAAAGCGTTTGCTGCCGTCCAAGACGTAGGACGAGGCAAAGTCGTTTTTCTGCTCGATAACACTCAGTATCGTCTGTTTTGGGTCGGCCCGACTCGACTGATTTTCAACGCTGTATTTCTCTTACCGGGGATGTGACGTCGGGCAGGATGGACGCGTTTGTTGTAGTCGTGGAATTTCACTATAAAACGCCTACTACGGTTTGTCACCGGTGTTGCGTGGGTCCCCCATTTGAGAGGAACTGCTTCTCAAAAACGACTCGCTATCGGGAGTCATATCACTAAAATAATTATTTCTTGAGGGGGCAGTTCCGATTTGAACTCCATTCTAATGCCTACGTAGTTCTACCCGTTTTTAGAATGCGACTTGTATTTATTTACGGATTGGCAAACGTACTGCGAATCAACCCAGACCACGTCCTAACATGAAAAGCGTCTTACTCATCGCATCGAGCCTCGCCCTAGGATTGGTCGTCCTGGTCGGCTGCAGCGAGTCTGAAAGTCCAATGGTAGCCGCCGATACAGAGTCGGCCCTTTCGAAGAAGGGAGGCAAAGGCGGAGGTAAGCCGGGCGGAGAAGATCCGCAGCCGCCACCGAATCCTGCCATCGTGTTCTCGGACGGCAACGATCTCAAGGTTATCAATAGCGACGGCTCGAATGAGAGAGTCGTGCTCAACAACGGGTCGCCTGTGTACCGTCCTGTGTGGGACTTTAAAGGGGAACGATTCGCGTTTACCGCCTCAAGCGGTGATCTGTGGAAAATTAAGGTCGATGGGTCAAGTCCTCAACTTCTCATGTCTAAAGCCGGTTACGGTCCAGCATTCAGCCCGGACGGAGCCTCGATTGTCTTTGAGGACTGTAGCAGCGGCAACTTACTATCCATACCTAGCTCGGGGGGGGCCTCTATCTTTCGTTCGCCGCCTTCAGGATTCCAATTACACGACCCCGTATAGGCCCCATACGGCCGATTGGCTTTTGTTAAACGCTCGGATGTCGCAACGGGAGGTAATTTCAATTACTCCATAGAATTGCTGCCCGGCGGGACTGTACTCGCCTTAGGCTTGTATGTGGGCATCAAACAGATCGATTGGGCAAATACGGCGAATCAGATTGTGTTCATGGGAAGACTTCCAAACGGGAAGACAAACAACGTTTACGTGCTCAACCTCTTAAGTGGCACCGTTAGTCAACTCGCCTCCCGAAGCGGCTTCCCGTCCATTTCGTCGGACGAATTACGGGTCTCGTATACGAAACGAGGCGACATAAAGGTACTGACACTAGCGACTGGTATAACTGAGACAGTATCTCGGTTGGGTGAATGGCCCGATTGGAAGAACTGACTGGTGTGTTGGCAGGCGGCTGATTCTTGCTTTAGCTCACCCTCAAAAGCGATTGCAACTGGCGGTAATATTGCTTTATCTACAACTCCCGTGACTCGCGATAATCGTCACTCGGCGTAAGGGAGATGATGTCGCCGTTTGTAATTGACCTAAAATGGGTATCGACTTAACCACCAAGAGAGAGAACCAGACTATTCCTACGTTCTAGTTATCAGCAAGATAAACTCGAGCGACGCCCCGAGATTTCAATAGCGATTTGCATATCTGGCCTCGTTGCGCTAAATAAAATAGGATCGGCGGAGCCCACTACGTCTGACTATTCAAAAACCCCCGACTCACGTCCCAACGCTGTTAAGCGACTGACTCTATCTCCCCATTCACGTGCGACATGGAGGATAATACCATGGTTAAGGGAATTCGCTTTTTACTACCTCTGTTTGTCCTGGCCACGATAGTACCCACCCGTTTGCTAGCGCAAAACTGGACTGCAGAGTAGCAGGAAATAATTGATCTCAATCAGGCATGCTAGGAGGCCTGGAATACGGAGGGTCCCGCCGAAATGCGCAGAGTTTGTAATGAGCATCCAGAAGCCACCCATTGGTGGACACCAAATGGTGCACCAACTGTGGGATGGTTTGAAAATAATGGCGACCGATGGGTCGAGGCATTCTTGTCCCGTTCTTCGCAAGTTTACTTTGAGATCATTCCTCTGGCGGTATCGATCTTTGATAATACAGCTCAGATTTACTTTTGGGCAACGTCAACAGAGCAAGACAATGATGGCAAGTTGACGACGACATCTCGTAAACAGCTGAATATCTGGCAGAAAATGGACGGCAGGTGGACATGGATTGGAGGGATGACGGTGCTTGAAGACAGTGACGATTAGAGGAATCGAGGCATCTTACGGGCTGCAAATGATTCAGGGGGCGTTAAGCGAATAAAATGAGAATGCTATCACCCTGTCTACGAACCGTAACCATGTCCTAGAATCAGATTCCTCAACGAATCGGGTACCCCGCGACCTCAATCACCATAAAAGTTGATTTTTCTGGTTGTGTGCTATTTCTTTTTTTCCGAATCTGACGATATACACGAGGTAGAATAGTCGGTTAAACGTACCCTCAACCTATTCGAAAGCCCAGATATGCTTCCTTACAGTGTCGTGGAGGGCCTGAAAGGCCTGAAAAGAGCCCGTTTCTCGTCGATTGCTTCAACCAGTGCAATGGCTGTGGCGTTGGTTCTAATTGGACTTTTCGTGATCGTGACGATTCAGGCCAACAGCGTTTCCAACTGGCTTCGTCAACGCGTCGGAGAATTAGAATTGTTTTTGGCGGACGTTGAAGATCCTGTAGCGCGGGCTCTTCATGCTCGCGCAGGAGTCGTAGCGGGCGTCTCGGAGGCGCAGTATATCTCCAAGACGGAGGCAGAGGAAATCTTCCGTAGGGAATTCGGGGAAGACGCGGAAATTTTCTTCGACGAACAGTTTCTGCCTGCCTCGATCAAGGTTCAAGTGAAACCCAGGTATGCCAATGCGGATAGTCTTGCCGTTTTGGCGGCCGAGTTTGCAACGTGGAATCGGGTAGATGACGTGATTTTCAATCAGCCGCTGTTGGTCAAGGTGCAACAGAATCTGAAATTGATTTCGCTTCTCGGCTTGACACTCGGTGCGCTCGTCGTTTTTGCGTCGATTTTCCTTGTGGGAAACACGATTCGTCTCACTATTTATGCCCGTCGTCTCCTGATTCGAACCATGAAGCTGGTCGGCGCAACAGACCGTTTCGTACGTCAGCCGTTTCTAGTTGAGGGAATGGCCCAGGGAATCATCGCAGGTGTTATTGCGGCTGTCGTTTTATCTGGGATTTACGGACTTCTCCGAGATTATATCCCACAAATGTCAGCCATATCGAGAGGGACAGGTTTCCTGTTGGTTCTCCTTCAGGTCGCGTTCGGCGTATTTATTGGCTGGGCCGGATCCCTGTTCGCCGTTCGCCGCTTTATTAAGAGTGTGTCGCTACACTGAGTCGTCCTTACCGGTCTCACAGTCACGGGGCGGAGTGGGATGCGGTTTACGAAGGAAGGCTCCATCGTTTCCACGGCCTTCAATAATGGTGACAAAGGGTCCTGGGACACGAATCAGGACGATATCGTGTGTCCGTAGCCCCCTACCGGCCGACAATCGCAACGATGCGAAGAGGGCCGCCGCTGCCGCCTTCGATCTTCATAGGCAGCGCGATCACGACCGAGCCCGATTCAGGTAATTGGTCCAGATTAGCAAGATTTTCGAATCCCGGGATATTCTCTCCGAGAAGGATCTGGTGAGTCTCGTAGAGAGTCGATTGTCCGTAATCGATGGAGGCGGTATCAATACCGAGGGCATGAATGGATCGGTTCTCGACCAGCCACTTCGCGGCCTTGGGGTCAAGTCCGGGGAAATGAAGGAGAGGTATGGCATCTGCGCCTCGTTCGGCCGTTCCCAGGTAGGCTTCTGCGTCTGGCCAATATTGACCGTAACCTGTGCGAATGAGTACGATCGCTCCGTCTGGAATCGCGCCATGCTCTGACTCCCAAGCCTCTATGTCTGCGGTGGAAACCAGGTAATCGCGATCTGCCGCTGCCGCTTCAGTCACGTCGATGACAACGGCATCACCCATCAAATGATCGAGCGGAATCGTGTCGGTCGTTTGACCGCCTTCTGAAAAGTGAATGGGTGCATCCAGATGCGTACCCCCGTGTTCTGCGGTCCGGAAGGTGTAGGCCGAGTAATAATAACCGGACTCGGTTCGACCCTCGAACTCCGTCGTTCTTTCAAATCCATCTGCTGTGGGCCAATAAATTGTATCTGAACCGAAGGCGTAGGACAGGTCCACAATCGTACCATCGGGGAAGGAGTAAGGTGTTTCGTCCGAAGGCTCAGAGCATCCAAATAGGAAGAGAAGAATAAGACGTGGGAAATATTTCATCGTATAGCCGTCGAGAGACTGGATTTTGCCGACAAAATACGGAAACCGATTCCGGAGCGCTCCCGGATCGTTGCGCGGTTCAGATGCCTACTTCAGTAGAGCCACAACGCGCGAGACCATACGCCCGTCGGACGCCATCCGAATCATATATGTCCCGCTTGGACGATTCCCCGCTTCCCAGGTGACAGAATAGCTACCAGCCGGTAACACCTGGTCGAGCAGGACGCCGATTTCACGTCCGAGTAGATCGAAAACGGAAACTCGATAGTGACCCGTCGCATGGATTTCAAACGGAACGGTCGTGCTGGGGTTGAACGGATTGGGGTAATTCTGACGCAATTCAAAGCTTCCGGGCAGATCGTTTTCTACAAATGGTTGATCAATATCTGTCGAAACGACGACATTCGGAGCCAGATAGAGCCCATGACCCCACGTCCCGATGACCAGGGTTTCTGTGCCCGGGTGTACGACGAATGCAACGACGGGTATATAGGGCAGTACAAATTCTTCCCAGGTATCGGTTCCGGGATCATACTTGAGGACCCCGGCGCTCCATGTGCCAGCGAAAATATTAGGTCCCACGAACGCCAGAACTCTGATTTCGTGGCCTTGACTTCCTGCGCCAAAGAGCGACCACGTTTCCGTAATCGCATCGAATTGATACACCCCTGCTCCCGTACCGGCGAACGGTTCGCCTGCGTACGAGCTTCCGAGAGGAGCAAACGCCAACTCGAAGACCGCGTCGTTTTGCAATCCATTTGCTGGAGAGCCGATCTGGGCAAAAGAGGCGCCGCCGTCGGTAGATTCCCAAACGCCGTCACCCAGTGTGCCGATCACCACGCGTTGGGCGTCGAACGGGCTGATGGCGATGGACCACACGGGCTCGGTGAATGATTCCAGTACGGTCCATGTCTGTCCGCCATCCAGTGTCCGGTAGATCGATCCCGTTCCGCTCAGGTTGACACCGGCGTACATGATGTCATCGTCGTTGGGATCGATGGCGAGCGAGACGATTTGTCGATTCGCAAAAGCGACGAATTCCCAATTTCGCCCATCGTCGTCAGAGCGCCAGATGCCGCCTTTGCTGTCGGCCCAGACACCAATAAACAGGACGCCGTCATGCCGGCGAGCGATCGCAAAAACCCAGAGGTTCTCAAGTCCGCGATTCAATCGGGTCCAGCACTTTCCACCGTCGTTCGAAAACAGAACGCCGTAGCCGTAGGTCGCCGCGAAGAGTTCACCTGACGGAGTGACTACGAGATCCTGGATGACGGCCGTCGTCAAAAAGTTTGCGACTTGATGGGCGAGATCCGGGATCCCGTCGAAATCCGTGTCCTCGATCCGATAGATGCCTTCTCCGGGAGCGCCTGCGTACACCTCGCCTATTGCGTTGGCCGTAATGGACGTTACCGTGTAAATGGGTAGAGTTCCAATCGAAAGCCAGGTGTCGGTGATGAAATTGAAGAAGTAGGCTGCTGACTCACGGGCTCCTGCAAGGAGCTCGCCATTCGGCCCGGATCCCAGCGATTCGATGGGCTCGTTATTCAAGCCCGCTCCGAACCGCGCCCACGTTCCGCCGGTGAAAACGAAGACACCATCGTTGTTCGTACCGGCCAAGAGCTCATAGCCAGGGCCGCTGAACAATACATTGACCTTTCCTGTGGGAAGTCCCGAGTTGACCGCGGTCCAGACACCGCTGCTATGTCGGTTCACGCCGATGCCTTCTGCTGCGGCAAATACATCGCCCGTGGCCGCATCGAACGCGACCGAAAGAACCTGACGTCCACCGAAGGGGCTGGTCGCCGCACCAAGGTCGGACCAAACGACACCGTCAAATACGGAGATGCGTCCAAAAGCCGCGGCAAACACGGTTTCTGTGGCATCGTCGATGTCCAAGTCATTGATGGTTTCTGTTGGCGGGCCGATAGACGCCCAATTCGTCCCTCCATCAAAGGAGGCATAAGCGCCGTCACCAAACGTTCCAGCGTACGCCGACCCGGAGGCGGAAATCACGATATCCCGAATGGGGGCCTTCCCGGAAGTTTCTAGAAACGGAGGCCAATTCATCCCGGAATCGGTCGACACGTGGATTCGTCCGCCCTCTGAACCCGCAATGATAAGGTCACGTACGGGATCGTAGGCCAAGGCATTGATCGTTCCCACATCGGTGCATTCCACGCGAATGATGTCGCCCACGCCACCCGGACCACGAGCTTCGATGATAGCATTGTCCTGATCGTCTTCGGACGGAATCCCGTTGCTCGGCGTCGAATCCGGATCGTGTTGATCCACGAAGATGACCTGAGCGATATTCTCGATCATATTCTGAATCACGACCTGAACACGAATTTTGAGCTCAACAGAAGCATCCACCGGAAGCTCCCCAATACCCCAAAAACCGTTCTGGGTGTCGAAGGAACCCTGCGACGGTTGGGCGTCGATATAGACCAGTCCGACGGGGATCACGTCGCGTACCGTTACATTCGTGGCATCCGCGGGTCCTTTGTTCGATAGCGTAATGGTAAATGTGACGATCTCATTCAAAGCCGGCGAGGAACTCGAGACGGTTTTGGTGAGATCCAAATCAGCCTCAAATAATTCAGGCTGAGCCACGTATCCGAAGTCGGCGTCCAGAAATAGTTCTCCCGCGCCAAGATCAACCGTCATAGGATCATTGGCCGTGGTCAGCACAAAGCCGAACGGGATCGACGAATCCACCGGGTCGACACAGTAAAGACCGGCGGGAAGGTCTGTGAACAGATAGGCCCCCGTTGGATCACTTACTTGAGCGGCGAGCGGTGCACCGGTTGGTCCGCACGCTCCTTCGTACAGACGGAGCAAAACACCCGGCAAACCGGGATCGCCCGGGTCCTCCAACCCATTGCTGTTCAAATCATTGAATACGCGGTCGCCGATCTCGCCAAGAACGGGTTCTTGAACGGTGAAGCTTGCACAGTCCTGATCGTCTTCAGCGTTGTCGACCCCGTTGCCCGGCTCGGAGTCCACGTCGCCTTCATTGGCTTCGAAGATCTCAGCGCAGTTTCTGTGGGTCCCCGACGACGGAGCCAGGATTCGGATGATTATTTCGACGCTCTCACCGATGCCGAGCCCCCCTATTTCCCAGGTGACCGTCTTTGATGCTGCGTCGAATATGCCACCGACCGGAATGGTTTCGACGAAGGTAACGTCGCTTGGAAGATAATCTACTGCGATTACACCGGTTGCAATGGAATTGGCCGAATTTGAATTCGTTACGCGAAGTAGATAATCAACTGATTCTGACGACTCGGGCATCGGGTCGTCCACGGATTTTTCAAGCTCCAAGTCAATTTCTGGATCGCGTTCAGTGGTCACGCAATCGTAGTCGTCTTCCTGGGGGTCGCCATTGTGTGGCGTCGAGTCCAGGTCGTCAGGATCGGCGCGCTTGACCTCGGCGCAGTTTTCTTGGGTGAGGCCTTGCTGCGTTACGTTGATGGTAAGCTCAGCATGATCGCCTGGCGAAAGCCCTCCTACCGTCCAGAAACCGGTATTTGGGTGATAACTTCCGTGCGTAGCCGAGGAGGAAACAAACGTGACCCCGGACGGAAGCAAGTCTGAAACAATAATTCCGGTGGCATCCGTAAAAGAGAAGAACACAAAATCATTGCCGGTATCCGTTTCACCGAAACCGACGAAGACCGCCGTCTCTTGATGGTCTAAAGGTAGAACGGCAAGGAACGGAACCGTTGCCAGGTCAACCAGGACGACAAAGTGACCGACGGCGCTGATGTCGAATGCGTAGCCCCCTGCTCCGTCGGTGAGCGTCGAGGCCAGGAACGAATCTCCCCCGTCCAGAACCCCGTCTTCGTTGTTGTCGGCGAACAGGTTGACCTTGATGCCTACCCCAGGAACTCCTGAATTCGGATTGGGAGCCGTAGCATGAGGCGTCGCGTTGAAGAGAAGAGAAAGAACATAGGCGACGTCGAGGTTTGGCTGGGGCCCAGTGGCGCTCTTTTCGAGCTCTAAGTCGATCTTTTTCTTCAGCAGAACCGATCCTTCAATTCGATTCTGCTCTTCGGTAAGGCAGGCAACCCCTTCGTAGTCCTTGTTTCCGTTGATTCCAAGATAGGCGACCACCGTTGTGGTGCCGTCCGAGGGATCAATTTCGAGGAGTTTCTGCCCGCCGTTCCCGAGTACGCCCAGAAATCGGCCGTCCGGGTGAAAGCCCAAACCCTCAACATTCTCGACGTCGAGATCGGTGACGTCCGTCGATACTCCGGTCGTTTTATCGATCGTAATCAGCCGACTCATCTTCCCGTTCTCATTCATGATGGCATACATCGTACCGTCGACGGAGGAGACGGCGATATCATCGATGTCGTCGAGATTGTTGATCGGCGGTATGGGGACGTACGTGAGTCCGGGTCCGAAGGCGTCAACGATTGCGGCACCCGTCGCCAGGTCAACCTGAATGAGTTTGTCGATGCCGCTTCGCCGGACAGAGGCATACATGATTCCGCTGAATGGATCAAACGTGAGCCCGTCGATATCATTGAAGCTGAGCACCCCTATAACGCCATCGCCGGACCCGAAGGGACCTATCTCTGTGAAGGCCCCGGTTGTCAGATCAATCGATCCCAAACGGTCGGCATCCGCGCCGTAAAGAATTCCGGTATTGGGATCAAAAGCGATCGCCTCCATGTGTTTGGTCCCGGTTTTTCCAAGCGCTGTTTCATCGAAGGCCTCATCGACGAAGGTGATGACGTCATCTGAATTCATAAAGCCTTTGTTGTCGGCGACCAGATAACACAAGGGGTCCCCCCAGGAATGGGGAATATTGTCACCGGAAAAGAGGTCCGGGAAAGGGACACTCGAGCACATAGCACAATCTTCGCTCGATCGGTCAGCGATCGGATAGACGGCCGCTTCGCTGTCAGAAATAACAGCGAATTGAAGAAACACGTAAGCAAGAGCGATGACTTTTTGCGCAACAACCGCCCTTGACCGCCAGATGGTAAGCGTCATACGTAAAACGAGAGGGAATCCCTTCAGACCTGGAACCACAAGATCAGCAGTTCACACCAGGCCTCAACACCAATAATAGGAAACGTTAAAATCTACATTTTTCGCCCGGAACGAGAGTGCCATGCCATGATCTTTGTCCGCGGCGGTGGAGGATTGAAACCTCAGGCGAAGTCCTTGGTTTTTCCGCAATGTCTCCGGTATTCTGTATTGACTTTTCCTGAGGGTGCCGGTAGATTGTTTGGCTAGTGCACGTCACGTCTTCATGTGGTCACGGCAGGTCCGCGAATGCTTCGCGTATTACTCATCATTCTCTCCGTCGTCTCCATCATTTTAGCTTACGCTCTTCAGCAATGGGTGCTGGGAATCGTGGCTCTCGGACTCCTGGCAGCTTCCGCCACTCTGACGACCGTGAATATGAAAAAGCGCCATCGCGATATTCCAGAGAGCTTTATGAAGGCGCCGGACGTTCCTGTCGAGGAATTGAGCTCGCTAGGAATTATGGAGATTCGACCCAAAACGAACGGTGAGGACAACAGCGTTACCCACTCTGACGCGTCGGAGAACCGAGAAGAAGTGCAGCAGGAATTGGAGTTTCTGGCCGGTGCCAAAACCGCAAAACCCGTTTCTACTCAGACCGCGGGAATCGCTCCTGATTCAACCAGTGATTTTGTCGGGGAGGTCCGAAGGCGAAAGCCGAAAGCCAAGATCATGGTTGCGGAAGTCGCTCCGGACCAGAATGCAGAAGTATTGATTCCCGCGCTGCGGTCTCTCCGGGCAGGTATGAACGCGTATACGGCATGCCTGCTTCGCCAGGAAAACTTTCCACTTCGATATCATGTTGAGGCTATCGTCAGTCAGAATTCGTACGCCAGAAGTCAAGGGTCGTTTGCGGCGAATGAAGTGCTTCATGTAGGGAATGAAGCGCTGATTCCGATCATTTATCCGAAGGTGGGCGCGGACGGATTCCCGAAGCAGAAACTCGGCTACTATCTCGAACCCATTTCTGTGCGTCAGGTGGCCATGGTTGCAGTGACGTCGCCGAAATCTCAAACTCCCTACTTGCTGGTCGTCGATTCGATGGATGAAGCCGGTCTGGAATTCGATTCCGCCCTGCCTCTGCTTGAGCAGTACGCCAGGCTCTTTGCGACGCTTCTTGAGTGCGCGGCCACTGGAGACTTGGACCATACGGCCACTCATTCAGAACCCAAGAAGCGAAGAGAGATTATCGACGACGAAATGAAACGAGCCCGGAACGGGTCGCATCCTCTCGCTCTCGCTCTCGTTTATCTGAATCGCGGTGAGGAATTGGGTGAAAGGGGCGTAACAGAGATTCACGAGTTGGAATCGGCATTCGAAGCGCGAATTCGGGCGGTGACTGACCATAGTCGTGTTGAGCAATTTGGAGAGCTCACGTTTGGCGTGTTCTATCACGGTGAAGTCGAGAGAGTCGCATCATGGGCGAGCCGAATTCAGACGTCATTTGTAGACGAAAGAGGTCGACTTCAAGGAGGTGTCAGCGTTGGAGTTGCATTGATGCACCCGCGCCACAAAGGGCCGGACGACTTGCGAGCGGATGCGACGGCGGCTCTCCAGGAAGCATTTGAATCCGGCGAATGTACGATCGTCGAGTAAGCCTCCTCGGCTATTTTTAATTTCTCTCTTCTTCGTGTTACGCGGGCTAAGTGCAGCTATTCATTACGATAATCCTGGACGGTGTGGGGATTGGAGAGCAACCGGACTCGGTGCAATATGGCGACGTTGGTAGCGACACGCTTGGGCATGTCTGTATATATCGTCACGTCGTTATCCCGAACCTGACACGCCTGGGTCTTGGTAGAATACGACCGTTGGAGGGTGTTGATGCAGTTTCTGACCCGACGGCGAGCTTCGGAAAAATGCTGGAAACGTCGGCGGGGAAAGACAGCACGACGGGGCACTGGGAATTGGCGGGGCTCTCACTCGACTATCCGTTTCCCACCTATCCTAATGGATTCCCCAAAGAAGTGATCGAGTCATTTCTTGCATACACAGACTGCTCCGGAGTCCTGGGAAACAAGGCGATTTCCGGCACAACCATCGTGGCCGAGCTGGGCGAAGAGCACGCGGTGACCGGATATCCCATCGTGTACACGTCGGCTGACAGTGTATTCCAGATTGCGGCGCACGTTGATGTCATTCCACTCGAGGCGCTCTATGAGTTGTGTTCGATTGCCCGCGATCGGGTCTGCATCGGTGATCATGCCGTAGGACGCGTTATTGCCCGACCATTTCGTGGTGAAGCTGGCAATTACGAGCGGATTTCTCCATCCAGAAAAGATTTCTCTCTTTTACCAGCGGCCAAAACCGTGCAGAAGGCGCTGCAGGAAAATGATATCATCACGGTGTCGATTGGCAAGATATTCGATTTATTCGGGGGAATTGGTTTTTCGGAGAGTCATGAGACGACGTCCAACTCGGACGGAATTCGAAAACTGTTGAATCGGATTGCTCAGTTCGAGAAACAAAATATGCCCACTTTCATCTGGACAAATTTAGTCGATTTTGATCAGGAATACGGGCACCGAAATGATCCGGAAGGATTTGCAGCGGCGCTAGAAGAATTCGACCTGGCATTGCCTGAGATTTTGGGTGCGTTACCCGATGGTGGGCGAATGGTAATAACAGCGGACCACGGAAACGATCCCACAACACCCAGTACGGATCACAGTCGCGAATACGTTCCGCTCTTATATTGTGGATCGGAAGACGTGACGGATCTGGGAACTCGATCTTCGTTTCGTGATCATGCCGCAACATTAGTGGACTATTTCGATATTCCATTCGACTGTGGCGGTATATCATTCCATTAGAAATCCCGGTTCTTCTAGGATTCCCCACGCTCATCAGAGAAATGCAATGACACTTGGAAAAGTAATCGGAACGGTTTGGGCTACGCGCAAGGACGATCAACTGACGGGGATGAAACTCCAACTTGTCCAGGAGCTTCAACTGGATGGGAAGCTAAAGGACCGGTTCATCGTAGCGGTGGACAGCGTTGGAGCGGGAGTCGGGGAGACCGTTCTTTTCGCTCAAGGGTCCAGCGCCCGTCAGACCGATCTAACCCGAGACAAGCCCGTCGATGCGGTTATTGTTGCCATCGTCGATAAGCTTGACGTGACCGGAGACGCCAACTAAATCCGCACGTTTGTGAACCTCGGAAAGATCATCGGTAGCGTTTGGGCAACACAAAAGGTGGAGTCTCTCAACCATAAAAGACTGCTTTTTGTTCAGCCCATGGCGTTTAGCGGAACGGATGTTGGCGATCCGATCGTCGCGTTGGATACAGTAGATTCAGGTGTTGGAGATACAATTATCTATGTGTCGTCTACAGAAGCGACGGTACCCTTCAAGCCATTGCTCATTCCCACGGACGCAACGATCGTGGGTGTAATCGACCGGGTTGATCATCGGGACGGGAGTTGGATCCCGGGCAGAGCTTGAGCAGGGCGAACTCGTTCAGGAAGCGCCGATAAGAGGAACGAATCGAAACCCTTCTGTTTCTTCACGCGCATAGGCGTCCGCGCTTTCGCGGGTGATTCGATTCATTCGCTGAGAATCACGATTGCCAACCGGGATAACCAAGCGCCCCCCCGTGTTTTCAGCATCTGGAATGCGAAGCTGCTGCAATAGCTTGTCTGGTACAATCGTGGCTCCGGCGGTCACGATAATTCCATCGAACGGACCAACGGCCTCCCAACCCTGGATGCCATCTCCGCACCGGCAAAGCGCTTTGTATCCGAGCACGCGTAGCAGTTGTGAAGTCCGTTCGTAGAGCGGGCGAAGTCGCTCGATCGTGAACACGCGGGCGCCAATCTCGCACAGGACCGCCGCCTGATACCCACTGCCCGTTCCTATTTCCAGAATTCGTTCGCCGGGCTGGGGAGCCAGCATCATGGTTTGATAAGCGACCGTAAAGGGCTGCGAAATAGTTTGTTTCATCCCTATCGGTAGCGCTTCATCATTGTAGGCCCGGGCTCGCAGAGCCTCGTCGACAAACAGGTGTCTCGGCACCTGGTTGATCGACACGAGAACACGTTCGTCCTCGATGCCTCTCTCACGCAGGAGATCAACCAGTTTTGAGCGACGCCGTTGAAACTTCCAGTCTTCGTTCATCCGAGTGGTCTTCCGAGAACCGTCCTTCGAAATGGTCTAGGCTACTACAGCCGGTTCCGCCTCGTCAGAAAGTTTTGGTGATAGTGCCTCAGTTACATATTCCCGCAACTGATCAATCGATACCCCCGACATCAGCTCGCCATCGCTCGCCAGAGAAATCCGCCCTGTTTCTTCTGAAACAACAATCACGAAGGCGTCTGCCAACTCCGTAATTCCAACCGCTGCCCTATGACGAAGACCCAATTGGGATCCGGGTTTCACATTGGACGAAACGGGAAGAACGCATCTTGCCGCAGCGATTCTCCCATCTCGGATGATTATGGCTCCGTCATGCAGCGGATTTTGGGAATAGAAAATGGAAACGAGTAGATCACGACTTACTTGCGCCTGCAATTCGGTACCGGTCTCGATATAGCTCCTGAGTCCAGTTGATCGTTCGAAAACAATCAGCGCACCAATATTCTTTTCACTCATTTCCTGAACGGCCAGGACAATGTCGGAGATACGCTCCATCTGCGCCGGCGACTGCATGAAGCGTCTTACCAGAGGATTCTGTCCAAGAAGCAATAGAAGGCGTCTGATTTCCGGTTGAAAAAGTATGATCACGGCGAGAACGAAGACCTCGCTGATTGAGCCAAAGACTGCCCGAAAGATGGTCATGTCCAGCGCAGTGACGAATATCTGGATGAGATAAAGCGCAAGAATCCCCACGAAAATTTGAACGGCAATGGTGCCCCGCATCCACACATAGAGCTTGTAAAGCACATAGGCTACAATGACGATCTCCAGTAGATCGACGGCCCGAATTGGTATGACCCAGGGAAATATTGTCAAATTCGAAGCATGACTAAATGGTCCTTCAAGTCCGCTCGTGTCCTACTTTAGTAACCCGAAAGTAGCAAAAATACCCATCGCAGAGAGAGTCGGATATTCCCGAGTTCACGCATCCATTCGTACCCGTTCAGGCATTCAGTGTTGCCGTCATTGCCCGAAGCATCTCGACGGTAGGGCCGACATCGTGGGTCCGTATGATTCGCGCGCCCCGAAGAAAAGCTACAGCGGTTACACCAAGCGATCCGAAAATCCGATTCTCGATCGAAACTGGTTCCTCTGAGCTTCCAAGAATGGCTCCAATTGAGCTTTTTCGCGATACGCCGACCATCACGGGAAATCCTAGTTCGGCCAGTTCGTTAATGGTCGAAATCAAACGGAGGTTGTCATTCACGGACTTGCCAAAACCGAATCCCGGGTCAAGAATGAGTTGCTTGACACCGCGATCTCCAGCGATGGAAATTGATTCAAGCAAACTGGTTCGAACGTCCAAGACTACGTCTTCGTACTCCGCCGCATGAGGCATAGAACCTGGTTCGCCCACTGAATGCATAAGCACCAACGGCGCGTCTTCAGCAGCGGCCAGATTGGCGAGGGCCGGATCGACTCGGAGTCCTGTTATATCGTTTATAATATGTGCCCCCGCTTTTAAGGCTTCTATGGCAACCTGAGTTCTAAACGTGTCAATTGAGATCCATATATCTGGATGCTTTCGGGAGATGGTCCGGATCACCGGCACAACTCGATCGATTTCGTCTGACGGAGCTACGACGGAAGCGCCCTCACCGTAGTCGTTCCCTTTTGGCCGGGACGAGGCGCCTCCTACATCGATGATGGCCGCTCCTTCCGAAATCATTTCCGACGCTCGGGCGACGGCTCGATCAACGTTGATAAAGTCACCTCCATCCGAAAAAGAATCAGGGGTCACATTCAGAATCCCCATAACATGGGCTGGATGTGTTAAGCCTGCAGAAAAATCTAGAGTCAGGCCCTTGGCGCGTAAGACGAGGCTCGATGTGTTATGCTCGGACACGGATGACTCCCGGCAGGCGATCCAGTGGGTAGTTCAGAGTGATGGCAACATTTACATTGAGGCTGCCCGTACCCAAGGCTTTCTGCGAACCTCTCTCGCTGCCGTCGACAAATATTTTGGTCGTTATTGCAATTTTTGCGCCTTGACCCGCCCGAGTTGCCGAAAGTGCGACGGCTGTAAATGGAGTTGGAACATCGATATCCGGTTGCAATGACCAAGGAACGGTAATAGAGTCCCCGGTAGCCCCTCCGCCGATGAGTGTATATCCAACCACAGCGATAAAGTCACAAGATCGAGTGACCTCATATCGAACGCGAAATTCGGTTTTAAACCCATGATCGTCGTCGTTAGAATCGCATCCAGACCCCGCGACAAAAATTAGAAAATTGAGGAACGTCCACTTGGAAAACGAAGTGGTAGACGAACCAGGATAACTGTTCATCTTTTTAATGACGGGATAGGTACTATAAACGGGCGACGGAACATTGGCTGAAGCGCGTGGACCGGGAGGATAGAAAAACGATCCTACCCAAGCAATTTTAGAAAACGTACTTGGAAGATTTTATCATTGACATCTGTACGCCACCGCTTCCCATGTTGTGATTGCCACCTTAAAGATGCGGATATTTTCACATAACCAAGTTCGTGTCCTACACGATTGAGCTGCGAGTCGAGATTCTGTTTCAACACGGATCGATGGGTCAGGGAATATGAAAAGGCGTAAACATTACACGATAACGCCTTGGAACGTCGTCGCAAAGTTTACGGCCGAGCCTTTACGTACGCAGCGGGATCTCCTTCTGGACCTGGTGTACCGCGCTCGTGATACCGAGTGGGGCCAGCGGTTGGGTTTTTCAGAAATTGCCGCTTCCGAGGACGTTGTTTCGTCGTATCAATCTGCCGTGCCGCTACACGAGTACGGCGATTATCGATCAGATATTGATCGGGTCAGACGCGGTGAGAGCAATGTCTTTTGGCCAGATCGCTTCGAGCATTTTGCCGTATCGAGCGGTACGGTTTCAGAAGGCAGAATCATTCCTGTCAGCCGTGAGATGCTCAAGCGTAATCGGAGTTTCTCATTAACAGCAGCCTGGCATTATATGAACTCAACGGGTCATTTCGACCTGCCTTTTGGGCGAGTGCTCTCTGTTCCAGGAAGGGTTGAAGCGGATGCTTTTGGTCGTGAGGCGATTGTAGGTGAGGTGAGTGGGCTGCTTGCCTCCGTGTCGCCTCGGATCATTCAAACCTTTGTGGAAGCTGTTCCGAGACGAATTCTTAATCACCCGATCTGGGACGAAAAACTAAACGCCATTGTTGACTCGACATTGGAAATGGACATCCGTTCCATTGTGATGGTGCCAAGTTGGGCAATTGTTTTATTTCAAAAGTTAATCGCGCGATACAATGCTCGAAGCAATGCCCGGCACAGGGAGTGCGTTCAGACTGTGCGAGAGATCTGGCCCAATCTTCGGGTTTTCTTTTCAGGCGGAGTCGCCCTGTCGTCCTATCGTGATTTGCTCATTCAGCAAATCGGGCCTCCGGACATCGACGCTCCGGACATGGACTTTGTAGAGAGCTACGGCGCCTCCGAAGGCTTCTTCTCATTTCAAGAGGTGCCGAACCAACACGATATGCTCCTTCACCTCGACAACGGAGTCTTTTTTGAATTTGTCCGGATAGACGATACGTCGCCCGAACCCATTCGACACACCATCTCAGAGATAGAACTCGGGATTCCTTACCGGATCATGGTCACGACTTGCAGCGGGCTCTGGTCCTACGGAATTGGGGACATCATTGAGTTCACGAATACGAATCCATATCGGATTATTGTCGCTGGGCGGACGAGCGAAGTAATCGATAAATACGGCGAGGCGATGTATGGCGACGAAGCTCGCTCGGCTCTGGAATATGCGTGTCGTGAATCCGGGACGACCGTGCACGACTATCACGTCGCACCGACAGATCTAACGTCCGACACGTTGCCGGGTCATCTATGGCTTATCGAATTCGATGGCGTCCCGCCCGACTTGAATCTTTTTTCAGAATTCATGGATTCTCATCTTCGATCGGTTAATCGGCACTATGCCATCCGGCGGGAATCAAGGGCATTTTTACCCCCTGAAATCGTTGCTGTACCGAACGGTACGTTCTATCAATGGCTGACCGTGACCAGGGCGTCCGTAAGTGCCCAGTCCAAAATTCCAAGATTGTCTGGAGATCGCCTGATTGCGGATGCCGTCCTGTCAATTTCTCGAAACAATACGTTACACCCAGTTGAAACAGCTTCAAATTCGCCGAACCGGGGAACCTGAGCACTTCCAGATGCGTGTTGCAGAGCCGTGGAAAAATTGCAGAACCTACTGACGTAGGGATCGGTAAAACATCGTTATAGACACTCGTGGACACCCACCACGAGTCACATTCAGAATTTAGAGAAAGAGGAAGGGGTATATGTACGTCCCACGCCAGCAGCGAATGCTGGATCAGTATTTACAGGAGATTGGCCAAATTGCTCTATTGACCCCACAGGAGGAGGTTGATCTGGCCCGGCAAATCAAGAAAGGCGAGCAGGAAGCCTTGCATCGGCTGACTCGTGCCAATCTCCGTTTTGTCGTTTCTGTGGCTAAGAAGTATCAGGGACAAGGCCTGACGCTTGCCGACCTAATCAATGAGGGAAATTACGGACTGATCAAAGCCGCACAGCGTTTCGACGAAACGCGAGGCTTCAAATTTATCTCATACGCGGTCTGGTGGATTCGCCAGGCGATTCTGCAAGCACTGGCTGAGCAAAGCCGTGTGGTTCGACTACCGTTGAATCGGATTGGCACAATTTCCAAGATTCGCAAGACGAGTGCTCGTCTAGCACAGACGCACGAACGCCAACCCAACATTGAAGAGCTGGCTAAGGAGCTCGAAGTCGACGTAGAAAAGGTTCGTGAAGCTTTACAGCACACGGGTCGTCACTTGTCAATGGATGCACCGTTCAACGAAGATGACGACAATAGCCTCCTGGACGTACTCCCGGATGACGAAGACACGGCACCGGACGATACGCTCATGGATGAGTCGTTGAAGATCGACATCGAGCGTGCTCTGAGTCTTCTTCATCCTAGAGAAGCTGAGATTACGAGGCTGTACTTCGGCATCGGCCGAGAGCATCCACTGACGCTGGAAGAAATTGGTCAGCGGTTTGGACTGACGCGTGAGCGCGTTCGTCAGATCAAGGAGAAGGCGCTGAGAAAACTTCGCCAGAAGCATCGCCGCGAAGAGCTTCAGATGCACATTGGCTGAGAAAGGTTAGGAACGGCCGGGAGCCAGCCAGCCTCGAGGTAAATATTTTGAGGGCACTTCCGCAACCCGGGGGTGCCTCTTTCTTGTTCGCAGGTCTTGCAACCGGCAGTGTGCTAGACTCGAATCACGTAACTTTGAAGACCCTATTACATTCTTGGTCCTCCAGATGGCCTGGCTAAAAAACGTAGTGATCGACCTCTTGGTAACGATCGTGATCGCTGTATATGTATTCACGGTGGCTGATTGGGGATACTGGATTATTATCATTTACACTCCGCTCATGCTCTTGCTGAAGATCGTCGCCGTCTCGAGCGGAATTGGCAGTGCCGTCAAGAGAGGGGTCAAAAGGGGCGCGAAGAAATCGTCGGACGATGTACCCATTTGGTTTTATCACGCGCTGTACGGTGCGAATCTAATCATGCTGCTTTATGCAAAATGGTGGGTCGTCGCTGTTGGATGGGCCGCTATCTGGATTCTTTCTGCTGTCCAGGAGGCGCGGTCGTCGAAGACGGATTCCGCCTGATCGACACTCCTTTTTTTCTAGTGCTCACCAATTATTATACACTTAGCCAGCTCGTTAGAGAGTGGCAGTCGTGGATCGTCGGCTCAACGGTTGACGAGATTTACTCTCAGCAGCGTGGAGAGCTCACCATCGCTCTTCGAGATTCTCAAGGGGGGCTGAAGGCCCTGCAGGTCTCCGTTCAGGCCCCCCTTCGATATCTTTTCTGTAATCCCAACGCCACTCGTGCCAGGAAAAATGTCGCGAGCATCTTTTCGGGTGCGGAAGGCTCGTGCGTACGAACTCTGTCTATCGATCCAAATGATCGCTTGATCGATCTAAATTTTACCGACGAATCGGGATTGAGGATTGAGCTGTTCGGGCCTACTTCTAATGTGTATCGCGTCGACAACGAAACCGTTGTCATAGAAAGATTCCGAAAGAAGGGCATTGAACTCGGAGAACCCGTCACGAAACCGTCGCCGGCTGTTTTATTTTCTGAAGGACTTGTCGTGGCAGAGGGAATCCTTCGGAAACGAGTTCGAAAAGCGGATCCCCTGCTGGGTTCCAGGTTCGTATCAGAAGCGATTCTGCATGCGGGTCTCGACGCCGAGTCGGAGGATCGTTTGTCGAGCGGTCAGGTCTCAGCTCTGAAGGCGGCCAGAGAAAAACTATTGAACGCACTCGAATCGCCTTCACCCCGGATATTCTGGAAAGGGACGAATGCGCACCTGTTCAGCCTCCTACCACTTACGCTGGACGAAAGTGTTCGAGAAGAAAACTTTCAGACGGCCGATGAAGCGGTCAGGATCTATGTCAGAAGAAAGCTGAGCCAGACCGCCTATGATCGAGAGCACGCGCCGCTGGAACGGGCTCTGAGCACGCGACTCAAGAAGGCAGCCCGGAGCCATAAACGATTACTCGGAGAACTGGATGAGGAGAGGAAGGCCGAGACGTATATGCGTTACGGTCATCTATTGATGGCTTCATCCACGCGCGTGGAGCCGGGACAGGATTCAGTCACGCTTGAAGATATTGTCTCGGGGAGCGGAGAGCTTACGATTCCGCTTCGCTCAGAACTAACAGCTGTTCAGAATGCAGAACACTATTACGAAAGGGCCAGAGAATCTCGACAGGGTCGCGTACATGCCCGGAAGAGGTTGTCCGAAATGGACGACCTCGTCAGTCGGCTTCAGACACTTCAAGATGAACTGACTAATACCGAGACAGCTGCGGATGTCAGGAAATTCAAAAAGAAAAATGCGTCTGCCCTCGCTGCGGTTTCTCCGCAGCGTACGGGCGTCGATATCCAGGTGCCCTATCGACGATACGAGCTTGGCAATGGTTATGAAGTTTGGGTCGGTCGGAATGCAGCGCAGAATGATCGGCTAACCACCCGGGATGCCAGAAAGTACGACCTGTGGCTGCATGCTCGTGGCGTTTCCGGATCGCATACGGTTTTACGCCTGCCTCGACGGCAGGAAACGCCGCCTGCGAGCATCGTTGAGAAGGCGGCGGCGATTGCCGCTTACCACAGCAGGGCCCGAACGAGTGAACTTGCGCCTGTAATTGTTGCTGAGAAACGATACGTTCGTAAACCTCGAAAAAGCCCATTGGGTACGGTCGTCGTAGACCGCGAAGAGGTTTTAATTGTTAAACCTGAAATACCGGAAGAGTAAGGAACCCCGTGGCCCCCACAAGGTAGCGGACGCGCAAGCGGGTCACGCGATCATCGATTCATGTCCGAGGTAGAAAGTCTATGTCCTGGTGGGAAGCAGCACTGTTGGGTCTGATCCAGGGGCTTACCGAATTTCTACCGGTCTCATCATCGGGTCACCTGGTTCTCGGACGACATGTGCTGGGCGTGGGGGTGGACGCAGAAAGCGGGATTCTGTTTGCGTCACTGGTACATCTCGGCACCGCGTTCAGCATTCTTGTCGTTTATCGGCGAGAAATCCTGAACCTCATCCTGGAGTTCGGAAGCGGCGTCATTCGACCGTCAGACTACCGGTCGATGTGGTCGGAAAACGAATCGTTTCGACTGTCGATACTCATCTTGATTACCATGATTCCGACTGGAGTCGCATACCTGGTCTTCAAGAATTCTATCGAGGGCGCATTCAGTGAACCTCGGTTTACTTCCGGAATGCTTTTGATTACGGGTCTGATGCTCGTGTTGACTCGACTCAGAAAAAAACCAAGTGGCCACGTGACCGCGCTCAAGGCAATCGGCATTGGGGTCGCTCAGGCCGTTGCCATGCTACCGGGTATCTCCCGATCAGGGGCGACCATCTGCGCAGGCATCTACCAAGATGTAGGGCCGGAACGAGCCACCAACTTTTCGTTTCTCATGCTATTACCCGTCGTGCTGATTGGGACAGGCGTGGAAGTGTCGGAAGCGGTTGCAACGGGTGCTTCTCTTGTCTGGACACCCATGATCATCGGTCTGATCGTGGCATTTTTTTCAGGCATTCTGGCCATCAAGTTCGTCCTCGACGTGGTTCGCAAGGGACGTCTTGAGTACTTCGCTCTTTATTGCTTCATCGTGGGCGGAATTGGACTGATTCTCTTGTAGGATTGCCGTCGCTACGGAAATCGAGTCCTTCGCGGATATAACTTCATGGTGTGCACGAGATAAGTGTGATTAGAGCTAATCTGGAATCGGTCAAAAAACGACCGTTTGGGCCTTAAGAACGGTTCATTTTACCCGATAACAGACCTGATCCCCAGACAACTGCAGTAGAACGGCTCGATCGTTCAAATGAACCGGATTCCGGGGCTTTTGGGCAAGAGCTGTCGAATGAAAACATTATGCCGTATCGCATATTTGTCGTAGATGACGACGAGCATTACTCACGCATGCTGAGCTATCGTCTGGATAAGAATCCAGATTACTCGGTTACGGTGTTTAATAGTGGTGAAGAGGTCCTGAAGGGGCTCTCTGAAAAACCTGATCTGATCCTACTCGATATTATGATGCCCGGTATTGATGGTATCGAGGTCCTTGGTGAGGTCGTATCGAAGCTCCCGGGCGTTCCAGTCATCATGGTTTCTGCACAGGGAATTATCGATACGGCTGTCGAGTCGATGAAACTCGGCGCATACGACTACATCACCAAGGGTCAGGACGATCTTGTAAAGCTTGATACGGTCGTTAAACACGTTCTAGAGAAAGTGTCGATGGAAAGAGAACTCGACACCCTTCGCAAGGAGGTCACCAACAAGTATAAGATCAAGGGATTGATCGGTGAAAGTGCTCCCATGAAGCAAGTGTATCATCTCGTCCAGAAGGCGGTCCGCGGCGATTTGACGGTGGCCATCCAGGGTGAGAGTGGAACCGGCAAGGAACTCGTAGCGAAAGCGATCCACTTCAACTCGAATAGGAAGCGCGGCCCATTCGTCGTAGTGAATTGCGCTGCCATCGCTCGCGAACTGATGGAGAGCGAGTTTTTTGGTCACGAGAAAGGCTCATTTACGGGCGCTCATGCCAGGAAAATCGGAAAGTTTGAACAAGCCAACGAGGGTACCATTTTTCTCGACGAAATATGCGAGCTAAATCTAGATCTCCAGGCCAAACTACTTCGTGCTCTTCAGGAGGGTGAATTGCAGCGTGTGGGTGGCAATGAAACGATTGATTTCGACGCTCGCGTAATCAGCGCCACCAATCAGGATGTGATCAAAATGATCCGGGCAGGGAGATTCAGGGAAGACCTGTACTATCGCCTGTTCCAGTATCCGATCCCTCTTCCGCCGCTTAGAGAGCGCGGGCAGGACACGTTGCTTCTAACCAATTATTTTTTCCGTGAATACACGAAGGAACACCCGGAATTCAAGGGAAAGGTCCTTTCCATAGAAGCTCGCCGCGCCATTACGAACTATTCATGGCCGGGTAACGTGCGCGAGCTGAAAAGCGCGGTTGAGCGCGGCATCTTGATTTCAGATGGTGAAGCCATCACGGCAACTGACCTCATGATTCACTCAACCAATCCCATTTCTGCGTGGGAAGATCGAATGACTCTAGCCGACGCAGCTGAGACCCATTTTTCCACTCCGCCGCAACCTGAGGTTGAACTTCCCAGTACAAACGGCTCGAGTCGCTACGAAACGCCAAGCATCGAACCACTGGGTGGTGACGGTCAGAGTATCGTTTCTCTAGAAGAACTCAAGCATCGCGCCGTCGAACATGCCTACCGTCGTTGTGATGGTAACGTCGACCGTGCAGCCGTTGAGCTTGGAATTGGAAGAGCGACCATGTACCGACTGCTGAAGAAGTATCAACTGATGAGTTGATACGGCCATTCTCAGTCCTCACGGGACGTTTTCCAAGCTAGCAACCTATATTAACCCCAGTCGGCACAGCAGCCGATTTTCTGGTTCACGAAATCCGGATTTGGTATGCGACTGTCTTCGTATGAGCGCGAGGTTCAGCGAGAAATTGATTCCTGGCAGCACGGCGTCTCGCTGTTAACTCAGGCTATAAACTGGGCCATGCAGCCAGTCGACTGGGTCGTTCGACAAATTATTCCCGAGGAGTTACTTGATCAGGCTGATTCAGCCGTATCCCAATCGCTTTCTCTTCTGAACGACGCCTCCAAATGGACGCTGGACGATCGAGATCTACTGGCCAGAGCTAAATCTATTGGCCTCAAGATCGAATCCCTCGACGAACTCCGTGAGAGCGATTTGAAAGAGCTCGATAAACTGGCACGAGACTTTTTCTCGGAGAACGCGATTCTGGCAGCCGTCGAAGGCGGAGGTACGGGTCTCGGCGGCGTGGTGTTTATCGCGGCAGATATTCCTCTTCTGTTCGCCATCAACCTGCGACTGATCCAGCAGATTGGAGGGGCCTATGGCTTCCCGATGGCCGGCCCCGAATTCACCCCCGTTGTACTCTCGATTTTCAATGCAGCCGCATCAAGCAGCCGAGAGGCTAAGACGGCCGCGCTTAAAGAAATTTCTGTCGCGGGTGCAGCCATCGCTGGAGACTCGAATTACAAAGGGAAGGTGAGCGGCACATTTCGCGAACAGAATCGACATCTACCGCGTGAGCTGGCGAAGAATATTGTCGGACGGAAACTGGCCCAAACGATCCCGATTGCAGGGGCCGCGATCGGTGCAGGGGTCAACTATTGGTTTACGACGGAAACCGCCGAGTGCGCTTATATGTTGTTCCGTGCTCTGTACATCGAACGAAAGGAACGCCTGTAGCATAAGGCGATCATTCTATGCCGCTCGTTGCCATTGTTGGGCGCCCGAATGTGGGTAAGTCCACACTCTTTAATCGTTTTACTGAAGAACGACGCGCTATCGTCGACGACGTTCCGGGCGTCACCCGCGATCGCGTTTTCGGAACGGTGGAATGGTCCGGAAGGACTTTTTCGCTCGTCGATACCGGCGGGTTTATTCAGGACTCGACGGATCGCATTGAGGCGGCCGTTCGTGAGCAGGTGCACATCGCGATCGATGAGGCAGATGTCTTGCTCTTCGTCGTGGACGTGAAAAGCGGCATTACCGATCTGGATGAACAGATGGCCCAGATTCTCCGCAAGGGGGAAAAGCCGGTTATTACACTCGTCAACAAAGCCGACAACGAAGAACTGCGGTGGGAGACATCTTCGTTTTATCAATTTGGTTTGGGAGAAGTCTACGGTGTCGGCGCCCTGAATGGGATCGGGACCGGAGACCTTTTGGATGCCGTCGTCAAGGCCCTTCCAGAAAAAAATCTGGCCGAACCTGACGACCGGCTTCGGATTGCGATCATCGGACGCCCGAACGTCGGGAAGTCTTTACTTACGAATGCATTGCTCGGAACAAATCGTTCGATCGTCACCGAAATCAGCGGTACTACACGCGATGCCATTGACTCTCCGCTCAAATATCATGGTCGGGAAGTCGTATTGGTCGACACGGCAGGTCTTCGAAAACGGACTCGAATCAGTGAAAACATCGAGTTCTATGCCCATTTGAGGACGGAGCGGGCGATTGAAACCTGTGACGTGGCTGTGCTCCTCATCGACGCGACGGATGACATGCAGGCTCAGGATATTCGCGTTTTGAAGGCAGCAGAACGCTTGAACAAGGGTCTTGTAATCGGGATCAACAAATGGGATCTGATAGAGAAGGAAACCAATACGGCAAAAGAGTTCGAAACCCGAATACGTGACCGCTTGAAGACCCTGGAATACGTCCCCGTGATCACCATTTCAGCCAAGACCAAACAGAGGACGTGGAAGTTGCTCGACAAGGTTTTGGAAGTCGAAGCGAATCGTCGCGTGAGGATTACAACGAGCAAACTCAACGACGCGCTTCTACCGGCAATAGCGAAACACCATCCGGCTCTCTATCGCGGCCAACGTGTAAAGATCAACTACATGACCCAAGTCCGGGAGTGGCCGCCGGTGTTCAATTTTTTCTGTAATCATCCTCAAGGCATCAAAGAGCCATACCGAAGGTTTCTCGAGAATAAAATTCGCGAGCACTATGGATTTGAAGGCGTGCCGCTCACACTGGTCTTCAAAGCGAAGTAGGGCGGGGTTCATGCTGGACCGAGGCGGGACTCATGTGGAGCTCTTTCTGGGTTCCCGGTAATTTTTGGATAAGCTCGTGAGCGTGACGACCCCTGACCCTGAAATGCTTCAACAGAGTACCTATCTTATCGGGCGAGTAGCACTAGCCAGGTTTTAGGACCCAAGAAACCAATCTCGAATGCCCGGGAAACCCGTTAATACCGCCACAAAGAATGAAAGGAAGCTCAACTTCTGGGAGCGACTCTATCTTCCGGAAGTGCTGAAAGGGCTTGGCTGGTCCATTCGTAAAATCTGGAAAGAGCCGTCGTACACGTTTCAGTATCCGGAAGAGCAATGGTATCCGTCCGACAACTATCGAGGTCGCCCGGTTTTGGTCCAGGAAGAAGGAAAAACTCGTTGCGTTTCGTGCAATTTGTGTGCGCGCGCCTGTCCGCCCATGGCTATATCGATGGAATCCCGGGAGATAGACGGGCCCAAGGAACGGGAGCCGGTCTGGTTCGAAATTGACATGCTGCGCTGCATTTATTGTGGCTTCTGTGAAGAAGTTTGTCCGGAGGAGGCCATCGTGATGTCCAAAGAATACGATCTGACTTTTCAGGACCGGGAGGAAGCTATTTTCGGACTCGATCGCCTGCTCGTTCCGAAAGAGCGTCTTGCTGACCGGCTGGCGTTTCTGCGCAAACAACAAAATCCGCAGTTTGGATCGACCTGGGAATATCCGCGCGAGAATAATCGTCACTCTTTAAGAGATCTGACGACTGATGCAGAGTCGATTCAGACCGAGCAATAACCACTAGACCGATCCATACCCCAATGTCCACCGCCTCGCAAGACACCGTGGAAGAGGGAAACATCCGATCGCTTCTTCAACAACTCGCCTTTTTGACGGAGGAATTCAAAGCCCAGCGGTCATTTTTGGCTCGAATTCCAGATTCGATCCTCACGTCCGCCCCGTACAAAGACTCCGTCTCTATTCGCGGGAGGTATGAAATTCTTCTGGCGAGGGAAGAAGACGTGAACCGAAAAGTAATCGAGCACTTCGCGTCAGGATCAAGGGATGCCGTCGCCCTTTCTGAGCAGTCAGGGGAGTACGACTCGCTTGACGTCATAGATCTCGTCGATCGCATGATTGAGGCGAGGCTGCTGAACGTCGATCGCCTGCAGAGTATCGATGAAGCAACATGGTCTCGTGAGACGGTTCTGAACGATCAGGCCATGAGTCTCCGCGTGTGGGCCTATCGCATGGTCTTGCAGGATGCGGACGAGCTGCGGGAGATCGCCGTCCAGTTTTCAGAGCAAAAAGTGACCTTCAGATCAGATGACTGACATTTTGTCTGTAAATTGACACGAAATCCTGCAGTTCATTCGTTATTTCAAATAGAGATGGCCGGTTACTCTATGACAATCGGTTGTCAGTACAGTGAGTTAGTTTCCCTCTCGGGTTGATTTGGGTTCTGAAAACGCCGAATGGATAGATATATGGCATCGAAAAAGGCGACATATGAGGATTTGGCTGCCGCATTCAAGCAGGGTAATTTTAAGCCCATGTACCTGCTTTATGGGGAGGAACGCTATTTCATTGAGTCTCTGCAGGCACTTTTGCTTAAAAACGCTCTCGAAGAGCCTGAAAAGGACTTCAATCTGGATATTATCTACGGCGCCGAGGCAGATGTACAGAATGTGTTGAGCATTTGCGCGAGTTATCCGCTCATGGCGCAGCGCCGCGTGGTTATTGTCCGAGATTTCGACAGATTGAAGGAAAATCGACGATTCGCCGACTATGCGAAGCAACCCAACCCCTCCACCGTGGTCTTCCTTGTGTGTGGAAGAAGGCCCAAAATGTCGGCTCATCCCTATCTGGCCATTAACAAACACGGCGTTGTAGCCGAGTTTAAGGCACTTTATTCGAATCAGATGCCGAGTTGGATCGAGAGAGCAGCGCGAGACCGAGGATTTTCCATTGAGCCGAATGCGATTCAAATGCTAACGGAATTTGTCGGATGCAATCTGCAGAACGCCGTAACCGAGTTGGAGAAGCTGTCTACGTATGTGGGCGACCGCAAGACACTAACCGCGGACGATGTTGTCCAGGCAAGTGGGCAGACGCGCGAATTTAACGTATTTGAATTGCAACGGGCCATCGGAGAAAGGCGCCATAATGACGCAATTCGGGTCACGGAACGATTGTTGCAACAGTCATCGAACCGGCGTCAGGAGAGTTCCAGGATCATAGCGGTGCTTACATCCTATTTTATTAAACTCTGGAAATTGGCCTCGGCTCAGAGACCCACAGATAGATCCTCGGAAAAAAGAAGGATTTCTGAAAAAGAGATGTCGTCAAGTATTGGGGTTTCTCCGTTCTTTTTAAAGGAGTATCTTATGTGCTTGCGGCGATTTGACGAAAAAGCACTTAAACGTGCCTTTTCGGCATTGCTCGCTGCAGACTACGAACTGAAAGGAGGGAGTTCGCGTAGCGAAAGACTGATACTGAATTTGATGCTGCGACGCATGTTAACGCCCGTTGCGAATACAACCGCGTAACGGACGTCACCTGAAAACAAACGAAGGATGTGGAAGGGGGTTCCGCTTCATAGATGGAGAGTATGTCGAAGACAAAAAACACAGGGGTTCTGAAAAAACGAACGCTCAAAGTGAAAGCTTCTGAGCTGGGATTGTCGGGTGTTAATCCAAACAATCGTCACTACGAAGCGCTTGCTCAGATGAGCGACGAGGATTTAATGTCTCAGTTCCAGATGGGAACGGTTGAGGCGTTTGATATCCTCGTGAGTCGCTACAAAGATCCCCTCACGAATTACATTTATAGATTCCTCGGCGACATGAAGGAGTGCGAGGATCTTCTGCAGGAAACGTTCCTTCGAGTGTACCGAAATCGTCACTCCTATCGCCGAATCGCCAAGTATTCGACGTGGCTATATACGATTGCGGGTAACCTCGCGCGTTCGGAATATAGGAAGCGCAAACGCCGTCGGCTTTACTCACTCCAGTCCGTAAACCGCGACGACGAGGAGTACGAAGTCGAAATACCGGATGAGACGTTTTCGCCGGATAAGCACACCGAGAGCACGATCCAGGACTTTTTCATCCAGGAGGCGTTGAGCCAGATTCCCGAGGAGTTCAGGGAGGTCGTCGTGTTAAGAGATGTTCAACAGCTCGCCTACGAAGAGATCGCAGAGATCACGGGCCTCCCCATGGGTACCGTCAAAAGCCGAATCAATCGCGGCCGAACCAAGCTTCAGCACCTGTTGAACGAGATTTACACACCGACGATAGATTAGTACTGCTCTTTTTGGATTTCTAGCAGGGGCCGGAATTGATTTTCTGGCCCCTTTTTTTTGCATCAAATGTTCACTGGAACGGGTATTGGCCTCATCTCGTAAATGTGAGAGGGGTATGATTATTTTCGAGAACATATGTGTGGGATGGTTGTTGGCGGATAAGACCACGTGATGATATCCCATCGCTTATGCCGAAAGGTTACTACCCCGAGTTACCTGATTCAGTTGACGACGCGCTAGACGAACTGCTCTGTGAGTATGTCGATGGTACGATGGATCCCACCGTACAGACCGTCTTTGAAGAGTACCTCGAGGCCAATCCCGATCTTGCAGCGCACGTCCGCTGCCTTAGCGATACACGCCAGATGTTGTGTCGCGTGGGTGCGTGCCACTGTGCTTCGGTGAGTCTCCAGGCTCAGCTCCGTATCAAACTCGCCAATGAACTGATTCGGAAAAGCCGTACTTCAGCAGCCGTCTGGAGTCGGTTGGGGAATGCGGCATTATTTACTTCCTCCGTTGGACTGTTCTTGATCGTTGGAATGATGGCCGGTATCTCCACCCTACAACACACGGTTGTGGTTGGCTCTCAGGAGAGGACGACAAGAATAGAGCGTCCGACCACCGGGATGGAAATTCTTACCGATGCACATGTTTACCTGGGGAGAACCGTACCCCTCGAGCAACTTGGCAGTTCGAACAGGGCGGGGATTTTTGGGCCGGTTTCAGCCCTGCCTGTCGTCGCCCGAGCCGGCTACATGACTCCCATGCGCTGGCCCTATCAAGGTAACGACACGCTCAGGTCACATTATCGAATCCGAGATCGTGAGATTGCTCCGTAGTAGGGCCATTCCTAAGGCTGGATTCAACTTCGGCGTACTATTCCCTTTAATCGATCCGGACGAACGTAATGCGAGTCGGGATTAGAATCGTACCTCTTTTAA
The DNA here is from genome assembly GCA_022567305.1 of Bacteroidota bacterium. Taxonomy (GTDB): domain Bacteria; phylum Bacteroidota; class Rhodothermia; order Rhodothermales; family UBA10348; genus SMXL01. Next base: position 34,689 of record JADFHF010000018.1, on the reverse strand, counting down.
TCTTTGTATTTTCATCTTTGATTCTAGCGAATTCGAATGCTCCTCCACCCGTGCTCGACATTCCGATCCCTCGCATCGATGCAAAGATTACCATCGACGGGCACTTGAATGAGCCGGAATGGGACCAAGCGGCATTATTAACTGGTTTCTCGCAATTCCATCCTGTGGACGGACGACCTTCCGTCGATTCCACCCACGTTCTGATCTGGTACGCGCCGACAGGCATTCACTTTGGGATCAGGGCGTATGAGACGCATGGCAACGTTCGAGCTACGCTCGCGGACCGCGACAAAATCAGCAGTGACGATCATATTCTACTTATTCTGGACACGTTTGATGATCAACGACAGGCCATCGTGATCGCTGCAAATGCGCTCGGGAGCCAAGCAGACGGTATCGTAGTGAGTTCCGGCGGTGGGCGCAGGTCATTCTCTTCCGGCGGAGGAAGCAGTTCCTCGCTGTTTCGGACTGATCTGAATCCAGACTACGTGTTTGAGTCAGGCGGTAGGATTACTGCGTTCGGCTATGAGGTCGAGATTTTCGTTCCCTTCAAGAGCCTTCGCTACCAGTCGAAGCGCGTTCAGAACTGGGGATTCAATGTCGTCCGAAACGTCCAGCACTCCGGATATTCGCACTCGTGGGCACCCGTCCTGCGATCGAACGCATCGTTTTTGGCTCAGAGTGGCAAACTCACAGGGCTCACCAACCTGAAACGCGGCCTGGTATTGGATCTCAATCCGGAGATCACGAACGTCGTCGAGGGAGCGTCCGTTGGCAATAAATGGGAGTATGAAACCCCGACCTTCGACGTCGATGATCTAGGCGGAAATCTTCGATGGGGCATAACGAATAATCTCACGGTCAATGCGACCGTTAACCCAGACTTTTCCCAGGTCGAAGCAGACGTAGCGCAGAACCAGTTCGATCCGAGGCGAGCCTTATTCTTTCCCGAAAAACGACCGTTCTTCATCGACGGGATTGAGTACTTCAGCATGCCGCAGAATCTGATCTATACACGGCGCCTCACGCAGCCTATCTCGGCGATTAAAATGACCGGAAAAATTTCAGGCACGAGTATTGGTTTTTTGTCGGGCATCGATAAAAAAAGTACATCCATCACGGGGGAGGAGCTTCGGTATATGAATGCGATTCGAGTCACTCGAGACATACTCAGACAGTCGACGTTGGGAATGGCATATACCTATAATCAGGATGGCAATCATTTGAATCAGGTCGCCTCTTTAGACGGACGCCTCGTGCTCGCAGAAAAGTACACCATCACGTTTCAGGGATCCGGTAGCTTTACGCGTGATGATGACTCTACGGGGACTCGGTTCGCTCCGTTGTGGACACTTTCAACAAGTCGCTCCGGTAGAAAATTCGGTTTCAGTGCGTCTTTTACGGGCATCCATGACGAATTCAATGCGGAGACCGGTTTCATCAGTCGTGCAGGCATCGTCACAACCAGCCTAAATCCGCGGCTGACATGGTATTCGGATGAGGGCTCACTGGTCGAATCGGTAACGGCTAGTATCCGTCTTACTGGCAGGTGGACCTATGATCGATTCACGGCCGGCAAGGAGCCGGATGATCAACAACTCCATCCTGGGCTCGCCGTCGTTCTGCGTGGGGGCTGGTCGGTTTCCACGCGGTTGTTCATTGAGTCGTTCAAATATCCGGACGAGCTTTACGAGGACTATTACATCGAACGAACCCAAAACGGTGTGGTCGTCGATACGGTATCGTACGTGGGGACAAACCGACTGAGTAACTTTTCGTACTGGGTCAGCCTGAATACTCCACGCTTCGATACGTTTTCGGGATCTCTATTCTTACTCTACGGAAGAGACGACAACTTTCAGGAATGGGCTCCCGCTGATATCCTGTTCATTACCGCAAGCGCGAACTGGAATCCGACCGATCAGCTTCGTGTGAATTTGCGCTACAATCACCAACAATTCATCCGTACAAGTGACCGTTCTAACGTGACCATGAGTCGCATTCCACGACTAAAAATCGAATATCAAATCACACGAGCATTATTTCTGAGACTGGTTACGCAATACGACTCGTTTATCATTGATGAGCTAAGAGACAACTCCAGGACCGAGGACCCCATTCTGATCAAAGATTCGGAAGGGGAATTCCACCGAACGGAAAAATTCCGCAGCAATAACCTGACTGTGGACTGGCTGTTCTCCTATCGACCCGTACCAGGCACCGTCGTGTTTTTCGGGTATGGAGCAAGCCTTGAGGAGCCACAGACGTATCGATTCAGAGGCCTAGAACGGCTTTCAGATGGCTTCTTCATGAAGCTGAGTTATCTTTTTCGGGTTTAGGTATGGGTCGGATTCGAGATGTCTAAACGAGTGCAACAAGTGGTATAGGCTCAGCTTTACCGCGGAGTGCGACATCGCCCAAGGATCTGGGCTCAATGAATTCGGGTAGTTAGAGAGCGGACACGAGTGACTCGGAGGCAATCAATATCCGGTCGAACGGGTTGCACATGGATTGAATTCGTGCAGTTGTATTGAGCACATCGCCGTTATAAAAAATCTCCCTTTTAATATCCCCGATTTCAGCTGTGATGACATCGCCGAAGTGCACACCCGCTTTGAATTCGGAGAACCGTTCGGCGCCTGAGTTGGATAGCCATTTTGTGCTTGGAGTGGATTAAGGAAGGACGACCGTCCACTAGTCTACAAGGTGAAATTCCGTCTGGCGCATGTACACCCACGAACGTGTTCCGTCGCTTCCCACACGGGCCTCTTCTTCCTGCCGGAAACTGACCCGTTGGTCGTCCCATTCGGGCACTGCAACGGTGGCCCGTAGCTCGATGGAATGCCAGGTATTTGAAGACAGTCGAACGTCTCCTCGGCCCGGTAGGGCTTCCTGTCGATCCCAAAGACCAATGAGCGGACCTGCTCCGTGTCCGTGATCGCCGATTGGATGCGTGTAGATGGTGCCGTCAATCCCCTCGCTATTCATCTGATCAAGGGCAGCCAGCAGGATTTCGTTCCCCGTGCGTCCAGGCTCCATTTCCGCCAACAAGATGTCCTGTAATCGGTTACTGGTGCGAAGCCCGTTCAGTAGTCCTTCGGGTGGTGAGGATTCTCCCTCGCGAAGGACGTAGCCTAGATGCTGCGTGTCTGTTTTGAGGCGCATCGCAATCACCCCGAAGTCGCACCAGAGCAGATCGCCGCGTTCAATCACGGTGTCTCCCTGCGGGCCGGTAGCGCCCTCGACGTTCTTCCTCTGCACGGCAACCGATGGCATAAACCACGTGGTCATGCCCAACTCTTGAACTTTTTCTCGGAGCCACCAGCGTACATCATCGGTCGTCGTCGAGCCGGGTGTGATGACCGCAGAAGAAAACGCCTCTCCGATGATAGCATGAATCGTCTCCTCGATCATTCGATAGCGCTCTTCCATCCCGGGTGCTCGAATGGCGATGAAATCGATGGCCAATTGTGGTACTCGAATGACCCGCTCGAGATACTCCGTACCCAGGGCGGCCTCGAGCGCTTCCCGCTCACCCGAATGAAGCCCATCTGCGAAAGCATGGACTGGATCTATGTTGAGGGCAATACTTCCAGGATCAGCCTCTTCAACAAACGTCCTGAAGAGCTGCCACTGTCCATTGTCCCAGAGTTCTCGCCCGGCAACGTCTTGATTTGGGTCCTTATAAGCTTCGAAAACGCCCCCCTGACTGGTGCCCCCAAGAGCAATATTTCTCACCGATCCATCTTCGCGACGGTGGAAGAGATAGATGGACCGGCGGCGAGCAGCGAAGGTCGTGGGCGCGGCAATCGACCAGAAAACGGGATCTTCCGCATACTCGCGCATGGAAAGCACCCAGAGATCTACACCATATTTCTCCATCAATCCGGGGAGAATGTGGTTCACCCGATACGCGGTCCAAGCCTGCTGTTCGTCAGCCTGGTCTCGAAGCGAGGGCAAAGGACGAATGATCGCTTCTTGGCCGAATGAAGGCAATGCGACGACGAAGAAGGCGATCAAGCTCAGAATCGCCGTGCGGAACGTGAGTTGCATCTTGGTGGATACGAGTTGGTAGGAGGAGGTCCAAGAAACGCCCACTTTCTCGCAATCGCAACGTCGGATCTTTCTCGCAGCGTTGACGGCAAAGCCATCGGTGTTCCAGGTACGATAGAACGGTGCTTTTACTTGAGCAAAACCATCTGCTTGACCAATCGCGAGTCGTTGGTTTCCAATACGTAGAAATATATACCGCTAGCGGCGGCGGAGGCGTCCCAATGCACGATGTAAACACCGTCCAGGCGGTAGTCGTTGGCCAACGTGGTTACATATCGCCCGAGCACGTCGTAGATCGTCAACTTGACCAAACTGCTTTCGGGGAGCTCAAATCGGATATTCGTCCCGTTGTTGAACGGCTCGGGGTAGTTTTCGGCCAGTACGTCTGAATCCGAAATCACGTCGCAATCTCCGACTCGATCTCCGAAATCCGTCATGCATCCCGAGACCCGGATTTGATTGGACTCGTCATACCAATCCGAAACGAGGGCCGACACTTGCACTTGATATCGGGCTTCGTATTTGAGGGGCGGCGAAAAGGTAAACCCTCCAGCTTCGGGCTGGCTCCAATTCGTCCAAGGAAGCTCCGGCGTGACTCGAGATCGATAACGCCAGACCACTTTGATCCTGTAGTATTTCGTCGCCCGCTGTACGGGAACGACGGTCCACTCAGGAACTGAACTAGTAAGGGGATTTTCGAGTTCGACTGCAAGCCGAGACGCCTGTGGCGGGGCGGTCAGGATTTGCCCGGTGGTATTGACACGATTTCGATTCTTTGATCGAAGCCAGTTCACATTATCGACGACATCCATCAATGAAATTTGAGTCGAAGGCGAATAAAAGAACCAGTCGATACTGAAACCAATCGATCGATCTTGCTTCCAGCACGATGGGGCAAAGAGGTTCATGGACTCACATGTCTCTTTTGTGCGACCCAAGAGTGTGAACCTCGTTGCCATGAACTGTGCCCGACGTCCGATGGGTATTTCTTCTCTCATTCTGATCCCCTCGATGACATAATCGTCTCCGATCTCGCTGGTGTCCACTTCCCGCCATGCGGCGGCTTCAAAAACCAGCGTTTCATTGTCGTAGGTAATAAGTAAGTCCGCATATCGGTCCGAACGATTGTTACTTATGAACCATTTCATACAGGCGCTCGGATCCTCGATACTCTCTCCGACGTCACTTCGAAACAAGCGACAGGAAAGATCTCTGTTAAGCCGTCTTATGGGATCGCGCATCCGAAATGCACTTGTATTCTTGTCTTCGCCGTCAATAACACCGCCGTTGGCTAGATACTGCGGATAATCGTCGTCGAATGAATTATTCCATTCGTGGTTGAATTCCGACCACCTGGATTCCGGACCCCCACATTCACCACGCCGAGGATCCTTTGTACAGACAACGTTGGTTGAGTGCGTCCAAAAAGAAAGGGTCAAAGGCGTGTTCGTTACCTTGCCCAACGAGATATCATCGAGCCGAAGGCGCGCTGCCCAGGTTCCCGTTCGGTTGACAAATCCGGATACCAGAAACGGCGGGAGATATCCGGACTCCCATTTATAAAAGTGTCCTTCGTCTGTTTGTAGCCGAACACTTCCTTCCGTGGCAAAACTAAAGTGAGCTGTTTCGGCGAATTCCAACTGATCCCAGTTTCCCTTATACCACGCCTGTTCCCTCAAATGAACCAGCCCATCGAGATTCGTCCAAGGATTAGCAGCAAATAGCTCTTGTTCGTTGCGGTAGTCAAAATCATCAAAGATGATTGGATGGTTTGGTCTGGTCTGGGCATGCGACCTGGTTCCCAAACCGGATAAGAGAACAAAAACAGTGAGATAGAATGTTCGTCTGAGTTTCGTAGCTCGTCTTCCCATTGGTGCCTCCCGCGCTCGTGAAACGAGATAATTGACCCGAATCGGTGTTTAATCGATCTAGGTGACGGATGAGCACGGACACGAAAGCGTGTCGTATTAGACTCCGGCGGGGGAAGTTCAGAGCTGAATGCCGAGGAAAATATCGGTCTGAGGGATTTTTCTCGGACTTGACGCTAAGATCAGGACTACTCTGACGGACAGAAAGGCAAAAACAAGAGCGGTCACCAATTTGTACCCACCTATTCGCTGTGCTGTCTGTCCGCAGGATGAATCGACTTCTTGAGCGCTTCCTTATCAATATCGGTCTCGCTGAAATATCGAAGGAGATGTGCTTCGTAGAGGCGTGCCACTTCCGTGCGGGCCTGATCAAGATTTGTTTCGACGTCTGTCTCGTTCAGTGCCGCCAGAATCTCACACTGGTGTCCTATCAGAACGTCGAGCTTAGCATTCACCTTTTGGAGCTGCTGAATGGTTTCGAAATACGCGGCCGCTGGAGGGATCTCAAAGAAAGCAATATCCAACTCTTCCGGTTCAAGATGTTCAGTATCTGACATGGGAGATTTTCTTTTACGGAACGCAGTGTACATACTAGGCAAATACAATGTTATCACGGAAGTCGGATTAACATATATGATTTTTATCCCGATGATCGGGCCTTCCAGATAATGGATGTGCGAAGTTCCCAACAAAGGCCGGTAACCGATGGCCGAACCCGTTATATTTAGAGTTCTTTTGTGAAAACGCCATCTTCTGACGGCGACTCACACCCCCGTCCCGCCATTTGATTCTCGATTGGAAATGAAGCGTTTATCATGGGTTCTCGTTCTGTGTTTCGCCGTCCTGCATGCTGGAGCGTTTTCAGCCGAGTCATACGTTGAATTGAAAAAGCTTCGCTCCACTTACGGCGGCGCGGTCGCGATTGTCGGCAGCGACATTTTAATCGCTGAACCGAGTGGTTTTTCCACGCCTGGAATGGTCCATGTTTACAGAAAGGAAGCAGACGGCTCTTGGGTGGAATCTCAAACCCTCGTGAGCTCAAATTCTAGCGTTGGTGACCGGTTTGGATCGTCCCTTTCTGGAAGTGGAGACCATCTCTTTATTGGAGCGACTGAATTCAATGAAAATGCCGGCATTGTATATGTTTTTGAGAAGGGAAATGACGGCACATGGAGGGAATCTGGGACGTTGCAGTCGGGGGTGACTGAAACTGGCGACCGGTTTGGTGCGACGGTGGCCGTTGCTGGTGAATGGGGAATGGTAGCTGCGCCAGAAAGAAATGGAAGGGCCGGAGCCGTCTACGTATTTCATTACGCGGAGTCCTCCTGGCGAGAGGTGCAAAGCCTGGGCGGAGACACCGTCGATGAGGGCCACGAATTCGGAGCCGCCCTGGCGATCCGGGAAAATCGATTCGCTGTCGGAGCACCCGGTACCGATGAAAATCGTGGAGCCGTATATGTTTATGAACACGCCGAGGGAGCTTCGGAGTGGTCACAGACCCACATTATTCGAGATCGCGAGGAATCGTCGCAGGATCGGTTCGGGACGAGTGTGGCTATCGACCTCGATCGAATCGCCGTAGGAGTTCCTATGGCGAATCAGTTTACGGGTCGGCTCGAAGTGCTCGTGCATCGACGCTCATCCTGGTACTTTTTTAATCAGGCTGCACCAGAAGCGACGGAGGGCCAAAGAGTTGGGCTCGGGTCTGCGCTGGTGTTTGACGGAAGGCGTCTATGGGCCTCAGCGCCATTCGAAAATTTTCGCAAGGGTATGGTCGTCGACTATTCACATGATTTCAAGGATGTTGTTGAGCTTACAAGCGCCGAATCGGACGAGAGAAGTGGCTTCGGAAGCTCAATGGCTGTATCGGAGGATATTGCGGTTATCGGGATGCCCGGTCATGACTACGGGGAGGGTATCGCCGCAATTTTTGAAAGAAGCGACGACCATTGGAACCAAACAGTAACGGTGTATCGTGACCTGGGAAGTCATCAGAGCGTGTTTAACGATCGAACGGATTGTGAAAACGGAGCGGCGCGCGAGTTTAAGTGCTCCAACGTAGATCTGGTCTCATTCATTCCAAATAACGTTCTGGGTATGAATCGGGGTGTTCGACTCAACGATGTTTGGGGCTGGACCGACCCTGAAACGGGCAAGGAGTACGGTCTGATCGCACACATGGAAAGCGCCGTGTTTATAGATCTCTCGACGCCTGAATCCCCGGTCATTTTAGGGGAATTACCGCGCACCGATGGGTCACCCGGAAGCACATGGCGCGATATCAAGGTGTATAAAGACCATGCCTTTATCGTAGCCGACGGAGCCCGTGAACATGGCATGCAGGTCTTTGATCTGACTCGACTTCGGAACGTCGAGAATCCACCCGTCATTTTTGAACCGAACATGACCTATCACGGCATAGCGAGCGCCCATAACATCGTCATCAACGAAGACTCGGGCTATGCCTATACGGTTGGAGGCAGATCCGGGGGCGATACGTGCGGCGGCGCGCTGCATATGATCAACATTCAGGATCCGACGAACCCATCTTTTGTTGGCTGTTTTGTAGACCAATCGACCGGTCGCGGGGGATCGGGCGCGACGCATGATGCACAGTGCGTTGTATATAATGGGCCGGACGCGGAGCATCGCGGGAAAGAGATCTGCATTGGATCGAACGGAACGGCCATCAGTATCGCCGATGTTTCGAACAAGGAAAACCCGGTTCCAATCAGCACGGGCACGTACCCCAATTCTGCATACGTTCATCAGGGCTGGCTGACGGACGATCATACATTTTTCTATCAGAACGACGAGGGTGATGAAATTAGAGGGGTTGTCGATCGGACGAGGACCATGATATGGGATGTCACGGACCTCGATGATCCTGAAATGATCGGGGAATTCTTTGGTGATTCCAATTCAACCGACCACAACCTTTACGTGCACGGGAATTACATGTATCAGGCGAACAATGCGAGCGGCCTGCGAATCATCGATGTTAGAGACCGAACGAATCCGGTAGAGGTGGGCTTTTTCGACACCACTCCGTACGGGAAAAATGTCGCGGGCTTCGATGGCACCTGGAGTACCTATCCGTTTTTCGACAGCGGAATGATCCTCCTGACAAGCCGCCGAGAAGGACTGTTTATCGTAAAGAAAAGAGAAATCGATATCTGAGCGGTACGCCGTCTGGAGATGCGGCATGGACACTCGATTACCGGAAACGTTTTCTGTAGTTGGAGCTGGGAGAGTGGCAAGCGCGCTCTCGATAGTTCTCGCACGAAAAGGCATTAGGCCTCTCGTTGTGGTGAGCCGCACCCGCGAAGCCGCCGAGTACCTGGCCTCTCAACTTGACGGGCCAAGTAGCGTGCCTCTGAACGAACTGACGGACCTGCCGGGAGATCTTGTCGTGTTTTCTGTTTCCGACGATGCCCTCGTTCAGACCGCAGAAATGATCGCCGAACAGGTGGCCGGCCCTTCTAACGACTGGACCGAGAGGTTGGTGATTCATACTTCGGGAACGTGGACGTCGGATGTTTTGTCTCCATTCGAAGCAGTCGGAGCCCTAACGGCATCATTCCATCCCCTTCAGACGTTTGCGGATCGGGAGACGCTGACAAAGGATATCGCTGGGTTTACCGGCCTGCCCGTCGGGATAGAGGGGAACGAAAGGGCCGTATCGGCCGCATCGGCGGTTGCCCGGGCCATCGGATCGGCGCCGTTTACCATTCGTGCAAGCGCCAAGGGGCTCTTTCATGCCGCAGCCGTTATGGCTAGCAATTATCTGGTCACATTGCAGGCGATGGCGCAGGAGTTGTCGGAGGTCGCGCTTGGTGAGGACCATCCAGACGGAGAACGATACAGCGACCTATTTGGCGAATTGACCAAACAGGCCTTGTCAAATTCGTTCAAGCTCGGATCTCGGGACGCCCTGACGGGGCCCATCGCTAGAGGAGATGTTCGTGTCCTTCGCGAGCATCTTCAGCAGATGAAAGAGAAAGCGCCCCATCTGATTCCGGTCTACGCTGCTCTGGCAACGGAAACCATTCGACTGGCGTCGGATGCAGGCACGATTAATCAAGAAATCGCCGAGGCGATGCTGGATCATCTCCCTGACTATTTGCCACCCGGCCCACCTGACAAAGACCGGATTTGATATCCATGCGGACCGCGGCTTGAAGTGGAACCAAAGGAACAGGCACCTGTACCCGAGCGATTTGCAACTCATCCGATTCGCATCCTAAACGAACGGTAAGAATCTGACATTAACGCGGGCAGTGCATTTGCCGAACTCATGAAAACATTCATTCCCTTCTTCGCCATGCTATTGATGACGACCACCGGTTGCTCCAGTCAGGATTATTATGAAATTGAGACCTCTTACGGTCGTATGGTCCTCAAACTATACGACGAGACCCCGCTTCATCGGGATAACTTCATAAAACTGGTCGACGAAGGATTCTACGACAACACCACTTTCCATCGTGTGATTTCGAATTTTATGATTCAAGGGGGAGATCCCAATTCGAAAGACAACGATCCCTCGAATGACGGTATTGGAGGTCCCGGATATACGATTCCTGGGGAATTCAATCCCAATCTCATTCACAAAAAGGGCGCGTTGTCCGCGGCTCGACAACCGGCTGGAACGAATCCCGAGCGGGAATCGAGTGGGTCTCAATTCTATGTCGTTCAAGGAAGGCCATACACCGCGGCGCAGCTCGCTCAGGTCGAGCAGGGCATAAAACAGAAAGTTGGAGTCGACTTCTCATACTCTGAAGAAGCCCGTCAAATTTACGCAACCGAAGGCGGTACACCGTTTCTGGATATGGACTATACCGTTTTTGGAGAACTGGTTGAGGGCATCGACGTGTTGGATCAGATCGCCAAAGCGGATACACCAAGGAGGCTTGGACAGCCGCAGAGCCAAACGTACGATCGTCCACTCACCGATATAAGATTGACCATTCGTAAACTCTCCGATTACACACCCGAGTAGCGGCGATATGCGGATCGGAAAGCGTATCCGTACTTTCTGCCCACGAAACGAACTCCGACTACGGATGTGATGAAACGTGAACTGAGCGAACAGGAGCAGTGGCGCAGAGAAGAACGGCTACGGCTGAAGCAGGCCGGCATCAATCCGTATGCGTATCACTGGGATGTCACGGCGCTGGCATCGAGTATCCTTTCCGAGTTTGATGACGACCGTCATCAACCGACAGACGACGGAGCGACCAAGCAGCCGTTCAAGGTTTCCGTCGCGGGTCGCATCATGTCCAAACGGATTATGGGCAAAGCGTCCTTTTTTCACCTTCAGGATTCATCGGGACAGATTCAGATCTATCTGAGACGAGACGATCTACCGGAGGGATTCTATAACCAAATCTTTAAAAAGCTGCTCGATATCGGGGATATTGTTGGCATCGAAGGATTCGTGTTCCGAACGAAAATGGGGGAAGTGTCGGTCCACGCACAACGCCTGGAGCTATTGACGAAATCGCTACGACCGCTCCCGGTAGTGAAGGAGCTTGACGGACGGCTCTACAACGAAGTTACCGACAAAGAATTTCGATACCGGCAGCGATACGCCGACCTGATCATTAACCCCGATGTACGACGTGTATTTCGGGAGCGGGCCAAAATGGTAACGGCCATACGTCGATTTCTGGACGACAGGGGCTATTTGGAGGTCGAGACCCCTGCTTTGCAGCCCATTTATGGTGGAGCGGCGGCGCGTCCGTTCACGACCCATCATCATTCGCTTGATATGCAGCTTTTCCTGAGAATAGCGGATGAGCTGTATCTGAAACGACTCATTGTGGGTGGATACGATGGGGTATACGAAATAGCTAAAGATTTCCGCAATGAGGGCCTTTCGAGATACCACAATCCCGAATTCACCATGCTCGAACTCTATGTCGCCTACAAAGACTATGAGTGGATGATGGAGTTGGTGGAAGAAATGATCGAGGGGGTTGCCATCGAGCTTCATGGATCGACAGAGGTTCAATTCGGAGATACGGAGATATCGTTCAAACGACCATGGAAGCGTCTCTCCATGCTCGAGGGCATCGAGTCTGTAACCGGATTCCAAATCGAAGGCATGTCCAGGGACGAACTTGTGGATGTCTGTGAAAAACTGGATTTGGAAATCCAGGATTCAATGGGAACGGGTAAACTGATCGACGAGATTTTCGGCGCACGGGTCGAGCCGGACCTCATCCAACCAACCTTTGTCACCGATTATCCCATAGAGCTGAGCCCTCTCGCAAAACGGCATCGGGACAACGAACTGCTGGTTGAGCGCTTCGAGGTGATCTGCAACGGAAAGGAGCTGTGCAACGCATTTTCTGAGCTGAATGACCCGGATGATCAGCGAGCACGATTCGAAGATCAGGGACGACTCAAGGCTGACGGTGACGATGAGGCCATGCTGCTCGATGAGGATTATCTAAGAGCGCTCGAATACGGTATGCCGCCCACCGCAGGAATGGGAATGGGAATCGACCGACTGGCCATGCTGATGACCGGCCAGCAATCAATTCGCGATGTGATTCTGTTTCCTCTTCTCCGACCGGAGTCCGAGGGTACAGACGAAACCGAATAGCGAGGTCGGTTGATGGCGAGCTCGAATGAAACGAGCTATCTCGGGCTTATCAAGAGGAACACCTCTTTTCGCCGACTCTGGATGGGCAATGTCATCTCACTGTTTGGCGATTGGTTTAATACCATCGCTCTCTACAGTCTGATACTGCGGTTGACCGGTTCCGAATTCGCTCTCGGGGCCGTGTTTATCACGAAGATGTTGCCCTGGGCGCTGTCTGCACCGTTCGCAGGACTCCTGGTCGATCGATTTGACAGGCGGAAGCTCATGATCTGGAGCGATCTGCTTCGCGCGGTGGTCGTGTTGGGGCTTCTGTTAGTAGATGAAGCTTCAGAAATTTATCTCGTCTATGTGATTACCACCGTGCAAGTGGTCATCGGATCTGTATTTCACCCTGCGCAGAGCGCATCGATTCCGAACATCACCTCCAGGCGTGAACTGGTAACGGCAAATACGATCATGGCGGCAACGTGGTCACTCCTGCTCACGATCGGGGCGGCACTAGGTGGTTTCGCGACGGAATATTTGGGAATTGAAGCCGTGTTCATTATCGACAGCGCCAGTTACCTCTTGTCGGCTTTCTTTATTTATCGAGCGGTCATCCCTCAGAACACAGACACACAGAGGGGCCCCGTCAGACTGGGTGCTGTACTTAGAGACATTCTTGACGGTTGGAATCATGTGCGAGTCAATCCCCGGATCGGGAGGATTACTTTATCGAAAGCAATGTGGGTCGTTGCAGGTGGAGGCCTGGTCTATATGCTGGCTTTGTTAGGCGAAGAGTTGGCACCCGGCCGGGAAGCCGCTGCAATCGGGCTGCTCTTTGCCGCTCGAGGACTGGGAACGGGAATCGGACCGATCATCAGTAGGGCCATATTTAAAAATCGCGCACATTGGCCGACTGTGCTCGGTGGGTGTATCGCTCTAACTGGCATTGGCTATACCGTGGTGGGTTTAATCGACTGGACCTATCTGGTAGTCCTTCCTGTTATCGTCGCGCATTCAGCCGGCGGCGTAAACTGGGTTCTGTCAAGCGTTATGCTGCAAGAACGCACGGAAGATCGTTTCCGCGGCCGCGTATTTTCCACGGAATGGTTACTCATCATGTCGGTGGATACCCTTTCCATCCTCACTGCGAGTCTCGTTCTGGAAGGGACCGTTCTTATCCTGCGACAGGTCATCCTAATCTTTGCGGCTGTTCAGCTCTTTTCCGGCCTGATTTGGTTGTTTTCGGTGGTTCCTCGTGAGCGAAGAGAAGAAATGACGGTAGATTCAGCGCTATAGTTACGATTGGCCTCGTATTTGATTAGAGGAGTCTGAAGCCCGGAAAAATTCAGGTTTCTCTCACCAACAATGAATCTCACGACCCTCTTAAAACTAGCCTCAACGCGGCTTAACGCCGAACGCGGTGGCACGTCCACATCCGATCTCGCTTATGCAGAGGTCGACTCTGGTGGCAATTTGGTCGTAGTCAACCCACTTGCAAAGATGAAATGGGGTTGGCAGAAGGGCAGCCACGTTCAGCGTGAGATGCAAATTGCTCTGGAAGGACTCGCCGGTACCCAGCCCACCGAACTTCCACTCAAGCTCGGTGGTCTTCATATTGGTGCCATTGTTCGCAGTGAGAACGGTGGCTGGCAAGTTTTCGGCTATGACCCGAAATATCCGTTGGGACCATGGCCTCAGGCCATCACGGAAACCCAGGCCGAAATTGGAGAGTCGCCCGAGGAACAGGTAAAAGAGAATTTGCGCAGTGACGAAGACGAATCGCACGGTGACGAAGACGCGACGTACAGTGAAGTATCGCTCCGTGACGAAGACGTGACGTACAGTGACGTACTGTACCGTGACGAATCGCACGATGAGAAATCCCCGGTAATGGCGTCGTTCTCTACCCGAGAAATTCGACTCCGACCCAATCGGGCGGAACGAAGCGTCCCTGGCGAACAGCTTCACGTTGGACTGAATACACTGCGACTGCTGGCGACAACGTCTCCCGATCATGCGGTATTCTGTGACTCGGCCATGCAAACCATGGCAACGGCGCTGGACGCCGACCGTGTCCTGATGTTTATTCAGAATGTAAGTGGGGATCTGGCCGTCGGATCCGAAAGTCAAATCAGTACCGAAAATACCAGGGAGCAACTCGTTTTCTCCGGCGAAACCCCCATCCTGGGGCTGGTCGAAGCACACGGATCGTCCATGTTGATCAATCGATCCATTGCACCTGGAATCTGTTCGCGGTTGAACTGCTCCAACGCGATCGTTTCGATCGTTCGCGACCATGCGATCGTCGTCGGTTATGTGTTTGTCGTGTTGAGATCAGATAAACTTTTAGGCGACCGTGAACTTGAAACTCTTCGGACCCAGACCGACAGACTTGTTTCGTGTTTCGAATCCTTATACGGCTGGATTACCATTATTTGTAGGTACAGGGATTTGCTCTCTACGATCGACGGCAGTGTATTTTCGTTTCACGTCGGCCAGAGTGGATCGCGGAACTACTGCTTTTTTTCAGATCGGTTGGAACAGATTTCCGGCTACAAAGCCTATCAAATTACCGGAACAGGACCCGGTAACCACAACTGGATTGATGATATTGTTGAAGAATCTGACAGGGAGCTGGTCCGTTCCAAAACGCTCGCGCTTCGGTCAGGTGACGAGATTTCGATGGACTACAGAATCGTTCACCGGAACGGTTCGATTCGATGGGTGCGTGAACGAGCCAGACCGAGTACAGATTCGGTCGGATTTCACCGTATCTCGGGCACGCTGACCGATGTGACAGAGATCAAGGCTATGGAAGTCACGGCAACCGATGCTCAAGACGTTGCCGATTCCTCTCGGCGATCAAAAACGGCGTTTATTGCGACATTGAGTCATGAGGTCCGAACTCCGGTTGGTGCACTGAACGGCTATGCGCAGCTCCTGCAAAAAGAACTGGTTGAATTTGAGCAGACGACCGGTTCAGCATTGCCGGAGCAGATACACGAGTTCGCGAATGTGTTGAACAACCGCTCACATAAACTTCAGACCCTCGTCCACGATCTGTTCGAGCTCTCCAATCTGGAGATGGGGAGCGGGCACGTTCATAAGGAACGAGTATCCCTTCACGATGTCATTCAGAAATGTTCTTCAATAGAAGCTCCACGACTCCAACGAAAAGGAATCCAACTGATTTTGGAGCTGACGGACGAGGATCCGATCGTGTTAAGCGACGCTCATTCCCTGGAACAGGTGGTCAACAATGTGCTCTCGAACGCCACGAAATTTACAGAGAGTGGATCGGTCACGATCCGGACGTCGATTGAGGACTCGACGGCCATCCTGGAAGTAGAAGATACCGGGATAGGCATTTCCGATGATTATCAGCACAGTCTATTTGAGCCGTATTCCCAGGAAGAAGACTGGCGAACGAGAAAATTCGGTGGGATCGGATTGGGTCTTGCCCTATCTCGACGACTCCTCGAGCAGTTTGATGGACGCATCGAAGTAGAGAGCAAAAAGGGGAAGGGGTCTATCTTTCGGATTCTTCTACCGAACTTGGGCTCTTAATGTCAGTTAAGCCCAGTTCGCCGACATTCTTCCTCGCTATTCCAACATTTCGTGTAAAACCCCTCCATTTGGTCCGTTTGACAGGGCTATTAGAAAACCGCCTTTGGAAATCTTCCTCGGTCAGCGCAGCCCAGTCATCTAGTGAAGTATCCAGCGAGCCGGGTCGAGGGTTGTACCTGGATTCCGTGGCTTCCTGCCTGAACTTGTTCCATGGGCAAACGTCCTGGCAGATGTCGCAACCGTAGATCCAGTTTCCCATTTGGGCCTGAAGATCGCTCGGGATATCATCCTCTCGATGCTCAATGGTCAGATAGGAAATACACCGCCTCGAATCCACGACGTAGGGCTCGGTAATCGCATCCGTCGGACACGCCTCCAGGCATAGGGTGCAGGTCCCGCACATATCGGCAACGGGTTCGTCTGGTTCCAATTCGATGTCGACGATCAGCTCGCCGATGAAGAACCACGAGCCATGGGATGTATTGATTAAGTTTGAGTGCTTTCCGATCCACCCCAGACCAGATCTCGCTGCCCAGGCCTTGTCCATGACCGGAGCAGAATCGACGAACACTCTGCCCTCGGCGCCGCTTTGATCATGAAGCCAGGAGAGCAAAGTCTGCATCTTATCCCGCATAACGAGATGATAATCATCGCCCCACGCGTATCGACTAATCCGACCGAGATTCGGTTGCGACGGGTGGGGAATCGATTTGAAGTAATTCTCCAGGACGGAGATGACCGATTTGGCACCCGGGACCAACTCACGAGGGTCGGCTCGTTTTTCGGAATTGCGTTCCATCCATCCCATGGTTCCATGCATGCCCGATCCGAGCCACGCACGTAACTGTTCAGTTTCTCGGTCCAGGGGTTCGGCTCTCGATACGCCGAGATCAATGAATCCAAGACACAACGCTTCCTCTCGAAGAGCGGTTTTGAGTTCGCGTGAATTGAAATGAGGAATGTTGGTCATCGACCAGGGCGCCGAAAAGACGAAATAGTTCCGGAAACATTGGGATATGCAGAAAGATAGGCAGAGGAGGTGAGATGAGCGATGCTAGTCGTCCATCCTATCCAGCAATTCGATGCAATCGGCCGGGGTCGTCGTAACTGCGTTTCTCCACTGGCAAATGTCATCCGATTCCGTTCGACATTTTTCGCTGATCCATTCACCGGAATGCGAAATACGAGATTCCGAAACATTCTGTGTCACGTAGTACTGTCTGACGGCCCATGCCCGTTTCGTTGCGAGCAGTCTGGCGGTGACCTGATTATCACTACCGGCATATCCTGTAATATGGAAACAGCAATTCGATGTCGATAGAAGTGCCTCAATATTTTCATCAAGTTGGGCCATGGCCTCTTCTGTAAGGTTCGCAGATCCTTCGGGAAAGGCGATGGAACTCAGCTCTCGTAAAGAGCACTCGCGCAACCCGTTGAAGTTGGGGGCGTCGTCACCGGGAATGTTCAGTTCAGGATAGTCGCTCGGCGGCGGAAAAGAGTAGGGGATGTCCCGCTTGCAGTCCAAACACACCGTCAGCCCCGCGGTCAATAGCGAGGTGCTGTGGGCATCATAGTTCGGTTCGTTTCGGAACGCGTAATTGAAATTAAGACGCCAGCTGGCTTCGGCATATACGGAGTACATGTCGGAGACGGAAACGTCGACGCCGAAACCCAATGGAATGTGAAAGACCGATCGTTCCGGCCCGGGAATGCCGGTTCCTGGAACGTCTATGACACCCCGGTCGCCATCATAAAAATCAGCAATCGTTCCACCGAAGCCGCTGAACAGGTACGGCAGTACGCGCCCGTACCCGAGTGCCGGTAAATTGACTACGATTTCCGGTTCGAAGATGAGCAGGCTCTTGGTCAGAAACTCATTCTCCCCACTTCCCACCAGATGCCTTCCACGGCTCGTTTCAAAATTGGTAACGAGCACCATGAATCGAAAATATACCCATTGCTCCAGGACAGGGAACGAGCCCCAAATGACTGCAGCTGGGCCGCTTTCGTGGACGAAGTTCGAGCTGTTTTCGGGACCAAGTAAGTCGATTGGTCCGTGATAGGTAAAGAGCCCAATACCCGCCCCCAGATACGTTCCGGCATCTCTGCGTTTGACATTCTGACCCGCGGCCGGACGTAGAACGAGGGTGGCGAGTGCAAGAAACAGGAATTGACGAACGACGGCGTGCATTTGACCCACGGGACGAGCTCGGTGCTATTCACTCTCACTAAAACGACGAAAACCCCCAGAGTCGTTCGGTTGATGAACGAAAAAGGGCCGCCCGAATCCTCGAACAGCCCTTTTTATCAAATCGGAAATCGCAATCAGCGGATGATGATCGTATCCACGCGGCGATACTGGCTGAGGCCTTCCTTCTTACTGGTCAGGCCAGAGGCGCGACCCGTTCCAACGGTAACAATCCGACTAGCGGATACGCCGTGATCCGTGTAGTACTGTTCAACAGCGCGTGCGCGGTCTTCGGAGAGTTCCTGAGGCCGACGCTCGCCCGGGGCGGATACACCTTCAACGCGGACGTTCGTGTTCGGGCAGTCGTTCAAGATCTGAAGATTTTGATCCAGAGAAGCCTGAGCCTCATCGGAGAGGACGCTGCCATTGCGCGAGAAGAATGCTGCATCCAGCTCAGTGATCTCCTTACAAATGGCCGCTTCGTACCATTGTACGCTCAGATTCATTGAACGGGAATCAGAGCCGTAGCGGTTGGACACATCGAGCGATATAGTATAATCGCCGGGAGCTTCAAACGTATGCTCCGGAGATGCTGACGTACTGGATCCGTCGTCACCAAAGCTCCACGCGTACGTGACCGGTGAGTCGCCATTAACGGTCGCCGTGAATCGGACCTGCGTCCGGGTGTCCGGACTCATATTGCTCGCTTGAATGCTAACCACTTCGGCGGGGACCGGCGGATTGGAGACGACGACAAGCGAAGACTCCGCATCCGATGATTTCCCTTTCCGATTCGTAGCCGTGGCCGTCACGTTGTAGGATCCTGGCTGACGGAATGAATGGGTTGATGCGCTTCCGGACCCACTTCCGTTGTCACCGAAATCCCAGGTGACTGTAACCGGTTGTTTGGCGTCGTCGTTGGTCGTGACCGTAAATGTGCCCGTCTCGTTTGTTTGGAGACTGTCCGGCGCGCTAATCGAAAGAATATCGACTGGAACGCTACGGCATCCGGTCATGATCGCGCCCACAAGTAAGAATGAGAGCACGAATAATGTCGAGGTGAATTTTCTGGCCATGAGATTTCGAGTCTTTGTCAGATGATTTCCGCGATTCTGCATTTCAGCGGTCCACGCAATATACTCCCATTTTTTCAATTACGGGCCATACTGTGCGAACCGCACAAAAATGTCAGCTTCAAATATTGAGTGTAGGTCTTTCGGGAGTCGAAAGCTGAGCTACGACAGTGAGTTTACAGTTTTTTCCAGAGCGCTCTTGTAATTTGCCGCCCTCTTTTTATTGAGAATGTTCTTATTCACCATTCGATCGAGGTAGGCCTTGGTTTCTCTAAGCTGAGCCTGGGCTTCAACAGGATCTTTCGTTTCACGGAGAGTTGCCATCATGGAGCGCATTCGACTTCTGTGAATTCGGTTACGCAGACGACGTGTCTCTGACTGACGGGCACGTTTGGCGGCAGATTTATGCTGCGGCATGTGTATTTTTAGCGATCAACTGGATAAAACTCTAATCTTAAAATATACTGTTCTTGTACTTCTATTGTCAATCCATGTTAGCTCCGGAACTCCCTGGATCACCGCTTCGTAATCGAAAACGTCTCTGTTGAGCATTAAAGAGTCTATGTGGTCATTTTTTTCAGAGATCGTTCACAACCTGGGTAATCGAATTACCGTGATTGTAATGGACGAGGAGGGTCTCGATCCCCCACGAAGGCATTCGATAAATCCCAGTCAGATTTTAGGCTTTTTCGTCGGGGGCGTGTTCTTCGTAACCATTATTATTCTTTGTCTCCTTCTGTTTACGCCGGTTCGTGGATTTCTTCCGGGCTATGGAACGATCCAGATGAGGAGCGACGCTCGACTTAATCAGTTACGGATTCGGGCAATGGAAGACACGCTTGTCATGCAAGCCGAATACGTCAACCAGCTTCGAGACTTGATGATGGGGACCGTCGATACGACGGCAACACGGCCTTCGAGGCGTCCGCAGCCCGTATTTTCGATTCAGGGCGATCGGCTTGAGCCCGCTTTTGATCCCATATCTGCCGATTGGGAGGATCATGAACAACCAGCATTGCCGCTGACGCGGCTCTCAAGCGAGGTATCTCTTCCGGCTTCTCTTTCCTCTATTGAGGCCCGGTATCTGTCGGGACTCCGATTTCCGGTTCTTCCCCCGGTATCCGGAATTGTGTCGAGAGGATTTGAAGCGAGGACAGGCCACTACGCAATCGACGTAGCCGTTAACGAGGGAAGTGTTGTTCGCGCGATCGGAGACGGCTATGTGATTATGGCAGATTGGACACACGATGGCGGCCAAATCATTGCGATCCAGTATGCAGATGGCTTTGTTTCCGTCTACAAACACAACAGTCGCCTGTTGAAACGCCTTGGAAATCGCGTTCGGGATCGAGAAGCAGTGGCATTAAGCGGGAATTCTGGCGAAATCACGACCGGTCCACATCTGCATTTTGAGCTGTGGCACAACGGACTGGCGCAGGACCCGAATTATTATGTTATTGGTATGTAATGACTGTAACATCAAGCAACGCAAATAATTATACTGATTTCAATAATTATGATATGCGCTATCGGTGACGTTTTTTGCTGAGAAGAGGAGAACGAAGAGAATAACGCTGGCAGTGGTCTTTCAATTTGGGATCTGCCAAACTCTCTTGGGCACACCGACGCTAGTAGGACAGATGCGTATGTGCGCGATTTAGATGTAAGTACACTGGGTAATCGGGTCTCGGCGGCATATGGGAATAGCTTGTTGAATCCGTAGTTGACTGCTCAAGATGCTACGGATTTATTATCAGATGGGCCCGGAGCAAGGAAGGGATGCTGTAGTGACCGTGAAGATCGTCGCCGCCTATTCTGGTCGTCGAAGTTGACGCACGAAAAGTCAATCGTCTCGTGACAAGATTATTCACGGCTCCGTGTTCAACACCGAATTGTTGGGAAGACGAAGTAAGGGTTTCTTTTAGATGGGGGACTAAAAAACCCAAACTCTAAATTACTGGTTGCTGAGACGGGTTTCACCCGTACACGATACTAGAAATAACAAAGACTGATCTAATACTACAGGACCTATGGGACGAGTTACCAGAGCTGGGGCAATCAATCTTCGAACTTGTCAATGCCTTTGAGTTCAGGCATAGATGCTCGGTCATGGAAGTCACACTAATACACGGAACGTCAGGAGAAGACAAGCCGGGAGTGATCGACGTACAAGTTAGGGCGCAGCCATGACTGACCTACGTCGTCCAACCCTGTCACGCCTGTTGTAGTGGCGGGTTGTTCTCATGTCTACTAATATTCACTTCAAGTCGTGAAAACTCGGCCTATGAAATGTTGACGGCGGCCCTATTCGGTTAAAGGTCCTCGGCCAAGTTCTTCGAGGATCTTTTGGTGGGATAGGTTCTCGCCGTCCATCAGGGTTCTGAGTAGGTGAACCTAGAAGAAACGGGGTTCAGGGTGGAAGTGCAATTAGGGGGGGTGGAGGCGTAGTCAGGAACCAGATATGTATGGAGTACAGCTCCTTCTTATGCGCCTCATCTTTCGAGAAAACGACGCCTCCGGAAATAGACAACCAATGTGTAACAGCCCGCCGCGGCGAGCAAATGCTTGATACTGTGGCCACTCACTACTTCTTGAGAATACCGAAATACCGCCGCGTCATTAGCTTCAAATAACTTACCTAAAAGATACCACCCCAAAGCTACAGCCAATAAGTAGCTGTGTGAAAACCGTGACTTCAAGAGCGCCACCGAAATAACTATGACGCCCATCGGCATGTATTGGACCCAGATGTAGAATCTCAAATCATCTGTTAGACGCCAGTAAATCACCGAGCTGATGCCAACCATAATCGCCGGTATCAACGTCATTTTAGGTAATCGTGGATCAAAGTATTCGCCAACTAAGGAAACAAACAGGCCCATAAATCCGACCGTCAGAGGTAATCGATCCCACACGAGCGAATCGTTGTCAGGAGCCCAGTGGTAATAAGCAGAGCCGACAGAGACGAGCGATACGCAAATAAACAGAACCAACCAGCCTAACGACAGTGGCTTTAGATAATGCTGCATTACAATCCGAATACCGAGAATTCCCACGATCAGGAAGGGAAGATTGGACAGGACGTCAATGGTGTTAGGAATGCCGAGCACGCGACGACTATCGGCTAACGAATGGTGTGCAAGATCCTGGGGAATAGGTGAAAGGGTAAAAAACCAGACGAGAGATCCCAGGACAAACGTAAATAGTACCACCAGGCGCCAGTTCGAAATGGGAGTAGATGGAGAAACCATGGAGGTGAGCCACATCATGACGGAATCAGCAATTCCTAGTCATTCCACGTTTATTCAAGAAAGTCCAGAATGTCCCTCAGATGATTTCGCAGCCACGGTTGAATATTGTAGTCAGAGGTTAGATCACCACCTAGGTATCAATTAGCAAACTGTGATGCTCGATATATCATTTATTTAGAGACCAAACGGTTTACGCTACCACTTTCGAGACTTACATGTTGGGGGACAAACTCGTTCTCCAAGAACTGTCATAGAATTGCTTTTTCATCTTTGGTCAGATCCTTGAGGGATTTTTTCGCTGCCCGAATATTGCAACGGGAAGTAACTTCGTGAACACCCATGTTCGCGACTACCGAGATACCTTGAGCAAGCCATATTGCAATAGAAATAAGAAAAACACCTCCAATCCACGCTCTGTAATCGTAGCGCAATCCAGTTAGTGCGAGGTAGCCAAGCAAGCTACCGGGAAGAAAGAGAAGCAGACCGCTTGCCAAGACAATCGCAAATAAGTGCTGGGCTTCGGTTTGATCCACTCGAATATTTTCCAGAGATCCATTCTCTTGTTTTACGATAAATGCAGTGGGTATTTTCAGCCAAAGATACTCGCCTTCTGAAATGAATCTGCCTTTAAGTTATGTGATGGCGAAAGATATCTGAGGGGGTGGAGGACGGAAGTGCAAAAGCGCATATTGGTCCAGCCGGTGACTCGCTCGGTCGCTAGACTGCTCTCAACTTTTGATAACACCATTCTAAAACAATTCAGGGCTGAGAGCAGCAGGCCGCCAGCGACGCCGAACAAACGACAGGGCTAGTGCACGAGGAGAAACTCCGATTGTTTGTGTCTCTTGCCAATCGGTTCACATTCCATGAGCATTAAAGCCGCGTCGATTTCAACGTTGTCTCTCCTACTATTAGCGCATATTGCGCCTGGTGTCGAAATGGCATACGGCCCTTTGAGGGTGTAATAAGCAGCAACGTAAACACATGACTGGCACTGCGTCTAGGGTAATCGAAATACAATCTTTGCAGAAGCCCAAACACCCACATGGTGTCTTTCAAGGCCGATAATCTTACGGGGGTTCTACGGACTTTTCGGCTCTGACTGTGAATAGTCGAGACGAGCGTTGAATCTCCTCCAAAAAACATCCATATTTGTCTAACCCGTCCAGCGGTGGGTACCGGCGCGTCAGGAAATTCCGGATGGGTGTTGGGAGTTGAAAATGTTGACGAACGGAGCGTTTTCTCCGAATACACCGATGAGTAGAAGCTTGGATGAAGGTCAATAATAAACACTATCGAACGATCTGGGCCGCTTCGGAGGGTGAAGCCGTTGAAATCATTGATCAGCGTTGGCTCCCTCATCGATTTGAGACAGAACGTCTGTCTACTCACGTTGAGATGGCTACGGCCATTCACGACATGCATATTCGAGGTGCGGGTGCGATCGGTGCAGCCGCCGGCTTCGGGATGTATCTAGCCGTAGTCACAGCCGATGAGTCGTCCATCGAGAACAGGCTTCAACAAGCCGCTGCCGACTTAAAGGCTTCACGCCCGACGGCCGTAAACCTTGAGTGGTCTGTCGATCGACAATTCCGCGCGATTACTCTGGGAGACACTCTCCGTGAGAAGAAAGAAATAGCGCTTTGCGGAGCCCAGGAGATTGCCGACCAAGACGTGGAAGCCTGTCGTCGAATCGGTGAGCATGGACTTGAATTAATTCGAAGTGTGAGTAAGGCAAAACAGGAAGGCCGTGTCAATATTCTCACGCACTGCAATGCGGGCTGGCTTGCATTTGTCGACTTCGGAACGGCAACGGCTCCGATTTATGCAGCGCACGATGCCGACATCGACGTCCACGTATGGGTAGACGAGACGCGCCCTAGAAATCAGGGCGCTAGACTCACGGCCTGGGAGCTGGGCCAGCATGGGGTACCGTACACTGTAATTGCCGACAATACGGGTGGGCACTTGATGCAGCATGGCATGGTGGACCTGGTAATCGTTGGAAGCGATCGAACCTCTATCACGGGGTTCGTAACCAATAAGATCGGAACCTATCTGAAAGCACTCGCGGCAAAGGACAACGATGTTCCGTTTTACGTTGCGCTACCGTCCACATCCTTCGATTGGAATATTCGAGACGGACTTGCCGAAACGCCGATTGAAGAAAGGCACGGGGATGAGGTTAAGTTTGCGCAGGGCCTCATTGAAGGCGAAATCCGAAGTGTGTTACTGACGCCGGAAGATAGTCCGACCGTAAATATTGCCTTCGACGTCACACCACCACAATTGGTCACCGGGCTCATTACAGAACGCGGAGTCGTACCTCCGAATGAGGCAGACATCCTGGATCTCTACCCGGAGCGACGCTAAGTCGAGCGACGGAACGTTACATGCGAGACGAAGGATATATCAAGTTTCACTGCGAATGGATAGACAGTCCGGCACGTGGCTGGCACAAAATCCAAACGCTCAATGAGTGGCGACAGTTGATGTACGACGTAGGGCTCATCGGAGCCTATCGCGACGGAATCGGATTCGGCAATATTAGTATCAGGGATACACCGGCCCATGAATTCATCATCACGGGTTCGGCGACTGGGAATCTGCGAAAACTTCGCCCTGAGCACTTTACGCGTGTTCTTGATTATGACTTCGATGAAAATCGCGTTCGCTGCAAGGGTCCGATCAAGGCTTCATCAGAATCGTTGACGCATGCTTCTTTTTATGAAGCGTCTAGATCCATCAACGCCGTCATCCACATTCATCATAGAGAACTCTGGCGCAAGTACTTCAACAAGCTCCCGACAACTCGACCCGATGTGGCCTACGGCACCCCCGAAATGGCTCGCGAAGTGTTTCGACTGTTGAAAGACAACACTCGGCCGACGAAACAGCTGGTCATCATGGGCGGACACGAAGATGGGGTGATGGCGTACGGTAGCAGTCTCGGTCACGCGGCCTCTGTTTTGCTGACCTGCTGCGATCGGATATTCAGGGATTCAAAACTGGAGATTGAACGGCCTCACATCGCTTCAAGTTGAGATTGCTTTGGGCAGACTCCATCCGGCTCTCATTGACAAACGCGAGAGCGGGGGACGACGAACACGGTTGCTGGTTAGGCGTGCGGGATCGCATTCAGATTTTGTTGCTCTATTTTCTTGAGATAGGCATTGGGATCGTCGTGAATGGTTCCCTCGGGTAAGTACGCCCGGAATTCTCCCCAATCTTGTTTCATGCGATTGATGTAAAACGACGGAATAACCTCGGTCTCGCACTCGAAGAAATCGCGCACCGAGCGATCCGTGTCCAGCAGGTGTCGTATGTGCCTAGGTCGTCTTCTCCTTGGCCTGTTTGCGTCCCGTTCCCGATTTGTTGCCCATCGAATATCAGGATTCGATACCCGGTAAAATGGCTTGGAAGCCATTCTTACGCAGTCACTGTACATTTTTTTCCGTCAGTATTGAGAGGCTTCTCTCTGCTATGAATCGCATCTTGCCTTTTGGAACCGCCTCCTCAATCACCCCCATTTATCTTCGAAAGGAGACCAAGTAGTTTTCTGTAATAGACACCTTGGAGTGACCCAATGCCTTTGATATATCATATACCGCCCAACCCTTCTTTCGAACGTGGTCCGCGAAAGAATGCCGCGTAAGAGACGTGGTCAATGGTGTCTCTACTCCCGATGCTCTTCCTATTACTCTTTAACATTTTATTCATCGTCCTCGTGGCTGTGCGCCTCTCCTGGAGCTCCTTAGCAGCTGTACCTATCTTATCGGCTCTCAGCATCGGGAAGATGATGCCCTTAGAGGGATACCTTTCAAGGATCTGTACTGCCTGCTTGGGCAGAATCATACTCTTCTCGTTCTCAGTCTTCTTCATTATTAGACGCAACCTCATTAGCTCCGGAGAAAGGCGGGAGAAAGGAAGGCACTCATACTGCCCCGTCTCCCTCAGAAAGGCTCGGAGGACTCTCGCCGTACACATTTGCTGTCCCCGCCTTCCCTGCGGCCTTGTAGGTGGCTATAACACCCTCACAGAAAGCAATGAAGTCTATACTGCTCCGAGGGATTCCATATTTGCTTTCTAATGAATGCAGTACATTTTTTAGATCCAGGCCACTCGGGGAAATGGAAGCGTACAGGGCGTCCTCGGCAGCCTCACGGATCTCCTGTATCTTCGCATTGATTTTCACATGGCTGCGGTGGCTCTTTCGAACCACCCCTTTTTTCTCATTCCAGTCTTTTTTTCAGCTCTATTGGCAGACCTTTAGTGCTGCGCTGCCTTTTGTGGCGAATTACCGGATAGACCTTACCTTTCCATAGAGAGAAACTGACTCTTGCCATGTTGACTTCCGGGTTGACGTGTTTAGCTTGGAATTGACGAGAATAGAAGGGAATACTAAAAATACTGCTATTACAAGCGAATTCTCGACTATTCACAACTGTTCCTGTTAGTATCTCATTTATTACGTTATTGGTATGTGATCAGTTAGCCCCGGACGTCTAAACGGTTGAGCACCAGTCGAGTATTATGATAACTAAGAATTCGCCAGCAGATCCGGCTCAGATCAATATGATCGCAGAGGGTACTGAAGTTGAAGGCACCTTACGGGCTAAGGACGATATCCGTGTCAGTGGTCGGGTCAAAGGCGCTCTTCATGTGGACGGCAAAGCCATCATCGCCCAAGACGGAGTCGTGGAAGGCGACATTCATGCGAATGACGCTGATATTTCTGGTAAAGTAAGTGGAGAGATTGTCGTTAAGGGACGCCTCGTGCTTAAGGCAACGGCCCGCGTTGAAGGCTCAATCAGCACGTCTCGACTCATAATGGAAGAAGGCGCGGTGTTCGAAGGAAAATGCGAGATGGGTAAACTCGACAAGTCACGCGCCCAGGCCCTCGATGAAGGATCCGCTTCGAAGCTACCGGCACCAAATCGGCCCCCCTCCATTGCCAACTGACGAAAATCGAAGCACAAAGGCAAAGAGATCCTGGCAATCGGACCTCGCGCAATGGTCTCCTTCTCTTGGATTCGGCATTCAGCTGGCTGGATCGATGCTTGTTTACGTGTTGGCCGGATATCTGCTCGACCGATGGCTGGATACGGCACCCTGGTTCATTCTAATTGGATCAGCCATAGGGATGGTGGCCTTCTTTATGCAAGTGGCTCGTATGTCCAGGAAAATGTCAAACGAAGGCGGAAAAAACGAGGCTGGGGAAAAGGAGTCTGACAAGACGTGAACGGGCTCCTTCGTTCACTCACTTTTCACTCTGATTTTGGCTCCGTTCATTTATAATTCACGGCCTTTCTGACACCGTTAGGGCCCTTTCTACGTAGTTTAGGTGCTGAAATTCAGACGGGTTACGTGAGCCCAAAAGAAATAACACCGTATGGAGGAAGGGTTCTGGTTCAGTGCCGTACTTGGCCTAGGAATTGGAGGGATATACGCACTTCTGGTGTTCCTGAGTCTGCGACTTACGTTGCGGCAAACCAAACGCTCCTTCGTTACGGTCATCATTGGGGGAATGGCCATGCGTCTGTTTTTTGCCGTAGCAGCCATTGCAATCATTATTGCTTTGGCCCCGGTTGAACAAGTTGTTTTTCTTGCGGCGTTTCTCGGTGTCTTTCTGATCGGTTTGACAACCGAAGTAGTGATACTTCTTCGTCAACAGGGATCTCCAGAAAAAAGGAAGTCGAGCGAAC
Source organism: Bacteroidota bacterium (assembly GCA_022567305.1). Lineage (GTDB taxonomy): Bacteria > Bacteroidota > Rhodothermia > Rhodothermales > UBA10348 > SMXL01. The sequence goes on along the minus strand of JADFHF010000018.1, from coordinate 6,386 downwards.
ACTAAGCCTCTTCACTCAGAACAAGAACGAAAACATGAAGCTCCAGAAGCAAAATCTTCTGGCGATTCTGACCCTGTCAAGCCTGCTCGTAGTTCCCGCGAGAGAAGGCTTTGCGATGCAGGACGCCGAACAGCATGCTGAGGAGCAGGAAGTCGGCAACATCGCAGCAGAGGCGGAAGACCATGCGGCTGAGGAGGAGCAGCTGGATCCCGTGCACCACGGTTCCGACTCGTATTACCTCGACTTTACACCCATCGGCAAGCTTCAGCTCCCGCGGATCTTTCTTGTACGTGGAAATGACGGATCGTTCGGCGTAGAGGTGTACCGCTCCACTGATTCAGCGATTGATCGCGGCGGTTATCTGCCAAAAATGGAAGAAGGTGTCCACAGCGTACTGGATGCGAAACTCGAACCAGACAATGGTCATATCCTGATCGATTTTTCTCTTACCAAGCATCTGATTTTCGCATGGCTCAGTGCACTAATCGTGGCGTTTATTTTCATTCGCCTGGCACGAATGTATCAACGGGGAATCGGGAGAGAGACACCTCCGAAAGGCCTTTTCCAGAACATGTTCGAGTCGCTCGTCATGTACATTCGTGACGAAATAGCGGTACCGGTTCTTGGAGCAAAATCTGATAAATACCTGCCATACCTGCTTAGCGTTTTCTTCTTCATCCTGACCTGTAATCTGTTGGGGCTGATTCCGTTTGGAGCAACAGCTACGGCGAACCTGATGGTCACGGCGGTTCTGGCCTCGTTCACGTTCATTCTTACACAGATTGGTGGAACGAGGGACTATTGGAAACACATTTTCTGGCCGCCAGACGCTCCGGTTTTCGTAAAGCTCATTCTGATACCCGTAGAAATAATGGGTTTGTTTACGAAACCGTTCGCGCTCGCGATCCGACTCTTCGCCAACATGACCGCCGGTCATCTGGTCATTCTGAGCCTGATCGGACTCATCTTTGCTTTCACGAATTTGTTTGGTCCGATTGTCGGTTTCGGCGTTGTGCCGATCAGCGTCGGCTTCGCGCTGTTTATCAATTTGCTTGAACTTCTGATAGCAACCATTCAGGCCTACGTTTTCACGATGCTTTCGGCGCTGTTTATCAATATGGCGGTTGAGGAGCATCATCAACATGTCCCGGATCATCGGGAATCCGATCTCGGTCGGCTGGTCGAAGCGGCGGTTCCGGTTGAATCCCTGACATCATGACGCATAACATTCACTCCTAACTCGAAATCATTAACGAAAACATTTACGTCTTATGGATCCCACAGCATTGGCATATTTAGGTGCTGGTCTTGGCGCGGGGCTCGTAGCTCTTGGCGCAGGTATCGGTATCGGTCATCTAGCAGGTCCCGCAATGGCCGGCATCGCTCGTCAGCCTGAGGCAACCGGAGATATCCGTGGTACGATGATTATTGCAGCTGCCCTTATTGAGGGCGTTGCACTCTTCGGCCTGGTTATCTGCATCATTCTTGTGTTCAAATAGGTGAAGGCAGGCTCGTAGATTAATAGATGACCTGTTGGCTCATCCAGCAGGAAGGCCAGTCTGTTTCTAGGCGCCATTCTGGAAGACACCATTCTGGAAAAAAATTCTGAAAATATTTCTGAAAAAAATATTGCCCGAACGATTTCTTCATTCGAACTACGGTAAGAACAGATGAATCCGCTGATAGCAGCCGATCTTTTGGCGCCCAATCTTGGACTGATCGTATGGATTACTTTTACCTTTTTGGCGCTTCTCTTTGTTCTGAAAAAATATGCCTGGGGACCGATTACCACCGCTCTCGCGGAGCGCGAAGAACGGATCACAGAGTCGATGGAACAGGCCGATCGTGCCTTGTCGGAAGCCAAAAAGCTTCAGGCAGACAACACAAAGGCTAGAAAAGAGGCCGAAGCAGAAGGGCAACGTCTGATCCGCGAGGCCCGAGAAGCAGCCGACCGTTTGCGAAGCGAAGAAATAGCAAACACGAAAACGCAAATTCTGACTCTACAGGAACAGGCGAAGCAGGAGATCGAACGCGAAAGAGATTCCGCACTGGACTCCCTCCGCCTGGAAGTGGCTGATCTCGCGATCAACGCAGCCGAAAAGATCCTGAATGAGAATCTGGATGAATCACGGCAAAAGAAGATTGTCGCTGATTTTCTAAGCACGCTTTCTAAGAATTAGCGGGGCGAGAATAGAAAATGAGTGACGTCCTCATAGCCCGACGATATGCGAAGGCCCTGAAAGAAGAAGCCGACGGACTCGGAATCATTGAACAGGTTGACGACGACGTGGCATTGATTCGTGAAAGTCTGAACGCGTCCCGCGAACTCTTGCAGTTCTTCCAATCCCCGGTGATATCGAGAGAGAAGAAGGCATCCGTAGTCAGCGAATTGTTCGGTGAGCGCGTAGAAAAAACGACACTTCAGTTCTTGCTGCTCATGGTTGATAAACGGCGAGAGTACGCCCTTCTAGAAGTCGTGAGCGCCTATATGGCGCTTCGCGATGAGCAACGAGGAGTGGTCAACGTCTCGGTTCGAGCGGCCCGAGCGATGGGGGAGGAAGAAGAGAAGGAATTGATTGCAACGATTGAGGGGATGATTCAGAAGAGCGTTCGGCTTGAATCGTCCGTCGATGCATCCCTGATGGGAGGTCTGGTCGTTCGAATAGGGGACACGGTTTATGATGGTAGTTTTTCAAACCAGCTTCAGTCGCTGAGGGAAAGACTCGAGACCGGCCACCTTTCTCTGAACTAGGCAGTCACTTGAGCAACGAACTAGGAAAAGATTTAGGCAACTAAGAAGGAAAGGTTAAACGAAGGTACCAGATGGCAACGGCAATTCGACCGGATGAAGTCACGGCAGTTCTCAAGCGCGAGCTAGGCGGATTTGAGGCTGGAACAGATGTGTATGAAGTGGGCACCGTACTCCAGGTTGGAGACGGTATCGCCCGGATCTATGGTTTGTCGAAAGTACAGGCCGGCGAGCTGATCGATTTCCCTTCGAGCGGCGTCACCGGAATGGTATTGAACCTGGAAGAAGACAACGTTGGGGCCGTGCTGTTCGGCGAGGTCGATGAAGTCAAGGAAGGAGATGAGGTTCGACGCACGAATCGGATCGCATCGATCCCGGTTTCTGAAAAAATGCTCGGTCGAGTAGTCGATGGCTTGGGTCGACCCATGGACGGACAGGGTCCGATTTCAGGAGAAATCTACGAAATGCCGCTCGAGCGAAAAGCTCCGTCTGTGGTGTACCGCGAACCGGTGTCAGAACCCCTCCAGACCGGAATCAAGGCGATCGATTCGATGACGCCGATCGGCCGTGGACAACGCGAGCTCGTTATCGGAGACCGCCAGACCGGTAAAACCGCTCTTCTGATTGACACGATCATCAATCAGAAGTCGACGCACGAAACGGACAAGCCGGTGTTCTGCATTTATGTAGCAATTGGGCAGAAGAATTCGACCGTCGCACTGGTAAAGAAGACGCTGGAAGAGCACGGCGCCATGGAATACACCGTCATCGTCAATGCGTCAGCCTCGTCTCCGGCACCGCTTCAGTTTATCGCCCCGTACGCGGGCGCATGTATCGGAGAACTATACCGCGATACCGGACGCCATGCCCTCGTCATCTACGACGATTTGTCGAAGCAGGCGGTGGCTTATCGACAGGTGTCGCTGCTTTTGAGACGTCCTCCCGGACGTGAAGCCTACCCTGGAGACGTGTTCTATCTCCACTCCCGCCTTTTGGAGCGCGCTGCCAAGGTGATTGGAAGTGACGAAGTGGCGCAGAAGATGAATGATATTCCCGAGTGTTTGGAGGGAAAAGTTAAGGGAGGTGGGTCACTTACGGCGCTGCCGGTGATCGAGACGCAGGCCGGTGACGTATCTGCGTACATTCCGACCAACGTGATCTCCATTACGGACGGACAGATTTACCTGGAGCCGGGACTCTTTAACGCGGGTGTTCGCCCGGCCGTTAACGTTGGCATCTCGGTGAGCCGAGTCGGCGGGAACGCGCAGATCAAGGCGATGAAGAAAGTAGCGGGAACACTTCGAATCGATCTCGCCCAGTTTCGCGAGCTGGAAGCGTTTTCAAAGTTCGGATCCGATTTGGACCCGGCCACGCAGCGGCAACTCAGAAGAGGAGAACGCCTGGTGGAGATCCTGAAGCAGGGACAGTACGTACCGGTTTCAGTCGAAAACCAAGTCGCCATTATTTATGTTACTACCCACGGATTGCTCGACCAAGTACCCGTAAATCGTATTTCCGAATTCGAAATAGAATTCATCGAACGATTGCACCTGAAGCACGGCGATCAGATGAAATCCATTGCCGACACCGGCGCGATGTCGGATGAAGTGGCAGAGCTTCTGGCCAAAGAAGCTGAAGAAATGGTCCTTGTTTACACGGAGGAGAGTTGAGTTACTTGTAACTAAGAGAGAAACGGTGTAATCGCATCGCTATGGCAAGCCTTAGAGATATTCGGGATCGAATCGCATCGGTTAAAAACACCCAGCAGGTGACCCGTGCGATGAAGATGGTTGCTGCCGCGAAGCTGCGCCGGGCGCAGGAAAATATTTTTCAGACCCGTCCGTATGCGTACAAGATTGGAGAGATCACCAATCGCCTGAAAAGTCAGTTGGATCCACTTTCGCATCCACTGTTTCACCCTCGGAACGAAACCAACGCCGTGTTGCTTGTCGTAATTGCGGCGGATCGAGGACTAGCGGGAGCTTTCAACTCGAATATCATCAAACTGACTGAGCAGACCATCCGGGAGCGTTATCAGAGTCATCAGGATGCGGGTTCGCTGCATCTTCTTTGCGTTGGCCGTAAAAGTCACAAGTACTTTGGGAAGCGCGGATTTTCCCTGGTTGGTGATTTCAGGGGAATATTCGATAACCTCACGTTTGATACCGCCCATCAGGTAAGCCAGCTGGCGCGCGAAGGGTATGAGGAGAAGAAATGGGACGACGTTCATATCATTTACAATGAGTTCAAAAACACTATTTCTCAGAACCGCATTGTCGAGCCGTTCCTCCCGATTCCGAGCGAGCAGTTCATGACGCCAGTCATGGAAACGCAGGTCGGACACCAGGCCGAGTTGAAAGAGGGGCGCGCCGTCGATTTTATTTTCGAACCGGATGCCCGCTCGACGCTGGATGCATTGATACCGCTCTATCTCGGATATATAGTTTGGCGTGCACTTCTGGAGTCCTATGCCGCGGAACAGGGCGCGCGCATGGTGGCCATGGACAGCGCGACGACGAATGCCGACGAAATGCTGAATAACCTCAAGCTCACCTATAACCGCGCTCGCCAGGATGCGATCACGAGAGAGCTGATCGAAATCACGAGCGGCGCTGACGCCCTCGCGTCGACGTAGGGTTTTTTAGGAGATTTGAGCAACCGACGGCTTGATATTCGGTAAAAAGTTTATATTTATGGCCCGCATTTCAGCTATCTCGGAGAGGTGGGTGAGTGGCTGAAACCACTGGTTTGCTAAACCAGCGTACTCTCAACAGGGTACCGAGGGTTCGAATCCCTCCCTCTCCGCAATGCTCAAGCGCTAAGTTCTATATAAATAGAACTTTGCGCTTTATCAATTGTCTACTGGTGACGCTAGTGATGACGATTTTTTTGCGCGTTTAACTCTCTCGCGTCGGTAGGAACCGATTCCTTTTCTCCATGCCGAGCTAACCGGCTGTGACCAGAACTTGATCTGGCATTCACGTTGCGAAGGTGTCTGGGTGGACTAATCCTCTTAATGCCTGTCGTCTTCGCCGATTCAAAACCTATTTTCCCAAGCAACCAGTCATACAAATCTTCGATTTGGATGAACCACAGGCGGCCTCGTTTGCTCGCGGGTAATCCGCACCACCAGATATATTCGAGAATCGTTTCAGACGTAACTCTTGAATCGAAATAATGAATGGCCTGTCTATGTGTTATAACCCTGCGACCGAGACGAATCTCCTCTCTTAACAGAGCCACCTCTTTTCGGAGCTCTTCATTCTCCTGCTGAACGATGCCCCGAAATAGCTCCCGGAGCTCGGCTGTAGAAATCTGGTCTATGAGAATCGCGTCCTTCATTACACTTTCGCCGCGCTCCCAGTAAGGCCTACCGTTGCTATACGTGGCAGAGCGGTTTCGTCTGCGTCATTACGATTGATTATATCATCCTGCAGAGCGGGCAGTGGACGAGTAACCTCGGCCTTCCTCTGCAATTTTATGTACTCAACGGGTGTGACTTCCATGCCGTCACGGGCAACAGGAACGGGAAGCTCCGACCGGCGCCGAAGCTTTCTTCGTTTGAAGTAAGGTTTAAGTTTGAGCAAAACAGGCCGAGCGTTTCCAGAGATGAAAATCGCACGCCCTGTTTTCATCG
>JADFHF010000096.1 GCA_022567305.1 Bacteroidota bacterium | reverse complement strand
GAAGGAGAGTGCAATGCCGTTGGCGCCGGCTCGCGCGGTCCGCCCAATCCGGTGTACGTAGCTTTCGGGCTCGGTAGGCAGGTCAAAGTTGATGACGTGTGATACGTCATCGACGTCAATCCCTCTTGAGGCGATGTCGGTTGCAATCAATGCTCGAAGTCTACCTGACTTGAACTCGGATAACGCTCTCTGTCTAGCCGTTTGAGACTTGTCACCGTGGATCGCGTTACATCTCACACCGCGTTGTCCAAGAAACTTGGCCACGCGGTTTGCGCCATGTTTTGTCCGGGTGAAAACGATTGCCCGATCAATCTCAGAATCATCGAACAGTTCGCACAGGAGTTTCCGTTTCTTGCTCTTCTCGACGAAAAGAACACGCTGTTCCACGCGGTCTACTGTCTTTGCAGCCGGTCTAATATCGATATGTTCGTAATTAGAGAGTATCTGCTCAGCGAGGCTTACAATGGCTGACGGCATGGTTGCCGAGAAGAACAGAGTTTGTCTTTCCTGCGGCAACTCTGCAACGATTATTCGAACGTCATGGATAAAGCCCATATCCAACATTCGATCAGCTTCGTCCAGAACGAAAGTTTCTACCTGGTCAAGGTAAATGTATCCCTGGTTCATGAGGTCGAGCAGCCTTCCCGGTGTGGCGATCAGGATGTCAACACCGCGGCGCATTCTTGACACCTGAGGTCGCTGACTCACGCCGCCGTAAACAATCGTGTAGTGCTGTCCAAGATGACGACCGTACGTGTGAATGCTCTCCCCAATCTGAATGGCCAACTCGCGAGTAGGCGTGAGGATGAGTGCTCGCGCACAATTTCGATCGGGACGTAGGTTCGTCTCTTTAAGACGCTGGAGAATGGGAAGAGTGAAGGCGGCCGTCTTGCCGGTACCCGTCTGAGCAACGCCCAAAATATCGAGTCCAAGGAGCGCGGGCGGGATGGCGTGAGCCTGGACTGGAGTCGGCGTCGTGTAGCCTTCGGCTGCAACGGCACGACGAAGGGGCTCAATGAGCCCCAAATCATTAAATGAATTCAATTTGTATGGAACTAGAATGCATTCGCCTTGATAGGGCATGTATTGCCCGGGCGAGACGTAGTTTAGACCCTCGGCGCGCGCCACCGACGGGTAAGAAAATAAATGGAGTACTCGGGGATTTGACGATCAGATATGCTGGCGCCTACGCGCGATCGCCGAGTGAGAGTGGTCTTTTCGACCAGCGCCCTGCAATGCGTTGGACTGAAAGGAGTTCCCGACATATTTAGAGTCGGCAATGCGAAACTTCAATCAGGCTAGAAAAAATACGAAATCTGGAGCTGAGCATAGGCGTCATCGCGGAAAAAGTAGAGAGGGCTTGCCGTGTCGGTATGGTTGAATGAGCGGATTTCGATGTCCGCGGTCATACGGCTTCCCAGCCGTCTAGATGCTTCAATGAAAACCGCCGTCTCCCCTGATCCGCGATCAACCACCGCACCGGCGAGTACGGAAGTGCTCTGAACATCATTGAGCGCCAGACGCACACCACCGAAGATATCGTCGTCAAAGGGTGTAGTCTGAAAAGGCTGCCCGGCCAACAGAATATCGCTACGCCCGTCCAAATGGAATTCTGCCAGAAGGCCTACGTCGATTCCGGAATCGTTCACGTTAGCAAATGTGTATTCAATACCGGATACAAGAGCCGCGAAGTCGCTACCATATCCGGATCGATAAATGGCCTCCAGTTTGGTGAGCCACGAGCCTGATGTCCATTGAGCGTCCAGACCGACCTGCCCGATCGTCGGATATTCCGCATTCAGATCTGCTTCAGTGGGATCGAAGGCAAGGATCGGTTCGCGAGACGTTCCCCAGAATCCTGAAATCCCGAAATCAATGGAGCCGAAGTAGCGCGAATATCGAACTGCCAGGTCGATCCGTTCGTGACGAATGCGATGATCGACGCCTACAGGAATCAGCGGACGAAGTCGTCCATCCGACCCCGGAAACGTCCGTTCTCTGAAAAAGGGCATCACAAAAGCCTCAAAGGTTCCGAAATCAGTGATCCATGTAGCCTGGAACATGGGCTGCCCCAGCTTCACCTCGCCGTCTGGACCTTCAATTCCATCTGTCTGATTGATGATATCCACCAGATGCCGCGTCTCCGTGACGCCCCAGAAAACCCGAGCGAATCCGGCCCGAATCTCCAGAGAGTGACCGTACCACTGCCAGTATGCTTCACGAATATCGAAATGCGATCGGTTAGAATCGTTGGCGTCAAGCCTGACGAAGGGACTGACTACGATTCGATGAGATCCTTCGGCCCAATCGACAAAAAACTCGGGTTGGAAAAAGACGGAGGCACTGTGGCGAGCTTGATCCTCGAATGCAGGGGCCTTGGCAAAGCCGCGTAATTCAAATCCAATTTTACCAGTCACGGCCTGCTGGGCAGCCCCGTCCATGGGCGCCAACGCGGAGAATGCTCCGGCGATTATTCCGTAGAGCGCAAACCGCCGAAGCCAGTGAGTGATGTTGAAGACGCTCCTCACCGCGCCCTCTTCAGACTGTTCTGATCGAAATCGCGATCCGAGAATCCATTCTTGAAGGAGTATTCTGAGAACGTGAGCGTGGTGCTCTTTCCCGTTTGGCGATTTTCCATCTCCATTCGGTGAGCCCGCCAATACTGGCCCAGATACAACTTGAAGTCGAGCCAGCGCAGTGTTTTCAGGAGTTCTGCCTTGCGATCGTAGTAGTCGGCGCGAATGCGTCGATACTCGGCCGCGTCGTACCAGACGACGATCCTGGTGTACCCCGATTTCGCGTAGACAGGAATCTGTTCCACTTTATAGGCCTTCTGTCCGTCCAGCTCTGTCTCTTCCAGAAAGCGGTATGTGTATTTCTCAACTTCCTGAGATGAGATGTCCTCATAGGCAAATTCGCTACCCATGAACGGACCGCTTTTGTTCGACGAGGAGATCCGTTTCACGCGCTTCAATGAGGGTAGATAAAGCCACTGATCATCGGGCTCCAGAGCATGCGTGAATGACAGGAACGCTGTTCCCTGTATGTCGCGCGGCTCGTCGAAAATGTTCAGTGACTTGTCACCATCATCTTTCGTTTCGAGCGTCTTCGTGCGAAGCTTTCGGGTCGATTCCTGTCCGTGTGCATTGCGAAGAGTCATGGTGAGCTCGGTCACTGAGTCTTCCCAGCCCAGGTCTCTTCGGTCAGCTTCCTCTGCGATTTCCAATCCGCGGGCGGCGGCCGATTCATCATCGGTTTGAGCGCGCACGGTTTGGGCCAGAAATGGTACGAATATGAGCGCGATTACAACGCGCTTCCAATGGGTGCTCTTCAGTGGGTAATTCATGGTTCCGTGCCGTGTTAGGAGTTATTGGTTCAACTTGTGCTGGTTTGCCCGTCGCTGGACACTGTTACCGGCGATGGCTCGAGCTGGCGAGCACGTGTTTCATTTGTGAAAGACTCAGCTTTCGACTTTACGGCCTTTCCGTCCAGCCAGATCAGAATCGGAGGCAGCACAAACAGGTCGATGGCAAGCGCCAGAGCTATCGTGATGGCTGTCATCATTCCCATGTCTGAGTTCATTCCGAAGGCTGACGTGGACAAGATGCCAAACCCGGCAACAAGTATGATCGACGTGACGACGAGTGCTCGACCGACTGTAGAATAAGCGTATCGAACAGCGTCTTCTGCATCCATTCCTTTTTCCAAGCGCGCACGACGGTACTTGCTTAAAAAATGAATAGAATCATCAACTACGATTCCCATCGTCATACCGATGACAATTGAAAGACCCATGTTGACCGTTCCATCTATGACGGCCCAGACACCGAACGCCACGATTGCCGGAAGCAGATTCGGTATGAAACTGATCATTCCGAGCCTGAAGCTTCTGAGCGCGAAGATCATCAGGAATGAAATGAGAAAGAGCGCGAGAATGCTTCCCTTCAACATGCTATTGATGTTGATTCCTGAAATGTAAGAAAACAT
>JADFHF010000095.1 GCA_022567305.1 Bacteroidota bacterium | reverse complement strand
ACGGCCTGTTCTACGCAGAGGATCGTCTCTCTCGTGACCTTCAATCAATCCTTGTAAGGCGCAATCATCCGCTAGCGGTTCGAGGCATTTATCACTTCCAAGTGATGCCGTTTGCTTCGCTTGTGTACGGCCTTGATCTGAACCAGTTGCGAATCGTTTTCAACGACGGTTCAAACTCTCGGGCCAATGCTGAAAGGGATCAACCCGAACGGGCAAGCTCGAGGACCTGAGTTTTGAATTCTCGAGGATAAGCTGGTGTTGTTCTTGGCATGACTATTGATCTGACCCCCTGAAAGTGGACACACGCTAAGTGAGGATTTTGTTACAATTGAGGTCTCTCAAATCCCTTGGAGGGACCCATGAAAAGAAGACGATTTACAGAGGAACAGATAGCCTACGCATTGCGCCAGGCCGAGTCCGGAAAGACGGCTGCGGAGATTTGCCGCGAGCTCGGCGTCAGCCAAAACACATTCTACCGATGGCGCCGTAAGTATGACGGGATGGGGATCGCAGAGCTTCGCCGTCTCAAACAACTCGAGAAGGAAAACAAACGGCTCAAGGTGCTGGTCGCAGATCTGACGCTCGACAAGCATATGCTCAAGGAAGTCATTGAAAAAAAGCTCTAAAGCCAGCTCAGAAACGTGAACTCGTTGACTTTTTTATGGTGGGCTTTGAGATCAGCACCCAACGGGCGTGTGGGCTGGCGGCACTTGCTCGTTCAACGTGGTACAAAAAGCCGAGTCCGAAAGACTGGACGCTGCTCAGGATACGTCTCAGGGACCTGGCCAAAAGACATCTGCGCTACGGATACCGACGCCTCCACATCATGCTCAAACGTGAAGGCTGGAAGGTGAACCACAAGACGGTACAGAAGATTTATCTGGAAGAGGGCCTCAGTTTGCGCACAAAGACAAGAAAGAGAAGAGCAGCCGTGCTGCGTGTCGCGAGAGCTGCTCCTACGGCGCTGAACGAGTTCTGGTCAATGGACTTTATCCATGATGAGCTCTCGAATGGGCGACGATTCCGCTGTCTTACGTTAGTCGATAACTTTAGCCGAGAATGCCCCGCCATCGAGGTCGATGTGTCGCTGACGGGGCACCGAGTCGTCCGGGTACTTGATCGACTGGCTCTTTTACGCGGCCTCCCAGAAGTCATCTTTGTTGATAACGGCACGGAGTTTACGTCAAAAGCCTTCGACCGGTGGGCCTATGACAACGGTGTCAGAATCGACTATTCGAGGCCGGGTAAACCGACCGACAATGCCTACATTGAATCATTCAACGGGAGCCTGAGAATGGAATGTCTAAACCTTCACTGGTTTACTTCGATCGATGACGCGCGCCGGAAAATTGAAACGTGGCGTAACGAGTACAATAATCTCCGACCGCACAGTTCGCTCAACAACCAAACCCCGACAGAATTCGCTCGGGAAAACAGACACACGGAGATCTCTCTTGTAAGCAATCTCTAATGTTAGAACGTGTCTACCTTTGGGGTGCAGGTCAGAGAGAGCGATGTACGCGTAATTGTCTGTCCACTTTCTCAGGACAGGGTCATGACTACCCCGAAGCGACAAGCACCCCGAGGTTCATAACTATGCGTTCGGAGATGAGTTTGTCGGTTTTGTCGAAGTGATAAAAGGCGACGTACGGCAGTTCGACGTTGCGGCCCGTGGCTTCAATGCCTTGGAATTCACCGACATGTTTGCCGCATAGGCGTCCCTCGACGATGATTTCGTCGTCTGTGAAATGTTCTCCGTCGATATAGTGGTGAATGTCTTCAAAAGCGCCGTCCGCGCCAGAATAACCCATAAGCCTATGCGCATACCGAATACTCTGCGGGTCCGCGAACGGGGTTCCGTTGTAAAGCAGCTCACCGTCGGGTGAGAAGGTCGCCATAATACCATTGATGTCGTGGTTGTTCTCAACGTCATAGTGGGTTTTAAGCAGGGCTCTGCGTCGGGCCTTCTCGCTATCAGTAATGGGCATGGGGCATCCTCCTAGTTGTCGATCTCAGCCGTTCTATGGGCCGGACTCTGTTGAAATCCAGGGGTCTAGCTATAGTGGAATTGTAACTATTATGTGTGGTCGGGTAACGGCTGACAGGAACGTGGGTTCTTGCGCCAACTCGTACCCAGCCTCGCAGAGATTTGGATCTCGACAGAGGAAGAGAATTTTATCCACAGATCACCCCTTCATTGGATGTGATTTAAGTAGTATATTAGTATGTGATAAAAGACGTTATCACATACTAAAGGACGTCTGTCATTTTCCTTCTATGAAAGGCGAAATGGAACCCAAAAAGAACACATCTTTGACTATCCGTGAAGGATTCGTCCTGCCCCGGATCATCTCCGAAGAAGGACAGAAAGCGCAGGGCGCATTCATCAACTTCTTCACGGCATCGATCGAGAACGCGAACACGCGCCGAGCCTACGCTCGAGCGGTTCGGGATTTCTTCGAATGGCTGGACGTGCGACGAGCGGGAACGACGCTCGGTGATATTCAGCCGTTCATGGTTGCTGCTTTTATCAAGCAGCTTCCCTCTTCGCCGCGCAGCAAACAGCAATACATCAGCGCGCTCCGGATGCTCTTCGGGTTTCTGGTCGAGAAAGGAGTTCTTTCTGCTGGCAATCCGGCGCTCGACGTCAAGCCTCCTCGGTTCAGCGCCCGGGAAGGAACAACGAGAGCTCTCTCCCCAACGCAAGTGCGCACGCTTCTTGATTCCATCGACACAAGCGCGCTCATCGGTCTGCGCGATCGCGCACTGATCGGGCTCATGCTCTATACGGTTGCTCGTATCGGAGCGGCCGCCCGAATGCGCGTGCGCGACTACTACGAAGAAAACGATATGTGGGTATGTCGTCTCCACGAGAAAGCCGGCAAGCTCCACCTTGTGCCAGCCAATCATGTTCTCGAGGGTTACATGCACGAGTATCTGGACGCCGCTGGAATCTGGGAGGAGAAGAACTCTCCTCTATTCCGATCCATGCCTCACAAACAGATGTCCGGCACGCGACTGTTTGAACAAAATGCTCTCGACATGATTAAGCGTCGGGCGAAGAAAGCCGAACTGCCAGACTGGATCAGTAATCATGTCTGCAGAGCAACGGGCATTACGAGATTCCTCGAAACCGGTGGTACGCTCGAAGAAGCGGCCAACCTTGCGAATCACGCAGACATGAGAACAACCCGCATCTACGACAAACGCGATCGGATTATACGACGGACGTCGGTAGAGCGGATTGTGTACTAATTAACAGGGTATCTTTTATAACAGTTCGACTCGCTTCTTCCCTCTGTCTTTCTTTGCGGGGCTAAAAGAAACGAGCATCAATTCAGCAATGCCTCCGAACACAAAAGCCAGTATTCACTACGTGCAACGAGATCACCCCAAGCATTCCTAGCGCCCTCCTGTGATGTACGTCCCTAGTTGCTGAATAGTAAATTCCTGATCTGAGATGATTTGCTTAACCACGTCGCCGATAGTCACGATTCCTATCAACCGTTCCTTTTCTAAGACCGGTAAATGGCGGATGCGCTTAGCTGTCATCAATGCCATACACTCTTCAATAGTACTTTGAGGCTCTACGTGGTGGACTTCATGAGTCATCAGTTCGGCAACAGTTGTATTCTTAGAAAACCTTCCCTGAAGGATTAGTTTGCGGGCGTAATCCCGTTCCGAGAAGACGCCCACTAGATTCCCTTCGTCTATAACCAACAACGCTCCTACATCTTTCTCAGACATTACTTCCAATGCCTCATAGACAGTCGCCCGTGGGGCAACTGACCAGATTTTGTATCCTTTAATCCTTAAGAGTTGTCTGACGGTAGCCATTACTAGCTCCTCTATTCGTTACGGATCAGAGCCTCAGCCGTGCGACTCTACTGGAGTTGGAGTTGACCCGCTTCAGTGGACAGTTAACGGCTTGGTGATTCGTGGTATTGATTTTCAAAGATAACGGGTGAGATCGTTCCGATCGAGGAGTGGCGTCTGCTCGGATTATACCAGCCTTCGACGTAGTGAAAGA